>CAYTNL010000080.1:0-31843 GCA_964439145.1 uncultured Verrucomicrobiales bacterium
TTTTCAAATCGTTAATAATTAGCGTGTTGCGATTTTAAGGTTTACGCGAATGGACCTGACCCTGTTGAGTGGCGGGTGTTCGGTCAGCCGAACAGCGAGGTCACCGGCTTGCCCTTGTCGGCGAGGGTGAAGGGGCGTTTGCTGGGGGAGAAGAGTACCTGGTCGAGCGGGAGACCGAGGGCGTAGCCGACGGTGGCGTTGAAGTCGGGCACGCTGACTTTGCTCTCGGCCACCTCGTTGCCGCGTTCGTCGGAGGCGCCGTGGCGCTGACCGCCGCGAACGCCGCCACCGGCCATGAGACAGGTGAAGGCTTTGGGATGGTGATCGCGTCCCTCGTTGGCGTTGATCTCGGGGGTGCGGCCGAACTCGGTCGCAAGCACCACGAGCGTGTCGTCGAGCAGACCGCGGAGCTGAAGATCGTGCAGCAGGGCGGCGAGGGCCTGGTCGAGCACCTCGGCCTTGTCCGGGACCTCGACGAAATTCCCGTTGTGGGTGTCCCAACTGCCGAAGGTGACTTCGACGAAGCGCACATCGTGCTCGGCGAGTCGGCGGGCCAGCAGGCAGCCCTGGCCAAAGGGGTTGTCGCCGTAGCGGTCGCGGGTGACGTCGCTCTCGCCGCTGATGTCGAAAGCGGCCAGATCCTCGCTGCGCATCAGTTTGATGGCGTCGTCGTACATGTCGGTGTAGGCGCGGACATTCCGCTGGTTGTACTTTTCCACGAACCCGGCGTCGAGCCGGCTGGCCAGATCGAGGTGGAAGTTGAAGCGATCCTCGGGCAGGCGGGCGGCGCTGTTCTGGAGGCCGCCGGCGGGATCGGAGATCATGAGGGGGGAGAGATTGCTCTCGAAGAAGCCGGAACCCGGATGGCTGGAGTCGTTCCCGATCATGACGTTGCCGGGCAGGGCACCGTTGAGTTTGCCCCGGTATTTGAGCAGCCACGCGCCCATGGCGGGGTGCCGGATGGAGCTGCGCAACTCGTAGCTGGTGTGCATGTAGTAGTTGCCCTGCTTGTGCGCGCCCTGGGTGGAGGACATCGAGCTGATGAGCGCGACTTTGTCCATCTGTTTGGCGAGCCGGGGCAGGTACTCGGAGATCTGGATGCCGTCGGCGTTGGTGGCGATGGCGCGCGTCGGTCCCATCACCTCGTTGCCGGGCTTGGGATCGAAGGTGTCGAGGTGGCTCATGCCGCCGGTCATGTAGAGGTAGATGACACGCTTGGCGGTGGCGATCTGCCTGAGGGTGGAGGCGCCGGCGCCGGCGGCGCGCGCCTCGGGGGTGGGCAGAGCGAGGGAGGCGGCGGATACGCCGAGGAAGGTTTTGGCGAGTCGGCCCGCGAAATCGCGGCGGGTCAGGTCGTCGGCACGGTGGAGGAGAGATTTCATCGCTGGGAAAATGGTGGGAGGCGGAAGATCGGGGATGGGGACGGATTGGCTTACTGGACGAAAAGGAATTCGCGCATGTTGAGAACGGTCCAGACAAGTCCCTGGACGCTGCCGACGCCGTCGGCATCGGACCAGGCCTCCTTGAGGATGCCGGTCTCCTCCGCGGTGGGTCGGCGGTTGAGCATGGTGAGAAAGATGGTGTCGAGCCGTTCCTCAAAGCCGCGCTGGCGGGAGATCTCGCGGCCCATCACGGAGTAGCGGCTGGTGATGCCGCCGATGACGGGGCCGTTGAGCAGGGCCAGGGCCTGGGTGATGGAGGCCTGGTCGTTGGCGTTCTCCACGACCTCGCGGTCGGACTGGCCGAACTCGCGCAGGAAATGTCCGCCCGGAGCGGGCGAGGGGAGATCGGCGGCGCGCTTGAGTTTTTCCCGGATGGTCTCGTAGGATTGGTAGGCTTGGCGCTCGTCCTTGCTGTCGATGGACCATTTTTCCCGCTCCTCGACGCGGCGGCTGTTCTCGGCGGCGCGCAGCGCCCCCTGTTCATCCTCGATGAGGGCGGCCACCAGCTGACGGACGATGCCGTTGCCCTGGCCGATGACGGCTCCCATGCCGTCGGCGAGGGAGCCTTCGTTCTCGGTGCGGAGGGTGTCGGCCAGTTCGGCGAGGAAGGCGTCGTCATCGATGTCATTCGACGCCACGAGGGTCAATTTCTCCTCGAGACCTTCGCGGAAGACGCGGTTTTCCACCTCCAGGGCGAGCTGACGGCGGATGCGCTGCGCCTCCTGGGAGGCGGCGCGGATGGCCTTGGCGTCCTTCGACTCCCGCGCGGCGGCGAGCGCCTCCTGGGTGCGCTGAAGTTCGGCGGCGAGTTCGCGCTGCACCTGGGCGATCTCGTATCCGTTGCGGAGCATCTGGCCGGGCTTCTGGTCGTAGACCGCGTTGGCGATGAGTTCGACCTCGGCGAGGCGGCGCTTGGTGTAGAGCGCGTTCTCCGGGTCGGGTGCGTCGGGGTTGTCGACACCCATGGCGACGACGGAATCCCAGATCTGCTCGGCCGACATCCGTCGCAGGACCGGGCCGGCGAAGTGGTAGGGCATGCCCATCACCGGCTCTTCCGGGCTGGCTTCGCGCTGATAGGTCCGGGTGTTGAAGATCATGCGCAGGTAGCGCTTCATGTCGTAGTCGTAGTCGATCATTTTCCGCTCCAGAAAGGCCATCAACTCGGGATTGGCGGCCTGGGTATCCTCGCGGAGATCATCGACCGGATCGATGACGCCGACGCCGAAGGCCTCTTTCCACAGGCGGTTGGCGATGACTTTGGTGAAGCGGGGATTCTCGGGGGAAGTGACCCAGTTGGCGAACACCTCGATGGTGGATTCGCCCTCGCTCAGCGCGGCGCCCGGCGCGAAGGGCACGGCGGGCTCGACAACGGCTTTGGGTTTGGCGTCGTCGTACTGGTAGTCGTGGGGCAGGCGCAGGGCGCGGTCGGTCTCCACCACATTGTTGAAACGCACCGGCTTGAGTATTTCCGAAAACGCGCGCTGGAGATCACGGCGCTCGTCATTGGACATTTTCCGTCCCTTTTTCTCGCGGAATTTCGAGGCGGCCAGATCGTAGGCGGCGCGGGCGTTCTCCGACTGGTTGGTGGTCACCTGCCCGTTGGTGAAGGCGGCGAGGTGGTAGTAGTCCATCTGCGTCCAGGCGTCGAAGGGGTGATTGTGGCATTGGGCGCAGACGATCTGGGTGCCGAGAAAGACCTGGGTGGTGATGGCCAGATTGTCGAGGGGCATGCCGTAGTCCCGCAGGTAGTAGCCGATGGCGGGATTGCTCCAGGAGGTGCCGCTGGCGCTGAGCATCTCGCGGACGAACTGATCGTAGGGCTTGTTTTCCCGAAGCGACTGCTTGATCCATGCCGCGTAGGAGAGTCCGGCGGGCGTGCTCTGGCCGTTGCCGGAGATCTGGGTCTTGGCGCGGAGCAGGTCGGCCCAGAAGTTGAAATAATGGGCCACGTAGCCCTCGGAATCGAGCAGGCGATCAATCAATGCCGCACGCTTGTCCGGCGAGGAGTCCTCGAGGAACGCCACCGTCTCCGCCTTGGTCGGGATGCGACCGATGATGTCCAGATGGATGCGGCGGACGAAGATCTCGTCGTTCGCCGGCGGGTTGGGCGTCACCTGATGAGTCGCGTGGGCTTTCTCGATGAGTTGATCGACGCGCTCGGAGTCGGAGACTTGGTCCGCGACCTCGGATTTGCCGTAGGCGGTGCCCGCGCCAAGGAGGGCGGCCAACAGCAGGGAGGACGTGATGGTTTTCAAACAGGTTGTCATGGGAGAGGAGGAAAATAGAGGGACAGACGTCGGAAAAAACCCCGAGGGGTAGGCAAAGTTACGCCGGATGACGCGGATACGCCACCCGCAAGAAGACACGCGGTGACTCCGGTTGGGAAAATTGTGCTTGCCCGATTTCGCTCCGTGGCCCAGCCTAACGACGGGCAGGCTTCCTGTCCCACCGGGAGCGCGTCGCGATGGATCAGGAACCGCAAGGCAGCGAACACCCTTCGGACGGGGAAACCCGGTGCCGGAAGTGTGGCTGTCGCCTTCCCGGGCGGTCGAGCGATCTATTCTGTCCCCGCTGCCTGCTTTCCGGAATTCTGAAAAAGGATGGCGATGAGGACGCGACAGTGGCGATGTCGGACCTGACAACGATCGCGTCTCCGGGATCTCCGGGCGGGGAAAACGCCGCCAGGGTGGCTCCCACTCCGCTCGGGGAGCGAATCGGTCCGTATCGGCTGGTGTCGAAGCTGGGCTCGGGCGGGATGGGCACGGTCTATCTGGCGGAGCAGTCGGAGCCGGTGAAACGGCAGGTGGCGCTGAAGCTGCTGCGGGAGGGGTTCGATACGGGGGAGTTGCTGGCTCGCTTCGAGGCGGAGCGCCAGGCGCTGGCGATGATGGAGCACCCGAATATCGCGCAGGTCTATGATGCGGGCACGACGGGGGACGGGCGGCCGTTTTTCGTGATGGAGCTGGTGCGGGGGCAACCGGTGAACGATTATTGCGATGAGCGGCGACTGGGGCTGCGGGAGCGGATCGAGCTATTTCTCCGCATCTGCGGCGGGGTGCAACACGCGCATGAGAAGGGGGTGATCCACCGGGATCTGAAGCCGTCGAATCTCCTGGTCTTCGAGGCGGATGGGCGGCCAATTCCGAAGATCATCGACTTTGGCGTGGCAAAGGCGATGGGCGATCCGCTGGCCGACGGCGTCGGCGCGACGCTGGACGGCCAGATGGTGGGCACGCCGCAGTACATGAGCCCGGAGCAGGCGGAGGGCCGCAATCGGGAGGTGGATGTGCGCAGTGATGTCTACTCACTGGGGGTGGTGCTCTATGAGTTGATGACGGGGGCAACGCCGATCTCCGGCGAGGAATTCCGCCGGGCGGGCTTGCTCGCGATGGGGCGGCTGATCCAGGAGGCGAAACCACAGCGTCCGAGTACGCGCATCTCGTCGTTGGGGGAGGCGGCGACGGCGGTGGCGGCGAGCCGGGCCACGGAGCCGGGCCGGCTCAGGCGGGATCTGCGCACGGATCTGGACTGGATCGTCCTGCGGGCGTTGGACACGGACCGCGACCGACGCTATGGGGGCGCGGGTCTGCTGGCGGCGGATCTGCGGCGTCACCTGAATCACGAGCCGGTCGAGGCGTCGCCGCCTTCGGTGCCGTATCGGGTGAGGAAGTTCGCCGCTCGGCATCGGGCATTTTTCGGGGCGGCGATCGCGGTTGGCCTGACGCTGATTCTCGGTTTGGTCGCGGCGACGTGGCAGGCGTATCGGGCGACGCGCTCGGAGAAGATCTCGCGTATTCAGGAGCAGTCGGCGCGGGCGCGCAATCAGGTGGAAACCGATCCGCTGGGCGCTCTGGCGAGTGCGTTGGACGCGGCGGAGCGGGATCGGCTGCTCCGTGATGGCTCGGTTTCCTCCACGGTGCTGTCGGACTTACTGCACGTACTCGACGCGGCCCGCGAGACGGAGCGGCACGCGACGGGGGAGAACCGGCTCCTCGCCGTGTCGGCCGATGGGCGCTTTCTGGCGGCGGGGGAGGAGCATCGGGTCCGTCTGATCGACCGGCTCAATGAGGGGGTGTCGCGGGTGACGACACCGGTGCCGGGTGGAGAACGCATCAGCGCGCTGAGTTTCCTGGGCACGGATCTGGTGGTGGGCCTGGAGAGTGGGGACTTGCTGCGGGTCCCGCCGAATCAGACGACGCCGACGTGGAGGATCGCGGGCGCGCACGGGGCGGCGATCGCCGCGGTGCTGCTGCCCCGGGAGGGGGAGAGGGGCCCGATCGTGACGGCGGGCGCGGATCGGGTGATCCGAAGGTGGACGCCGGACGGCACGGCGCTCGAGGGTGGCGAGATCCGGCTGGAGGAAACGCTGGACACGCTCGCGATGGCGGTGATCTCTCCGGCAGGTGATCGGCTGGTGGCTTGGGGCGATCCCCACGGTGATCTCTCGTCCCTGAGTCTGGTGGATCTGGGGAGCGGCCGAATCCGGACGCTGGAGGAGGCGGGGGCGGGATCGATCCGCAACGCGGTCTTCGAGCCGTCGGGGGAGCATTTCCACACGCTGGGCATCGAGGGCATGGTGCGGCGCTGGCATTGGTCGGGTCGACCGGTGGGCGCGTTTCCGGCAAACCGTTCCTCGGAACTGCTGGCGATGGCGCATCACCCGATCGAGCCGCTTCTCTTTTTCGGCTACTACGATGGCGAGATCCACGTGCGCAACCTGCTCGGGGAAGAGGCGATGCCGACGCTGCGGGGACACGCGGGGGGCATCGCCGCGTTCGGATTCGGACATTCGGGCGCGGACCTGTTCAGCTTGTCGGACGACCAATCCCTCCGCGGCTGGGATCTCCTGGGCATGCAGTCGCTGCCTCCCGTGCCGATCGGGGAAAAGGCCGACGCGGTGCTCTTTTCTCCCGATGGACGCCTGCTGGCGGCGGGCACGGTGTCCGGGCGGGTGCGGATCTTCGATCTCGAAACCCGCGGCGAGCGGGAGACGACCTTTCGCTTTCAATCCAATTGCGAGGAGCTTTGTCCCATCCCCGGCGGAGACCGGTATCTCGCCCTCGATTCCCAGAACGGCGAGGTCGCCTTTCTCGAATGGCCGGATCGCGAGTGGGCGCCCCGGGTATCGCTGCCGGGCGATCGGGCTTTCGGTCTGAGTGCGCATCCCGACGGAGAATTCGCCGTCGTGGTCGGCCGGGATGAGAATGGCCCGTTCCTCTGGCGCATCGGGTGGTCGGGGGATTCGGTCGAGACGCGGCGCTTTCCGCTGCCGCTCGGCTTCACTTTTTCCTACGAGGTGACGTCGGATTTTTCGGACTCGGGGGAACTGCTGCTGCGTTCGGATCGGGCGATGCACGCTTTGCGGTGGCCGCTCGCGGAGGCGCCGGAGGAGATCGCCAACCTCCACGGGCTGATGGGAAGCGGCAGCCTGCTGTTCGGTTTTCGTCTTCTCCCGGGCAGCGATCGCATCGTCACGGCCCGGTCCGAGGGACGGGGAGAAGACCGGCTCGTCTTTCTCACGGCACCGGATTTCCGGCAGGAGAGAGAATTCGCGCTGTCCGACCGCAACATCGACGAGCTGCTCATCGAGCCGACCGGGCGCTTCTTCGGAGTCGTCAACCGGGACGCGAAACTCTCCCTGCTCGATGGGGAGGGGACCCTGATCGGGCCGGCCCGGAATGTCGATCCGTCCGGGGCGAGGACGCGTGGCCACGCCTGGCAGCCGGGGCGGAGTCGGGCCTGTCTGGGGTCGCTGGGCGGGGTGTTGCGTTTCCTGGATCTGGGTGAGGAGGAATGGATGGAGCTCGCCCGGGAGAGACTGGGCGGCTCCGATGCCGCGGCGTTGGCGAGCCGAAACAAGCCCTGGACTCTGATCGATGAATCGGGCGACGGCACCGGGGGCGGAGGAAACCTGACCGCGGCGGAAGCGGGCCTGCCGCTCGGTCTGCCGGGCCTGGACCTGCCGATCCCCGAGGGCTGGAAGCGCATGGACCCGGGGACGCTCGCGCTGTTCACGCGACTCGGCCGTTCCTTTCTGGGCTCGGAATTTCAACGGGGCGAGACTCTCGGCGGTCTGTCGGGTCCGATCGAGGAGGGGCGGATGTTTCTGGAACAGCCCGTGATCTTCGCGGCCTCGACCGACGAGGTGCGCGGCGAGGGCATCGTCCATGCCACGGAGCGGATCGCCGGTTTGTTTCAGGGAAGAGCGGGGAATCTCGCCACCCGCTCCGCCGCGATTCAGAAGGCGGATTTCGGCGTGCCCGCATGGCGGCGCGACCTCGGCATGATCGGGGGCGAGGCCGAAATCCAGCTGGGAGAACAGACTTTCGCGGCGCGCTACTACGCCCTGCCCACCCACCGCTCCCTGCTGATGTTCATCGCCCTGGGTGGCGAGCGATACTGGCCGCAGATCGAGACCGCCCTCGCCGCCATCCCGGTGCCGGAGGAGCTCGCCCTCGATGCCGAGTTTCATCGACAGGCTCCCGCACTGATCGATCAGGCGCTCAGCAACGTCTCGAAAGCCAATCTGGACCGGCAGCGAGTGACCGATTTCGACGCCGCGGTGCGTTCCGCCGATCAGGCGGGCCGTGACGGACGACCGGAGGACGAGGCCGGCCATATCGAGCGCGCTCTGGAGGTTGTTAATTCGCTCGGCCTTTTCGGAGAACGCATGCCGGAGTGGGTGCGGCGGGAGTGTTTGGTCCTGAGAAAATGGTCGGATCGGGACGCGACCGGCTCGCTCGAGGAAAAAACGAAGCGCCTGACCGACTACCTCGTCGGCCTGGAAACGCTCCCGCCGGATTTTCCCGATCCCGACGAGGTCTTGTCCGATTTTCGCATCGAAGTCCGGGCCGACCTCGCCGATTTCGCCTCGCGGATGGGGGATCGCGAGACAGCGCTCCAGCATCTCGACTTGGTGCTCCGGGAAATCGATTCGCGCTATGAGCGGACCGGCCAGGCCTCGATGATCGATCGATCGGCGGAGATCCATCGCACACGGGGGAATCACCTGCGCGCCCTCGGCAGAAAAGCGGAAGCCATCGACTCCTACCGACTCGGCATCGAGCGCCTGCGCGAGCTGCCCGCCGAGATCCGCGGGCCGCGCTGGGCGGCCATCCTCTCGGACATCCACGAGGTCTGGATAACCACCGCCGGCGAGTTGCGCGATTGGGAGATGCGGCGCGCCGTCTCGTTCGAATGGCTGGCGATGGCGGAGGAACACTTCGCGGGACTGACCGGCGGAGACAACCTGCGCGGCGACCTCTGGCGGCTGGTGAAGGCGAGAAAAAGCGCCGGGGAATTGGCCGATCGATCGACGCCCGAGGGACGCGACCTGGCCATTGGGCTGCTGGCGCAGGCGGTCGAGCTGGGAGGCTCCCTGCATCGCGAAGAACCGCTCTCGGAAGGGGGGCGATACACCTTGCGGACCGCCCACGTCCTGCTCGGGGACCTGCTTTCCCAACGCGCCGAGGAGTCCTCCAAAGCGGGACGTTTCGAGGAAGCGGAGACCGATTTCACGGCGGCGCGGGACCAGGGAAATGCCGCCGTCGCGATTCACGAAGACGTTTCCGCCCTGGGCAATCTCGCCGCCACCTTCGGGCGCCGTGCCGGCCACTGGCAACGCCGCGCCCGCTTCGACCTGACCGTGGATGATCGTCGGGAAGCCGTCCGGCTGAAGGAGCGAGCCATGGCTCTCGAGCCCACCGTCCCGCATCGGCGAGCCTGGCTGGTGAGCCGCAGGAATCTCGCCCAGGCCCTCCGCAACGCCGGTCAGCCCGAGGAGGCGTCCCGCGAGATCGGCCTGGTGGTCGAGGAGATGCGCCGACTGCTGGAGACCGAGACCGAAGATCCCGAATCCATGGCGCGCGAACTTTCCGCCACGCTGAACACGGCCCGGGGCATCGTGGATCCGGAAAAAGACGCCGACATCCGGCGTCGATACATCGAGGAACGCGTCGCCATCGCCCGCCTCCACCTCGGGGACACCGACGACCGAGCGAACGCGATCCAGCTTTTCTGGGCGAGCTTCGACCTCGTCCGCGACAACCGCCAGAAAGCCATCGGCACCCCGACCGAATGGATCGCCGATTACCGGGCCGCCCTCGCCGCGATCGCCGCCCACCGCCCCGAGTTGGAAACCCAGGATACAAACCTGGCCAACGCGTTCGTCCAAGCGGAGAGCGAACTGGAAAAACTCGAGGCCGCGAAAATTTTTCCGAAAAAGTGAAACCTCGGGGAACGGACCGGTAGGGAAGCGAGTGAACCCACCTCAGATCAACCGTCATGAAGCAACCACTCATTCACTCAGGCCTCCTTCCTTCATTGTCCGCCGCCCTTGCGGTCCTTCTTCCCGCTCTCACTTCCGAAGCAGGGGGCTACTACGGCAAGTTTTATCCCAAAGGACCCAGCATCGACATCCATTCCACGCCTAAGGAGGATTTCTGGAGCACGACTTACATCAACTCTCTTGGCGATTCCTGGACGCACCCAACCTGGGCGTATTGCTATCCCATTCTCGACCATGGGCGTTCGGACATCATCGGATTGACCGCGGTATCGAACCGAAATCTCATTGTCGCCTTCACGCCCCAATCGCGTCTCTCCGATTTCATGAGCGGCAGGCGCTATTCCCAATACCGACAACTGAACATCGGATTCAACCAATCGCGCCGCTATTATGGCTCGATGTTCACGTCGATCAGCGGAAACAACCTCCGCCAGGGGACCTACGGGCTCGGGGTGAGAGCCAGCCGGTGGAATAACCATTCCTCCTCCGATGCGCTGACAGGCTACGAGGTGGAGATGAAGTATCTCCACGCCTACCAACCGGGGCAGAATCCCAGTCGATACAGCGGTCGCTACAGCAGCTACGCCTGGGTCCGGAGTCGCGTAATGTCCTACGCATTGAGTGAACCTCCACTCAATCTCGGAAAGGCCAGAACCAGGCAGTGGAAACTTGGAAGCTTCACTCCGGTCACTGATCGGCGGGGAAATGGTCCCTATCGTTACTACCTCACTGGAAACTCATCACTGTCCGCTAGTAATCCCTCGGGCGTCTACATCATTCCGTCGTCCCAGGAAAGGAGTTTCCTTTCGGGCGGATCCTTCCAATACTACTACAAGGGGAGTGGCTGGATGAGGGAGGAATTGCGTCTGCCGCTGGGTCGTCGCTATTCGGTCGTGGTCAAGGATTTCACGAATGGCGGTACGGCGTCGGGTGCGCAGGTTCGGCTGCACATCACCCGGTATCGATAGACCGCGAACCCATCGAAAATTGCCTGCAACCGCAGCCACCATACGACTGAAGCCATGAATCGCCAATCTCTCCTGATCCTCACATTTTCCGGATCGGCCTGCCTGTTGGGCGGGTTTCTGCTGGGCGTGAGCCAAAAGAACCCCGGCCAAGGTTCCCAAAGGCCGGAAACTGAGGAGACCGCCGTCAATGCGGCGACTCTTCCCGGTCCGGCTTCCGGCAAAGCGCCCCACGCCCTCGTTCAGAGGGACGAATCCCTCACCCTCGACTGGGAGAAGGCCGCCGGCGAGGAAGCATTCCAGATCCTCATTCCCGAGCTGGAACGTTGGATGGCCTTGGACCCCATCCGGACGATCGACTGGATCCTGACAAGCCGGAACCTCAAGTCCAGCCAAAGGCTCCCCTTGCTTCTGGCGTCGCTGGAGGGAATCGATCCCGAGCAGGCCGAACAGGTGACTTCCCACCTGAGAAACGCTCTGGAAGATGATGACGATTTTTTCTCCGCCCTCGGCGTCATCGTCGAGTCCACAGGCAGGACTCGCAGACGTCAGGCAATTCAGCTCGCGAAGGATTGGACATCGGAGGCTCCCGACTACGGTGTCCTTGGTCCCGCCATCAATTCGTGGGTCTGGCAGGACGGAGTCGCGGCCGTGAACGATATCATGGTCGATCTTGAGGGAAGCCCTCATCACGCTGTCCTTCTCAGCGGAGCTTCCGCTTCTCTCGCGGCCGCAGCCCCGGAGGCAGCCCTTCAGTGGCTGGAAGGACTGAAACCCGCTCGCCGTTCCGCAAGCATGAAGGAAGCATTTCTCGGGGCGGCGCCGGTATTGACAGAGATCGGCCACGGCGAGCGTTTTGATCAGATTGCCGCGCGTGTCTCAGGGGAGATCTTCGATGAAGACTCCGCTGCCGAGCTTGCCCGAATTCTCGCCATCGCTTTGCCGGACGCTGCCAACGAATGGATGAATTCCATCGACGACCGAACACTCAGGGCTGAGGTCTCGGCCGACCTCGAGAATCTGCGGGAGCTGGCCGCAGATCCCGCAGGTCCGGAGTTCGAGTCGGAACTTCACTGACACCTTTCGCATCTCGGAATCGTTTGACAGCAATTGCGAGATGCCGCCACGGTCATCACACGCTCATGAGCCCCAACGAAGATCAGTTTCCCGACACCCGCTGGTCCCTCGTCATTCGGATCCGTTCCGACGACGACGAGATCGCTCACGAGGCCCTGTCGGAAATCTGCCGAACCTACTGGCGACCACTCTACCGATTCCTCCGACTCCAGGGAGACAGTCGGGAGCAGGCCGAGGATGTGGTGCAGGGATTTTTCGAGAAGATCCTGGAAAAAGGGTGGTTGGAGCGAGTCGCGCCACCGGACGAAACCGAAGGATCCGATGATCATGCCGTTCGCAAGGCACGCCTGCGTTCCTACCTGCTCGCCTGTCTACGCGCCTACCGGGCCAAGGAATACCGACGTGAACAAGCTGTGAAACGCGGTGGTGGATTGTTTAAATTGTCACTCGACATCGACACCGCCGAGGCGGGTTTGGCTGAGGTGGCCGCTTCGGGTCGCAGTCCCGAAGCGGAGTTTGATCGCGCTTGGGCACTGGAAGTCATCGGCCGCGCCCAGGACGCCCTGCGTCGTCGTTACGAGGCCAAGGGCAAGGGTCCGCTCTTTACCGCTCTGGAACCCTTCCTCGCCGGCTCGGAAACCGAAGAAAGCTACGCCGATCTCGGCGCCCGTCTTGGGATCACCGAGAGCAAGGTGAAGACGGAGATGCATCGGTTGAGGTCCCGATTGCGTGGCTCCATCTTGGAGGAAGTTTCCCGGACCATCGAGGAGAGGAGTGACATCACTATCGAGGACGAGTTGACCCATCTGCTGATGGCGCTGAGCTGACGATTCGTTTTTCCCGATCAGAGGGTCCGAATTCGAGTTTATTGCCGTGAGATGCGGGCCGATTTTCGCTAGAGAGTTTGGGCGCATGACCCGTTCCCGCTTTTTCCATGAGTCGATCAGCCTGATCATCGTGAGTCCCGTGATCAGCTATGCCGGCGGGCTGAGACCGCCTCAGGAGGCGCGGGTCTTGCGGGTGATCTCGGGGTTTGAGGAGGCGGTCGACCTTTCGCCGATCAGCTACTGGCGATGGTCGGAGGAGCAGAAACGGGCGGCGGACGCTTACAGCCGCCTGGAGTGCGCGAGCGTGCCGGGCGCGAGCGGGCGGGCGTTGAAGGTCTCGGTGATGAAGCCGCTGCCGGGCGGGCTGGATTTTTACGCGCTGTGGTCTACGGGGCTGGACTATCTGCCGCCGGAGACGACGGGGATCCGGTTGCGGGCGCGGGTGGTGTCGGGCCGGTTCACGCTGTCGGTCGGCGGACCGACGGTGTATTTCGGGACCAGTGATGTGCAAGCCGCGCCGAGGACGCTGGAGGCGGGGGAGGGGTGGGAGACGCTGGAGTTCCCCCTGGTGGGCGATCTGGTGCGCAACTACCGGAGGCCGGTGTTCAGCAGCGAGGGTCCGGTGATTTACTACACCCGCTGGATTCAAGAGCCGATGCGTCTCTTGGTTGGCGCGGACTCGCGGGGGGAGCTCTGGTTGGATGATGTGGAGTTGATCGCCTCTGGGGAGGGGAGGCCGTATCCGGTGTTCGCGGACGGAGCGGTCGCCGCGCTCTCCACCGCGGAGCTGGAGCGGGCTTTCACTTTCGCGACGGATGATCGGGAGTTCGATCTCTCGCACACTGCCGGTTCGGAGCCGCGGCGCCGGCCCGCGGTGCTGCGCTACCCGGCTGAGACGGGCGGGGTGCTGGAGGCGCGTCAGCGGGGTCTGGAGGAGATGTCTTTCATCGGGGTACCGCTGGGGTGTCCGGAGGGGAGCAACGCGTTTCGGGTGACGCTGAGCGTGGCGCACGCGGGGGATTTCGATGAGTTGGTGGTCGATTTTCTGGCTTTGTTCGGTCCCGGGGGAGAGTTTCCCTGGGCGGAGACGCTGGCGGAGGCTCCGCGGGAGGGGGGCTACCGCTACTGTCTGTCGCCGACCCGCACGGAGGAGCTGTCGTGGGGCTTTTCCCACGCTCGCCGGGCGGTGGGCAACGGGGAGCGGGTGAGTCTCGTGATCCCGTTCGCCGATTTTGTCTGTGCGCATGGTTCAGGGAGTCTGCGGGAGCGGTATCTGCGGCAGGAGCCGCTGCGGGCGGGGGACATCATGGCGCTGGCTTTGGTCTCGCCGTTTCGCCAGGGTCGGGCCGACACGCTTTTTTCCATCGAAAAGATCGAGGCCGTCTCCGTGCCGGAGGGCGAGCCGGGCGCTCTGGTCAGCTATCCGCGGGTGGCCGATCCGGCGCGGGTGAGTCTGGAGAAATGGTCGGGTGACCACGGGTTGCGGGCGCGCCAAAGGGTGGAGAGTCCCGCGCCCTGAGAGCGAGGCCAGCCGGTGTTGGACGGAATCGCTTTCCGTCCTACATTCCCGGCATCATGCCCGCCTCTGAAAACCACCCCTATCTCGATCACTCCTTTGAACTCCGATGGTCGCGCCTCGTGCCGGAGGCCATCGTGCCGGACATCACCCTGGCGCTGGAGGAGGCGAAGTCGGCGATCGACGCGCTGGCGGCGCCGGTGCCGGAGGGGGCGACGCCGACTTTCGAGAACACGTTGCTGGCGCTGGAGAAGGCGACGGAGGATCTGGATCTGGCCTGGGGCCGGGTGGGGCATCTGGACAGTGTCCGCAACAGCGACGCGCTGAGGGAGGCCCACAACGCCATGCTGCCACAGGTGTCGGAATTCTACGCCGGCATCCCGCTGAACGAGGGGCTCTGGAAGCGGGTCGCGGCCTACGCGGAGACCGACGAGGCCCTGAGCCTGACGGGGCCGCGGAGGCGGCTGCTGGAGGAGACGGTGGCCGATTTCAAACAGAACGGGGCCGATCTGCCGCCGGAGAAAAAGCGCCGACTCGAGGAGGTGCAGGCCGAGCTGGCGAAGCTGACGCAGAAATATTCGGAGAATGTCCTCGACTCGACCAACGCCTGGGAACTCGTCATCGAGGACGAAAGCCGTCTCGCCGGCCTGCCGAAGACGGCAAAAGCCACCCTGCGCGGAGAAGCGAAAGCCAAAGGGTTGGGCACCGAGGAGCGGCCGGTCTGGCGGATCACGCTGAAGGCGCCGAGTTTCCTCCCGGTGCTGGAGCATGCCCACGATGCCGAGCTGCGTCGTCAGGTCTGGGAGGGCTCGACGACCATCGGGTGCGGCGGGGAATACGACAATACCGGGCTGGTCTGGCGTATTCTCGATCTGCGCCACGAAAAGGCCGCGCTGTTGGGCAAGGAGCATTTCGCCGATCATGTGCTGGAGCGCCGCATGGCCAAGACGGGGGAGGCGGCGCTGAAGTTTGTGGAGGATCTGCACGCGCGCACCAAGGCGGCGTTTGACCGGGAGACCCGGGAGTTGGAGGAATACCGCGCCGCGGAGACCGGCGGCGAGCCCGAGCCTTTCGAGCCGTGGGATGTGGCCTACTGGTCCGAGAAACACCGGAGGGCCCGGTATGATTTCGACGAGGAAGAGCTGCGCCCCTATTTCCCCATCGACGGGGTGCTGGAGGGCATGTTCGAGATCGCCCAGCGAATTTTCCACGTCCGGATCGAGGAGAAGCCGTCGGTATTCATCGAGCCCGGCTCCGGCGAGACCGCGCCCGACGGGGTGGCTGAGGTCTGGCATCCGGAGGTGAAATACTACGAGCTGCGGGACAGCGCCAGCGACGAGCATCTGGGCTCCTTTTACGCCGACTGGCATCCGCGTGACGCGAAGCGCTCCGGGGCCTGGATGAACTACCTGTTCACCGGCGAGCCGCCCACCCTGGAGGGCGGGCCGCGCAAGCCGCACCTGGGTCTGATCTGCGGCAACATGACGCCTTCTTCGGATGATCAGCCGGCGCTGCTGACCCACGGTGAGGTGGAGACGGTGTTTCACGAGTTCGGGCATCTGCTGCATCACCTGCTCGGCGATGTGGAGATCAAGTCGCTCAACGGCGTCAAGGTGGTGTGGGATTTCGTGGAGCTGCCCTCGCAGATCATGGAGAATTTCTGCTGGGAACGCGTCAGCCTCGACCTGTTCGCCCGGCATTACGAGACCGGCGAAGCCATCCCGGAATCGCTGTTTGAGAAAATGATCGACGCGCGGAATTACCGCTCCGCCACCGCCATGATGCGCCAGTTGGCTTTTGGAAAGCTCGATCTGGAGCTGCACATCCACTACGGCACGCACCGGGGCCGCGATCTCGACGAGCTGATGGACTCGTTGCTGGCCGACTACCAGATCCGGCTCAAGACGAAACCGGCGACGATGGTGAGGCGATTCGGGCATTTGTTTTCCAGTGCCACCGGATACGCCGCCGGCTATTACAGCTACAAGTGGGCCGAGGTGCTCGACGCGGACGCGTTTACCCGTTTCACCGAGGGCGGGGTGCTCTGTCCCGAGGTGGGACGCGAGTTCCGCGACAAGATCCTCAGCCGCGGCAACTCCGAGGACGCCGCCAAGCTGTTCCGCGAGTTCATGGGCCGGGACCCGGGTCTCACGGCCCTGATGGTGCGGAGCGGGCTGGCGTGATCACTTCGCCTCGCGGCGCAGGTTCGCCACCGAATAGGCGGGATCGTCGGGCAGGACCTCGACATCGACCATGGCGCCGGCTTTCTCCAGCATGCGGCGGCAGTCGGCGGAGAGATGACGGAGGCGCAGGTGTTTCCCGGCCTGGCGGTAGCGCTCGGCGATGGCGTTGATGGCCTCCAGGCCCGACATGTCGCAGACGCGGGCGTGGCCGAAATCGATGACGATGTTGGGCACGTCGGACTTGGCCTGGAAGTGGTCGGAGAAATCGCGCACCGAGCCGAAATAGAGCAGGCCCTCGAGGGAATAGATCTTTTCGTCCTCCGTCTCCTTTTCGACCCGAACGTAGACGTGCTTCGAACTTTCCCAGGCGAACACGAGGGCCGAGAGGATGATGCCGACGAACACCGCGGTGGCGAGGTCGTGGAGGAACACCGTCACCAGGGTGACGGCGGCGATGACGATGATCTCGGAGAAGGGGACTTTGCCGAAGGTCCGCAGGGACGACCATTCGAAGGTGCCGATGACGACCATGAACATGACGCCGACCAGGGCTGCGATGGGGATCTGCTCGATCACGGGTCCGCCCATCATGATGAAAAAGGCGAGAGCCAGTGCCGCCGTGATACCCGAGGTGCGGCCCCGCCCGCCGGACTTCAGGTTGATGAGCGATTGGCCGATCATGGCGCAACCGCCCATGCCGCCGAAGAGGCCGGAGAGAAAATTCGCGCCGCCCTGGGCGACGCATTCGCGGTTCCCCTGGCCGCGCGTCTCGGTGATTTCATCGATCAACTGAAGCGTCATCAGCGACTCGATGATCCCGACCATGGCAATGATGAAGGCGGTCTTGAGGAGAAAGCCCCACTCGCCGGCCCAGTCGATGCCCGTAGGCAGCGCCGGGAGGGGGAAGGAGCCGGAAAGTCGTCCCTCGGGATTGCCCGGAGCCTGGGCGAGGACGTTCGACACCGTGGCCGTGTCCTTGAAAAAGAAGAAGGCGATCAGGCCCACGGTGATGATGGCCATGAGGGAGGAGGGCACGGCTTTCGTCAGTCTGGGGAAAAACTGGATGATGACCATGGTCAGCGCGACGAGCCCGATCATGACGGCGAGCGGCTGGCCGCCGAGCCATTCGCCCGAGAGCGGATCGCGGAAGGACGGGAACTGGGCCATGAGGATGACGATGGCGAGGCCGTTGACGAAACCGATCATCACCGGATGCGGCACCAGCCGGATGAACCGGCCGAGCTTCAGCAGGCCGAAAGTGATCTGGATGACTCCCGCGAGCATGATGACGGCGAAGAGATACTGGAGCCCGAGACCGTCGCCGAGTTGGTCACCATGGATGACGGCCTTGCCCGCGACCACGGCGATGGCGCCGGTGGCTCCGGAGATCATGCCGGGACGACCGCCGACCGCGGCGGTGATGAAGCCCATGAACACCGCCGCCCAGAGACCGATGAGCGGATCGACGCCGGCGGCGAAGGAAAAGGCGATGGCTTCGGGGACCAGCGCGAGCGCGACGGTGAGACCGGAAAGGATGTCGTCCTTGTAGTTGCCGTTCTTTTTGCGAAAGAGATCAAACATGATGGGTAGAAAGAGCGGATTGCCGACACGACACCCCGCCAATGGTCGGGTTCAAGCCTGACTCCGGCGAACATAGCCTGATCGCCGGAAGGGTTCGGTTGCCCAGTGGGGGTCCCGCCGCCGCGCTCGTGGAACGATCCAGTTGATCCAATCCCGTTGTTCGCCCGCCAGCCAGTCTGCGCGCGCCCCCTGTCGCCCCGATTGGGCGAAGTTCAAGCCGCAAGTGGCGGAAAGTGTCGCATCATCGCTTGGAAGGTCCCGTCCTCCGCGCTATGTGTGGGCATGAATCTCGACTTGCCCCAGTGGTTCGATCTTCACACCCATTTCCGACAGGGACCGGCGGTGCCCGCCTACCTCCGGGCCCATCTCGACATGGGCTGCGCCGGCGCGCTGGCGATGCCGAACACCAAGCCCCCGGTCTCGAGGGTGCGCGGGGACAACACGGCCGCCAGCTGGTCCATCGAAAACTACGCCGCCGAGCTGCTGGCCGCCGGGGCGGACCGCTTCGAGCGTCTCATCGTTCCGCTTTATCTCACCCGGGAGACCACGCCGGAGATGATCGCCGCGGGCGCGGAGTCGGGTCTTCTCCAGGCGGCGAAGTATTATCCCCCCCACGGCACCACCAATGCCGAGCACGGCGTCCCGATGGAGGCGCTGCTCGGCGGCGAGGTCCTGCGCGCGATGGAGGAAAACGGCGTTGTCCTCTGTGTGCATGGCGAGCGGCACGGACTCGGCGGGGCCGATTATTTCGCCGCCGGCCACAACGCGGAGTCGCTCTTTTATCGCGAGTTCATGGCGCGTCTGGTGGAGACGCACCCTCGGCTGAGGATCGTCTGCGAACACATCACCACGGCGGAAGCGGCCGAGTTCGTGCGTCAGGCTCCGGATCGTGTGGGCGCGACGATCACCCCCCAGCACCTCCTCTACACCATCGGCGACCTCATTCAGGGCCTGAAGTATCATCTCTACTGTCTGCCGGTGGTGAAATTCGACGAGGATCGCGCGGCCCTGCGCGGTGTGGTGGCCGAAGCGGGGCAGGGGAAATTTTTCGCCGGCACCGACAGCGCCCCGCACACGGTCAAAGCCACCGAATGCGGCTGCGCGGCGGGCTGTTTCACCGGCGGCTGCGCCCCGCAGCTCTACGCGATGGGTTTCGAGGAGGGGGGAGTGGATCTGGGCAGCCCGGACGGCCGTCTGGCCTTCGAGCGATTCCTCTGTCTGAACGGCCCGGTCTTCTACGGGTTCGAGCCGTCGGCTCGGCGATTCGTGATGGAAAAGGCGCCGTCCGAGTCGGTGATTCTCGAGACGGGGGCCGGTCCCGTCACGCCCCTGCCCGTCGGCATGAATCTTCCGCTCACCTGGCGGCTAGCCTGAGCCGTCACTCCCCGATGGCGAGATGCTTTTTCAGAAAGGCGGTCACTTTCTCCGCCACCGCTTCGCCGCCGGCACCGGCGACGTTGTGTTCGCCGCCCTCGACCACGTGGAGATCCGAGACCACACCCGCTTCGTCGAGTTTCGCGTCCAGCCGCCGGGCGTGCTCGATGGGCACGATGTCGTCGGCGTCGCCGTGAACGAGCAGGATGGGCGGATCGTCTTGGGAAACGTGGCTGATGGGGGAGACGCTCGTCTTCAGCTCGGCCGACATCTCCCCGGCGGGCGTGCCGGGTTCGTAGCCGAGTAGTTGTCGGTAGGCCGGGTGCTGATGGTCGATGGATGCCAGCAGGCTCCAGTCCGTGGGCCCCGCGAACCCGACGGCGCAGGAGACGCGCGAGGACTGGCGGGCCACGGGATCCTCCGAGTCGGCATCGGCGGCGTCATCGGCCAGGGCCACCCAGAGCGAGAGATGGGCGCCGGCGGAGCCGCCGGTGACCCCGATGCGCTCGGGATCGATGCGCCACTCCGCCGCGTGCTGGCGCACGAACTGGACCGCGCGGACGCAGTCGTTCACCTGGGCCGGATGGATCGCCACGTCAGTGAACCGATATTCCACCGATACCACCGAGAACCGGCCCTCGGCCACGCCCTTGGCGAGGATGCCGGGTATCTGATTTTTCGAACCCGCGCGCCAGCCGCCGCCGTGGATATAGATCATGGCCGGGACCGGCGTTTCCGACTGGGCCAGGTAGATATCGAGCGCCTGGATCTCGGGTCGTTCCTTGCCGTAGGGGAGATCCTTCTTCGTCGGCTCGAGAGCGTGGCCCGGGAATTGGGTGAGTAGCAGCGCGGTGAGTAAATGGGAGAGCTTCATGAGTCCGGATACTGCCAGATGACGGGCGGGATGACACTCTGAAAATCGCTACCCTTTGAGGGAGGCGAGGTAGGCGATGAGGTCGAGAAACTGCTCGTCACTGAGTGAATGCGTCAATCCCGCCGGCATCAGAGTGGGCAGGCCGCGGCGTTCGGCGATCTCCGCTTTCTCCAGCGGCAGGATCCACGGGGTCGTGGTGTTGCGATACCAGATCAGGTTCTCGTCCTCGCGCTCCAGATAGCCGGTGACGGCCCGGCCGTCGCGGGTGGTCAGGGACACGGCTTGGAATCCCTCTTTGATTTGCCGGTCGGGCCACAACACCGATTCCACGATCTGATCCAGCGGCATCCCGGCGCCCACGTTGGTCAACGCGGGGCCGATGACGCCGCCGGCATCACCGATGCGATGGCAGGCCACGCAACTGAGCTGGGCCATCAGGTAAACCTCCCGCCCTTTCGCCGGATCGCCTTTCCCCGACCGCACCGAGGCGACGATGCGCTCGACGCGCGCGGGATCGTAGTCCGGCGCGGCCGATTCGATGCCGGCGGCGCGGTTCAGGATCGGGGTCAGCCTCGCGTCGGAGCGACCGGATTGGTTGAGGAATGCCAGGGCGCCCTGGGCGATCTCGGGGCGGAGAGACCGACCGGCCTTTTCGAGAGCATCGGCCAGGGCCGCGGCTCCCCCGCTACGGCTCAGCAGCGGCGTCAGGTAATCCGCCGCGTCCCGGTCCGGGGATTCCGCCAGGCTGAGCGCCGCTTCGGCCGCCGTCCCGGGATCGGCGAGCGCCAGCGCGTCCAGCGCGGCGAGCCGGACCGTCCTGGGATGCTGCGACGCGAGATAGGGCCGGATCCTGTCGACCGCCGCCTGCCCATGAATGCTCGCCAGCGCGCGGAGGGCGGCGGCCCCGACGGCGGCGGGGGCATCGGCTGTCGGGTAGGCGTGGGCTTGGATGACCTCGTCGAGTCCCGCCACTTTCCAAAGCCCGGCCAGACGCAGACCGAGGAGACGGGTATTCCCGTCCGAGATCAGGCTTTCCAGCGCCGCCTGGAGTGGCTCGCCCGGCTTGATGCCGCGCGTTTCCGAGGCCTCCGCCACCACCTCCAGCAGCCGGGTGTCTCCGGCCGCGAAGCCCTCCGTGAAAGCCCCGCCGAGGTCCGCCGTGTTCCCGAACCGCGCCAACACCGCGAGTAGGCGGGAGCGTTCGCCGTCCTCGGGCATGGCCTCCAGGGCTCGGCGGGCGTATCCGGCCGCGCTTTCCCCCCCGATGGCTTCGAGGACAAAGGCCAGGCGCCGCGGCTCGCCAAAAAAGGTGAGGTCCGCCTCCAACGCCGGTTTCCATCCCTCCTCCAACGCGAACACCGCCTGACTGAGCGCGTAATCGAGGTAGCGATCCGTCGGGCCCGCGTCGAGGGCGGTGAGCGCCAGTTGCATCGATGCGGCCCCCGGTCGGTTGGCGCAGGCGACGACGGCTTCCAGTCGCGGCCGGGCATGCGCGTCCGCCAGCAGCGCGGCCAGTCGTTTGTCCGCGTCGGGCACCGGCTCGACGGCGCGCCCGATCATCCTCGCCGCCACGGCGCGGACGCGCGGGTTGGGCGATGCCTGAAGGCGGTCGAGTATTTTCGGCGGCACGAGCCCGCGGGATTCCAGCACCCCGGCGGCCTCCACGAGGGCGAGCTGGTCGGCCGGTGCCTCGGCAGTCAGCGCGGTATCGATCCATGCCGTCAGTGCCTCAGCCACCTCGGTCGCATTCGTGTGATCCGAGAGCAGGCGCCTCGTCTGATCACGGATCCAGCGCTCGCCGGAACGCAGATGATCGAATAGCCCGTTGAGGCTCAGCTTCGTCAAATCGGGGACTTTCCCGCCTGGCTTACCTTTCGCCGCCAGGCGCCAGATCCTGCCGTGGCGATAGTCGCGGTCGGGATGGCGGAGGCTGACCTGATAGTGGTTGATCACCGGGTTGAACCAGTCCGCCACGTAGATGGCGCCCTCGGGACCCTGGATCACATCCACCGGGCGGAAGCTAGGGTGCCCACCGTAGATGAGCCGGATCGGGGTCGAGACCGCGAAACCCGAGCCCTCCTCCACCAGGGGTATCGCCGAGACTTCGCGCGCGAAGTAGCCGGCGATGATGGCGTGATGCTGGATCCAGTCCGGCAGATGGGCCGACTCCACCACGGCGCCGCCCATGCTTTTGCCCGGCGTCTGGCCGACCTGGCCGGACACCATCAGCTCGCGCGAATGGGTGGTCGGGATCAAGGCCGGGGTGGCGAAGCAGAGATGCGGCCCGTTGCTCTTGATGAAGAGCGCGCCCCAGCGATCCAGGGCCACACCGCAGGGATTCTGGCTCGTCATCGAGGGAAAACCGAAGGGCTCCAGCCGCGTCGTCCGCGGATTGAACCGCCAGAAACCCGCCGTGTCGCCGCGGGCCACACCCCAGGGAGTTTCCACCTGCGAGTGGGCGTGCAGGCCCTGGGTGAAGTAGAGAAACCCCCCGGCGTCGAATTTCAGATTGCTGATGTTCTGATGGGTGTCGCCGTTGCCGAATCCGGTGAGAACGACCTCGCGAATGTCGGCCCGGTCATCCCCGTCGGTGTCCCGCAGATGCAGCAACTCGGTGTCCTGCGCCAGCCAGACGCCCCCGTTGCCGAGCGCGAAACCCATGGGCATGTTGAGGCCGTCGGCGAACACGGTGGAGCGATCCGCCTTCCCGTCGCCGTCGCTGTCCTCGAGGAGGAAAAGTTTGTCGTCCGGACGTTCGCCCGGTTTCAACTGGGCGTAGGCCAGGGTGCAGAGTACCCAGAGACGACCGCGGGGATCCCACTGCACGGCCACCGGATTGGCGATGCCGAGCGATTCGTCGGCGAACAGCGTCACCTCGAAATCTTCGTGCACCTGGAAGGCGGCCCTCTCCGCCTCGACCGAGTTGTCGGCGGCGGGGGGATTGTCCGGGCTGATGGCGAACACGCTGCCGGACGCGACGAGCGCGCAGGCAGCAAGCATTCGCGGGGAAAAGGGGAAAAAGGCTCGGCTCATGGCTTCGTCTGTCGGGGGTCCGTCGAGGATTCGCGGGCGTAGCGGTGAATGTCCGCCTCGGCCTCGGCGATCAATCCCGGCAGCGAGTCGATCTCGCGCAAGAACCAGCGTTCGCCGCGCTCCACCGGGTCGCGCGAGGCCGGGACGTGCTGGCGATCACCGAAAAGGAAAGCCCAGTTCGACGGACGGTAATATTGCTGCCAGAGGAGATTCTTGCGCTCGATGGCCAGGCGCAGGGATTCGGAGAGTGCGGCGTGATCCCCGGACGCGGAAACTTCGGGAAAAGAAAGTTGGGCGGCGATCTGGCGGGCGATTTCCCGGTGACCGGCGTCGGTCAGGTGGATGCCGTTGCCCGACAGCGAGGGGTCGAGCGTTTCCCGCAGCGGGGTGAAGAGATCCACGAACAAGGCGCCGTTCTCCGAGGCGATGGCGCGGATCTCGGCGACAACCCGCGCGAGACGCTCGTTGCGGGCGTCGGTCTCCGCTTTGGCCGGTCCGACCGGGTAGAAAGGTGTCGGGGCCACCAGCACGAGCCGACCGGTGAGGGTGCCGAGTTGGGCGACCAGTTCCCGGTAGGCGTCGGCCGACCAACCGCCGCCGGGGAGCGATTCCATCTTGCCAAAAGCGAGGAAGATGATGCCCGGTTCCGTGCGTTCCCGCGAGTCCGGCACACTGCCGGGCTGGGTGTCGCCTTGCTCGGTGTAGAAATAGCGCGGCCGCGCGTGGTGGGTCAGCACATCGCCCTGCCAGGCGAGATTCCGCAGCCTCAGCTCGCGCTCCGGCCATGCCAGGTGGATACGCGCCTCGAGATGGCCGTGTTTGTCCAGATCCAGGGTGTTGGTGCCGCCGATGAAGGCGATGGTTTCCCCCGGGAGAGGATCGAAACGCCCGTCGGCGAACGGGGGCCAGGCTTTTTCCACCGCCTGAAAACTGCGGAGCAGGACGGGGGCCTCAGCGTCATCCGCCATCACCACCGGGGACAGCGCGAGAGGGGCCAGGAAATAGGGGAGCAGGAACCGCATCTTCCCCACATCGTCACGAAAACGTCGCCGCCTGACAATGGCGGAGACGCGCCCGCCCGCCGGGATGCCGAAGAGAGATCAGGAAGGCAGCATGTAATCGATCTTCTCCGAAGCCTCCTCGGCGATCAGCTTAGCCCTCACCAACTCCTGATAGATCTTTCCGGCTTTCGTCGGCGGCTCCAGATTCCGGGTGTGCGAGGTGATGAAATTCACCAGCTTGTCCTTTTTCTTCGGGCGCTTCGCGTTTTCGAGAGATCTCAGCACGGTGATCGCGGCCTGCCCGCCCGGGCTGAGCGGTGGCGGGGATGGCGCCGTTTCCTTGGGCTTTTTCTTCAACAATGCGTCGGTAAGCAACGCCACCTGCTTGGCCTGGCGCCCGAGCCCGTTCAAATGCTCGACCAGGCCGGCGAATCCGTTGTCGCCGCTGATCACATGAAACTCCACGTTTTCAGGGGCGATCTCGTGATAGCGCCCGAGGTAGAGAGCGAGATGAAAATCGAGGTTGTTCCGACCGGAACTACTGAGCGCGATGATCTCCAGCGAAACGCGGCTGTCCCCGTGGGCCGGCCCAAACTTGATGGCTGGATTCTTGGGAACGCGGAAGACGATAACGCGCTCGTAGCGCTCCAGCGGAACCTTCTCCAAACTGCCCAGATTTTCGTAATCAATCAAAGCCCAGCGACTCATTCGGGATACGATCCCTCTGGACAGACAATGCTTCAAATAAAATTATTATAATTACCACACTCCGCCTCGCCCGCGCATTTCCTAATCAAACGCATAGGGCTGGATCTCCAGTCCCTCGTTGCGGTCGGTGAACAGTTGCAGTTGCCATTCGGCCGCGAGCAGGGCGACCCACTGGCCCTCGGAATCGCGCGCCAGGGCGCCGTCGCTTGGCAGGGTCACGGCGGGGGCGTCGTTGGCGTTGTAGCCGCTGGCCTTGTCCCTCGCCTTGGGACGGATCCAGCGCACCAGTCCCCAGGGGGCGGACTCGATCCGGCAATCGGCGCGGTATTCACTCTCCAGCCGCGCCTTCAGCACCTCGAACTGGAGCGGACCCACCGCGCCCAGCAGGGGCACCCGCTGGTGGCTGTTGTGCAGATCGTAGGCCTGGGCGACGCCCTCTTTCAGCAACTGGTCCAGCCCGGCCCGGAAGCGTTTGTAGTTGGCGGTGTCGTTGTTGAGGATGTAGGCGAAACACTCCGGAGTGAAACGCGGCATCTCATCGTAGCGAATGCCCGAGTCGGTCGTCAGGGTGTCGCCGATGAGAAAATCGTTGTTGCCGACCAGCGCGAGAATGTCGCCCGCCACCGCCAGGTCCAGCGTCTCGCGATCCTGGCCAAAGAGCCGCTGGGAGTTCGACAAACGCACGCGTTTCTCGGTGCGCGGATTGAGCACCTGCATGTCGCGCTCGAAGGCGCCGGAAACGATGCGGATGAAGACGGCCCGGTCGCGATGCTTGGGATTCATGTTCGCCTGGATCTTGAAGACGAACCCGGAGAACTCGGTATGGGTCGGCTCCACCGGCGCGTCGTTCGACATCCGGTGTGCCGGCTCGGACGCCAGGGCGATGAAGCGCTCCAGCAGGTGCTGAACGCCGAAATTGTTCATGGCACTGCCGAAAAAGACCGGCATCTGCCTCCCGGCGAGCACGGCTTCCATGTCCAGCTCCTCGGTCACCCCGTCGAGGAGCTCGATCTCCTGCTTGGCGACTTCGTGGAGATCCTCCTCCAGCGCCTCGCGCACCGCCTCGTCATGCAGATCGCGCACCTGGATGGGCGCGACGAAGGCGCCGCGACGGGTGCGCTCGAACAGGCAGACCTCGTTCCTCTCCCGATCATAGACTCCGCGGAACCGCGGCCCGTCGCCCAGCGGCCAGGTCAGCGGCACCGGTGGTAGGCCCAGCACCGTCTCCAGCTCGTCGATCAGCTCCAGCGGCGGGCGCGAGGGACGGTCTAGCTTGTTGATGAACACGAAGATCGGCACCCCGCGCCGACGGCAGACCTCGAACAGCTTCAGCGTCTGAGCCTCGATCCCTTTCCCCGCGTCGATCACCATCACCGCGGAGTCGACGGCGGCCAGCACCCGGTAGGTGTCCTCCGAGAAATCGTGGTGCCCAGGCGTGTCGAGCAGGTTCACACAGGCGTCGCCGTACTCGAACTGCAGCACGGTGGAGGAGATGGAAATGCCGCGTTGTTTCTCCATTTCCATCCAGTCACTGGCCGTGGCGCGCTCGTTTTTCCGCGCCGTGACATTGCCCGCCAGTTGCAGGGCGCCGCCGTAGAGGAGGAGCTTTTCCGTGAGCGTGGTCTTGCCCGCGTCCGGGTGGGAAATGATCGCGAAAGTGCGGCGCCGCGCGATTTCCTTGGCGAGCTGGGCGGGACTGAGGGGGGCGTCGGACATGCGGCGAGGGGAGCGGGCAAAAACGGGGAGAGGCAATGGACCGCTTCCCCGGTTCTTGTCAACGCGCCTTCGCCGCCATCCCCCTGCCGTGAATTTCGCAAATCCGGTGGCACGAAGCATCGCGATGGGGTTTTGCCCCGGACCGGTGTATAGGGGAGGTGAAACCAACCCCACCCATCCCTATCGAAGAGCTCGACTACCGCAAGACCCCACTCGGCGAACTGATCCTGCGTCGGCGTCGTCTCCTTTCCCTCCAGAATCGGGAGATCCACGAGATCATCCTCGGGGACGAGTACCTCATGTCGAGCCTCTTCACCGAGGTCGAGCAGGCCCTCTCCCGACTGGGGCTGGAGGCCGCCGCCACCGCCTTTCCCGAAGCCGCCGGACTCGATGTGGTTGTCGGCGGGCTCGGGCTCGGCTACACCGCCCGGGCCGCCCTCGAGCATCCCGCGCTCGCCTCGCTCCTCGTCATCGACTACCTCGAGCCGGTCATCGAGTGGCACCAACAGGGCCTCGTTCCCCTCGGTCCGGAGCTGACCCGGGATCCCCGGTGTCGCTTCGTCCACGGAGATTTCTTCCGGCTCGCCCTCGGCGTCGACGAGGGGTGCGGCTTCGACCCCGGGGATGCCGGGCGGAAATTCCACGCCGTCCTCCTGGATATCGATCACTCGCCCGACAAATTGCTTCACCAGACTCACGCCGCCTTCTACCAGCCCGAGGGGCTGAAACGACTCGCCACCCGACTGCATCCCGGAGGCATCTTCGCGATGTGGTCCGACGACCCGCCGGAGGAGAGATTCTTCAGCTCCCTGCGGAAAGTCTTCCCCGAGTGCGACTCCCACGTGGTCACCTTCTACAATCCCCTTCAGGAGAAAGACTCGGCCAGCACGGTCTATGTGGCTCACGGCCACCGCGCCTGAGGCTTCCAGGCGCTGGCTGACCGGGAAATGTCATCCGGGCGGTGGCAGCGATTCAACCCTGTTGAGTCCCTGACCCAATCATCTTGGGTCGCGAAATGGCCTTCGGCGGGCCGACGCCTGCTCAACTTGTTGAATACCAGAGCGTCACGAGCACCAGTCCCTCGGCAGATGCCGCCTCCGATGGCATTTTGGAGACTCCCAAGGGAGTTTCGGGAGCTCCCGAGAGAGCTTTTATGGATACCCAAAGCGTTTCGGGAACTCTCCAAAGCGTTTCGGTGGGCGGGATCGAATTCCCAATAATGGGAGAGATTGTCCCG
Source organism: uncultured Verrucomicrobiales bacterium (assembly GCA_964439145.1). Lineage (GTDB taxonomy): Bacteria > Verrucomicrobiota > Verrucomicrobiia > Verrucomicrobiales > DEV007 > JAEUHH01. The sequence continues at coordinate 27,822 of CAYTNL010000080.1, forward strand.
GGGACTCCACAAGGTGTGTGCCCGGCGTTCCCCGGCCGAGTAGAGAATATCAGAATGACTATTGCAGTAAACCGATTCTCGACGCTGCAGTGCGGTTGGTTTCGTCGCTCACTGGCTTGATGAGCGCGGAGTTGCGCGGTCACGCCGATACTGGTTACCGCCCGGACCTGGTCGCGGACCAGGATTCGTCGGCCAGATACATCGCTTCGGCTTTGATCACCTTGTTGGCGGCGAGCTACCTCCATGTATGGATCAATCCCTCCACGGGAACTCGTTCGGCATCCGACAACCTGGTAAGAGAACTTATTCGCTCGCCTTCATGATACCCAATCTTGAAAAGGTACGAGTAGGCAGGGTAGCGTGTGCTGACGGATCACTAGAAACCCGGCCGGCTGTTGTAGGGCTGGGTGTTGGGCGGCTGGGAGAAACTGCCGTAGCCGACCTGGTTGTAATTAGGTTGATCGGTGAAGACGTTCGGGGCGGTCGAAGTCGTTACCGAGGCTCCGGAGTCGATGCGAACCTCCTGCCCGGCGAGATTCAGCACTGGCGAGGTCAGGGTGGTATTCCCGGTAAAATGGAGCAGGGAATTGGCTCCGTCGGCGAAGAGGTTTAGCTGGGTGATCGCGGTAAGATTCGCTGCGTTGACGCGAACGACGGCGCCATTGCCGAGGGCGCGGGCGCGGATGACGTTGGCGTGCAGGGTCGAGCCATCGATGCGCAGGAGGGGATTGTTTGGGCGGATCGCCTCGATGAGCAACTGGTTGCCGGCCTGGAGGGTCGAGTTGTCGATGGCGACGTCACCGTTGGAACTGGCCTGGATAATGAGGTCGGTCAGTGCGCTGAGATCGGAGGAACTCGCGACGCGGACCCCGCCGGAGAAGGACTGGGCGAGGATGGAATTGCCGTCGATAGTGGTCGGGGCACCGTTGTCGGTGATTTCGAGATCGCCACCGGACTGGAGATTGACTTGTTGCGGAGCGTCGATGTCGGCACCTCGCAGAGTGACCGTTCCGTTGGTGGGTTGATTGTTCTCGTCGAGTTGGTTCGACACGGTCACCGCGCGGTCGGAGACCAGAGTCGATGATTCGACCAAAAGAGAGCCGCCGGAACGGTTGTCCAGCAGGATGCCGACATTGTTGGGGGCGTTGATGGTGCTATCGACCACGCGCAGGTTGCCCCCCGTGGTCTGGAATCCGATGCCCGGAGCGATCGGGACGAAACTGGCGTTGGTGGTATCGACGACAGCGTTGTCGAGATCGAGGTTGCCGGATGATTGGAAGAGTAGGCTCGCGTAGGTGTTTCCGGCGTTGGTGAAGTCATCGACGGCGCCGGTGACGAGCAGGTTGCCGTTGGCTTCGTAGGTGCGGAAAAAGCCCAGGTTGGTGGCGGCAAGCGTGGGGTAGCTGGCAGTCAGGACGCGGTTGACCTCGATCACCGAGGTGGAATCGATCAGGTAGTTAGTGCCGCTTCCCGGTTGAACAGGGAACGAGACCCCTATGCCTCCCACCGGGGGTGAATCGGGGAAAACATCGGTTCCGTCGGGCAGGGTGGGGATTCCTCTCGACGTTGACGCGGGGAAGCGAGTATCGAAGCCGTGGGACTCCGGGATCTTCAGTTGGGTGAACGCCTCGATCTGGTAGGTGGGAATCACCGGGTTGAAACGATCATTTGAATTCCCTTCAGCAGCCAGCTGATTACGATTGGTATAATCGATGGCGAAGAGGTCCGAGGAAGGGACGGGATCGGGTCTGGTGGGGAAGTGATCGGGCGACGCATTGCGCCAGACCGTGTAGTCGCCCGCATCGACCACACCATCAGGATTGAAGTCTCCGTCTTCTCCCAGAACCGCCGACTCTCTAAAAGCATTCCTCCAGTCTGCGTAGTCCTGTCGATTGATCATCCCATCTCTGTTGATATCATCGTCGGGGTGGGGAACCGCTCGAGCGTCCATATCACCGGACGCGGGGAGGTCGAAAACCGGCGCGAACACCAGTTGCGATCCCGGTCCCTCGACCACCAGGGGTGTTCCGACCGTGATTCTCTTTCCCAGATCCTTCATCTGATCGCGCAGGGCTCGCAGGATCTCTTCCCGGACTTTCGGGTCCAGGCCTCCCGTGGGCTCGTCGAGCGGCTCGATCTCGGGATTGTTGATGATCGCGCTGCCGATGGCCATTCTCCGGCGCTCCCCTCCGCTCATGGTCCCGGGCATTGAGGTGTTGCGACCCGGTGGAAAGGCCGGGTCGTCTCCACGCATTGCCTCCCGTAGTGCGGGACTGGTCGCCAGGAAGGTGGGTAGATGAAACTTCACCACACCCGGCAGCGACGTGGCACGCGGGTCACCGAACATCATCTCGCCACCCTTTAGCCACTGCTTCTCGCCCAGTCTCCCCAGCCTCTTAACGGTCATGGTCCCCGACAATCCCGCCACTTTGAAGAAATTGGCGCCGGGATCGTAGGCGATGACTCCGGAGTCTCCCGATCCCAGCCTGATCTCCACCCCGTTGCCGAGCCGCACCGTGGCCGGTCCTTCGATGCGGCGCTCGCTGCGCTCCGTGATCTCGACCACCTCGCGAGCCTCTCCCGCGTGGGGCAATATCGCCACGACGATGAGGGCCATGAGTAGCCGGGGAAGGGAAGGTCTCGTTTTCATTTCGCAAACACCGGAGTCATGTGATGCCGCGCTGAGGGCCAGCCGGTCGGCGCTGTCACCTGTCGTTTTCCCCCGAAGGGGACTCGGACGCCAATGAGGCCACCGAAGTCGAGACGCTCGTAGTCGAAGACATCGAAATTCGAGGCGTTGTGCAGCCAGGATACCGATGCATACAGGGTGGCCCGGTCGCTCAGGTGGCATTCGGCCAGGAAGGAGAGCCCGTGATTCCAGTCTTCCCGCCCATAGGCAAAGTAATCGTGCCAGGCCGATTGCCAGGCGAGGGTAGTGAATATCTCGGGTGACCATTGGACCCGGTAGGCGGCCGAGAGGATGTGTTCGTGGCGGCGGGGGAGGTCCGAGGAGGCGTCGAGGCTGAGGTCGGCGGTATACCCCAGGATGAGTATCTGGGAGCGGTTTACGGGGACTAATCGCTGCCAGCCGGCGAGGAGGGCGTGATTGTCGAAGATTGGGCTTCCGAAGCCTGGTTCGGAGGTCCGGTCGTAGCCATAGTCCAGAAAAATCCGCGCATCGGCGAGGAACAGGTCCAGGGGAGTGCGGGTGGGGGCAGGGTAATAGTTGAAACCGATGCCGGTTTCCAGGAAATCGAAATCGAGGACGTCGAAGCGGTCGTAGAGGTAAAACGCCTGGGTCAGGTGGACATGTCCGAAAAGGTCTGGAGCCAGTTGCGGGTCGAAGGAGATACCGCTCGCCAACCGGACGTAGGTGTCCTCGAGTTCATTGATCGGGGAGAGTGCCACGTTGTCGGTATGGAGGACGCCGACATCCGCGGAAAGAGTCCAGGGATCGTAGACCGGAAGATCGATCAGTATCCGCTGTTGCCCGAAAAGATCGCTTTCCCCTTCGCCCGCGAAGGGCTGGACTGAGAGAGGCAACTCGCTCTCGACTCCACCGCGAGGCTCGGCCTCGAGGGCCGAAACCAGCGGGCTCGCATCCCGCGCGATGGAAGGGCGCGGATCGGGAGCCTGCCCCAGCGCCAATCGGGGAGCGAGCACAAACAAGTTGAGGGCGAGAATTGCTGGCCAAGAGGCGATCCTTGGCCCGCGTCGCCTTCCCGGTTCCATGGGAATGGTCGTCATTATCTTGGGCAACGATGTTTCGAAACGACCTTGTTAGGGAGGCTGCGAGGGCGAGTCAAGAATTATCAACCGGTTTGGAAAGGGGCGAGTTGAGCCAAAATCTATGACACCGGGCGGGGCACCCATCCGGAATGAGACAAAAGAGCAAGAACGAATCAGTCGATACCGAGTGATACGGGATCGTCGCCTTCAGGAGAAAGACTCGGCCAGCACGGTGTACGGTAAGCGTCAAAAAATTGGCCCCTTGGCTACGCGGCCGCCTTGGCATCAATGCT
>CAYTNL010000081.1:0-31696 GCA_964439145.1 uncultured Verrucomicrobiales bacterium
GATAAGCAGATATTTGGCCAAGGCGGCGCGTGAGGCCGGGCGGCGAAGTCGAACGACCACCATGGCGCAAGGGCAAACGACCGCTCCCGTCACGTCTCCTGCTGATGGGTGCCCGAGTGCGGCTTGCACCGGAAGCAATAAGGAGCGCATGACTTTCGGCAAAGTTGAAATTGCCTCACATGATTTTTGGCCGCAATTAGAGAACCATTCGCCCGAGGCACCGGCGCCGCGCTGAAGATTTTGCGCTTGCCAATCGCGCCCGGCCTTTCGAGTATTCGGCTTCCAGAACACAAACATGGTCATGAAAAAGACGCTCCCCATCATTTCCTCGCTGCTCGTGGCGACGGCGCTCTCTCTGTCGTCCGCCAATGCGGAATACGACATCACGGAATACCGCGCCGAATCGCACATCAGCGCCTACGCGCTGTATCTGAGTCCCGACAGCAAGGTGATCGACAATCTCACCGGCGGCGGCCTCTCCTTTGATTTCTTTTTCAACGAACACCTCGGCGTTTCCTTCTCGGGCGCCTGGGCGGATCCCGAGGTCGGGGATCTCTGGCAGACTTACACCATGGATTTCGCCCTGCGTTTCCCGATCGATGAGGGCGGCATGGCTCCCTACATTTTTCTGGGCGGGGGAGCCTTCGTGGGCGACGGGTCGGAAATGCTGGCCCGCGGCGGCGCGGGTCTCGACATCCGCTTCCTGCCGCTGCCGCTGTTCATCGACTGGAGCTACACCTTCATCAGCGGCGGCAATGGGGAGACCGAACCCGCCGATTTCCAGGGGGTGCGCTTCGGCACGCGCCTGGTTTTCTGAGACCTCCGCTTCGGAAAAAGAAAAATTCTCAATTTCCGGTTGCGCGACCGGATGTCTGTGGCAAAATCCGCGCAGTTCGCCTTCGCGAACGCCGCTTTTTCGAGGCGGTCCGACTGGTATATCGCGTCTGCAAGTTTCGGGGGTTTCTTGTGGAGGCGTCAGTCGGGCCGCCTTATTTTTTTGCTGTTTTTCCGCGAAAGCGCCGGGCGAGGTCCGTGATCGGGAAGTCACTTTTTCTTTTCGTTCGGCCCGGCTTCCGCTAGGGGTCAGTCCTGATCATGGCCCACTACCGCACCAAACCCGCCGCCACCCGGGGCATGCCCACGGGCATCCCTTACATCATCGGGAACGAAGCCGCGGAACGCTTCAGTTTCTACGGCATGAAAGCCGTGCTGGTCACCTTCATGGTGCATCACCTGCTCGGCCCCGATGGCGAACTGGCGACCATGAGCGAGTCCCGGGCCAGCTACTGGACCCACCTCTTTGTCTTTGCCGCCTACTTCACGCCGCTGCTCGGTTCGTTCCTCGCCGATGTCTTCTGGGGTAAATACAAGACCATCATGATCCTCTCGGTGGTCTATTGCCTGGGCCACTTCGCGCTGGCGCTGAACGAGACGCGCGCCGGGGTATTTATCGGACTCGCTCTGATCGCCCTCGGCGCCGGCGGCATCAAGCCCTGCGTCTCCGCGCATGTCGGCGATCAATTCGGCAAATCCAACCAGTTCCGGCTCGCCCGCGTTTTCGCCTGGTTCTATTTCTCCATCAATCTCGGGGCTGTCATCTCCCAGGCGCTGACCCCGAAACTGCTGGTGAATGTCGGTCCATGGGCCGCGTTCGGTCTGCCGGGCGTGCTCATGGTGCTGGCCACCATCGTCTTCTGGATGGGGCGAAAGACCTTCGTCCACATCCCGGCCGCGGGCTGGCCGCAATTCAAGAGCGACTTCATCGAGCACGGTTGGTCCCTCATTCGCCGGCTCGGACTGCTCTATTTTTTCGGGGTGTCGATGTTCTGGGCATTGTTCGATCAATGCGCGACCTCCTGGGTGCTGCAGGCCGAGGACATGGATCGCGTGGTCTTCGGCTACGAACTCGAGCCCGGGCAATTGCTGGCGGTGAATCCCTTCCTCGTTCTGCTGTTCATCCCGATTTTCAACTACGGCCTCTACCCCTTCGCCGAGCGGTTCATGAAGGTCACCCCGCTGCGAAAAATCGGTGCCGGCCTCTTTCTCGCGGCGACTTCCTTCATCGTCTGCGCCCAGGTGGAATCGCTCATCGCCGCCGGCCAGACCCCGAGCATCTGGTGGCAGGTGTTCGCCTATGTGCTGCTGACCGCGGCGGAGATTCTCGTTTCCATCACCGCGCTGGAGTTCGCCTACACCCAGGCCCCGAATCGGTTGAAATCGGTGGTCATGTGCCTCTACCTCGTCTCCGTGGCGGTCGGGAATCTGCTCCCCATGGCGGTGAACTACTTCATGGAAAATCCCGACGGCACCACCAGGCTGACCGGCGTGCAGTATTTCCTGTTCTTCGCCTTCGCCATGCTGGGCGCGGCCATTCTGTTCTCCGTGCTGGCCCGGCGCTATCTGCCCCGGGATTTCGTGCAGGAAGAAGACGATCCCGACGCCGATTTGCGGGCCGAGGTCGAGATGCACTGAGGTGCTTTAATCCTTCTCGGAGCTAGTAGCACCTGCCGCTTCCCGCATCATTGTGGCTATTAAGGGCAGGCCGGAATGAGCCCCCTTGATCATCAGTCGCCCGCTTGGGAGGTCAGACCGACCGCGCAAACAACTAAAAAGTAGCAGTATCGCGATTCTTGCAATAAATAACTAGGAACAGCCCACTTGACCGGCCCTTGATCCTGGTCTATATACTAGCGTATCAGCGATACTGGCACGATGCCCGCCGCCCAGAAAAGGGGCGCCGAGCGTTAGCCCAGACGCCCCACATCTTCATTCAGCCGGAGCCAAAATCGGACGTTGTGGAAAACCATGATGGCGGTTCGGCGGGGTGAAATCAACCCAAAACAACAAGAACCAAAGCAACCGCTATCATGTCAACGAACCTTGTTCTCTCCCCACCCCGAGTGCGAACCGCGCCTCGGATCAGTGTCAACTCTCTCGCGAAATATCGCGATGCCAGCGATCCCTTGAAACGGGCATCGATCCTGAAAGGGCAGAAATTCCCTAAGGAGTTCATCACCAACCGCTACAATGATTCCTTCGATCCGATGACCGAATTCATGACGGATCCGAATCACGCGGTTTCGATCCTCAGCGACGCGATCATCGACATCTGCGGTCAGCACGCGCCTACTGATTGGTATGCGGAAAACAAGATCCTTAACGTGACGGCACTTCAGAAGTTCCGGGCCCGAATTCAGTCATTTCCGTTGGCCGACTACGACATCTCGAAGAGTCCGGAACAGGCTCCTCACCTCCGCATCAATGGCGTGGAGATCAGTGTCCGGCCCGAGTTCGGACTCGTCTATCGCGGGCGCGGGAATCCCTTGGGAGCGTTCAAGCTCTACGTCAACAAATCGTATCCGCTCTCCGATGAGGCGGCGGCGATGGTTGCGACGACGCTGCATCAGTATGTGGCTCAGCATGCGCCTGTCGGGATGACCGCGAATCATCGCCACTGCTTCGTCTTCGACGTCTTCGCACAGAACATCTACACGGCTCCGCAGTCGACGCAGCAACGTCGCGCCAGCTTGGCGGCGGCTTGCACGGAAATTGCCCTCACCTGGCCCTCCATCACGGACTCCTGATCTGTCCATGCACACCGCCCCTCTCGCCGACTTCACCTCCGCGATCCGCGCCGGACACCAGTTCCGGTCGCGGATCGATCCGGAGCCGGACGGGGCGTTTCACGTCATCCAGGGGAAGGACATCGACGAGCGGCAGCGGATCGATTGGGAGGGACTGGTCTGGGTGGACTCCCGGCACATCAATGATCCCGAGCGGAACTGCCTCGTCCCCGGCGATGTCCTTTTCATGGCGCGGGGGACGCGGCTGCGAGCCACCCTGATCACCGAGGAGGTCCAGCCGCGCACGGTGGCGGTCGCCAGCTTCCATGTCCTCACCCCTGACCCGGAAAAAATCCTGCCCGGCTTCCTCGCCTGGGCCATCAATGACGAACACGCGCAGTCCTGGCTGAAGAGCAATACCAGCGGCACCACCATTCCCATGATCACCCAGAAGACGCTCCGCGACCTGCCCCTCCAGGTTCCGTCTCTGGAAACCCAGGACCGCTTTCTCCGCATGCACGATCTGGCGGAACGCGAACGCGACCTCGCCGATCGACTCTACGCCGCCCGCCAGGAAGTGCTGCGGGGCTTGCTGCGAACCTGACCCTTTCCTACTCTCTTTTCTTCCACACCTCCTTTTTTCCTCTCTCCATCCATCCATGAGTGAATCGACCACCAACCGGCGGGCTCCGGTCCAGAACCGGAAAGACGAAATCAACCGCGTCGCCTGGGCGGCCTGCGACACTTTCCGCGGGGTCATGGATTCGTCCACCTACAAGGACTACGTCCTGACCATGCTCTTCCTCAAATACCTCAGCGACGTCCGTCGCCAGCGGGTCGAGGAATTGACGGAGCAGTTCGACGGCGACGAAACCATGATCCAGCGCCGGCTCGCCCGCGAGCCGTTCGTCGTTCCGGCCAACGCCACCTTTCAGCACCTCTTCGAAAATCGCGACGCCGAAAACATCGGGGAACGAATCAATGAGGCGCTCGACGCCATTGAGGACGAGAACAAGGCCAAGCTGGAGGGAGTGTTTCGAAAGATCGACTTCAACTCCGAGGTCCACCTCGGCGAGACCCGCGACCGCAACCGGCGGCTCAAGCACCTGCTGGAGGATTTCGCCAATCTCGATCTCCGGCCGGCCACGGTGGGGAATGTCGATATCATCGGCGACGTCTATGAATACCTCATCGCCCGCTTCGCCAGTGACGCGGGGAAAAAGGGCGGCGAATTCTACACCCCCGGCGAGGTCGCGACCCTGCTGGCGCGCCTGCTCAACCCCGTGCCCGGCGACCGCATCTGCGATCCGGCCTGCGGCTCGGGCTCGCTCCTCATCCGGGTGGCGAAGGAGGTGGGGAACGACAACTTCTCAGCCTATGGCCAGGAGAACAACAATCAGACCTACGCCCTGGCGCGGATGAATCTCTTCCTCCACGGGCTCGACAGCGCCCGGATCGAGTGGTGCGACACCATCAACACGCCCAAGCTGGTCGACAACGAGGGGCGACTCATCAAGTTCGACATCGTGGTGGCCAATCCGCCTTTCTCCCTCGACAAATGGGGCGCCGACCAAGCCGCCTCCGACCGGCACGCCCGCTTTCACCGCGGCATCCCGCCGAAGAGCAAGGGCGACTACGCCTTCCTCAGTCACATGGTCGAGACAGCCGTCGAGGGCTCGGGCAAGGTCGGGGTCATCGTGCCCCACGGCGTTCTCTTCCGAGGAGGATCGGAGGGAAAAATCCGCGAGTCCTTCCTCGAGGAAAACCTGGTCGAGGCCGTCATCGGCCTGCCGCCGAACCTGTTCTACGGCACCGGCATCCCGGCGGCGATCCTGCTGTTCAACAAGGGCAAGGAGACCACCGACGTGCTTTTCATCGACGCCAGCGGGAAGGATTGCTTCGAGCAGGGCACGAACCAGAACCGGCTCCGGGAATCCGATCTCGACCGCATCGTCGCCGCCTATCGCGGCTTCGCCGACATCGACAAGTTCGCCGCCCGCGTCCCCATTGAGACGATCCGGGAGAACGAATACAACCTCAACATCCCGCGTTATGTCGATACCTTTAAGGAGGAGGAACCGGTCGATCTGCCGGCGGTTCAGGCTGAAATCGATGAGATCGAGAAGGAATTGGCCGAGGTGCGGGCGGAGATGAAACGACAGATGGAGGGGTTGAAGGGATGAAGAACCAAGCCCATTGGCCCCAAGTATCTCTTGAGGACATCGCGGAGATTCAAACGGGGCTTTCTAAAAGCTCAAATCGCAAGGGCGAGTTTGTCCGCATGCCATTTCTTCGGGTCGCGAATGTGCAGGACGGCTTTTTTGATCTGGAGGACATTCGGGAGATCGATGTACCGAAGAAAGCTGTCGAAAGATTTCGCGTTCGAAAAGGAGATGTGCTGCTTACCGAAGGAGGCGATTTCGACAAACTGGGAAGAGGCGCCATTTGGAAAGGCGAAATCGATCCCTGTGTCCATCAGAATCACCTTTTTGTTGTTCGACCGGATACTCGCGTCCTCGACACTCAATTCTTTGCCTATCAAACCTCTTCCCCGGCGGGCAGGGCATACTTTCAGTCGTGTTCTAAACAATCCACGAATCTTGCGAGCATCAATTCGACGCAGCTGAAGCAGTTTCCAACGCTGCTCCCGAAACTTCCCGAGCAGCGAAAAATCGCCGCCCTCCTCGGCACCTGGGACCGGGGGATCGAGACGATCACGCGGCTGATCCGGGCGCGGACGCGGCACCAGCGCGGACTGCGCCAGCGCCTGCTCAGCGGCGATACCCGCTTTCCCGAGTTCCGCGACCAGCCGTGGGTGGAGTGCCGGTTGGGGGATCTGCTGAAACAGGTCTGGCGTCCGATCGAGTGGGCGCCTGACAAGGAGTTTCGACTCGTGAGCATTCGGCGCCGTTCCGGCGGATTGTTCGACCGTGGCGAGTTTCGCGGCGACGAATTCAAGACGAAGGATCTTCACCGAATCGAATCGAATGATTTCCTGATCTCGAAGCGCCAGGTTTCCCATGGAGCTCTCGCAATGGTGAAACCGGAGTTTGCGGGAGCCTGCGTTTCCAAGGAATACACGATTTTCGTCGCCAAGGATCCGGCCAAACTCCACATGCCGTTTTTCGATTGGCTCTCCCGGACGCCCCGTATGTGGCACATGACCTACGTGGTCAGCAACGGGGTTGTGAAGGAGAAGCTGATTTTTGTGCCGAAGGATTTTCTGAAATTTTCGATCCGAATTCCCCCAACCCTCGAAGAACAACGCCGCATCGCCACTCTCCTCGACGCGGGCGAGCGCGAGATCGCGCTGCTCCGGCGACAACTCGAGGCCTTCCGCGAACAGAAGCGCGGCCTGATGCAGAAACTCCTCACCGGCGAATGGCGGTTGACCGTTGACCCCGAGGAAACGGACGCCCCCACGGAATCCGAAGCCGAAATCTCCACGAGCGCATGAAGGGAATCGCACGGCCCGAAAACGTGAGATCGTGCGCGTCCCCACGTGTTCGGTTATCGAACCCGTGGGCGAAAGGCCGAAACCTCGAGCGCGTGCCGGTATCTGATGTTCAGAATCTGAACGAGTCGTGGAGCCAGTTTCCCAAGGTGGCGCGGCCAAAGTCCAGGAGATCGGCGGAACGTACCGACGATTCCCCACCGACCGGGAAAACAGTACCGTTCGGCGAGAATTCGATTGAGGAATCCGGAGTTTTCCGTAACTTGATAACAACGAACCCGCCACGCCTCTCAACGATGCGTACCAGGGCGGGTAGCTTTTTGTACCGGAACAGGTTGCGGAGTTTTTTCGCAAACAGAAGAGCGAGAGAAGCAAGCGGCATCTCCGCTATTTTTGTTGACAAAGAATCCGGTACTCGTAGAGTCAAGGCAACACACCCGCCACGCCTCTCAACGATGCGGACCAGGGCGGGTATTTTCTTGTACCGATCTCAAGATCTGAAAATCGGTACCACCGAGCAAACAGGGTCGATTCAGCCAGCCAACCCTGTCAACTCGAACCCGGGAGGGGGTGCGCGATGAACTACGGGAAGCCCGCCGCCAATCTGCCGGATCTGGTGCAGAAACTGGAATCTCGCGGTCTGCTCGTGCCGGATCCTCAGGTTGCCCTGCGGACACTTGAACACATCGGGTACTACCGCCTGACGGCCTATTCCTATCCCTTCCAAAGAATCGGTGATCCCGGAAAGCCGTTTCACCCCGGCATCACCTTTGATCGGATCGTCGATCTCTACACCTTCGACCGGAAGCTTCGTTTGCTGGTGATGGATGCCATCGAACGCATCGAAGTGGCCACGCGTAGCTGCATCACCACTGAGATGAGTCTCGCCCACGGCCCCCACTGGTATCTCGATCCGGTGCACTTCAACACGAATCCGGTATCGCCAGGGGCTCAACGCCTCGTTTTCGATCACCAGGGATTCATCGGCAAATTGACTCGGGATCTCGGACTCAACCGAAATCCCCGCCGACCTCATTCAGAAGTCTTCATCGACCACTATTTCAACAAATACACCAGCCCACAGTTGCCTCCGTCCTGGATGATTGCGGAGGTGATCACGATGGGAACGATCTCAAGGATCTACGAGGGATTGGCCGATCGATCCCGGAAAAAGAAAATCGCGAAGCGGATGGGGCTCGGCTGGCAGCAGTTGGAATCGTGGCTCCATGCACTGACCTACACCCGCAACGTTTGCGCCCATCACAGCCGTCTGTGGAATCGATCGTTTTCGATTCAACCCGCGTTCGGAAGTCGCACTCCACCCGTCCCCAATCCCCTGCGCTTTTACTCGGTGGCCGTGGTGACCTGGGAAATGCTCCAACTGATTGATCCTGACACACACTGGAACGGGCACCTCGCCGACCTGATCGAGGCGCATCCACAGGTGGATCTCACGGCAATGGGTTTCCCGCCGAATTGGAAGAATGAGCCCTTCTGGAAACTGGAGCAACACGATCATTGGTGGAACCGGTTGCTCCGGGAAATTGCAACGCGTTGCAGGGGCCTGAAGCGATGATTTCCTACACCGACAGCAATCACGGCGAGGGTGGCGACGAACGGCCGGACAGCCGGGAGCGGATGATTTCCCAGATTCCGGCGGTGGAGCTGTTGATGAAACTGGGTTACCGCTATCTCTCGCCGGCGGAAGCGAATGAACGGCGCAAGAATCGGCGATCCCAGGTGGTGCTGACTTCGGTCCTGCGGGAGCAGTTGCCGAAACTGAATCGCATCTCCTACCGGGGACACGAGTATCCGTTCGACGAGACGGCGATCGATGGCGCGGTCGCCGCCCTGACGAATCTCCCCTACGAAAGCCTGCTGCTGACGAGCGAGAAAATCTACGACCTGCTCTCGCTGGGGAAGAGCTTCCTCCAGACGGTGGAAGGCGACCGGCGGAGCTTCGACCTGCGCTACATCGATTGGGAGAATCCGGAAGCGAACGTGTTTCACGTCACCGAGGAGTTCGCTGTCGAACGCGCGGGTTCGCGAGAGGTGTATCGACCGGACATCGTGGTGTTCGTGAACGGCATACCCTTGGGCGTGATCGAGTGCAAACCCCCGGGCGAGCGGGAAAAGGGAATCGTCCAGCACCTGCGCAACCAGCACGAGGACGGGATCACGAAGCTGTATCAGTTCGCCCAGATTCTCGGTGCCATCGACAAGGAAGGTGGCCAGTATGCGACGATCCGGACGAAGAAGGAGTTCTGGTCGGTGTGGAAGGAAACTTTCGACGAGACGGAACTGGATCACCTGGTGAACGCGCACCTGCCGGACGAGGAGCGGGCCAAGCTTTTCTGGAGGCGCGAGGATTCGGCCCGGTTGCGGGAGGATCCGGGCCGGAGACTGGTGACGGGACAGGATCGTTGCCTGTATGCCTTGTTCCGTCCGGACCGATTACTGGATCTGACCCGGCGCTTCATCGTCTATGATGGGGGTGAGAAAAAGATCGCCCGCTACCAGCAGTTCCGCGCAGTGAAAAGCGCCTTGGAGCGGGCTCACGAAAGAGACGAGCAGAACCACCGGCGCGGCGGCATCGTCTGGCATACCCAGGGGAGCGGCAAATCGCTCACCATGGTGATGCTGGGGAAGTCGCTGGCGCTCGATCCGGAGATTCCCAACCCAAGGCTCATCCTGGTGACCGATCGGGTGGAACTGGACAAGCAGATCTGCGATACCTTCCACTACTGCGGGTATGACCCGGTCCGTGCCAGGGACGGTCGGGACCTGCGCCGCCTGATCGAGACCCGCCAGGGATCGGTGATCACGACGGTGATCCACAAATTCGAGCGAGCCGTCCGCGGGCTGAAGAATCTCGACGACGACGAGAATCTCTTTGTGCTGGTGGATGAGGGACACCGGACGAATTTCGGCGCCTTCCACGCCACGATGCGCAAGGCCCTGCCTCGGGCCTGCTACATCGGATTCACAGGAACCCCGGTGATGAAGAGTGACCGCAGCAGCGTGCGGGTATTCGGCGATTTCATCGACAAATACACGATCGATGAGGCGGTCGAAGACGAGGCCGTGGTGCGGCTGCTCTACGAGGGACGCCACATCGAACAGGACGTGGATCAGAAGACGCTGGACCGGTGGTTCGAGCGACTGATGCGCGGCAAGACGGCGAGAGAGAATGCGGATTTCAAGCGCAAGTTTGGCAATGCCGACCACGTGAATCGCGCCGAGCAGCGGCTCCAGGCAGTGGCCTGGGATGTAAGCGAACATTTCGCGGCCCGCTTCCAGGGAACCGGAGCGAAGGGGCAACTGGTCGCGCCGAGAAAGGAGGTGGCCCTGCGCTACAAGGAATTGCTCGATGAGATCGGAACGGTCACGAGCGAGGTGCTCATCTCCGGACCGGATACGCGGGATGACGACGAGGACTGCGACAAATCCGGCGAGGCCAAGGTGCAGGCTTTCTGGAAGGAGATGATGGATCGGTTTCGCACCGAGGAGCGCTACAACGAGAGCCTCATCAATCAGTTCAAGGGGCGGGGCAGCCCGGAGATCATCATTGTGGTGAGCAAACTCCTGACCGGTTTCGACGCGCCCAACAACACGGTCCTCTACCTAGACAAGAAGCTGTCGGGTCACACGCTGCTCCAGGCGATCGCGCGGGTGAATCGGCGCCATCCAGAAAAACGTTTCGGCTACATCATCGACTACTACGGCGTCCTGGGCGACTTGAACCGGGCGCTTTCCTCCTACGAAGCGCTGGCGGAATTCGAAGAAGACGATCTCTGTCGATCACTCACACCCATCGAGGAAGAGATCCGCAACCTGCCCCAGGCGCACGCCGATCTGTGGGCGGTCTTCGCGGAGGTGAAAAACCGCAAGGACGACGAGGAGTTCGCCCGCTGCCTGGCCTATGAGGATCGAAGGGATCTTTTTTATGAGCGATTGGGGCGTTTTTCGAGACTCTTCGAACTGGCCATTTCCTCGATGCGATTCCTGGAGCGAACACCGGAAATCACGGTGACGAGATATCGGGACGACCTGCGCTATTTCCGGAAGCTGCAGGCCCGAATTCGACAGCGCTATTCCGAGGCGGTCGAATACGGACAGTATGAACGTCGCGTGCAGGAATTGATCGACCGCTACGTCGGCGCCGGCGAGGTTACCCAGGTCACCAAGCTCGTCGATATCTTCGACAAGGAGAAGTTCGACGCCGAAGTGGAACAACTGGAAGGGAAGGCGTCACGGGCGGACACCATCGCGCACCGAACCGCGAGAACGATCCGGGAGAAGTGGGACGAGGATCCGGCCTTCTACCGGAAATTCTCCCAGATCCTCAAGAATGTGATCGAGGAGTTTCGGAAACGGCGAATCACCGATGCGGAATACCTGGAACGGGTTCGCGATGTGCTGAATACGGTGCGGAATCGGAGCGAGGACCACATCCCGGCTTCCCTCAAGCATCGGGAAGAAGCCAGGGCCTTCTATGGTCACGCCTTGGAAACCTTGGGAGAGAACAAAGAGATCCCGCCAGGGGACAAAGCGGAATGGTGCGCGGACATCGGACTGGAGGTGGACGAGATCATCACCTCCAATCTGGTGGTGGACTGGACGGACAAACCCGAGATCAAGAACAAGATGCGAAACGAGATCGAGGATTTCCTCTTGGATTTCGGAGCGGCGAGAGGAATCGAGTTCGGCTTCGAATCGATCGATCTGTTTCTGGACCAGGTCATTCCGACCGCGGAAGTCCGATACCGGTGATGAAGCGGTTGTCCTGCGTGATTCCCTACGGAAGCCGGTCGTTGCCTTTCACGCTGGTCTTCCAAAAGACAGATGAGATTCGGTTCACGGTCCTTCCTGATCGTTCCGTGGAGGTCGTCGCTCCCGAGGGCAAATCCCTGGACGCCATCAAGGATCGCGTCCGGAAACGGGCAAAGTGGATCTGTGACCAGCAACGGAGATTCGACCAATTCGCCAGGCAATCCGTGGTGAAACGATATGTGAGCGGCGAATCTCACCGCTACCTGGGGCGCCAGTATCGGCTGAGGATCGTGGAAGAGGAGCCGTTCGGGGTTTCGATGTCGCGACCGAACTTGCGAGTTGCGGTGAGGAATCGAAAGGACGCCAGAGAAGTCAGGCGGCGTTTGGACGCCTGGTATCGGCAGCGCGCTCAAGTTCGGTTCGGAGAGCGTTTCGAAGTCTGTCTGAAGAACGTCGCTCGGTATGGCATCAACAGCGACGGCTTTCGCCTCCGCCGAATGCCGAAGCGTTGGGGCTCCTGCACCCGAGAAGGAACGATTCTTCTAAATCCAGAGCTTGTGAAGGTGCCAATCGATTGCCTGGACTACGTTATCTTCCATGAGCTTTGCCATCTCAGGGAATTCGAGCATAGCGGGAAGTTCTATGATTTATTGACCCTGGTCTGTTCGGATTGGGAAAGGCGAAAGAGGCGGTTGGAGAGGGCGGAACTATAAACGCCGCCAGATCTTTTCAGGTCAACGCCCGCCGCGCCCAAGCGGCGGCGCCTTTCACGCCGGCGTCGTCCTCCAGCTTGGCGGCCACGACTTTGAAGCTGTCGCGATAGGTCGCCAGCAGGCGGGCGTTGGCGGACTTTCTCACCCCCTCGATGTAGAGGCCGGGCATCGCCTCCACCAGCCCGCCACCGAGCACGATCATGTCGGGCGCCAGCAGGTGGACGATGGTCGCGACGCCCGCACCGAGGAGGTTGGCGGCCTTTTTCATGATGTCCTCGATGGCCTGGTCGCCGTTCTCAATGGCGGCGGCGAGTTTGCTACTGGTGATTTTGGCGATGTCGGTGCCGCAGGTTTTCAGCAGATAGGGGGCCTGCCCGCGGTAGGCGGCCTGGGCGGCTTCGGCGGCGATGGCCAGACGGCTGGCGGCGATCTCCAGGGTGGGGCCGCCGCCCGTCTCGCCGGTGGTCTCGGGAAACAGGGGGATGTGGCCGATCTCCATGCAGCTGAGGTTGGCGCCCTGCAGCAGGCGACCGTTGATCACCGCGCCCCCGCCGATGCCGGTGCCGGGGAAAATACCCACCACGCTTTTGGCTCCGCGGGCCGCGCCGAACTCGTACTCCGCGTAGACTCCGGAATCCACATCGTTGCAGATCACCACCGGGGCTCCGATGGCTTTTTCCAGAGTCTTCGCCACCGGTGCCTTGGTCCAGCCGAGATTCGGGGCCTCGACCAACACGCCGCGCTCGGCATCGACCGGTCCGGGACAGCCGACCCCGATGCCGTTGACCTGCGCCTTGGATACCCCGGCGGATTCCAGCGCCTCCTCGATCACCGTGACCATGCGCTTGAGACCGGCGGCCATGCCGCGATGGCCCTCGGTCTTCTTTTTCGCCGCGCCCAATTCGCGGAATTGTTCGTCGAAGATCTTCGCCAGCATCTTGGTGCCGCCGAGGTCGAGACCCACCCAGACGCGGAGGTCGGGCGGGCTGGCTTTCTTGGTGGATTTGCTCATGTCAGCAGTCCGGCGGCGAACTCGCGTGCCCACGTGTCCGCCTCCAGGATTTGGTCGAGTTTCGGATGATCGATGACGCGGTGCGCGTTCATCGTCTCCTCCACCGTTTCCCAAATCTTCGGAAAGCGAAGTGAATTTTCGAGAAATTTCGCCACCGCCACCTCGTTGGCCGCGTTCATCACCGCCGGGAGCGTGCCCCCCGCGGTCCCGGCGCGCCGGGCCAGGCGGAGAGCGGGAAAGTCCTCCCAGCGCGGCGCCTCGAAGTCGAGCTTCGCCAGCGCGGCAAAGTCCAGGGGCGGCAACTGGTTCGGCACCCGGTCGGGCCAGGTCACCGCGTATTGAATCGGGAAACACATGTCGGTCACGCTCAACTGCGCCAGCACGCTGCTGTCGACGAACTCGACCATGCTGTGGACGATGCTCTGGGGATGGACGATGACATCCACGCGCGCCATCTCGACATCGAACAGCCAGCGGGCCTCGATCATCTCCAGCCCTTTGTTGAAGAGGGTGGCGGAATCGATGGTGATTTTCGGTCCCATGTCCCAGGTCGGGTGGTTCAGGGCCTGCGCGACGGTGACCCCGGCCAGGTCGGCGGCGGGCAGCTGCCGGAACGGGCCGCCCGAGGCGGTGAGTATCAGCCGCGATACCTCGGAGGAATCCCGGCCTTCGAGGCATTGAAAGATGGCGTTGTGTTCGGAATCCACCGGCAACACCCGGACCCCCTTTTCCCGCGCGGCGGTCATGACGGCCTCCCCGGCCATTACCAGGATCTCCTTGCTGGCCACGGCGATGTCCTTGCCGGCTTCGATGGCCGCCAACGCTGGCCGCAGCCCGGCGGTGCCGACGATGGCGATGAGGACCATGTCCGCCTCAGGCAGAGTCGCCAGCTCGACGAGGCCCTCTTCGCCGGTGTGGAGGCGTGTCCCGGCGGGCGCGTGTTGTCGGCAGTGATCCAACAGGGTTGGGTCGGCGAGGCAACCCTCTTTGATGCCCCATTCGGCGAGCTGGCGGGCCAGTTTTTCGGCGCTGCGGTGGGCGGCGAGTCCCACGACCCGCATGCGGTCGGGGATGTGGCGGGCGACTTTCAGCGCGCTCTCGCCAATGGACCCGGTCGAGCCGAGAATGACGACGTTTTTCGGTCTGTCGGGCATGCGGCGGTCGGTCGATCAGTGCAGCAGCACCTTGAGATAGAAATACAGCACCGGCGCGGTGAAGATGACCGAGTCGATGAGGTCGAGCACTCCACCGATGCCGGGCAGTTTGTGGCCGGAGTCCTTGATGGCGACGCTGCGTTTGAGGATGGACTCGGCGAGGTCGCCCAGCACGGCGACGATGCCGAGTCCGATGGCCAGGATGCCGGCGTGGACGGGGGTGATGAGCGGTATCTTGTGTCCGAAGAGGGCCAGGGATCCGAAGCTGGCCACGCAGGCGCCGAAGAGAGCGCCGCCGAAGCCCTGCCAGGTCTTGCCGGGGCTGACGTGGGGTACCATCTTGTGTTTGCCGATCAGGGATCCGATGGCGTAGGCGCCCATGTCGGTGAATTTGGTGACCGCCAGCAGGTAGAGGACGTAGAAGTGGGCGACGCCGCTCTCGGGCGCGTCGACGCGGAACAGGACGAAGATCTTGGTGACGAATCCGAAGAGGACGGCGATGTAGAGGAAGCCGAAGACGGCGGTGAGGATCTCATCGAGGGTGCGCAATCCCTCCAGCGGACTCCAGAGGCGGGCGGCGATGATGAGGATGAGGAGCGCGCCCAGTCCCACGCCATCGATGCCCCGCAACCACTGGGCATCCACGCCCCAGGCGGGCAGGAACAGGGCGGTGGAGTAGAGCAGCGCCACGGTGTAGGTGAGGTGGCGGAAGCGGCGTCGGCCCCGGTCTTCGAAGAGGCGGAAATACTCCGGCAGTCCCGCCATGACGAGGCCCACGACCATGAGGTAGAAGACCCAGGTGGAGGCGTTCCAGAATCCGAAGGCGATGACGCCCCAGAGAAAGAGGGTGCTGCCGAGCCGACGGATGAAGGTGCGCCCTTTTCCGCCGCCGGGGGCGGATGCGGGGGAGGCGGCGGGGGTGTCGGAGGGATCGCTCATGCGAAACGGTTCGGTGGGCTGGCGGGGTCGCCCCACATCGGGGCCTAGAGAACCCCGAAGCATGGGGGAAAGCAACGCGGAAATCGTCAGAAAGGCCGGGCTCCCTCGCGGGAATTTTTCTCATTGATGGTGTCGAGTCCCTGCTGGACGGCGTCCTCCATGGCGCGGGTGAGATGGGTCACGGCCTTGCGGCTTTTCCCGCCCTCGGAGGTGTCGCGGAGCCAATCGGCGAGATGGATGGGGTCGCCGAGCCTGACGAGGGCGTCGCGCGGACCGACGGGGCGATCCCAGCGACCGAAGATGTCTTCGTGCAGTTTTTCGACGGTCTCGGCGAAGCGGTCCAGAGTGGGGTTTTCGACCACATAGGGGTTGGCGTAGCCCAGGATGCGCATGGCGAGGATGGCTTCGTCGGCCCAGCCGGCGGCGACGCGGTGTTCGGCTTCCTTTTCGGGGTCGCTCCGGATCTGGTGGATGGCGGCGCGGATCTTGCGCAGTCGGTCGGTAAGGTCGTCGGGATCTTTGGGCGCGAGGCCCATCTTGGACTCCAGACCGGTGGCGACGCGGGCCACGCTGTCGCGGAGGACTTCGGTGAGATGGCCCTCACTGATGTCTTCATCGGGCCTCAGGTAGCCGCGTTGGCGCAGGTTTTTCCCCAACAGTTCGCGTCCGATGCGGGTCAACTCCGCCACGGGGGCGGCGTCGGGATCGAAGTTCTCCCCGGTGAGTCGGGCGAGTGAGGAGAGTTTTTCCCGGACTCGGGGCCGGATGTCGGTGAGGTGGCTGAGCTTGATGGACACGGGCACCACATGGATGGGGCGGGCGTGTCCGAGGTCTTTCTGCGCTTTGAGGGCGAGGAAGGCGGCGCCCTCGAGGAAGGGGGTGACGCGGTCGTTGGTCATGTAGACGTTGCCCTCGGGAAAGATGGTGAGGCTGAAACGTCCGGAGGTGAGCCATTTCAGCGCCTCGGCCATGGACTTGCGGTCGCTGCCCTCGCGATCAACGGAAAAAGCGCCGGCTCGCTGCATGACCCACCCGGTGACGCGACCGCGGAGGAAGACATCGTAGGCGGCCATGTAGCAGGACGGGGTGCCGAGGCGCCGCTGGACTTCCGTCATCACCTGCGGATCGCTGTGGGTCGAGTGATTGGGCGCGAAAATGACCCGCTCGCCCCGGCGCTCGATCTCGCGGACGGCGTCGACGGCGCCCTCGATCTCGCAGTGGCGGATGCGGTGGTTGGGCCCGGGCAGGCCCCAGCGGGCATTGACCCAGCGGCACAGGCTCATGATGAATACCGACGGTCGCGCCGGAAAGAACTGGTAGGGGGCGTCGCTGAAGTCGAGCATGGTGGCTGGGGAGGTGTCAGGGCTTTTCGGTTTCGCCCGTTTCCCGGTCAGGGCTCCCGGCTTGATCGGGGCGGGGAAAGAGACGGCGGTGTTTTTCGTAGACGCGGTGGAGTTCGGCGATGGGCTCGGGATGCTCATCGACGCGGAGGTCGCGGAAGCGGTCGTTCAGTCCGCCGTAGCCCCAGCCTTCCCGCACGATGAGCAGGGCGGCGCTCTGTTGGCCGCGTCTTTCGCCGCCGGCGGTCTGGCCGGCGGCGAGGGCGGCGAGGAGTCGCTCGGCGAGCGGACCTTCCGCGTTTTCGAATGCCTCGGCCATGGCGGTGACGACTTCGGGACCGGCGAGGATGTTTCCTTGCACAGCGTAGCCGTCTCCCGTCCGGCCTCCGGCCCAGGCCTGGCATTTTTCTCCGGTGAAGGTGGCGCATTTTCCCGAGGCATCGACGATGCCGAGCTGGCGTGACGCGCTCTCGGGATCGGCGCTGGTGAGCATCTCGATGGCTTGCTCGGGGGTGGAGCCGAGTTCCAGCGCCGCGAGGCCCACGGGACCGTAGCGGACGTTTGCCCAGGCCTGGGTGGCGATGGCGCCGACTCCCGCGCGCGCCCAAGGCACGACGGCGCCGACTCCGACGATGCGGGACTGCACCGCCACGCCGAGTTCGCCGGTGTCGCGGTCGATGGCGACGATGGAAAAGGTCGCGACCGTGGGCGCGGGGGCCTCCTCCCCCCAAGCGGGCGTCAGGGCCGCGGCGAGGATGAGGAGGAGCGTCAAGTTGATCGGAATCGGATGGGGTCTCATGGCGCCGGTGGTTTTTTATCAGACGCGGCGGTATTCGGCCACCCGGAATGCGCGCCCCATGAGGTCGGGATGGGTCAGGGTCTGGAACTGTCTCAGTCGCTGGCGTTGGGCCGCGAGAGCGTCGCCTCCGTCGCTCTCGATCTGGCGGAGCCAGGGGGCGGCGGCGGCGATGAGAAAGTGATGCTGGTCGGTGAGGGCGACGCGCTCCAGTCCGGCGGCGGCGGCAGCGCGGTCGAGCTCGGTGAAGTTCACATCGGCGGTGAGGTCGGTGTCGCCGGGAGCCTCGAAAGGATCATCGCAGCGCCGATGGTCGCGGTAGCCGCGCAGGGTGCCGTCGGAGCGCTCCGGGGTGAAATAGTCATCCTCCTCCCGTCCGTAGTCGATGATCCACCAGTGTCCGCGCTCGAACCAGCGGCTGGCGCCAAGCAGCCAGGGGGCGATCTCGAGACAGACCTCGGTGCTGAGTCCGTCGGGCAGACGCTCGGCGCCGGGGATGGCGCGCGCGGCGTTGTCGAGGGCGCTCCCGGGCTCCAGCGGGGCGGTGATCCAGCGGAAAGGACGACCTTTTTCCGGATCGGCCGGAGCCACCCGCAGCTCCCGCCATTCCCCATCCTCGCGGCGCAGGCGATGGACGGGAAAGGCGTCGAGGAGTTCGTTGCAGAGGAAAAGCCCGACCGATCCCGGTGCCGGGGCGGCGGGGGGGGCGGCCACCACCTCGATGGGGGCGCCGACTTCGGCGAAACGCTCCCGCAGCGACCGGGCGCGGGAATCGACGGGTTCGCAGACGAGGTAGCGAACCGACTCGGCCAACGGGCCGCGGCGTTCCCGGAGACCGGCAAGAAAATCCAGGGCCAGTTGACCATCATGCGCGCCTTGCTCGACCACGGTGAAGGGCGAAGCGTCGGAGCAGTATTCCCTCCATCGCGACTCCGCCGCCCAACCCAGGAGCCAGCCAAAGGTCTCGCCCACCGACACGCTGGTGTAGAAGTCACCACCCCGACCGATGGCGCGGCACCGGGGATCGGCGTAGTAGCCGGACTGGGGATCGTAGAGGCAGAACCGCATGTAGTCGGCGAACGAGAGCGTGCCCGAGGCGTCGGCCGCCATGGCGTGAAAGATGCGGTCCGTGAGCGGGGTATTCATCGACTACGGAAAAGTGCCCGTCCCCCGGGGGTGCGGGGAGACGCTTGCCGGGGAGCGGATTTGAACGCATAGTGGAAACCCAAATATCTTTCGGTGCCAAAACAATCGGATCCTCCCATCTGGCCGTCCCGATCAGATCTCCTCTCGCCCCGGCGTCCCCAACGCAATCGACGCGGCGGTTGGATACTCAAGATCATCGCGGCCCTCTTCATTCTCGCCCTGGTGGTCGGCCTCACCGGGGTGACCATCGTGTACTTTTACGCGAAGCCCCGCCAGGAATTGGCGGAGACTTTCAACATGAGCGAGATCGATGATCTCGAGGTGGCCAGCATCATTCTCGACCGGCACGGGGAGGAGATCGGGCGCATCTTCGTGCAGAATCGCGAGCCCATCCCGATCGGGGAAGTGTCGCCGAATTTCATCAAGGCGATCCTGGCGGCGGAAGACGCCCGCTTCTACGTCCACGACGGCGTCGACTACCTCGGCGTGATCCGGGCGGTGTGGCTGAACATCAAGGCCGGCGAAGTCACCCAGGGAGCCAGCACCATCACCCAGCAGCTGGCACGCAACGCCTTCAATCTGAAGGAGCGCAGCCTGAGCCGCAAAGTCACCGAGGCCTTCCTGGCCCGCCGCATCGAGCGGGAGATCGACGACAAGGACAAGATCCTTGAGCTCTACCTGAACCGCATCTACTTCGGCAGCGGATTCTACGGCATTGCCGCCGCCGCGAAGGGCTATTTTGGCAAAGAGGCCAAGGATCTCACCGTGCCCGAGTCCGCCGTGCTCGCCGGGGTCATTCGCAATCCCTACTACCGCTCGCCCTTCAACTACCCCGAGGCCGCGAAAAACACCCGCGACTACGTGATGAAGCGGATGTACGAGGAGGATCTGCTGAACAAGGATCAGTATGAGGCCTTCGTGGAGGAACCGGTGGTGACCGTGCCCCGGACTTCGGCGTTCGGAAAATCGAAATACGTCTACGAGAGGGTGCGCCAACAGGTGATCGAACTCATCGGGTATGAGCGCGCGTCCGAGGGCGGATTCATCATCCACACCTCCATCGACAACCGGGTGCAGCTCGCCGCCGAGGAGAGCCTCGCCTCTCAGCTCGACTCGCTGGAGACCCGCCCCGGCTATCCCCACCAGACGCGGGACGTCTACAAGGAGGTGAAGAAGAATTTCCTCGAGTCCGCCGCCGAGGGCGCGCGCCCTCCCGAGCCCGCCTACCTGCAGGGGGCCGCCCTCATGATCGACAATGAGACCGGCGGCATCGTGGCCCTGGTGGGCGGGCGGGATTTCAACGACAGCATGTTCGACCGCACCACCATGGCGCGTCGGCCGCCGGGCACCGCGTTTACCCCCTTCGTCTACGCGGCGGCATTTGAGAAAGGGCTCTTCCCCGGATCCTTGGTGGAGGACTCGCCGATGGACAACAAGCAGGTCCAGATCGGGGGCGAGTCCGGCATCCTCGGTGAGTGGGGCACCGAGCGCGAGAGCATCTACGAGGGCGAGATCACGGCCCGGAGGGCGCTGGCCCTGTCGCGCAACGCCGCCACCGTGCGTCTCGGCACCCGGACGGGATTGGAGAATGTGGTGAACCTGGCGAAAAAGGCCGGCCTGCGTTTTTTCGGCGATATCCAGAAATTCAACGCCACCCTGCTCGGCAAGAGCGAGACCTCGTTGGAGGAAATGTGTCTGGCCTATTCGATTTTCCCCAACCAGGGACATCATCCGGCCGGCATCCACATCATTTCCAGCATCGAGAATGCCGAGGGGGAAAAAATCTACGCGCCCAAGTTTGAAAACGGCGCCGAGCGGGCCATCGACGCCCACACCGCCTACCAGGTGTCCAGCGTGCTGTCCGAGGCGCTGAAAAGCGGGACCGGAAGACTCGCCTACGAGCGCTACGGCCTCGGCGACTTTCCCGTGGCCGGGAAGACCGGCACCGAATACGGATTTACCGACAACTGGTTCGTGGGATTCACCTCGGAGGTGACTTGCGCGGTGTGGGCCGGGTTTGACCAGCCCGGCATCATCTATCCCGGCGCCTTTTCCTCCGAGACCGTACTGCCGGTGTGGACCGTGATGATGAACCAGGCGGCGGAAACCTTCACCCCCGCACCTTTCACCCCGCCCGGTGACGCCGTAAAAGTGGAGATCTGCAGCGTGTCCGGCCAACTGGCCACCGACGCCTGCTACGAGGTCGAGCAGGACGGCGGCACCACCCGGCAGCGTCGCAGCACCTACATCGAGTACCTGCGGCCCGGCACCGAAGTGACGGCTGTGTGCGAAAAACACGGAGGCCCCGGAGCCGTGCCCCGCACCGGACCGAGCCTGGGACCGGACAGGAATCTCACCATGGGCGAGGAGGGCGGTGCCCTGCGCGCCCAGCCGTTCATGAAGTCCGACCCCATCGTGCCGGTCGGGCCGACCGTGGTCGGCATCGACCCCTACCAGAGCCTGGCGCCCGTGTTGCGCGCCCAGGTGGTGGTCGCCAAGCCGGCGCTGGTGGCGACGCCGCTGGACGAGATTCCCGGCGGGGACGACGACGACGATGGCGAGTATGACGAACTGCGCGCCATCTCGCGGGAGGAGGCGGAGGCTGGCGATGGGGATGGCATCCCCGTGGCGCGTCCGCTGGATCTCGGTTCCGGCATTGAGGAGCCCGAGACCGGGGTGGAGCTGCCGGCCCCCAAGCCGATCCAGTTCGACTGATCCGCGTCGGCCGCGGTCGATACAGAAAATGAAAACGGCGAGCCTTTCGGCTCGCCGCTCATTTTGGGGATTTTCAGTTGAGGTTTCTACGGGTTTCTTTTCCAGACCGGCGGACCGGAGGGGAATGGAAACCGGTGGATCACAGAGAGCCCTTCAGCGTGGTCGACGGGCTGAAGCCCACCGTTTTCGACGCCTTGATCTTCATCGCTTCGCCAGTCTTCGGGTTGCGACCCATACGGGCGGCGCGCTTCTTGACCTTGAAGGTTCCGAAGCCGATCAATTGAACGGCACCGTCTTTCTTCACACCTTTGGCGATCGCGTCGAGCACGGCGGCGACAGCATCTTCCGCGGCACGCTTGGAAGTGTCTTTGCCAAGAGCTTTCTGCACTGCTTCTACAAGTTCTCCCTTGTTCATCAACGCTTCTTCTAAGGTGTCAGACCGTTTTAGTAAAGCCCATATCGTGTCCAGAAACCTTTAAGGAAGCCAAAATATCGCTTTTTTTGCCCGAAATACCGGGATTTCACCCCTTTGCAGCATCACAATATACCAGTTATCACATGAAAACGCCCGTTTGCCCCTTTCTCTCGGAGAGTCCCCGTATTGACGAATCCGCCTTTATCGCCCCCGGTTCCGTGGTCCTGGGGGCCGTGTCCATCGGTCCTGATTCCAGTATCTGGTACGGCAGCGTGCTCCGGGCTGACATCGAGCGCATTCGCATCGGCAGGGGCAGCAATTTGCAGGACGGCACCATCGTCCACCTCGCCAGCGACCGTGGCACGGTGGTCGGCGACCACGTCACCTGCGGCCATCGATGCCTGTTGCACGCCTGCACCGTTGGCGACGAGGTGCTGGTGGGGATGGGAGCCACCTTGATGGATGGTGTCGAAGTGGGCGCCCGCAGTATCATCGGCGCCGGGGCCCTGGTGACGAAAGGCCAGATCATTCCCCCCGGCAGTCTGGTGATGGGATCGCCCGCGCGGGTGGTGCGCCCGCTCACCGAAGCCGAGCGCGGCGGCATCCGTCACTGGGCCGAGAAGTACATCCAGGTGGCTAGAGAACACCGGGCCAGTCTCGGTGGAGGACCTGACAGGGTCGGGTCGGCGACCTGACCCTGTTGAATCATGCGGTCGGCCCCGCCGCCCCGGGCGAGGGGGGTGCCTGATGCAGGGTGATCTGGGTGAAGGGTATGACCCAGCCCTGCTCGTTGCAGACATCGACACAGAGGCGCGAGATGGCGCGCTGGAGTTTCTGGTATTTCGACGCGGCGGTGCCGGCGAAGTCGGCGAGGATGGCGTAATCGAGGGAGGAGGCACCGGCCTCCTTGAATTCGACCCCGATGTTGATGATTTCGTCGGGGGCGAGCATGTCGCGCAGTTCGCGGAGGATGCGTGTCTGCAAGAGGGCGGGGACCTGGTCGGTGGCGATGGCCTGGTGGGCGTAGTCGATGCCGAAGGTGACACTGACGCGGAAATTCAGCGAGAGGTTGCGGGGCGAGAGTCCGAGGAAATCGGCGGTGGGATAGACTTTTCTGGCCCCGCCAAGCTGGATGATGGTGACCCAGTCCGGGGTCTGCTGGATGACGCGTCCGTAGGTGTCGTCGGACAACACCACCCAGTCGCCCTCCTGGGTGGGGAACCAGGGCTCCTTGGGTCCGGTGGGACGGGAGTTCAAGGGCACGAGATCCCGGATGGGCAGGCGCCGGTGGCCGCCGAGCAGGGCGGGATTTTCCAGTTCGGTGTAGACGTTGATCCGCTTCACCTCCCACGGGATGCCCTGATAGAGGAGACGCTCGTGTTCGCGGACGGAGCCGAGATTGAGCATGAGCTTCACTTGCTCGAACACATGGGGCAGCGTCTGCTTGCCCGTCCAAGCGAGTCCGGCCAGGAAAATGAGCATGAGTCCGAGCAGGACCCAGTCGGAGGCGGCGTAGAGCACGACCATGGCGGCGAATATCCCGGCGAGCAGGGCGAAGGCCTGATAGGCGACCCCGAGGGCGCGCAGGTAAAAGTGCCGCTCCTTTTTCCGATGAAAGGGGCTGTGGCGCAGCGCCCACCGGTGCAGGTATCTGAGTCCGAACCAGACGACGACAAAGGCCGTCACGGCGGTGAGGAAGTTTCTCCCCCGGGTGCGGAAGAATCCCGCGACCGCCTCGCGGGCGGAGGCGAACAGGGAGGAGCGATTCTCCTCGGCCTCGGAAAGTTTGAATTCGGCGACGCGCAGATCGTTCTCGGCCTGTTCGAGTTTGCGGGTCCACTCCTGGCGCAGACCGCGCAATTCGGCGAGCACACCGTCCTCCTCGGCGGCGGCGAGGAGTTCATCGATGTGCTGGAGGGCGCCCCGGGCCTGCTTGATCTGTCGCTCGGTCTGGGCGACGGCGGTGCGCAAGCCCTCGATCTCCCGCGGTTTCGAGGTCAAGTCCTTGAGTTGTCCGATGATGGGGCGGAGGAAATCCTCGAATTCAGTGGCGAGGTCGGTGGGCAGTCCGCCGTTCTGTTCGAAGGCCTTGAGATCGACACCGGTGGCGACGGTTTCGAGATCGGCCCGCAATTGATCGCGCTGGGCGATGCGGCCCTGCAGGGTCTGGGTGATCTCCTCCTGCTCCGAGGCGATGTTGGCGCGGGCGAGTTGCTTGCGCAGCGCGGCGATCTCGGTCTCGGCGGCGGTGATGGATTCCCGTAGGCTGCCGATGGCGGCGAGGGAGAGCTCCTCCGGGGTGGGCTCGCTGACGACGACGGCGGGCGTCTCGGCGGCCGGGGGTGGAGCGGGTGTCTCCTGACCCAGCAAAGCCGTGCCGACAAAGATGGCGGCGTATCCGGCGAGCAGGGTGGGGAGACGGAAAGGCATGGGGCGGTCTAGGAAAGTGAGGCTTTGAGAGCGCCGGCGACCACTTCGGCGGTGCGGGCGATGTCCTGTTCGCTGTGGGCGAGGGAGATGAAACCGGCCTCGTACTGCGATGGCGCGAAGTAGACACCCGCCTCCAGCGCCGCCCAGAAAAAGCGGCGGAAGGCGTCGAAGTCGCACTGTTTCACGTCATCGACATTGGTGATCTCGCGGTCGGTGAAAAACAGGCAGAACATCGAGCCGACACGGTGGAGGCGGTAGTTTTTCCCCACCGACTCGAGCGCGTCCATGGTGCCGCGGGCGAAGGCCGTGCCAATGGCCTCCAGCCGCGCCCAACCGTCCTGTTTTTCCATTTCCCTCAGCTGCGCCAGCCCGGCGGCGAGGGCGAGGGGATTGCCGCTGAGGGTGCCGGCCTGGTAGACGGGTCCGTCGGGTGCGAGGTGGTCCATGATGTCGGCGCGGCCTCCGAAGGCGCCCACTGGGAGTCCGCCGCCGATGACCTTGCCCAACGCGGTGAGGTCGGGCGTCACGCCGGTCAGCTCCTGGACGCCTCCTTTCGCGACACGGAATCCGGTCATGACTTCGTCAAAAATCAGGAGCGCGCCGTGCTTTGCGGTGATCTCGCGGAGGTACTCGAGATATCCGGCATGGGGAAAGACGAGACCGGCGTTGGCGGGGTAGGGTTCGAGAATGATGGCGGCGATATTCTCCCCCTCGGCGGCGAAGGCTTTCTCAACGGCTTCGGGCCGGTTGAAGGGCAGCACGATGGTCTCGTCGGCGAAGGCCGCCGGGACACCGGCACTGTCGGGCTTGCCGTGGGTGAGCGCGCCGCTGCCGGCCGCGACGAGGAGGGCATCGACGTGTCCGTGGTAACAACCGTCGAACTTGATGATCTTGTCGCGCCCGGTGTAGCCCCGCGCGAGCCGGATGGCCGACATGGTGGCTTCGGTGCCGCTGTTGACCATGCGGACTTTCTCCACCGAGGGCACCCAGTCGACGATGAGCCGGGCCATCTCAACCTCGTGGGGATTGGGGATGCCGAAGCTGACCCCGGCCTTGGCGGTGTGGTTGATGGCGTCGAGCACCACGGCGGGAGCATGGCCGAGGATGGCGGGTCCCCAGGTGCCGACGTAGTCGATCAGCTCATTGCCGTCCACATCCCAGAGGTGACTGCCGCGGGCGCGACTGACGAAAAAAGGCTCGCCATCGACGTTGCGGAAGGCGCGCACGGGGGAGTTCACCCCGCCGGGGATCACTTCCCGGGCGGCGGCATAGAGTTTCTGGGAGAGATGGTGATTCGACATCGGATGGGCAAAGATTTTGGGGCTTTTTCGCGAGCCCGAAGAATAGTAACGTAACTCGATCGTCAAACGGGCGAAAGCCCTGTCCACGCGATCACGCGAAACCTCCAAGATCTGTCATGAAGCGGTCAACACTCTCCGGCCCGCGCTTTGCCGTCCTCGGCGCGGTATTTTTCCTGTCCACCGCCGTGGTGGAGGCGCAGCTCCGACCGATCCCGATCCGCAAATCGAAGGCCGACCGCGAGACCAGCGGCCTCATGCGCGAGGATGGTGCGGTCTACCTCGAGGGCCTGGTGAAAAAAGAGGTCAAGGTGCGTGTCACCCAGGCCGCACCTATCTACACGACCCTGGTGGCGGATCGCTGGCTGGGGAACCTGTTTCCCAATCAAGAAGTCACCCTGCTGGCCATCAGTGAAAAAGCCTACCGGGTCAGGGGCCAGGCCAAACAGGGTCAGGTCGCGGGCTGGATCGGCAAGGCCATGGTGGAGGGGGTGAGCACGGAGTTGGAGCAGAATCTGACGAAACTCCACGAACGTCAGCTCCTGGTGAACGATCTGATCGACAAACAACAGGTGGCCCTCGGCATGACCCAGGAGGAGGTCATGGAGTCCCTCGGCGCCCCGAGCAAGCGCAACGCCAAGGTCGACAAAGGTGGTCAGACTTCCTCTTTCGAATACATCACCTATGACCGCGTGCCCCAGGCGACCACGGCTCGCGACCAGTTCGGCCGCCTCGTGCAGACGGTGACCTACCTGGAGGTGGAGACCGGCAAGGTGACTATCGGATTCGAAAAAGGCGTGGTGTCCAGCATCGAGGAAAGCGAGGGCGTGGACCGCCAGGCCGTGGGTGTGCGCATTGTGCCGCCACCGATCATCATTTTTTGACCCATCCGACCAACCATGCCGCTACACCTGAATCCCGGCCGGGCCTCGCGCCGCCAC
Organism: uncultured Verrucomicrobiales bacterium; assembly: GCA_964439145.1. Classification (GTDB taxonomy): domain Bacteria; phylum Verrucomicrobiota; class Verrucomicrobiia; order Verrucomicrobiales; family DEV007; genus JAEUHH01. The sequence goes on from CAYTNL010000081.1 coordinate 26,690, forward strand.
TTCCTGAAAACCCTCTCCGGCGCCGGAGTGGTGCTCTCGCCGCTTGGCAAGGTCTCCGCCGTCGATTCCAGCCGGGAACGTTGGGCGCTGCTCTCCGACACCCATATTGCCGCCGATCCGGCATTTCTCGCCCGCGCCGACACCAACATGGCCGACAACCTGCGGCGGGTGGTGGCCGAGGTCGTCGCGGAGGCGGATACGCTGGACGGCGTGCTCATCGATGGCGATTGCGCCTACAATGACGGTCAGTTGGGCGATTATGAGACGCTGGGCGATCTGCTGCGGCCCCTGACGGCGGCCGGTCTGCCCGTTCACATGACGATGGGTAACCACGACGACCGGGTGAAATTCCACCAGGTCATGGAGAAATCCGCGCCCGGCGGCGACGCTCTGGTCGATGGCAAGCATGTCAGCGTCATCGAGGGATCCCTCGCCAACTGGGTGCTGCTCGATTCCCTGCGCTACGTGAACAAGGTGGAGGGCGAATTCGGCGCCGCCCAGCTCGCCTGGTTGGGCGGATGGCTGGAGGCGAACGCCGGGAAGCCGGTCATCCTGGTGGGACATCACTACCCGCAGGTGTTCCGGGACGACATCATTCCCGGCGACAAGAAGATCGCGATCTCGGGCCTCGTCGACAGCGCGCCCTTCTTCGAAATTATCGGTAGATTCCCCCAGGCCAAGGCTTACCTCTACGGTCACAGCCATGATTGGAAGACGAAGACCGCCGATGACGGCTTCCACGAAGTGAATCTCCCTCCCACCGCCTACGTCTTCAATCCCGAGAAACCCAACGGTTGGGTGCGGGCGACGGTCTCGGGCGAGGGGATGGAGTTGGAGCTGCGGGCGCTGTCCCCGGGTCATCCGCAACACGGCGAGAAGAAATCGCTGGCCTGGCGTTAGGCGTCGTCCGGTGAGGGTTTCCCCCTCGCCCGCCGCGCCGAGCGCGCGGCCAGCGCGATAGCGATCACCACCAGCAGTGAGCTGAAAAAGAACGCGGCACCCGGCAGAGGGAGGGGCGCTTTCTCCCCGATGAAATAGCCGAACAGACCGGCCGCAACCGGGGGGCCGATGATGCCGGCCAGGCTGGTGAGGCTGCTCAGCGAACCCTGCACCTGGCCCTGTTCGTGATCGCCGATGCTGTTGGAGATCAGCCCCTTGATTGCCGGGTTGGCGAGCCCCCCGAGCGAGCCGACCACGATGATGAGATAGAGCATCCAGCCCTGGGTCGCGAAACCGTAGGCCACATAGGCGAGGGCGCTGACCACCAGGGAAAACGCCGCCGTGCGCATCTCTCCGAGCTTCGGGACCACCAGGCGGGTGACCCCGCCCTGCATGATTGCCGCCATCAGCCCGACCACCGCCAGAGAAGTGCCGGTGTGGGCCGGACTCCAGCCATAGCGGTAGGCGGTGTAGAGTACCCAGGTGCTGGGCAGGACCTGGTGGGCGACCTGGATGAGAAAGTGGCTGCCGCTGAGTCCCAGTACAAAAGGATGGCGGCGCAGGGACAGCAGCGAGCCCACCGGATTGGCGCGTCCCCAGCTGAAGTGGCTGCGGTTTTTCTCCGCGAGAGATTCGGGCAGAATGAAGAGACCATAGAGCCAGTTCGCCAACGTCAGCACCCCCGCCACGATGAAGGGCAGACGCAGGTCGATCTCCCCGAGCAGGCCGCCCACGGCGGGTCCGATGATGAATCCCAGACCGAAGGCCGCCCCGATGAGGCCGAAATTCGCGGCCCGCTTTTCCGGCGGACTCACATCCGCGATGTAAGCGGTGGCGGCGGAAAAATTCGCCCCGGTGATGCCGCTGATGATCCGTCCCACGAAAAACCACGCCAGATTCGGCGCGAAGGCGAGCAGGAAATAGTCGAGCCCCGATCCCAGCAGCGAGGCGAGAATGACCGGACGGCGACCGAAACGGTCCGAGAGACTGCCCAGCAGCGGCGCGAAGAGGAATTGCATCAGCGAATAGATCGCCGCCAACAGCCCGTACATGTGAGAGGCCTCCGGCACGCCGCCCTCGGTGAGTTGATCGACCAGCTTCGGCAGGATGGGGATGATGAGACCGATCCCGAGGATATCGAGAACCAGCGTGACGAAGATGAAACCGAGAGCGGGTCGACGCGCGGACATGGGGGAGACGAATGCGAACCCGACGAGAGCTTTCCCCTGATCGAGCGGACAGAAACGCGAGCGAGACCTTGGCAGAGATCCCGTTCCCTGCCAACCGCGAAGCGCGAACGCGTTCATGGCCCTCATCGGCGCGGCTCATGATCCGCCGAGGGGTTTCCGGTCGACAGCGGACTTTCCTTCGATAAGATAGCCGACCCGGACCGATCCACGGGTTGCTCCAGTTCATAGAGTCTGTTATGAAAATTTTTGTCCCTAAAGAGACCGAAGCCATCGAGACCCGCGCCGCGCTGGATCCCGTGGCCGCGAAAAAGCTCATCGATCTCGGTGCCGAGGTGGTGATCGAGTCCGGCGCCGGGGAAAAAGCCGACCACGGCGACGCCGCCTACACGGAAGTCGGCGCCACCATCACCACGGATCGCGACGGTCTCCTCGAGGCCGCCGACATCGTCCTGCGCGTGCGCAAGCCTTCGGCCGGAGAGATCGCGAAGCAGAAAAAAGGCGCCCTCCACGTCAGTTTCCTCGACCCCTTCAACGAATCCGCCCTGATCCAGGCCTTCGCCGCCCAGGGCGTGACCGCCATCTCGCTGGAGATGATCCCGCGGACCACTCTGGCGCAGAAAATGGACGCCATCAGCTCGCAGGCGAACCTGGCGGGCTACGTCTCGGTCATCCTCGCGGCCAACCGGATGAACACGATCCTGCCCATGATGATGACCCCGGCGGGGACCATTTCACCGGCCAAGTTCTTCATCGTCGGCATCGGCGTGGCCGGCCTCCAGGCCATCGCCACCGCCAAGCGCATGGGCGCCCGAGTCACCGCCTTCGATGTGCGGCCCGAAGCCCTCGAGCAGGCCGAATCCCTCGGCGCCAAGGCCCTCCGCATCGATCTCGGCGAGACCGGCGGCACCGACCAGGGCTACGCCAGGGAACTGACCCCCGAGCAGCTCGAGAAACAGCGCCAGGAGCAGGGCAAGGTCTGCGCCCAGAGCGATGTGGTCATCACCACCGCCAAAGTCTTCGGCCGCAAGCCGCCCATCCTCATCAAGTCCGACGTCGTTGCCAGCATGAAGCCCGGCAGCATCATCGTCGATCTCGCCGCCGAGGGTGGCGGCAACGTCGAGGGCATCGTGCCGGGCCAGGAGATCGTCACGGCGAACGGCGTCCGCCTCGTCGGCCTGGCCAACTACGAGGGACAGGTCTCGAAGCACGCCACCCAGGTGCTGGCCGCGAACTTCGCCAATATGCTGGAGCATTTCTGGGACAAGGAAGCCAAGGCCGTGAAGATCAACCTCGACGACGACATCCAGAAAGGCTGCGTCATCACCCACGGCGGCGCCGTCGTCCACGAACGATTCAAAGACTGACCACCTGACAGGGTATGGCCACCGACCCAACCCTGTTGAGTCCGCGTTTTCTCCCCTCAATACTGATCACCGACCACCTTTCACTGAGCGCTCCATGGACCTCGTGCTACTCCTCTTCATCTTCGTGCTCGCCGCCTTCCTTGGTTTCGAGCTGATCCAGAAAGTGCCCAGCCAGCTGCACACGCCGCTGATGTCGGGCTCGAACGCCATCTCCGGCATCACCATCGTCGGGGCCATCATCGCGACGGGCAATGTCGACGGAGGCCTGGGCAAATGGCTCGGCCTGGCCGCCCTCATCCTCGCCACCATCAACGTGGTCGGCGGCTACCTGGTCACCGACCGGATGCTGGGCATGTTCAAGAAAAAGGGCAAGTGAGCCGCTCCCGTCACCCATTTTCCATCTCCCATTTCTCCTAGCTTTCCCATGGATCAGCTGATCAATTTCGCCTACATCATCGCCTCGGTCCTGTTCATCTTCGGGATCAAGATGCTCGGCTCGGCCGACACCGCCCGTCGGGGCAACCAGATCTCCGCGCTCGGCATGCTGCTCGCCGTCGTCGCCACCCTGCTTGCGGGCGGCTTCGACTGGACCTGGATCATCGCCGGCCTCCTCATCGGCGGCATCATTGGCGGCATCTGGGCGAAGCGCGTGCAGATGACCGGCATGCCCGAGTTGGTGGCCTTGTTCAACGGTTTTGGCGGCATCGCCTCGCTGCTGGTCGGCTGGGCGGAGGAGGCGCATTTCGAGGGGGGCGAGACCGCCATGCCGGCGGTGACCGCGATCGCCATCGGCCTCGCGGTGCTCATCGGCGGCATCACTTTCACCGGCTCACTCATAGCCTACCTGAAACTTTCCGGTAAAATGGGCGGCAGCCCCACGCTGTTCCCCGGACAGAAAGCCATCAACGCCCTCATTCTCGTCGGCATCGTGGTGCTCACGGGCTTGTTCGTCGCCACCGGTCAGGTCTGGACCCTCTACGCCATCATCGGTCTCTCCCTCCTGCTCGGGGTGCTCGGGGTGCTGCCCATCGGCGGTGGCGACATGCCGGTGGTCATCGCCTTCCTCAACAGTTGCTCCGGCCTGGCCGCCTCCGCCGCGGGCTTCGTCATCGACAACAACGTCCTCATCGTGGCCGGCTGTCTCGTGGGCGCCTCGGGTCTCATCCTGACCGTCATCATGTGCAAAGCCATGAACCGCACCCTGGGCAACGTCTTTTTCGGCGGCTTCGGCGCCGCGAGCGGCAAGTCCGGCGCCGCGGTTGAGGGCGAGATGCGGGGCCTATCCGTGGAGGACGCCTTCTACGTGCTGGAGGCCGCGCAGAGCGTGGTGTTCGTGCCCGGATACGGCATGGCGGTGGCGCAGGCCCAGCACGCGGTGAAGGAGCTGGCCGCCATCCTGGAAAACAACGGCGCCGAAGTGCGCTTCGCCATCCATCCGGTGGCCGGACGCATGCCGGGACACATGAACGTGCTCCTCGCCGAGGCCGACGTGCCCTACGAGCAGCTCTGCGAGA
>CAYTNL010000082.1:0-31179 GCA_964439145.1 uncultured Verrucomicrobiales bacterium
CGAAACGCCGACAAATCGGCGAAATAATGGACTCAAGTCCGACAGGCTGCTAGGATGGGGGGAAACTCAGCCATGAGCGTGGACTTGCTCGCAGATCAGGCGCAGCGACGCTTCCAGATCGCCATCCGCCGTTTTGAAAGCGTCGGCATCGATGGTCAGTGGCGCGCCGAGCACCACCAGGGGCGCGCCATAAGCCGGGCACCGCACCGCTTGCTCGATGGACAACCCGCCGACCGCCTGCACGGGAATACCGACCGCGTTCACCACCTCGCGCAATTGATCCAGCGGGCTCGGCATCCGCTCTCCCCGCGCCGCGATGCCCCGGCGCTCGTCATAGCCGATGTGATGGACGACAAAATCGCAACCCAGATCCTCCAGCTGCCGCGCGCCGGCGATCATGTCCGGACAGGCGAGGTTGTCACCCATCACCGCCGCGCCGAAATCCCTCCCCGCCTGGACCACGCAACGGATCGTTTCCTCGTGCGCGCGGGCCATCACCACCACATGGGTGGCGCCCGCCCTGGCCATCATTTCCGCCTCCAGATAGCCGCCGTCCATGGTCTTCAGATCCGCCACGATGGGTGTCTCCGGGAAGCATTCCCTGAGCTTGCGGACGCCGTGCAGTCCCTCCGCCAGAATCAGCGGCGTGCCCGCCTCCAGCCAGTCCACTCCGGCCCTCAGGGCCAACGCGGCCGTCTCGAGCGCCTCGTCGATGGAGGTCACATCCAGAGAGATCTGAACAATCGGTTTCATGGGCATGCACCAAGGATGCCACGCTCCGAACCGGCCCCAAACCGAAAATCCTCCAAACTTGCGGAAAAAAAATCGTGCCGAGAAAAAATTTACCTTGTAAACACACGGCCCGAGACGCTAAAACGGAAAAAATGAGAGAATTTCCTTGTATTGGCTTTGTATTTGCATGAATTTACATTGTAAAGCCGTCATGGCTTGAGATTCCACCTCGGATATTTTGGTTCATTCACCCGTTCCTCCAACCACCGCAGCCCTCCCATTGGCGCTATGAAGACCCACACGAACCCCGCACCGGGAAAAGCCGCCACCGGAAACAGCCAGCGCCGCCGAGGGGTGGCCCTGCTGACCGTCCTGACGATCATCTCCCTGTCCACGATCCTGATTCTGACCTTCTTCCAGTTGGCGAAGAATGAGATGGTGGCCTCGGACAGCTACAACAACGGTCTCGAAGCGCAGCAGATCGCCGACCAGGCCGTGAACCTCGTCATCCGCCAGATCCGCCAGGCCACTTCGCAAGAGAACGTCGGCTGGGCGTCCCAACCCGGAGCGATCCGGACTTGGAATGGGAACGGGCAGTTTCACAAGGGGTATAAGCTATATTCCGATGATGAAATGGTGGAGTCTGGGAGTGAAAAGAATCTGGTTACGGTGGATTATGCCGCTTTGGCTGACTGGGACCAGAAACCTTCCCAGTATGTGGATTTGAACGAGCCTGTGATACGGGGAGACAAAGTCTATTACCCGATAGTTGATCCGACAGCTAAAGAAACTCCCGGGTGGCCCGTCCCTATAGGCACGAACATTTTTGATGGAGGTTCGAAGCAGAAAGGTGTTGAGGGATTTGACTATACACTCAGAGATATTGGTGTGGGACCAATGCGAGAAGCGATCTCGGAAGTCAACGCGGCGGATGGTATAAAAAGAGTCCCTCTGCCAATGCCTGTCATGTGGCTCTATCAGTTGAAAGATGGGAGTCTAGGGTATCTCAATTCAGCGGATTCATTTGTGCCGGTGTCGGGCGGATCATCAGCGTCTGAGAAAAATCCGATTGTGGCGCGCTTTGCATTTTGGGCGGACGACGAAACGGCCAAATTGAATCCCAACATCCATGCCGGCGGCTTGGCGTGGGACACGCCGAAAGCATCAGGCCTCATTGACCGGAACATGGGGCGATTCCAGCCCGCCCAGCATGAATGGCAGCGCTATCCCGGGCACCCGGCCACCACCCACTTGGCGCCCGTGCTGGCTCCAGGGGTGCCGGATATTGTCTACAATCGGGACAGCATGGAATTACTTTTTGGTTTGGTGCCCCGTGTCGTTGGCGGAGGGTCCCTGTCCGGGACGGCCAAAGTGGACTTGAAGGATCCCAAGGAGCGCAACGGGTTGATCGCGGACAAGGACAGGCTCTATGCTTCGCTCGACGAATTCCTATTGGAGCCCGGCTACAAGCAGCATCCGCCGAGTCGTAGTGGGAAAATACGAGAGCCCAACTTTTTTCCGGACCCGAACGACCGCCGGGGTGGAGCTATACCTCCCGAGCAGGCGCAAGAATTTCTAGAAAGGACCAAGTTTTTTCTATCGGTTGTGAGCCGGGCTCCGGAGACCACGGTTTTTAACACCCCGCGAATCAGTATTTGGCCAACGCATTGGGACGAGGCTCCGAATTTCAGGAAACGGGAAGCCGGTAAGCCGGCAAGTCATACCGCGTTTGATGAGTTGATTCGTTTTTGTGCACAAGCTGGGGGTGGCGGATCTAAAGGAGATCCTTATATCTATCACTTCCAACGTTATAATGCTGACAGCGCAACGGCTGACTACAGAGACATCACTCGAAATAAAGATCTCTATAAATATCTGCTCGAGCTGATGAAGAGGCCGATTCCCGGCTTGGGGAATAGCTTTGCTGACAAGTATTCCACGAGTGAGAGGAGTCAGATCATGACGCTGATATTTGATTATATTAGAAGCACGAATCTTCATGATGACTCCATTTATGGAGATGCTTGGGAGCAGGCGTTTCAAAAAGACAACACAATCAATCATCTTACTTATACGAATGGCAGGAAAGACGATCCGAACGAGCGAGGCCTGCACAAAGGGCATGGACAGGTGACTCCTATTAGCATCAGCGAAGGGGGTGATACGCGTGGGATTGGACGATTTTACACTATGTATGAAGCGGCGGTGCATGTGATAAGCTGTGCACAGGGGGGGGATGGAATGAGGGGGGGGCCTGCGAGCGTATACAGTCCGGGAATCGGTGAGTATCCGGCGGGTCGGAATGCTCAAAATGCGGAGAGTTCGTTTGGAGAGATTTATAGTAATTTCCCGCCCCTGCCGGAAGGTGTCGAGGGTGACCGAAGTAAGTGGCCTAAGTGGTTGCTGACCATGGAAGAGGAAAAACTTCCAAATGGAGAGCCGAATCCCGCTTATGCTCCGGAGTTCGTGCCTATGGCGTTGGATTCCAAAAACTGGAACTGGCAGTTGGCCTGGATGGATCCCACATATGTGAATGAGATGGTCAATGGCGGATTGAAGAACAAATACGAAAGAAAATATCTCAGCACGGATGCTTTCAAGGCGGGCCTGACGCGGCTTGGTAACGGAGAGGCCTTGGTCCAGGCCGCGATGGTATTCAACATGTTCACGCCAAGTGTGGGTTGGGTGCCTATCAATCCCGATATGGAGATGGAGTTTAGATTCTCGAGTATGAATTTCGTTCCCATAGAAGCTAAAGAAGATCCGGATGACGGCGAAGATGGCGATGATGATCCAAATGATGATGAAGACGAGTTTGATCTCGATTTAGGTGATCCGGATTGGCGAAAGTATGCAAAATTCGGGTTCAATGCGAGAAACGCGTCCAAGCGGTGGGCTACATCGAAGAACCAGACGTCTCATCATGATCGCTTCTACGGAGGGATTAAACCTTTCACATACTTTTTGACTGCGGGAACTAACAATTTCGAGCCGACGGAAAATCCGAAGGCTACTTTTGTTACTCCCCACCGTATTCCAAATTGGATGGCTGGACACGGATTGAACGGAAGGTTGACTCCCTTGGATAGGCTTTATGATGACTCGGAGTTTGGTAAGGCTAGCAGGCGATACGATTACGTCACCAGGCCGTTTCTTTCCTCCGCCGCCAAGGATGATGTCATACCTTCAGGCGAGTTGGCGCCCGATGACCCGTATAAGGCTAGAATACCCTGGGTTTCCATGACGAATGGCGTGCTCCGTTGGCGCATCTATGCCGGAGAAAGCACGGAAGCGGAAGAATCCGCGTCCCAGGCACCCAGGCAATTGATACAACAGGGGCGGATGCGTTTTCCGTCTTTTACACTACCCGCACCCCGTCTTGCTCAAGGACGACCTGGATATATTAATGAGTTCAAGACCCTCGAAACTGGAAAGACTTCACCAATGGAATATTGGAGTTTGACCTATGATGGGCCTAATCCAGAAAGCGCGGGTTCGGGTCGAATGGCCAGAGTAAACGGCCATAATGGCGCCTATATCACGGAGTATGATATAGTTCAGAGTGTCGGTATCCGCCACGGAGACGCCAGGATTGTGTCAGCAACCGAAAAGGCGTGGTCAAAACACTTCCGACCCAATCGCTTCTATGGTACTCAGTCATTGGCACATGGCCTCACCTATAGTCCGGGCATCCGGTTTGCTGGCGCGGACATGGAAGGCGAGTTTGACGCATGGAAGTTATCCACGGAAGGCCAATTGGTGCCAAGTATCAAATATCACTCAGCTCGCCGTCCTGTGTTTATTTTGGCTGATAAGGCGAAAGATGTGCAATTGTATGGTGATTTCGATACGGGCATGGGAAATTCGATCGACGGCCCATATATCAACAAAGCCGATGAAGGGAATACTCATTCACTTTTTAAACGTACTGACCCTAACGCTCTTAATCTTGGCGCGTTTGAAATGGCAAAAGACTACGGCGACTTCCCCTATTTCGTCAGGGATGGGATACATGAGTCGGGTACACCGTCGTATTTCTCTCCTAACAGAATTATTTCGTCACCAGGTCAGTTCGGCTCCTTGCCATCGGGCGTGTCATCTGGGAAACCTTGGCAAACCTTGTTGTTCCGGCCGAATGTAACGGGTGGCATCTATGAGTCGCACCCTGGCGCGGAGACTCCCCATGACCATTACCTTCTGGATCTCTTTTGGATGCCGGTTGTGGAGCCGTATGCCATCAGTGAGCCGCTTTCAACAGGGGGCAAAGTGAATCTGAACTACCAGATATTGCCCTTCCGTCACATACACCGAAGTTCTGCTATTCGTGGTGTCTTTAAGTCTGAGTATATGCTGACGGTTCCGAATCGATGGACAAATGACTACAAAGTGGGAGTTGGACGGGGCACGGGCTATCATTGGCGTGACAATCCCTATGGCGGTAAGCTAGAATCCAAGAGCTTGCGCACAATTATTCTGGAAGACGAAACCCTCGCCCAATTTGAGGAAAAATTCAACAACTCTGCGTCGCCAACCATATACCGCAGCCCCAGCGAAATATGTGAGGTCCATCTGGTGCCGCAAGAGCAGTCCGTTCGGATGAAGCAGGGGGGGGCTGCGGCCTCAATCAACACTTACACTCCATCATTGGCGCAGATGTCGGATGGTACCTACTGGTCCGAACATGCGGCGGTTGGTGACAATGCGCGAGAGAGACCTTATTCAAACATTTTCGGAAGGGTGACCACGAAATCAAATACCTTCAAGGTTCACTACAGGGCACAGGTGCTGACGAAGGCAAAGGGTTCGGATCCGGGTAAATGGGACGACCGAGTAGATCAAGTTGTGGCTGAGTACAGAGGATCCTCTGTGGTTGAGCGCTATGTCGATCCATCCGACCCGGACCTTCCAGACTACGCGAGGGATATTTATAACAATCCCCCAACAATTGACAAGTTCTACCGATATCGTGTGCTCCATCCCACAAGATTCGCTCCTTGATACGATAGAAAATATATGAAACCAATAACGGGAACATGATTGTGACTGAAATAACAACTAATAAGCGAGGTTGCGGGGGCTTCAGTTTGGTGGAGGTCACACTTGCGCTTGGCATTACAGCGGTGGCCCTGGTTTCCTTGATGGGAATGTTGCCACAGGGAATGAAAACTCTACAGCGTGCCAATGATCAAGCGGTGATGGGGCGCATACATCAGCAGATTGTTGGAGAGATCCAGTTGACTCCCTGGGAGGCGGAGAAGGGAGGGATGCCGCCCCTTGACTCTTTTGATAGAACTGTCAGGTATTACGATGATCAAGGGATTGAATTGCCCGCCTCAGATAAGGGCGAGTTCAATCACATATATACCGCGCGCATTCTTTTGCCTCGTAGTGGGCAGTCTATGCCAAATAGCGTGGGTGGCGCATCCCATGGGGGAGTATCAATTCCAGGAGACGATGAATTAACGCCCGAATTAGTACGTCTTGTGGTTGTCGAGATCACAGGAAGTAGCGATGGCGAGTTTCTCTCCGATCCTGTGACGGGATTCGATAATCTTTCTCCTAAGGTAATTCAAACCTACCGTACTCTGGCCGTCAAAATGGGGAGGGTATTTGATATCCAGTGAGTATAGCCGGCTTATGACTACGAAGAGCTATTATTTCCATGAACAAATTTTTCACATATAATACGTCAAAGCCTGGCTCCAGGAGCTTGCGGACGGGGTTTACCCTTATTGAGTTGTTGACTGCGATGTCGATCCTCTCAATTATGCTGCTGCTCCTTTCTCAGCTACTAGACCAGATTCAGAAGACTTGGAATTATTCGGAAGGGAGAGTGACCCAGTTCCGTGAGGCTCGCGTGGCATTTGATTTGATGACAAAGAGCCTATCGCAGGCCACGTTAAATGCCTACTGGGCGCTGGATTACGATGCTGGTAATGCGGTAAGTGGCTACAAGCCGGAAAGTGAGTTACACTTTGTGACTATGGAGGGATCTGACATAGGCAGGACTTCTGATGGCCAGCTTCTCGGGCATGCGGTGTTTTTTCAAGCGCCCCTTGGGTTCTCGGCGCAGTACCGGAATCTCAACAATCTTCTTAACGCCAGAGGGTATTACCTGCTGTTTGGTCCCGATTCGCGTTATAAACCAAGAATCGTGAATGCCGAGCCAAGTTTCCGATTTAGGGTGATGGAGTACCGTCCTCCGGCTGAAGAGAATCAGATATACATCGATGGTGATGACGAGCGGCAAAGGGATGTGCCTGTTGAATACGCGAACTGGTATAGAGACAAGCTGGAATTGTATAGCAATCCGTTAGCTGAGAACATCGTGGCGATGGTCATATCGCCCCGTGACACATTAGAACAAGCTGGTGAAGATGGTCAGGAGACATATAGTAGGATAGCGCCAGAATATACGTATGATTCCAATAAGCATACCAACCCCTTGTATCTTCAGCAACTTCCGCCTCTCGTTCGCTTGACTCTGGTGGCTATAGACGAGGCTTCGGCGGTGCAATTGGAGGCCAGGTATGGGCAGTCGATTCCGCCGATAATTCCAAACAATCTATTCAAAAACACTCGAAATTTCGAGTCCGATGTCGAGCAGTTGTCTGAAAAGCTAAATGAAGAAGGTGTGAATCATAGGGTGTTCAGTACGATGGTTGCGCTGCGTAGTGCGAAATGGCGCACGGTGGAGCCGGGAATTTGAGGCGAATCCAATAACCATAATTTGGTAACTAAATGAAGATTTTAGACTGCTATCCGAAGCGGGGTGTCACGGCATTTTCCTTGGTAGAGATGCTGATTGTGATGACTGTCCTGGGCATTTTGTTCGCCGTGGCTGCGCCAAATTTATTCACATTGATGCAAGCGAGTAGTCTTTCCTCTGAGGGCAGCTTGGTGAGGAACAAGCTTACCCAGGCCCAACAACTAGCGCTGTCGTCTAATTCGGACGTTGAAGTGCGATTTTTTAAAATGGCGGACCCAAGTTCCGCTGAGATTGAGGAGGAATATCGCGCTTTCCAGTTATATCAATTCAACGAGCGCGGTCGACTTGAACCTGTTTCAAAGTTCTATAGAATTAAGCCGCCGGTTGTCGTTAGTGAGGAATATAGCACTTTGCTCAATCCCTCGGGTAATATGGACGCTGAAGGTCAGGACTACGGATTTATCTCCCCAAATAAGGGAAGGTCTAATGTGCCGGTTGGGAATCAAGAGATGGATGCTGAATACGTGGCATTTCGTTTCAGGCCCGATGGTTCCACCGATCTGCCTGGGCGTAGCGGGACGTCCGATTCCTATGAGGGCGGAGATACATGGTATCTGACCTTGCTTCAAGGAATCAACGCGGATAGCGCATTGCCTCCAAATTATTATACTATTCAACTCGATCCGTTCAACGGAAGGGTGGGCGTGTTCCGGCCTTGAGGAAGTATAATAATATTAAGTCATATGGCGATTTCCCTGGATTATTGCCGCCTCTAGCGGGGTCGATCCCCGGGTCTAAGTTTAATAATAGCCTATTAAGTGATGATGAAGGTTTATCTTTCGGTTATAGTGCGTGAGAGATCCAAGTATTCATTTCGCCGGCACTTATTCTGGGCGCTTGTTGTTTGGTTGATAATTTGGCAGGCGGATACCTCGATTGCATTGCCGCTCACAGGTTCTAATGGAAAAGTGGTCGAATTCGCCGGCGTCAAGTCTGCTTCTCCTGATGGATTGGAAGTAAAGGTGTCAGAGTTAGATTCCGCCACAATCGTTGTGCCTTGGGATAAGCTAGATATCCTCAAGCTAAAGGAGGATTACCCTAATATTCATATCGCATATGAGAATGCTTTGTCCAAGCGAACTATTACCGAGATCAATCTCGGAATATTTTCATCGAAGATTTCGATGACTGATAATCCTAAGATCCTAACGACTGAGATGATAAATAAAGTGCCTGGGCGCTATAGCGCTAGTTCTGGTACGGGGGCATTCACTCTCCAGCTCCCTCAGGGGGGCAAAGCTCGTGCAATCTTGCTATTATCCATGGGTGATGATGGGAACTCGGAACGCTACATCGGTAGACCAGAGCGCAGTCGTTGGAAGAATATGGTGGACAAGCACAGCTTGGCGGTGATGGCGTATCGGTTTCCGATGAGCGCGAACGCGCGCGGAGGCGAGCCCTTTACCAAGGCGGCTCCTCATGCCTTTGCGGGTCAAGGGAGCGGTGAGGCCCTGCTTAAGGCCCTCAAATCGATGGCCGGCACTGCGAATCGCCCGGAGTTGGCCGACTTGCCGTTCATCGTTTATGGCCAGGGCGTTCCCGGTGCGGCATTCGCCTATAATTTCACCCAGGCGTTTCCAGACCGTGTGATCGCTTCGGTAGTGGCAAAGGGCGCATTTTACATCGGAGAGCGATCCGAATCTTCGGCAAAGGTGCCCATGCTCCTGGTCGAGGGTGAGTATGACCAAGACATCAATCTCTGGAAGCCCACTGACACTCTGCGCGAAACCTATGAGGCTTCACTCGGACTGAAACCGAATTGGATCTACGCCCTGGAGTTCCGGGCCGGCCCGGGTGAGACCCAGGAGTTGATTCATTTCGGGATGACCTTCCTGGATAGGATGCTGCTGGTACGGCTATCGGCCGAGGGGGAATTGGTCGATCTTGACCTGTCACGAGCCTGGATCGGAGATCTGAAGGCATTCACGCCCGAGCGCGCCGAGGAGGATGCTGAAGCGGTGTTGACCGCGGATCAGACATGGTTGCCTGATGGCGAGATTGCGAAGATGTGGGAGGAATTCTGCAATGGCAATCTGAAAGTGCCCGCGAATCAGACGCCGCAGTGAAGAGACGTGCAACGCATCCGCCCGAGCGAATGATCAGCTCGACAGGTCAGAAACCATGATGGCTGGCGTATCTCTCCAGGGCGGTTTCTTCGAACCATTCGAGAGTCCAGGGATCGCTCGAAAGTCCCTCGCGAAAGGCGTCGGCGACGACATAGGCCTGGGACTCAAGAGGGTTGCCTCGCGCATCCAACAGGGTTACCTCGCGTCGTACGTAGAAATCATCCTCGTAGGCATCGAGCCGGGTGATGACTTCTTCATCGAGTCCGGTGAAAATCCTGCCAGGGACCTTGTCGTCGGTGTCGGTCGGTATGATGCCGGGAAAGTCGGCGTCTTTCACCCGATAGATCGCGTGGCCCGGAAGACTGGCGGGAATGCTGGGAAAATCGCGCCCCACGACTCCCCGCCAGATCCGGGGAACGAGCAGGGTGCCATAGGCGAACAGGGAGGTCATCGGCTGATGCGTGGAGCAATGGGCGTGCCGTTCTCGCGATTCAGGCGATGAGGGGTTTGAGAATACCCGGGCTGTCCTGGAATTCCCCGCCGACCGGGACCCCGAGCCGATCCAGCATCGTCTGCCAGACGGCGGAGAGCGGTGTGTCGTGCTTCAGTTTGAGGTGGCCCTGATGGGTGAGATTCATGGCGCGTCCGCCGAACAGGGCGGTGGGCAGGCGATTCTTCGAGTGGCCGATTCCCATGCCGCTGGAGTAGGCCATCACGCAATGGTCGAGCAGGGGGCGCCCGTCGGCCTCGCGGATGGACTTCATCCGGTCGAGGAAGTAGGCCCAGTGGTCCTGGTAGAAGGTGTCGACCTTGGCGAGTTCCTCGAGGTTTTTCGGGTCGTTGCCGTGGTGGCTCAGTTCGTGGTAGCCTTTGGAGACTCCGAACTCGGGAAAAACTCCGCCGGAGCTTTCCTGTCGGACCACGTAGGTGAGTATCCGGGTCGAGTCGGTTTGGAAAGCCAGTGCCACGAGGTCATACATGAGCTTGGCGTATTTTTCGTAGACGAACTGTCCGGCGGGCAGGTGAATGGAGTAGGGTTCGCCGTAGCGTCCGGCGAACTCCGAGCCGACCTCGGGCTTGGGTTTCACGCTCCAGTCCTCGTCGCGTTGGAGTTGTTTCTCCACTTCACGGATGGAGTTGAAGTATTCATCGAGCTTTTCCCGGTCGCCGCTACCGACTTGTTTTTCGAGACGGCGCGCATCGTCGAGCACCACGTCGAGGATGCTCCCCCGGCGTCGGAATCCCCGCTCGCGGGCATCGCGATCTTCCGGGCCATCGATCTTGAAAAGGCGATTGAAGACGACATGGGGATCGTTTTCCGAAGCCAGCGGGACGCCGTTTCGGTTCCATGAGAGGGTGCGCAGGTTGCCGCCATATCCTGTGCCGCGTTGGATGCAGAGTTGCAGCGAGGGAAATCGGGTGTCGCGACCGATGATCTCGGCGGCGACCTGATCGCAGGAGATGGCGTTCTGGATGGAGCCGCCTTTCTTGGCTTCGACACCGGTGAGAAAGGTGTAGTCGCCGTCGTGACCGCCGCCGTGTTCCAGATAGGTGCCGGAAAAGACGGTGAGATCGCCACGATGTCTTTCCAGGGGTTTGAGGATGCGGGGAAAGGTGAAGTCCACGCCCTCGTCGCCGGGTTCGAACTGTCGCATGTTCATGCCGGTGCCGAAGTAAAACCAGGCGCCGCGCCGCGGGATGGCGGCGGACGCGGCCTCGGTCGAACTGAGGGCCGACTTGGGCAGCATGGCTTCCAGAAAGGGCAGGGAGAGAGTGGCGCCGAGTCCGCGCAGAGCGGTGCGGCGTGAAAGGGGCGGGCGGGTGAGGGCGAGGTTCATGGGATGTCGGGGGCTACGGTTATTTGCGGGCGAATGTCTCGTCGGCGACGATGGCTTTGATCAGGCTGCGAAAGGTGAGATCGTGGGTTTTCATCTCCGCCACCAGCCTGTCCACCAGGCTCCGGTCGGAGGCTTCGACGCCGCGGCCGAGCGCATAGGTGAGCATCTTTTCCGCCAGGCCGCGGAGGAAGCGGTCGCTCTGATCGGCGAGTCCGGCTCGGAATTCCCCCACATTGGCGAAGGATAGCCCGTTGGGAAAGGTGCCGCCGGCATCGATGACCGCGGTGTCGGGCCAGTATCCGCGTTCGCCGTCCTGTTTGGTGCGCCATTTGCCGACGACGTTGAAATTCTCGAGGGCGAGTCCGTAGGGGTCGATGCGGGCGTGGCAGGCGCGGCAACTTTCGATGACACGATGCTGATCGAGCCGTTGGCGGACGGTGAGGTTCTCACCATCGACGTTTGGCTCGACTTCGCCGGCGTTCGGTGGCGGCGGATTGGGGGGATCGTTGAACAGCACGTCGAGGAGGTATTTTCCCCGTTCCACCGGTTTGGTGCGGTTGCCGTCGCTGCCCCATTTGTGGACAGCGGCCATGGCGACGAGTCCGCCGCGAGGCGAGTCCGCCGGCAGGGAGACGGGGCGGAACTCTTCGCCGTCGACACGGGGCAGGCCATACCATGCCGCCAGTGTTTCGTTGGCCATGGTCCAGTCGGCGTCCAGGAAATCGGTCACCGGCAGGTCGGCTCTCAGGATCTCGCGGAAAAAGGCGAGCGGCTCGGTGTTGATGGCCTCGTTGAGCCCGGCGTTCTCCACGGCGTAGTAGTCCCGATAGAGTTGGCGATCCACGGCGAAGCGGTCGAATTCCGAGGCTTTCAGCCATTGGGTAGCGAATCCCTCCACCAGTGCCTCGGCCCGAGGATCGGCGAGGAGGCGATCGACCTGGGCGGCGCGGATGGCGGGATCGGAGAGTTCGCCGGAGGCGGCGAGGGCGTCCAGCGTCTCGTCGGGCAGGGAACTCCAAAGGAAATAGCTGAGGCGGGTGGCGATTTCGTGTCCCACGAGCGGGCGCGTTTGTTCGTCAGCGGCGCCCTCGAAGAGGAGGAGAAAGCTTGGCGAGCAAAGCGTGGCGATGAGGCCCGCCTTGACGGCTTCGGGGAAAGACTCGCCCGCATCGATTTCGCCGCGAACGATGTCCGTGACGCGATCAATCTCCTCGCCATCGACGGGTCGGCGAAAGGCGCGTGGCAGGAGCCGGGCGAAAATCTCGCGGGCATGCTCCGTGGTCCACTCGGCCTGGTTGCCGATGTCGTGGGTGAACAACTGTTCGGTGCTCTCGGGAGGCCATTGTTCATACAGGGGGCCTTCCATCTCGATCCAGTCGAAGAACACCCGTGGATAATCCGTGGTGTCGAGACTGTCGGGATGCGGTCGGGACAGGCCGATCATACCCTCGGCTCCGAGTCGCGCGCGGATGCGGCCGCCTCCCACGGCATTGCCACTCGAGATGGCCTCCTCGGCCTGGCGACTGAGCTGGGAGTGGAAATAGTTGACCCGTTGGAATTCGGCGGGGTTTTCGATCCTGACTTGGATCTCATCGCTGCCGGGCGTGTCGAAGGCGCGGGTGATCTCGATGATCTCCGGGTTTTCGAGCGTTCCCCGGACTTTTCCCGCCCAGAGTTCGCCGTCGCCGTTGCGGGTGATTCTCAGGTAGATCGGTTCCCCGCGGGCGCCGGGATCCGCGCCCACGCGCAGACGCATGGTGTAGGTGCCCCGGATGGGGATGAGCCGGTCGTTCCACGGATGGCGCAGCATCTCATCGGACCGCATTCCGCTGTTCATCGAGATGATGCCGTCATCCGTCACGATCGTGTCCCGGCCTTCCTTGATGTATTGGATGCCGCCGGAGGTATCCTCGTATTCCATGCGGTTCCTTCGGGTGGGAACGGGGGGAGGCCCGGTGATGATGGCCTTGTCGGCGACGAGGGCGGCCACTTCGAAATACTGGGACATCAGGGAGGGATCGAGCAGCAGGGCTTTGCTCAATTTGTCGAAGCCGTCGAGAGTCCCGCCCGGCGGCAGCAGGTCCAGCGGTCCCTCACCGGGTAGAAAGCGCACCCGCAGCAGGTCGCGGACGGTATTGGCATACTCGGTGCGGCTCAGCCGGCGGATCATGACGCGGCCGCCGGTGCCGCGTGCGGCTTTTTCCGCATTGCGGAACTCTGCCGCGATCCAACGGGCGACGGTATCGATTTCTTCCACGGTCGGAGTCGGCTCGTCCTCTGGAGGCATCTCGCCGAGGTTGATGTTGTCCATCACTTCGAGCCATTTGGCCAGCGCTTCGCGGTCGGTGAAATCGACCGGCAGCGTGTCGAGACGGAGATCGCCCTTTTCTTTCTCCGGGCCATGGCACTTGACGCAGTGGGTTTCGAGGAATGGTCGCACCTTCGATGCGTGGGTGGCCGGATCGGCGAGGGCGTCGTCCCGGCCCGCGACATTCGAGGCCAGACCGACGCAGGCGGCCAGCAGGGCGAGTCCGAGCTTTCGCGGGTCCACGGGGTCGGGATTCAGGGTGTTTCGCGTTTCCATTCCACGGTATAGGGGATCACTCGCGTCCGGGGCATCAGGGGCTCGAGCGCCTTCATCCCGGCTTCAGACAGGCCCGAATCGTCGCGGGGCAGCCACAGTTCGGTGAGCCAGGTGGCGGGGGCGATGGCCAGCAATCCGCTGTCGGTGAGCGCGGCGGGTGGTCGCCAACCGCGTTCCACGAGCCGAAGTTTGCGGAGGCTTTTGGCCCGGGCGAGGTGTTCGAAGACGACGTCGGTGAGCGCCGGGCAGCGGAGACGGAGGTCGTTCAGCTCGGGGAGTCGGGCCACGGGGCCGAGTCCGTCGCCGGTGATGCCTGGAGCGCCGAGGTCGAGCGTCTTCAGCCGATTGATCCGGCCCAGCGCCGCGATGCCCGCGTCCGTGGCGTCACAGGTTTCCAGGTAGAGGCTTTCCAGGGAGATCAGCTCCGACAGAGAGGTGAGCCCCGTGTCGGTGATGGCGGCGCTCCGTGAACCCAGGCGCAGGCTCTGGAGTCGCGGGATGGTGGACAGCGCCCCCAGCGCGACGTCTCCGGCGGTGGTGCCCTGGAGGTTGAGCGTGCGCAAGGCGGTGAGTTTTCCGAGTGGCGAGAACCCGCCGGCGGAGAATCCCGCGCATCCGTGCAGCCCAAGTTCATCGAGGCGAGTGAGTTGCCGGATAACCAACAGGCTTGGGTCGCCGAGTCGACCCTGTCCATTGAGATGCAGGCGGCGCAGGGCGGGGAATGCCGCGAGGCGCGCGGCGTTGGCGTCGGTGAGGCCGGGTTCGGCGTTGAGAGGGCTGGTGAGAGTAAGCGAGGTGAGGGGGCAGTTGGTGAAGGCCTCGAGAAATGCCCCGCTGGCGTGGGTTTCGTTCAGTTCCAGCAGTTCGAGTCCGCGGTTGCCGGCGAGGTGGATGATACCCGCGTCGGTCAGGCCGCCGCCGGTGCCGTAGCAGCGGAAGTATTTCAGCCCGCGGAGAGGGGCGAGCCGGGCCAGCATGGCATCGTGGAGCGCGGTCGAGCGAGAGAAGCTCAGGTCCTCCAACTGGGGCGACTTGGCGAGGGCGCCGAGGTCGGCATTGGTGAAATCGAATGAGCCGCGAAAAATCAGTCGTCGCAGGGTGGCGATGCGGGCGATGGCCTCGAGATCGGCGGTGGTGAGGGACGTGGTGTTTTTCGGATGGAGAACGAGCGCCTCGAGGTCCGGTATCCGGGCGAGTTCGGGGAGAATGGCGGGGTAGAGGGAGTCTCCCGCGATTTCAATTTCCAGGGCGAGCCCGTCGGGGGAGCGGATCTCCCCGCCGGCCTTGCGGACGGCGTCGAGGGCGGCTTGTTCGGATGCGTGGGCTTCCCGGGCCGCGGTGCTGAGCGTGGGATCGGCTTCGCGGACGACGCGGAAGCCGAGATAGCAGGCGGCGTCGGACTCATCCCAGTAGGCGCGATTCGACGAGCGGCAGAGGATGGGTCCGTTGTACCAGCAGCCGCCGCGGATGGAGCGGAAGCGGTTGGTGTCGGTCTGGGCTTCGCTCTCGTTGACGGGATCGACGGCGAATCCGCGTGGTTTTCCCCGTTCCGGTGCCTCCCAATGGTGATAGTGGGTGTCCAGCCAGAGATCGGTGCACCATTCCCAGACGTTCCCATGGAGATCGCGCAGGCCGAGCGGGTCGGGCTGGTAGCTGCCGACAGGCGCGGTGAACAGGTGCCCATCTGTCGGGGCGCGGTCCCAGTCGAGCAGCCACTGTCGTTCGGCGGCGTGTTTGCGGTGCTGCTCGAGCTCGACGTTCCCGAGGTTGGCGTGGCGATGGACGATTCCGCGCGGCTCGTCGCCAAAGGAAAACCAGGTGGTGGTGCCGGCGCGGCAGGCGAACTCCCACTCGGCTTCGGTCGGCAGGCGGTAGGCGGCGCCTTCCTGCTTGCCCAGCCAGGTGAGAAATGCCCGCGCGTCTTCCCAGCTCACGCCGACCACGGGATGGTCGTCGCTTTGGGGAAAGCCCGGATTTTTCCAAGTGAATTCGGCCTTGCGCTCGAAGTCGTGGGATTGGTAGAGCGGCGCCTCCACCGGAGTGGGGGACCAGCCGACGATGCCCTCGCCGCTTCTCTCGGCGCTGGTGACGTGGCCGGTGGCGGCGACGAAGGCTTTCCACTGCCCCACGGTGACCTCGGTCTCGCCGATCCAGTAGGGTTTGGTGATCCAGGTGACATGGGCGGGTGTCTCGGCATTCCCAAAATATTGGGCATTGACCGAAAGGGGGAAGGCTTTCGCGAGACCGTTTTCGCGGGCGTCGGACCCTCTGAGGTAGCGACCGCCCTCGACGAGGCGCAGCGTCATGCCGAGGGAGTTGGTCTCGGTATGCTCCGAAGCCCCCGCGGGCAGCGACAGGAGCAGCGGGATGAGAAGGAGTCGGGGGAGCTGTCTGTCGGGGCGAGTCATCGGCATTTCCGAGTTTCAAGCTGCCAGAATCGGGTGCCTCGCTCAAGTACGGATCGGTGTCCGTCGCGGCCTTAGCGGCTCTTGAAATCGTAGACGATGAGGCGGGAGCCCAGGTTGCTCTGATTCACGAAGAGCCTGCCGCCGCTGATGACGGGGCCGGCCCAGGTCTCGGGCGCGTAGAAGAGTTGGGTCGCGGACAGCACCTGGGCCCCGCCGCGCGGTGAGAGATCCATCCAGGCGAGGGTGCCGTTTTCCCCAAGGCAGAGAAAGGCGCCATCGACGTGGACGAGATTTCCCCGGCCGAAATTGACGGGCAATTCCCGGCCTTCCCAGGGCACAAGCAGTCGGATGAAGGGCTCGGACCAGAGCAGGCGCCCGGACAGCACCTCGTAGCAAAGGAGCAGCCCGCCCGTGCCGCCGAACCCGTAGAGGTGGCCGTCGTGATGAATGGGGGTCTGAAATTGGCAACTGAGATCGGGGGCCTCCCAGGCGATGCGCGGTTTGAAATCGGCGCCGAACTCGATCATGGCGCCGCCTTTGCCGTAGTCCTCGGTGATGAAGACCCGGTTCGGTCCGCAGGGGACGGGGCTGGCGGCGTTCACGCTGGCGAACATCTTGGAACGCCAGGGGATCTCGCCATCGATGGCGCCCGTTTTCGGGTCAAGTGAGAGCAGGCCGCCGTGGGGCGGATCGGTCATGCCTCCGGCAAAGACGAAGACGCGGGTCTGCCCGTTGACGATGCCGGGCACCGGCGAGGCGTAGCTGGCGTTCCACGCGTGGGCGGCTTTCCAACGCGTTTTGCCGGTCGCGATCTCAAATGCTGCCACGCAGGCGCCGGGCGAGCCCACATTGACGATGAGCTGGTCTCCCAGCACCAGCGGGCAGGAGCCGCGGCCGAAAAAGACCGGTGTCTCTCCAAATTCGGCGTCGAGCTTCAACTGCCAACGGATCTTTCCCGACTCGATCTCGAAGGCGATGAGATCGCCGTCATTGCCGAGAGTGAAAACCGTTTTGGTGGCGGGATCGATGACCGGGCTGCTCCTCGGCGCGTCGGAGACGCCGTAGTTCTGCCCGATTTCGACGGGATACTGGTGGGTCCAGCGCGGCTTGCCGGTGGCGACTTCGCGGCATTCCACGATCTCGTTGCGATCCCTCTGATGGATGAGCACGAGGGAATCTCCGAGGATCACCGGGGCTGCGTGGCCGTCGCCGCGCTCCATCTCCCAGAGCATCGGCAGCCCCTTGCCAAGGTCTTTGGTGAGGCCCGTTTCGTCGGAGTGTTGATCGTGCCGGGCTCCCAGGAAATGGGGCCAGTCCTCGGCGCGCGGGGACGTCGGCAGGGTCAGCGACAGGATGGCGAGCAGGGACGGAAAGGCGAGGGGGCGGGATTTCATGGGGGCCGGTGGCGGGAAGGATAAGGCGTCGATGCCCACAGGATAAGACGAGCGGGGGATTTTTCCTCCCGCTTTTTCCCGGGATCAGGACGCGTCGCCGTCTTTCACCACCTTGCCGCCGAGCGAGAGGATGCGGGCATTGGCTTTGGCGTCCTCGGCAGGGCCGATCTGCCCATCCTGTACGAACATCTGGGAGAGAGATGTCCAAGCGAGTAGATCATTTGGGCGCAGGGTGGTGGCCTGGAGTCCGGCGCCGATGGCCTCCTTGAGATGACCAGTCTTCATCAGCACCATCCCGAGCGCGTGCCAACCGTCGAAAAAATCGGGGTCCAGAGCCACGCAACGCCGGTATTTTTCCACGGCCGCGTCGAGATCGCCGAGGGCGAGGTCGCCGTTGGCATCATCGAAGAGAGCGTCGCGCTCGTCGGCGGAGGCTGAGCTGACTTCGTCTGGCACGGTTGGACTGGGGGGAAGTCGGGCGGCTTCCGCTCAGCCCTCGGTGCCCGAGCTGTCGATTTCCAGCGCCTCGGGGATGGCGGGACCATCCTGGGAGAGGCCGGATTCCTTCAGTCGTTTCTGGAACCAGGCTTTGTAGAGGGCGCGGCGGTACTCGCTGGTGGCGGCGATACGGAGGCTGGCTCTGCGGTCCTCCTCCTCTTCGCTCTCGACGAGTTCCACCTTCTCCATCACGAGGAACTGGTAGCCTTTGCCAAGAGTCATCGGCAGCACCTCGCTGATCGATCCGGGCTTGGTCTGAAGCGCCACCTCGACGATTTGGCGGGCGGCGTCGACATTGGCCGGCGGTTGATTGCGGGAGAAAGGATCGAGCTTTTTCAGCTCCACGCCGGCGGCCTTGGCGGCGTCGGCGGCGGATTGGCCCCCTTCCATCGCTTCGAGCATCTTGGCGCTGGCGGCGGTGGCGGCTTCGTTGACCAGGAGATTGGACTCGCGTGCCTTGATGGCTTCCACGATCTGCTCGCGGGCCTCCTCCAGCGTCATCTCCGCCGGCTCGACGATCTCCGTCACCTGAAAGATCTCGTAGCCGCCGTCGGGGAGAGGATGCGGCACCGTGACGGAGCGTCCCGATTCGGTGGAGCGGGCCGCGCTGAAGATATCGGCCAGCGCTTCGGCGGCGTCCTTGAGCGAATCCGGCGGAGATGCCTCGGCGAAAGGCGGGATCTCCTCGACCGTGATCTTCAGCGAGGCGTTGGCCGGATCGGCGGCGGCCTTGCGGGCCAATTCGCCGAAGCGGTCCTCGTCGGTGGCGAGATTGGCGTAGATCTCGTTGACACGGTTGTTGAAGGCGAGCCGCTGCTCGGCCTTCTGCTCGGCCGTCATCTCCTCGGTTTCGGCGGGCGGGAGGAATTTCACCGCCAGCAGGCCGCGTTTTTCATCCGAGTAGAGCCCCAGTGAGCCGTCGGCCTGTTCCTGGCCCTTGTTCTCCTCATAGTAGCTCTGGATTTTTTCGTCGGTGACTTCGACCTGATCCACGTAGGCTTCGCGTTGGAATTCGACCAGCGAGGCGGTGAACTGCTGATGATCGCGGACGTAGGCCTTGTCGATTTCGATCGGCACCGTGCTGTTGCCCGCCTCCAGCAGGTCGCTGATTTTCCGCCAGCAGAGGTAGTCCTTGCCCAGTTGCACCAGATCGGCCTTGGTGAGTCCGCGGGGTGCGAGTACGCCGTTGACCAGATCGTCGTCGGTGAGTCCCTGCTGAATCATGAAAATCGGCGCGGTGCGGATGGCTTCCTTCGCCTCCTCCATCGTAGGCTCGATCCCGAGGCGCTCCGCCTCGCGACGCAACACGATGAGGTTGGTGACAAAATCCGTCGGATCGCCGTCGAGACGATCCTCGCCAAACAGCGCCATGGAGAATTCCACGAGATAGAGCTGACGGGCCACCATGAAGAACTGTGCCAAACGGTTCACCTCCTGGTCGCGATAGCATTTCCCATAGATCTTCAGGCGGCAGGTGGGGCCGGAGGCTCCTCCGCCGTTGAAATCAAAGAATGCCAGCCCGATAAACAGCGCGCCAATGACGACCAGCACGAAGGTCTTGCCGCGGAGAATGGAATTCAGTTTCATGCGATGAGTGGGGGGGCGTGGGAAAGGGGAGAAAGGCTGAGGAGAGGTCGGACGGCGTCCGTGGCGAGTCGCGACGACGGCGGAAGGCCCGGTCGCGAGGGACGGGAAATTAAGAACGGAGAGGCTTTCCGGCAACCCCTTTTTCCCGCAGGTGCCGTTGGCGTTTCCCGACTGACCGCGTATAGTCCCACCTATGGAATTTCTGAAATCTGTTTTCACCCATCCCGCCTTCTTCGGATTCGTCGGCGGACTCATCGTGGGCGCGGTGTTTCTGGTGATGGCCTGGATGAGTCATCTGGGGACCAAGAAAGAGCTGCGTCGGTTCCAGAAACACCTCGCCGAGAAGCTCGAGATCGAGGGCGAGCACATGGCGGCGATGAAAAAGGATCTCGCCCAGATGCGGCAGGAAAACGAAAACCTGCGCATGAAGATCGGCGGCAACAATCTCAACGACTCCTCCCACGCCCTGGAGCGGGAGCTCGAACTGTTTGCCCGCGCCGAGAAATCGATGGTCCTGAAAGCGCCCGGATTCGCCCAGGCATGGGAGAGCGCCAAAGACGCCGCCCACGCCGAGTTGATCGAGGAAGAGCGGGGAAAGAGCCTGCCCCGCCGCATTTTTCGTAAATTCTTCGCCAGCGGTGGGGCGGAATCAGCCCCCAAACAACTGGCGATGAAAGAGGAGGAAGCCGCCGGTAGCGAGGAAAAAGCCCGCGCCGCCTCCGCCGGGGAAGCCTGAGCGCATTTTTCCCCACCGGCCGGCGCGAGGCGCGTGGGCGGGAGATTGGGCTTGGAATGGGGGGCCGTTCTTTTGATAATGGCCCCATCAGATTCCCATGAACCGCCGCCCGCTGCCCCTCGTCATCTGCCTGCTGGTGCCATTCGTGATTCTTATCTCGGGCCTGAGCTTCGCGGTCTGGCAGGGCTACGAGGCCAGCCGGGTGTTGTTGCGGGAAAATGGACGCGGGACAGTGCCGCCGGGTTTTTCCGCGGACCTCAGCGAGCCGGGCAAGCATACCCTCTGGCTGCACACGAGGACGGTATTCGAGGGGCAGTCCCACACCTCGCCCGAGCGGCTGGCGCCGGGAGCGCGGGTGGTCCTGACCGACGAAGCCACCGGAAAACCCATCAACCTCAATCCCTACGGCGCCGCATCCAAAAGCCTCGGCTCGGAGCGGGCGGTCTCGGTGGGCACTTTCGAGACGCACGCCCCGGCGCGGATCACCATCGTCGGCACGGGCTTCCCCGAGCCGGTGGTGCTATCCGTGGCGCCGTCCAAGTTGAGGGAGGTCATGAAAACCGTCGTCCAAGTGGGCGGCACCGTGGCCCTGACCCTGCTCGCCGCCATACTGACCCTCATCGTGCTGCTCCATCGTCGGCAGAAAGCCATGCAGGCGGAGCATCGGATGCACGAGTGAGGCGGCGGCGCGCGCGTCAGAGCATCGATTCCGCCTGTGTCAGCACTGTCTGAAAGGGCACCGTGGACAACAGGCCGAAGGCATCGTGCCGCGACAGCCATTCGCGGGTGGCGGCGGGGCTGCTGATGCCGCATAGGAAACGGGCCAACTGGCGCGGCTGCCGCAAGGAGGCGTGTCTCTCGTCGATAACCGCGCGCATGGCCGCGATTTCCCCCGGGCTGATGTCATCGGTCAGGGAACAGGGCAGCACGCGCCTTTGTCCCGGCGGTTCGACGCAATTCCCGCAGAGACCGCAGCTTTCCGGGAGCGATTCGCCGAAATGCGCCAGCAGCGCGCGGGTCAGGCAATCCTCCGTCTCGCACAGATCCATCACTTTCCCGAGCCGGGAGACTTCGCCCGCCTCGCGCCGCGCGAACAGTGCCTGGAGACGCGACACGATGGGGCCGATCTCGCGCGTCGACGCCTCCGGCGCCAGTTGATAGCCGTGACGCAGGCCGCTGGGCCGCAGCCGCAGGTCGCCGAGATCGGCGAGGTGGTTGAGCGCCTTGCGGACGCGCTCGGCATCCTCACCGATGCGCGTGGCGACCTCCTCGACCTCGACCGTCCACCACAGGCGCCCCTTTTTCGCGGCGGCGAACAGCCTGGTCAGGAAAGCGCGCCGCTCCGGAGTGTGACCCGCCAAGACGCGCTCCTCCGGTTGCAGGAACTGGTACTGGTAACCGCCGTAGAACGGCCCCGTGGGGATGAGGTGCCCCTCCAACTCCAGATAGGTCAGCGCCGTGGCGACCACCAGCGGGCGGATGTCCTTGGTGCCGGAGAGATCATAGCGGGAGATGGAAAAGCGCTCGCCCTGGAGCAGGAGGTGCTCCACCAGCGATTTCAGCGCCTGGGGCGAGGGCGTGTCGCCGTAGACGAAATTTTCCAGGACCACGCGGTCGTCGGCGCAGGCGAGGATCTCACAATGCGCGGGCGCCCCGTCGCGGCCCGCGCGGCCGCTTTCCTGGGTGTAGTTCTCCAGCGATTTGGGCAGGTTGTAGTGATAGACTTGTCGGATGTCGGCCTTGTCGATGCCCATGCCGAAGGCGATGGTCGCCACCACGATGTCGAAGCGACCGGCCATGAAATCCTCCTGCACCTCCGCCCGCCAGTCGTCAGCCAGACCGGCGTGATAAGCCTTGGCCGCGAGGCCGTGCTTCGCGAGATATCCGGCCACCTCCTCGGCCGTCTGCTGGAGGGTGACGTAGACGATCGTCGCGCCGCCGGGCTTTTCCCGGAGCCGGGAGAGCAGCAGCGCTTTGCGCTCCTCCGCCGGGCAGGGCGTGACGTGAAAGCTCAGATTGGGTCGGCGAAAGCCGGTCTGGATGTGGTCGTCCGCGGTGATCGCGAACTCCCGGCGGATGTCGGCCGCCACCTGGGGCGTGGCGGTGGCCGTGAGGGTGAGCACGCGCCGCACCCCGAGGTCGCGCGTCAGTTGGGCCAGCTTCAGGTAATCGGGCCGGAAATTGTGACCCCACTCCGAGATACAGTGGGCCTCGTCGATGGCGATCATGGCGATGCGGGTCCGCCGCAGTTTCTGGAGAAAGCCCTCGTTGACGAGGCGTTCGGGAGCCACGTAGAGCAGGCGCAAGTCGCCCGAGCGCATCCGGTCGTAGATGTCCCGCACATCCGAGGATTCCACCGACGAGTCGAGACGCGCCGCCGCCACGCCGCGCGCGAGGAGAGCCTCGACCTGGTCTTTCATCAGCGCGATGAGCGGGGAAATCACCAGCGTCAGACCGTCGAGCATCAGCGCCGGCAACTGGTAACAGAGGCTTTTACCTCCGCCGGTGGGGAAAATCGCCAGCGCCGGCCGTCCCGCGAGCAGGCTGTCGATGACCCGTCGCTGGCCCGGGCGGAATTCGCCATGGCCGAAAACGGAGGCGAGAACGGATTGCGGATCGGGTGTGGCGGGAGGATCGGGCACGATCCCCCCGATTCAACAGGGTCAGGTCGGGGAGTCAACCCTCTTTGATCGCGGCCGCGCCGGTGGAATTCCGGTGATCGCGATGAGGAGTTCGCTCGGGCCGAGAAGTCGATAGATCAATTACAATCCGTGCAGATCCCATAGAGGAATTGGCGATGGTGCTTGGCGCTCGCTTGACTGGCGCGGTACACTGACCGGTACCGATGGCAAACGGACCCCACACTACTGGGAAAGGATATCCACTGGCGATTGCCGCCCTCATGCTCGCGATACTGCCGGGATACCTTGCCTATGGCCCGATGCTGTGGGCGTTCATCACTCCCGCGTCGATGTCCGGGCCGCAGCGCTGGGTTGCTTGGGCCTTGGTTGGGGGCGGAGCTTGGCAATTTGCGGCCGGAGCAGGGGCGCTGTGTGTGGGATTGGCCTGGATGGGAAAGCGGCGGCTCGCGGTTGGCGTTTTGGTGTTCTTGCTGGGGCTGCCGCTGGTGGTGTCGGGAGGGTATTTCCTGAAATCGGCCTATGACCAGTGGGCAAGCAGACAAGGGTGAGACGCGGGTGTTCACGCTTGTGGGGGCTAGGCGATTTCGTGATTCGTGATCGCTAACTTCGCGGAGGCTGGATTACCGCTTGACCAAACCAGCTGGCCCATGATGGAATTGCCCACCTTTCGCGACATCGACACAGAAGCACATGAAGATAGTTGAACCGACTGGATGGGGGATTGCCGCGCTGGTGTGGTTGCTGGCCGCGTGCGAGCGCAACCCTGGGAACGAAGCTCCCTCGACTGTGGAACCCGAAGCGAAGGAAGCGACTTCCACAGTCCCCAAGTCCGGCAAGAAGGCGGGGCCGGTCGAGAACATCGACACCGGAGAGCGGTTGGCGGCAGCGAGTTTGGTGGAGGCGGTGGACCCGGTGGCGCGGGAGATCAAGATCTACCGGGCGGAGATTCGCGGGGCCTTCGATGAGAAGCGTTTTGCTTTCATAGAGGAAAAGGCCGCCGAACTGAGGAGCGACCAGCCTCTGCTGTTTGCGGATGGGAGTTGGAAATTCTTTCACTTCTATGAGGCGCTCGATGATAGGTTTCACACAGGGGAAGATGGTTTTCTGACCGATCTGGAGACGCATCGGGCATGGGAGAAGGAGCGGCCGGATTCCATCGCCCGTCGCATCGCACTGGCGGATATGATGGTGAGCTACGCTTGGGAGGCGAGAGGGACTGGCTATGCCAACACGGTGACTCCGGAGGGCTGGCGATTGATGCGGGAGCGGTTGGGCACCGCCGCCGAGGTGCTGGAGGAGGCGCGTAAGAAAGGGCCGGTAGACATCTACTGGTACTCGACCGCACTGATGGTGGGACTAGGCCAGGGATGGGAGAAAACACATTTCGATCAAGTGGTAGAGGATGCGCTCAAGGCCGAGCCCGCCTACTGGCACATCCAGACCGAGCGGGCTTACTCGCTGTTACCGAGGTGGTACGGGGAAGAGGGCGACTGGCAGGCATATGCGCTGGAGGTGGCGAAGGATCCAGCGGGACTTGGTGACGAAGCCTATGCGAGGATCGTGATGCGGCTGTCACGCTATTACGCGGACATGGTGCGGGACGCGCGGACCGATTGGCCCCGGACCAAGAATGGCATGGAGAAGCTGCTGGAGAAGCATCCCGAGTCGATCACTTTGCAGAACCACGCCGCCCGTCTCGGTGCCTACGGTCGGGATCGAGAATTCACCAAGTTCTGGTTCGACAAGCTGGGCGACTCCTATGTGAAGGATGTCTGGAAGAAACCGGAGAGATTCGTCCATTTCCGGGGATGGGCCGAGACTGGTCGTTGGTGACTGATTCAGAAGGATGGATCGAGATCGGCGCCGATGGGTCGAAAGGTGCCCCGGAGAAGTCTCGGTTGGTTTCCGACGCTTCGGAAGGCACCCGTGAAAAGTCACGACCGGCTTCCGACGCTTCGGAAGGCACCCATGAAAAGTCACGACCGCCTTCCGACGCTTCGGAAGGCGCCAGTGAAAAGTCACGACCGCCTTCCGACGCTTCGGAAGGCACCCGTGAAAAGTCATGACCGGCTTCCGACGCTTCGGAAGGCGCCAGTGAAAAGTCACGACCGGCTTCCGACGCTTCGGAAGGCACCCATGAAAAGTCATGACCGGCTTCCGACGCTTCGGAAGGCACCCATGAAAAGTCACGACCGGTTTCCGACGCTTCGGAAGGCGCCTGTTTGCCTCTGGTGGTCCCATCGAAGAATCTCCGCTGTCGCTGCGGATTCTCTGTTGTTCAGGACAGATGATCGATGTCGAGTCCGCGCGGTTTTTCGACCGTGACGGTCTCCTCCTGGGCCCGGTGTACCCAGACGCTCTGGACGATGCCGAGCAGAAACATCACGATGACCACGAAGGTGCCGCCGAAGCTGATGAGCGGCAGAGGGATGCCGGTGATGGGCATGAGCAGCAGGTTCATGCCCACATTCTGAAAGATGTGCGCGAAGATGAGGCCCACCACCCCCACCACCAGGAGCCGGCCGAGCATATCGCGACTGTAGAAGGCCACGAAGAGGCATTGCAGCAGCAGCAGGAGAAAGCCGGACAGCATGAGCACGGAGCCGCGGAAGCCGTGTTCCTCGGCCAGCACGGCGAAGATGAAGTCGTTGATGGCGGTGGCCGGGGTAATGAAGCCCTTGTGGTTCATCGTCTCCACATTCTTGAAGCCCTTCCCGGTGAAGCCGCCGGAGCCGATGGCGAGCATGTTGTTGTGGGCGCTGTAGGCGGGGCCCAGGGTGTCGACCTTGCGTCCCATGAGCATGTCGATGGGCACGGTGATGCGCTTTTTCTGGTAGTCTTTGAGACCGAAGTAGTAGGCGTAGGGCAGCATCATGGTGCCGCAGAGGGCGATGACGATGAGGTAGCGAAAGGGAATGCTGCCCACCAGCACCATGGCGCCGATGACGGGGATCCACACGATGGCCGAGCCGAAGTCGCCGGTGGCGAGCACGAGGAGAAAGGGCGCGCCGCCGAGGATGCCGGCGATGAGGAGCCGGAGGAAGTGGTTGCGGAAAATCGGGTGCAGTTTGTGCAGACCGCTGAGGGCCAGCCCGAGCATGACGATGCCCCC
This sequence comes from uncultured Verrucomicrobiales bacterium, assembly GCA_964439145.1. Lineage (GTDB taxonomy): Bacteria > Verrucomicrobiota > Verrucomicrobiia > Verrucomicrobiales > DEV007 > JAEUHH01. Next base: position 26,367 of record CAYTNL010000082.1, read on the forward strand.
GGCGATGGCGACCTGGGAGGTCTGCATGGTCTTGCCGCCGGGGAGGCGGATCCAGCCTTTCTGCCCATTGACCTCGATCCCGTTGACGATGGTGTAGACGAGCAGCCCGATGCCGAGCAGGTAGAGGGGAAAGCCCACCAGTTTCAGCCAGCGATAGTCGATGAGCGAGGCCACGAAAAAGGCGACCAATCCGACCATGATGGCTTTGACCTGGGAGCGCCAGACCAGGCTCAGATCGCTCTCCCGCATCCAGCAGGCGCTGTAGATCGCGAAGACGCCGAAGATCAGGAGCGCCACCATGGTGGCGAACAGGATCCAGTTCATGCCGAGAAACTTGCGCAGCAGCGGAGTCATGCGAGGAAAGTTCGAGAATGCCAAGAGACTGTTGAAAAACTCTGAAACGAAAAATCCATGGCGTAAAGGACAGGGATGTTTGCGGCTTCGCCGAGGGTGGTTTTCGAAGCCCCTTCGGGCCGCGGCCCTTTTGCCCGCTGGCTTCGTTGCGATTCAGTCAGGTGGCTCGCCACCTTCCCTCATCGCGCCTCGCCACCGACCAAAATGACTCGCGGTTTTTCATTCCAGCCTTTTTCAACAGTCTCCTGAATAAAATCCCGATTCCCGAAATCACAACGCCGCGATTGAATCCCGGCCCACGGAAAGGGGGAAGCGACCGGGTATCAACCGAAGCGGGAGACGGCGCCCTCGATGAGGCGGCGGGTGTAGTCGTGCCCGGGATCGCCGATCACCCGATCACGCGGACCGGCATCGACCACTTTGCCCCGGCTCAGGATGTGGATCTCGGGGGCCAGATGATCAGCCAGGGCGATGTCGCCCGTCAGGAGCACGAGGGAAAGGCCGAGGTCCTCCCGGAGATCGGAGAGGCGGTTCACCAGCGAGGCGCGGGCGGCGGGATCGAGTCCGCGGGTGAACTCGTGGAGGATGAGCAGGCGCGGGTGCTGCAGCAGCGCCCGCGCCAGGGCGACCCGCTGGCGGTCGGCGGCGTCGAGCTCGTCGGGGACGCGCTCGCGGAGGGCGGGCGAGAGTCCGGCGCGGTCCATGGCACGCTCGATTTCGCGGACGCGTTCGCCTTTTTCCCGGCTGCCACCACCGTTGGCGTGGGCGTGGATGAGCAGTCGCGACACCCTGAGGTGGGCGGGCAAGCCACCGAGTTCGTCGGAAAACAGCAGGGGCATCAGTCGCCGGGCCTTGCGTCGTCCCCTCTCGCGCATGGCGGTGAGATCGCGATCCTCCAGCAGTACGCGGCCCGCCGCCATGGGTGCCAGCCCCGCGAGGGCGAGCGCCAGGGGCAGGGTGCCGTCGTGATTTTCCCCCACGATGGCCACGGTCTGGCCGGGTGGCACGGAGAAGCTGACGTCATCGACCAGAGGCGGCGGATCCTCGCGCGTGGCCAGGGGGCTCCGACCGCGCGGGCGCGGGGAGGGGACGGTGAGGTTTTCCACTACGAGCAGAGCCATGGCGTGTCGGCCATCAGGGTAAGGCCAAAGCGCCTAGCGGTCGACCGGACAGACCGACAGTGACCGGAATGAAACAGGGTCGGGTTGGTGACCATATAGGGTCAGGTGCATCGCGTAAAGCTAAGCGCTCTATCCAGACTGTTGAATAACGGGTGATAGAGATTTTGGTGGAAGGTATTTGTGAGGGCGTAAGGAGAGAGCTCTGGCGGTGGCGATTTACTCAAATGACCCGATCATGAGCATCTTGGGAGAGACCTCCTGACCGATCCCCGGGAGCCCCCGGCGAAAGCGTTCGCATAGGCGGGGCGGCGGACCTTGCGAACGTCTTCGGAAAAGTTACCTTCGCTAGAGTCTCGTTGAGTTTCCGAGAAACAAGGTTCCCGTCGACGTCCGAGACAAATCGCTTCGCCTCACTCAGAAAACACCCTGATCCGGCCCGTCTGCGTCGCGCTCTGAGAATGGCCAAAACTACTAATCCGGATTGACTGCGAAAGGGAATTTCAACAAGCTGTTAGAAAAAATGCTCTATGATTCAACTGTCAACTAATGAACGCCGTTGGCAGAGCCGAGGGTCGCGTGTGATCGCCTTATCTTAGACGAAGGTGAGCACTTTCTTTTCTAAGATTTTATAGATTGTGCCATGATTAATTGTCTGACCAGTTTCGGCAGATCCCCGCTTCTCAATCGACATCTTCGCGGGGAACCTCCACATCCTCCACTGTGCGCTGTGGCTTCGTCGTTGGGCGCGCCCGGCGATTGTTGGAGAATAGATCCTTCACCCGGGCGTCCACGTCTTTGATCGCGTTCTCAGACACGTTGAAATAGTCCAGCTCCGTCATGTTGGCCAGTCCGTCTGGCAGCGCCGTCAGACGGTTTCTATCCAAGGCCAGGCTCTGCATCCGGGTGAAGGCCCCAATCGCCTCCGGCACCTCCGTCAGCCGGTTCTCGCTCAGGTAGAGCTTCTCCAGTGCCGTCAGTGCCAGCACTGGTGGCGGAAATTCCGTGAATTGGTTTTCCGCCAAACCCAACACCCGCAGCGCGGTCAGCTGGCTCATGCTCTCTGGCAGGGCGCTTAGCGAGTTGTTCCGCAGCTGCAACTCACGCAGCGCGGCCAGTTGTCCTATCGTTTCCGGCAGGGCCGGGAGGTAGTTGCTTCGCAGATCCAGAATCTCCAGCGTCGTGAGGTTGACCATCTCCGCCGGAACTTGCTGCAACCGGTTCATCGACAGGTCCAGCCGTGTCACCCGTGATAGCCCCCCAATCACAGATGGCAGCGACTCGATCCGGTTATTTGCCAGGTTCACCTCCCGCAATTCCCTCAGTGCCCAAAGTCCTTCTGGCACTACCGTGAACTCGTGCGAGCTGATTTCCACGAACCGCAGCGCGTCCATCTCCCCGATCGCCCTGTCCAGCCGCTCCATCGAATGTGGCCCGTTCTTCGCCGACGACTTGGTCCCCACGATCTTAAGGCCAGTGATGCGCCCGCCCTCAATCGTCGCCACCGTGCCCACCGACACGTCGAACCAGCCTCCCGCATCCAGGATCTGTCGCACTGCCTGTACATCCGTCGTCATCACCTCCGTTTCCCCGAGGAACGTGGTCTCTGGTGGTGATGGCTTCGGTGGCGCAGATGGCTTGCAACCTGCCGTCATCACCAGCACGGAAAAAGCAGAAAAGGTAGCTCGATACACGCACCGTGAGACTACTGTCAGGAGATGGCTTTTTCAACCCCGACGCTCCGTCATCGAACTCTGACGTCATGGGACAGGCAACAAATTCAAATATACCTGTCGTAACCGATAAACATAATTCATACCGCGCCAGCTTCGCATTCAGTAACCCCGGTGCCACCCGCCACCTCATTGCTCTCGGCTATCGTCGTGAATCGATCTTTCGTGACGAAACTTTCTGAAGCTGGTGGGCTGCGCGTCAGATGACCGGGCGGGGCTCCGACTGCCTCCCTCCCAAATCACAGAATCAGGTGACGGGGCCGCCGAGGAGGACGGGGGGACCGAGGTGTTTGGGCGGGGTGTGCAGCACCCAGACGTCGAGCACGGTCTTGAGTTTCGCCAGGTGTTCGCGGAGCCGGGTGCGCAGCCCGCCGACGCTGGCCACATCGCGGGCGTTGTAGCCCACGGCGTCGATGCCGTGCTCGCGGGCGATGAAGATGGCGCGCTCGTTGTGGAAGGCTTGGGAGACGATGATCAGCTCGGTCTGGCCGAATATTTCCCCGGCCCGAACCACGGAGTCGAGGGTGCGGAATCCGGCGTAGTCCCGGTAGACGCGCTCGGCGGGCACGCCGGCGGCGACTAGGGCGTCGCGCATGTCGGTGGGTTCGTCGTAGTCTTGCCGGTGATTGTCGCCGCTGACGATGAGGTATTCGACTTTGCCGGAGTGGTAGAGGGCGGCGGCGGCGGCGATGCGGTGGCGGAAGTAGAGATTGTCGCGCCCGTTGGCCAGGGTCCTGGCGCAGCCGAGGACGAGGGCGGCCTCGCGGTGGGGCAGGAGTTCGGTGGAGTCGTGGGTGCGGCCCGAGGCGGCCTGGCGGATGGCGAGATGGCCCACGGCCAGTGCGGCGCAGCCGAGGACGGCGGCGAGCAGGAGCAGTCGCAGCACCCGGCGGTAGGGGGCAAAGGAGGCGAGGTAGGAGAGAGCGGCGGATTTCATGTCCGCGCTCCGATACGGGGCGCGGCGGGCCGGTCTTTCACTCGGCGCTTTTCTTTTTCCGGTGGGTCACGGTGCCGCTGAGGGTGACTTGGCCGGAGGGATCGGTGATCTCGACGTTGCCGGAGAGGCTCTGCCCGTCCCCGGACACGGTGTTGACGATGGTCATGAGACCGCCGTTGCCGTCGAGGGGGATTTTCATGGTGATGGTGCGGTCGGCTTCGGAGATCTGGACTTCGAAGCGGTTGTCGATGGCGGGTTCGGACACTTTCATCTGTCCCTCGATGAGATCGCCGTTGGCGTAGTATTCCCAGGCGAACTCGTGTTCGTTTTGGTCGAAAAGCCGTTTGCCGGTGATGAAGAAATTTCCGGTGTCGGTGAATTTGCCGGTCCAGGTCTCCTTCACGGGGGTCTTGGCGCCGTCGTCGGCGTTGACGAGTTCTCCCGAGCCTTCCCATTCGCCGACGAGTTGGGCGAATACGGGGTGATCAGCGATGGGGTTGGCCGGGGCGGGTGCCGACGTCAGCGCGAGCAATGCGCCGATGAGGGTGATGGACAGATGGCGGTGGATGGGGTGCATGGGCGCATTCTATCGGAAAGGGCGCTCGGGAACAAGCCCGCCGCGGCGCGAATGGGGAGCTTGCCGCGAGGGGCATTTCCGATAGAATGCGCCC
>CAYTNL010000083.1:0-30805 GCA_964439145.1 uncultured Verrucomicrobiales bacterium
CGAAACGCCGACAAATCGGCGAAATAATGGACTCAAGTCCGACAGGCTGCTAGCCCTGCTCATCACCGCTCTGGCCGGCATGTCACCATTTGCCGTGGCCGATCCCGCCGCCACTCCGGTCAATCAGGTCTGCCCGATCTCGCAGAAACCGGTCGATCCCAAAATTACCTGGACCTATGAGGGCAAAACCTACGCCTTCGCCGAGGAGAAATGTCGGACCAAGTTTCAGCAGGACCGGGAAAACAGCCTGTATCACAAGCTGGGCGGCAAAGCCGCCATCGACGCGGCCGTGGACGCCTTCTACGTGAAAGTGCTGGCCGACGAGAGGATCAAGCACTTCTTCGATGACGTGAGCATGAGCCGTCAACACAACAAGCAGAAGGCCTTCCTAAGCGCCGCGTTCGGCGGGCCCGAGCCCTGGACCGGGAAGGACATGCGCGAAGCGCACAAGAACCTCCCCGATCTGAACGACACCCATTTCAACGCGGTCGCAGAAAATCTTCAGAAAACCCTTGAGGAGATGAAGGTGCCCAAGGATTTGATCGATCAAGTCATGGCCATTGCCGGCAGCACGCGTGACGACGTGCTGAATCGCCCGCCGGCGGCGACCAAGTGAAGCCCCAAACCATCAATGTGTGACTCAAGCCCATCAGCCGCGCCGATGCCTGAACCGCCTGGAGATATCCTGAATCGGGAAGACATCGCGCGACTGGTGGACCATTTCTACGAGCGGGTCCGTGCTGACGCACGGTTGGGGCCCATATTTGGGGAGGTGGCGCGAGTCGATTGGGAGTCCCATTTGCCCAAAATGCATGATTTCTGGGACACGGTGATGTTCCGGTCGGGAGCGTATCGTGGAGATCTGCTCGGAGCCCATGCCCGGCTCGTGAGCTGAGCCGACATGAGCTTGGATTCCTTCAGAAGATGGATCGAACTGTTCGAGGAAAGCTTCCATGATCTCTTCCAAGGGGAGAGGGCAGAGTGGATCTTGCGATGCGCCGAGGATATGGCGCATGTGATATTCTCCAAGATTCATGGGGTGCCCGATCCGCGGTTCACGGCGTCGGCGTAAGAGCCCGCATGACCTCCGGAGGCTCTTTCGACAATGCACAAAAAACGCCCGCGCGATGGCGGGCGTTTTCGAGGGGAGGGGAATCTCCCCAAAATGGAGCTTGAAAGATCAGAAACGGATCACCATATCCACGGTGAACCGGTCTTCCATCAGACCTTGGTTGACGTCGGTGAGCGGCATCTCCCAGGCAAAACCGAGATCGATTGATTCGGTCGCGCGGATGCGGAAACCGAGGGCGCCGCTGACGAAATTGCGGTTCAGGTCGGCGTTGCTGGCGCCCCAGTTGACCAGATCGCCGGCTTCGAAGGCCACCACCGAAGGAAGGGCGCCGCCGATGTGGTCGTTGAAACGGCGGCCTCCGTCACCCTCGTCCACCACATTGAACCAGCTGATTTCCGCGAGAGGGCGGAACCAGTCGGTCACTTTGTAGCTCACATGGGCGCTGGTGTAGAAGATCGTGCTTTCGTCGCCGCATCGACAGGCAGTTTGAATCCGAACTGATTGGCCAGTTGGAGATCACCGAAATGCTTCAGGGTCGCAATCGACGGGATGAACACGCCGTCACCATTACCCTGCCAGACATCCGTGTTTCCCATCGGGATTTCATACAGGAGTTGGAAATTCGAGGCGAGTCGCTGGTCTGGCTCGTACAGCCAAGCGTATTTCAGTCCGGCGGCCACGTTGGCCCACCCGTCGGTGCTCTCCAGCGTGCTGTCGGGATTGAAATCAATGTAGCCATCCTTGGTGGCGTTGATGGACAACCGCTCGTTGAGGGCCAACTCCAACTGCACCGCGTAGACCTGATAATCGCCACCCACCGGCACTTGGCCAATGATGGTGTCCACGACATCGGGCATCCGATTGTGGATGAAGATGGGATGCAACTGAGTCTGGGGAATCGCCAGATCGAAGTGCGTCGGATTCGAGATGGGGCGGATGGTGTCTACTCAGGGATCTACCAGAGCGGGCGTGTCGATGACGGCTTTGGACAGGTCATCCTCACCCGCCAGCACTCCGGAAGGGGCTGTGGCGAGCAGGGAAAAGACCCCGAGGGCGGTGATGGTGTGTGGAAATCGGTTCATGGTCATGTGATTTGATAGAGAAGGAGTGGTTGTTGTCAAGAGGTGTGTATGACCTTGCGTGTGGACCTCGGAAATGACGCCGCGCATCTTGTGCGGAACCGTGCGCGGATTGCCGAAAAGTGTCGGCGTGATCCGGCACGACAGTTGCGGGAAGAGGTTGAGACACCCCCCGCGTGCTGCCAAGGTGTGCCGACCCGGGGAGCATGATGGTCCCGCTCCCACTTTTCCATGTTGCCCTCTCCCCAGTTCCCGCTCGTCGCCGCCAGCGAAGTGCCTCCTCTCTTCGCCCTGCTGGCGGTGATGCTCACCGCCGTTGTCATGGTGTCGCTGCTCCTGCTGCGGGTACAAAAGTCCCTCCTCGTCGGTTATTTCGGATGCGGGGTGCTCATCGCCAACACCGGAGTGGTGGAAGCGCTGGGCGGCGGAGACACTCACGAGGCGGTGCAGCAGATGGCGGAATTCGGAGTCATGCTTCTGATGTTTGTGCTGGGCATGGAGTTCTCCGTCAGCGAGTTGCGCTTCCTGCGTCGCTTCGCTCTGGTGGGAGGCGGTCTCCAGATGGGCATCTGCGGCATTGCCGCCCTGGCGGTTGCTCTCTTGATCGGAATTTCCTGGCCGGGGGCCATCATCATCGGGGTCGCCCTGGCGATGAGTTCCACCGCCGTGAGTCTGAAGACGTTTCAGGACATGGAGCTGTCCGGCAGTCCCGGGGCCCGCTTCGCGCTCGGGGTGGCGATCTTTCAGGATCTCTTCATCATCGCCTTCCTGGTGTTTCTGCCGTTGCTGCTGACTTCCGGCGACAGCGAGGGTGGGCTGCTCTCCGAGTTGGGAATGCTCGTGGTGCGCGGCGGAGCCTTCATGGCGCTGGCCTGGGTGAACGCAAAATGGGTGGTGCCCAACGTCCTGCATGCTGTAGCCCGGACGCGCTCGCGCGAGCTGTTCACCATCACTGTGGTGGGCTGCTGCGTCGGTCTTGCCTGGATCGGCTCGCTCCTGGATCTCAGCCTGGCACTCGGCGCTTTTGTGGCCGGGTTGGCGGTGAGCGAGTCGGTCTACAAACACCGCATTCTCGCCGATGTCATGCCCATCAAGGACGTCTTCCTGACCCTGTTCTTCGTCTCCGTCGGGCTGCTGATCGACCTGCGACTGGCGCTGGAGCATTGGCACACCATCCTGCTGGTGACCACGACACTCCTGCTCAGCAAAGGCCTCATCATCGTCGGCATCGCCATGGGACTTGGTCAGATCAACCGTCCCGCCCTGCTCGGCGGTTTGTCCCTCTGCAGCGCGGGGGAATTCTCCCTGCTGCTGCTGCAGAAAGCCGGCGGGGCCGAACTCTGGAGTCCGGCGGTGCAGCAGTCCCTGATGGCCGGTGGCACCATCTCCATGGCCATGGTGCCCATGCTGATGCGCCTGGCGGATCCGCTGGGCTCCTGGCTGGATGGACGAGGCTGGGGACGTCGCCACGTCTCCGAAAGCCAGATCGACGCCCTGCCCATGAACCTGCGCATGAAAAGACTGCGCGGACACGCCATCATCTGCGGGCATGGACCTGTGGGGCGGGCGCTGAACCGCGCGCTTATCGCCGAAGGCGTGTCCACCCTGGTGATCGAGATGAACGCCGACACTGTACACCGATTGAAGAAAGAGGGGCAGCCCGTGCTCTTTGCCGATGCCGCCCACGAGGAGACTTGGGATCTGGCGCGTGTCGAGGATGCCACCCTCGTGGCCTTCACCTTTCCCGACGCCTCGACCGCGGCGGCCTCCATGCACCATGTCCGGGAGCGAAATCCCGAAATCTGTGTGCTAGCGCGGGCCCGTTTCGCCTCCGATCAAGCCCGGCTTGAGCGGCTGGGAGCCAATGTCGTCATCCACGACGAGGGCGAGGCCGCCGCCGCCGTCGTCAACAACGGTCTCCAGATCGCCGCCCGCGCCCGCCCGCGCGAGGAAGCCTAAGCCGGGGGCTTGTCCCCCATCAAGGGCACGCCACGGCTTCCTGGCGCTGCTCACCAAGGCCATCAATGCCCAGTTCGATCACGTCGCCCGGCTTCAGGAATCTCGGCGGCTTCATTCCCAATCCCACGCCCGCCGGCGTACCCGTCGAGATCAGATCGCCCGGCAGCAGCGTCATGAACTGGCTCAGGTAGCTCACGATCGTCGGGATTTTGAATATCAGGTTCGAGGTATTGCCATCCTGCATGGTCTCGCCATTCACCTTCAGCCACATCCGCAGATCGTTCACCTCCGCGATTTCATCCCGCGTCGCCAGAAAGGGTCCGATAGGCGCGAAGCTGTCGCAGCTCTTGCCTTTTACCCACTGGCCTCCGCGCTCGATCTGGAAAGCGCGCTCGCTGTAGTCGTTGTGCAGCACATAACCCGCCACATGATCCAGCGCCTCCGCCTCCGTCACATAGCTGGCGCGCTTGCCGATAACCACGCCCAGTTCCACCTCCCAATCAGTCTTCTCGCTGGTACGGGGAATCACCAGAGCGTCGTCCGGACCGCACATCGCGCTCGTGGCCTTGAAAAAGACGATCGGCTCCTCCGGCGGCGTCGCCCCTGTCTCCTCAGCGTGATCCGAGAAATTCAGGCCGATGCAGATGATCTTGCTGGGGCGGGCGATCGCCGCCGCCAGCCGGGTGCCCGGCTCCAGCACCGGCGCGGTGGCGGCATTCGCGTCCGCCCAGCTTTGCAGACGCTCGAAATTCGTCGGATCGGCAAAAAACGCCTCATCCCAGTCCTGTCCAAAGCCCGACGCGTCGATGCGCGTGCCATCGGGGAGTTGCAGACCGGGTTTGACAGAATCGGGCGAGCCGTGGCGGAGCAATTTCATGGGGAAAGTGGATTCAGTATTCAGCATTCAGGTTTCAGCCGGACAAGGACGCCCGGTGGCAGGAGAATCCATTCCACCGCAGCCGCCGAGCCGTCAAAGGCGGAATTGGGGGAAAAGCACTCTTCCGCGAAAGTTCACGGGATTACTGGTCGCCTGGTTTCCCGGCATCGAACTTCTGCACATCCGCGCAGAGAAACGCGAGGCGCTTGGGGTTATCGATAAACTTTTCCCCGGTTTCGCTCTCTTCCCGGGTGCCCGTCACCTCGAAGGCCCCGATCAGGGCCACCGCGCCGCGCTTGAGATAGATGCGGGTGGTGACCTTCTTTTCGTGAAACCGGGTCACCGACAATTCCCGTGACTGCTCGACATTCCCCATGGGGACCTGAAGCGTCTTGGTTTCCGGCTGACCGGTGTGATGTGCCAGGGCGAAGTTGATATCAAGCGTTTCCCCGTCATCCATCAGGCTCGGGTCCACCTCAAAGATCGTGCCCACCTCGCGTGATTCGAACTTGGGCACCAGTTGCCCCGCCTCCTCGTTCCAGGTGAAATCCACGATCACCGGCACCTCCTCGGTATCCTGATACTTTCCGCGAACCCCGTGACGACAGACCAGCGGGGTAGAGGTGACGAACCGAGCGTCCCCCGATTTCACCTTCTCCAGAATGGCGTCGCGAATTTTGAGCTGATTGGGTTGGATGGAGACTTCCTGTTGAATGCGGAGCGCTTCCTCGGCGGGCAGATCGTAGAGTTCCACCCGCAGCACGAACTGCGGAGCGGCCACTTCTTCGGCGGAAACGGGAAAAACGGAAATCGTCACGGCAAACATGACGAGCTTGGCGAGATGAATGAGGCCTGTCTTCATGTGGTGATACTACCAGCCGAGTCCAAGTCCGTGAAGGGTATAGCTGGGAAACCGCCTCGCGAGACCTCGGTTGCGCGGCTGCATCATGGCAATGAGAGGCACACCAGAACGATTCGGCAAAGATAGAGCGGACAATACGCACGGATGGTATCGCGGAGAAGGGAGCGGAGAACATATTCCGCACCGCCAACCCATGTAGCCGCCCGTGGAAGAGCGCATTTCGTGGTGTCCGGCTTCAGTTGATTCCTTTCGGGCAAACGCCAATTGCTCGCGCCCGAATCCTCTTACAGAGAGACGCCCCGCTTCCATGGCAGGAAATCGTCCTGCCCCAGAGCCTGCGCCTTGGTCTGGGCTCGGCCGGAGGCGATTTCGATGGCCTGGTCGAGGAGGCGGTCACCGAGATCCTCGACACTGGCTTCTCCGCGAATGACGGAGCCGGTGTCAAAGTCGATGATGTCGAGCAGGCGTGTCGCCAGTTCGGTGTTGGTGGCGATTTTCAGCACAGGGGTCACGGCATTGCCGGTGGGGGTGCCGAGTCCGGTGGAGAAAAACATGAGGTTGGCGTGGGCGCCGGCCATAGCGGTGGTGGATTCGACATCGCCGCCAGGAGTGCAGAGCAGGTTCAGCCCCGGGGCGCGGACTTTCTCGGGATAATCGAGGACGTCGGTGACGGGTGATGTGCCGCCTTTCTTGGCCGCTCCGGCGGATTTGATGGCGTCGGTGATGAGACCATCTCGGATGTTGCCGGGAGAGGGGTTCTGGTCGAACCCGGAACCGACAGCCTCGGCGCGGGCGGCGTAGGTGCGCATCAGTTCCGCGAATCGCCGAGCGGCATCGTCGCTGACGCAGCGGTTGACGAGTTCCTGCTCGACGCCGCAAAGCTCGGGGAATTCAGAAAGAATGACGGTGCCGCCGAGAGCGACGAGGAGGTCGGAGACCCGACCAATGACAGGATTGGCGGAGATACCGGAAAAGCCGTCGCTGCCGCCGCACTCGACGCCGAGGATGAGCTTGGAGAGGGGCGCAGCTTGGCGTCGGTACCGATCGGCGTCGACGATGCCGACGAAGGTCTCGCGCAGGGCGGCCTCCAGCATGCGCTCTTCACTGGGCCATTTCTGCTGCTCGAAGAAGAGTAGGGGACGATCAAAGCCGGGCGCGCGTTTCTGCAATTCCTCGCGGAGGATTTCCATCTGCGCGTTCTGACAACCGAGACTGAGAACAGTGGCTCCGGCGACGTTGGGATGCGAGATGTAGCCTGCCAGCAGGCCGCAGAGAGCGCGAGCGTCGTCTTTGGTGCCGCCGCAGCCGAGGCCGTGGAGGAGAAATTTGACACCATCGACATTCGAAAGAATGCGGTCCCCCACGCCGGAGTGGTCGCTATCCTCAATGGCTGCGGCGAGGAGGGCATGGTGATCGGCGCCTTGACGATGGAGGTCGGCGAGACGATGGGCGAATCGCTCATACGGTGTGGCCTTGGTATAGCCGAGAGCCCGCTCGAGGGCCTCGCGCATCATGACGAGGTTGCGGTTTTCGCAAAAAACCAGGGGGATGACGAGCCAGTGGTTGGCGGTGCCGACGGAGCCATCGGAGCGATGATAGCCGTCAAAAGTGCGCTCGCGCCAAGGGGTGATATCGGGGGCGGTCCAGTGGTAGGCGGGGCGACTATCGACGGTAAATGCCGAAGCGCGGTGGGCGAGATTGGCGGTGGTGATGAGTCCGCCGACGGGAATGGGGACGGTGGCGACGCCGACGGTGACGCCATACATGGTGGCGATATCGCCGGGGGCAAAGGCTCGCAGGGCGACTTTCTGTTTGGCGGGGATGGCTTCGGTGAGCGTGAGCGTGATGTCACCGAGAGTGAGGCGATGGCCGGGCGCGAGGTCGTGGAGGGCGACGGCGAGGTCGTCGCGTGGATCGAGGGTGATGGCGTTGGTCATTCCGCGGATGGGGTCGCACGAGCATAGCGAAGGCGCCATGCCATGCAAGCGCGGGCCAGCGTCGGCCCCTTGGGCGCACCGTCGATTCAGTGACCGATGCTGGTGGCCAGCACCCCGGCGCTGATCATGATCGCGACGAGCACGCCCAGCAAGAGGAGGAATCCCGCCACTTTGATCAATGAGGTCAGCCGCCTCCGGGTCGCGGACGGTCGGGGCCGCGCGGAGCGCTCGGCGGTATCGATGAGAGCGTTGACGGTTGGCCCCGCGCTGTGGTGCTCGTCCGGCTGGCGACCGAGTTCAGAAGTGCGCGGAGGAGCGGGTTGGGCGCTGGATTCAGCCATGAGGCGGGCCATTCCCGATTCGGCCAGTCTGACGATGGATTCCGGCGTGCGGGCGCTGAAAGCGTGTCCTCTGACCGGCGTGGCGGAAGGCGCCGCTTCACGAAGTCCGATCAGGCAGTGCCGATGGCTGAGGGAATCGAGCGTCATGGTTTCCCCCGCGAGATGGATTCTCTCATCCGCCCACCTTCGGAAACGCGAGACGACTCCCGGAACTGGATAATGGGGGCGCTTCATGACGGGGGAGAAGTGAATAGCGATCAATCCCAAACTTTCCCGACCTTAAAAAAACTAAGGAGAATTGTCAAAATTTTTGGATGGAAAAGGGAATTTTTCTGAAAATTCCGCTCATATCCAGCAGGTCGGCAAGACATACACCGCAGTTTTTAGATTACCGCCGTCATCCGGCCGGCTGTGGCGTCGTTCCCAGATCGCCTCATTGGACCCGTGATCGAGGGTCCTTTGGGTCAGGCCTTACGACTCGGATCGATTCCGATGCGGCATGGGACCATCCATGGCCAGGGAGTCCAGCAGACTGGATTCGGGTCCCTCGGTGCGGGATTTCAGGATGCCTCGTGTTTCCTCGATGCCGTTGCGGTAGGCCTCGGATTCGGTCAACAACTGGCGGTGAATACCCCGAAGCGCGTACTGCGGGACATTCGGATAGATGTGGTGGATGAGATGAAAATCATTCCCGTATCCCAGCACGGCCCAGCGGGTGAACGGGTCGGAGTGGATGATGCGTGAATTGTCGAGAGTCCCCATGCCGGCGTTGGCATGCTGGTAGACTTCCCGCAGCAGCATGAGGTAGGGAAAGACATAGATCAGGGGAAGGATCCAAAGCACGAGAAAGGCCAATGTCGGATCCCATCCGGTAAACTGTCGGATGACGCCGAGTCCGGAAAACAGGAGCGTGTAGTAGGTGAGGCGGAGCAGCGCGGCGGACTTGATGGACAGGTTGAGGCGCGCCCCGCGAAAGAAGGCAGCCTCGGGAAGCAGTCGCCATACGATCACGGCGATGAGATAGAGTCCCCCCACGATGGGCCAGAGTACAGCGGGGCCGGCGGGAAAGACGAGCCTGAGGGTGAGGCAGAGGACAAAGAGATAGGCCAGCCCCAACAGGGTGGCGCGCACCCGCAGGAGTTTCGAGTGTTTTCCCGCCCGGCGCTCTTCCGCGTTGGCGTCCCGGACGGGAACCGGTGACAAGCCGGAGCCGATGGTGATGACGTCCAGCAAATCGAGCAGATTCGCCAGCACGAAGGGCGGCCAGAAGAATTTCAGGTAATACTGGTAGATGAACGAGCGGCGCGGCATGGGGAACTTCGCGTAGAGCCGTTCCGCCTTCCCGTTTCCGAGGTTTGGATCCTGATGTGGATCGTTAGGATAGAGGTGATGCTTGAGGTGTTTGGCCCGGTATTGCAGCAGCGAGCCGAACACGGGATAAAAGCACAACAACTCCGCCAGGATGTCATTCCATTTGCGATTCGGCACGAGGAGATTGTGCGAAGCCTCATGCCCCATGAGCCCGATACGGTGGGTGACGCATCCGTTGATGATCACCGCCGCCCCCCACACAGGCACCTGCCAGGCCCAATGGAGTCCCCATGCCTCATGGCGAAAATGAAACCAGAGCGCCAGCCCCGTGGCGATGGCGGCCACCGCGTAATCGAGGGCGAGATAGATGAGATTCGTCCATGGACGCACCACGGACCAGGCGCGGATGGATTTGGAATCGAGGAAATTTCCGGTCTCGGACATGGGTTGTGACAGGGGCGGCCCCTCGCTCGCGGCCCCCGGATGATGACGAAAGGCCCGGCACCAAACTAGCGGCTGACACGCCGCCCGCAACGCTCGTTTCTTGTCAAAATTGAGTCCACCTTTGCGGTGGCGACCTCAATCGATCACGGTGATGTCCTCGGGAGGCTCGATGGGGTAGCCCCAGTGATCGAATGAGAATCGCCAGCGTTCCTGGATTTCCTCCACGTGTCGTCGAGACATGCGGTGCTCGTTGGGCTCGTAATTCTTGATCGTCTCGACATAGCGACCGATATGATCGAGTGCGGTATCCTTTCCGCCGATCCCCAGAGCGTCGTAGATTCGGGCGATCTCGCCCAGTGGATCAGAGGTGATCTTTTCGTAGCTCGTCTCGAACAGATCGCCGGGTGGAAGGCTGTCCCGATCTTCCAAATAGCGTCGCATCAGAGCCTCGTAGATGTCGAGAGTGAAGCCGTGGGTGTCGATCTGGCTGAAATCCTGCCAGGCGAAGGCGTTGTATAGACGCGGGAATTTCCCGATGCTGCTGCGATACACCGGGTAGGGGTTGCGCACGATGTGGACGAACTTGGCTTCGGGAAACAGTTTCCTGATCAGCGCGATACGCGTGGTGCTGGGGGGGTTCTTGAAAAGCAGCCGCTTTCCCCGATTCACAAAGCTGAGCTTCCGCACCAGAAAAGCGTAGGCTTCCTCGAAGGCCGCGATCTCCCCGGCGCTGGCTCCCTCGAAGAACAGGGCTTTTCTGGCGTATTCGGCCGTTTGCCGGGGGAAGTAATAGATGTTGTAGTAGCCGATGGGATTGAGATTGCCGAGGGCCATCTCCTCCTCCTGGGGTTCGTCGAGGGAAAGTTTCACATTGTCGTAGCCGCGCGTCTCCGGCAGGACGCTGTCGATGAGGCGGCGTCCCAGTTCGACTTTCTTACCCATCATGTCCCAGGGCATGGCGGTCTGCCCGAAATCGATGTAGCCGAACTGGGGGTCGCGACTGAGCAGATTGTGCAGATGGGTGGTGCCACTGCGCCAATGGCCGATGAGAAAGATCGGCGGCGCGCCGAGTTGATGCGCCCTGATTCTCGCTCCCCACTGGACCCGCTCCAGGGTGCTCCACGGCCAGCGGGCGAACTGGGCCATCCAAGAGATGAGTCGCTGCTTGCGGGAGCGCGCGGAGTAGTCGCCCTGCCGGAAGTAGTGCGTCAGGAAGGTGCGGAAATTGCAACCGGCGAGCGGATGCAGACCGGGACCGGATTCCGCAGCCGCTCGCTCCATCGTCCAACGGGGCGGCTTGGCGGAAGGCGTCAAATCGGGAGGAGGGGAGTCGCTCATGAAACGGGAGCGCGAATGGTAAGCCCGTAACCGAGCGGATGCGAACGGATTCCGGTTTCTTGGGAAATGGAAACGTGGCCCCATGCGGGTAATTTCCCCTCTGTTCCCTCTTGCGATGGGGGATGAAATCCCCCAGTCTCATCGCCACACCCCGCTGCCCATGAAGATATTCTCCCTCGCTCGCTGGTTGCCCGCCTCCCTTGTCCTGATTGGCTGCTTTGCTGGAATGCCCGCGTCCGCCGAAGCCGCCGGGCCGGACCGCCCCAATATCGTGCTGATCATGGCCGACGACCTCGGCTTCGCCGATCTCGGCTGTTACGGGTCCGAGATAGAGACACCAAATCTTGACGCCCTCGCGGCGGGCGGCCTCAGATTCACCCAATTCTACAACACCGCCAAATGCCACAGTTCGAGGGTCTCACTCCTTACCGGACTTTACTGCGATCAGGCGGGGGCGGAATCGCTCGCGCGCGCCGCCACCATCGCGGAGGTAGTAGGCGCGGTCGGCTATCATACCGCCATGGTCGGGAAGTGGCATCTCAGCGGGCAACCCACCGATTTCGGGTTTCATCGCTACTGGGGTCACCTCTCCGGAGCCACCAACTTTTTCACCGGGGACGATACCTTCCGGCTCGACGGCAGCTCATGGGAAGTGCCTGAAACACTGAACGGAAAGCCTTTCTACACCACCACCGCGGCGGTGGATTTTGCCATCGATTTTCTGGACGACCACTTCGCCTCGGACAACAAGACGCCCTTCCTGCTCTACACCGCGTTCAACGCGCCGCACTATCCTCTGCAGGCCCCCGAGGAAGCGGTCCGAAAGTACGAGGGACGCTACGATGAGGGCTGGGATCGCCTTCGCGAAACCCGTCACCGCCGCCAGCTCGCCTCAGGGCTGCTGCCGGAGAAATGGAAACTGAGTCCGCGCCCGGATCACATTCCCGCTTGGAACGATCTCAGCGAAGAGGACAGGCGATGGGAGGCGGATCGCATGGAGGTGTTTGCCGCCATGGTCGATCTGCTAGACCAGAATGTCGGTCGGCTCGTGGACTACCTGAAGGCAAAAGGAATCTACGACAACACGCTCATCCTTTTCTGCTCCGACAACGGCGCCTGTCCCTTCGAGCGCACCCGGGGAAGGGACAAGGCGCCCTGGGATCCCGAGTCCTACTGGACCTACGACGTGGGTTGGGCTCACGCGGGGAATACCCCTTTCAGACTCTACAAGCAGAACCAGCACGAGGGCGGTATTTCATCGCCACTCATCGCCCATTGGCCCGCCGGATTGAAAACTCCCGCTGGCGGCACGACCGATCAACCCGGTCATCTCATTGATTTCATGGCAACTTTCGTCGAACTCGCGGGTGCCAAGTATCCGGATCATGTTGGCGAGCGACAAGTCGATCCCCTCCAGGGCAAAACCCTGCTACCCATCCTGCGGGGGGAAACTCGCGAACCTCACGAAACCCTCTACTTTCATTTCAGCACGGATCGCGCTCTGCGGCAGGGTGATTGGAAGCTCGTATCCTCGAAACTGGGGGCGTGGGAACTCTACGATCTCGCGGCGGACCGCACCGAGTTGAACGATCTGGCCGGCACGCATCCGGATCGGGTGAAAGCCATGGCCGAGGAATGGTTCCGGATCGCCCGCGACGTCGAGAGACTTGGGGGCAAGCAACTGGCACCGGTGAAAAACGGCCGCTCCCCGCTCAGTTTCCGCAAGGAGACCCGCGGCAAGCCGCAAAAATGAACGCTAGCCCGATCATTGTGACGTTTTTCTCGAATAGATTTGCCTTGCGGTTCGTCGTTCTATCCATGAATCTTCCCACTGATATGAAGCTCACCCTCGCCAAAATAGCGGTCTGCGGCATCGCCGCAGTGTCTTTCTCGTTCACCAGTTGCACGCCGACCCAAAAGGGTGCCGGCATTGGTGCCGGCATTGGTGCCGGTGCTGGTGCTATCATCGGGAATCAATCCGGCAACGCTGGTCAAGGCGCGCTGATCGGCGCGGCAGTTGGCGGCCTCTCCGGAGCTCTCGTCGGTGACGCCACCGAGAAGCAGTATGAGCGTGGCTACAGCGATGGTCGCTACGACGAGCGCCGTCGCTACTGATTGACCACCGATCCTTCGACTTTCAACAAAGCCGGGATGCGCCACCGCGTTTCCCGGCTTTTTTTGTCTTGCCATCAAGGCGCGAAATAGCCGCTAATCAGAGAATGAATGCGAGACCGTCTATCTTGGCCTTGGCTCTGATCGGAGTGTTCGGTCTCGTATCCGTCGGATGCGTCACCGACCCCACACCCATCAACGAACGCCTGAGCGAGCAGAGTATCGGCTCCGCGACCGTGGGACAGAAGCCGGGCGTCAAGGATCGTGCTCACGACTACATGATGCGGCGCTGAGCGCTCAATCCACCTTCAGGAAAGGAGCGATCTTTTCCAAGGTAGTCTCGCCGATGCCTTTCACCCTTAGCAGATCAGCCACCGACTCGAATGGCTGCTCCGAAACGATTCTTTCCGCCAGCTCCGGGCCGATACCTTGGAGCTGTTGCAGGTCTTCCACCGATGCCTCGTTCAGCGACAGCGGGCTTTCCTCGCTGATGGTAGAAAAGACCCCGAACTTGAGCGCCTCGTCGAGGAGCCGATCCTCATCGCGTTGCGCCTTTCTCAGGGTGGCGATCTGCTCGGGATTCGTCGCCGACCAGACGCCTTTTTTCTTGATCCCGGCCACCATCTCCAGATCGGTGAGGAAAGCGCCGTATTCGGCCGATGTCGTGCCGTTGGGCAATTGACGTCCTATCCCTTTGGCTCGGGCAAACCCGTTCTCAACCAGCACCCGCGCCAAGTCCTCTCCCTCGGAGGTCTCGACCATGGCGTAGATCCGCGGCTTCTTCGACCGTCCCTGGGCGCGGGCGAACGCGGTGTGGATGGTGAAAGGTTTCTTGAGCCGCGTGGCGATGAATTCCCTCGCCGCGTGACCAAATTCGATCACCTGACGTGGATCCTCCAGACCGAAATAGCGCGCCTGCTCGAGCACACGACGTCGATCGGATTCCGATTCGAGCGATGTCTCGGGACTGTCGACGTAATAGAGACGGAGAACCTCCTCCTGCTCACCGTCGGGCATGCGCACCCGGAAGCTATCCGCGTCGTTGTAGTCGGCCTCCAGCAATGTCACTCCGGTGAAAGTCCGCAATGGCTCAGCGCTGTCCACGTCGGTAGACAGGACAAGTCCGCAGAGCGAAATCGCGGTGAAACACCAACGGATCACGGTTTTTCGAGAAATTCCCGGCTCAAGGCTTCGCATGCCTCCATCGTGCGCTCACCTTTGCCAATGACAAGCCGATATCGCACGGTCAACGGCGAGTCGGGGGTGATCTCTTTCACAAAATAGGAACCGAAACGGCCATAGTCCCGCTCGCTGAAACGGGCGGGCTTGGGGTTTTCCGGGTGATCAATATAAACGGTCGTGTAGCGCTCATCGCCGTTGACCACGAAGCTCATCGCTTTCCAAGGCAGGTCGCGGGTGGCTACGGTGTCGTTCTTGTCGCTCCAGTTGATGGTCTGGCCGGACTCGCCCCTGCCGGTCCCGGGACGGAGGTAGTAGGTATGCTTGGCGGTGTTTTCGGCAACCTCGTTGGAGGCTCGGAACTGGAACCCGGCGTGCTGCGGATCGCCGTCCAGCGTCACTTTACCGACGGTTGGCGTCAGGGTTGAGGTGAAATCGACGATCAGGGCGCCGTCTTCGGCGTGGAAAAAGATCAGTTGGCGCTCCTCGACCACGAAGACCGCGCCGTCGTTGTCATGCCAGTGAATGCGAACCCGTTGTGTCGCGGAACGCGCGTCGGCTTCCTGCTTGATGACCTCCTCGTGCGTCTGGTGGGCACCCGGCTGGTCGCCCTTGCCGGGCTTGCAATGCCAAGTGTCGACGCTGACTTCCTTTCCGTCTTTGATGAAACGGCACTTGGAAAAGCCGAAGTAAATCCCGCGGTGATGGGGGAACTTCCCCCCCGGCCCCTTGGTCAGGAAATGCTCGCCAGAGGCATCGTAGACATGGTGAAAGGGCTTGTAGGTGAGCTCCCGGCGTTCGGCCGAGGAGAAGTCGATCCGCTCGTGAACGTAGCGGGCCACCGGCTTGTCGTCGAAGGTCAGGTCGATGAATTTCCCGGGAGTATCCTTCCAGGCGAAGCCGTCGGCGGCCGTAAGGGAGGGGGAAAGCGCGAGAGCGAGGAAGGGGAGCAGCAGTCTGGAATTCATTTCTTTGGGGGCGTTGTCGCGGAAACTTCGGCTTTGGGCAAGGAGGAAATCCACTCGCGGATCAGCGCCAGCCCTTTCTCGTCCACCTGATCAGTGCCGATCAGCGGCATCTGGTTGGGACCACGAATGGCCATACGGCGAACGAGTTCGCTGAGGTCGGGACGCCCCGGAGCGATGACGCGGTCTTCTTCCCCGATGCCCGGCAGGCCCACCAGCGGACGGGCGTCGATGGCTCCGGTATCGGCAAGGTCGAGCCAGTGAAGGAGTTCGAACTGGGCTCGTCCACCGAGACCGGTTTCCCGGTGACAGTGGGCGCAGTTCACATGGAGGTAGGCGCGTGCCCGGGCCTCGATGGGCGCTTCGGGGTCGCGCGGATCGGCGAGAGGCGGATGCTCCTCGGGGCGGGGTTCCTGTCCCTTGCGAAAGAGACCGAGGTTCACCAGCTTCGCGAGTTGGTCGCCGCGACTCAGTTGCTCGGTGCCGAAGGCGAGGGCGAAGAAAAACCGCTGAGTGTGACAGGCGGCGCATTCGGCCCGGCTCGGAAAGCGATGTGACAGGGTCAAGTCGCCGACCTGACAGGGTTGAGTCTCCCCGGTTTCCGGCACCAGGTCGGCGTCCGTCTGGTCCTCTCGCCAGCGGTAGGTGAGAAATCGCCACTCTCCCCGATCCTGGTGCATGACCTGGGTCTCGATACGGATGAATCCGTCCGCGTTCGATCGGCCAATCGTCCGGGCGAGGGCGGTGCCGTCGGGAAGTTGCCAGCTCTTCCGCTGGTTCTCTCCCGACCGGGCGAGGATGCCGTCGCCCGGTGGTATCGCGAAATGCCGGATCACATCGGCTCCGTCTGCCCAGGCTTCGGAGTTGATCTCATACGGGTGAACCCCCGACGCGGGTTTCAGGGTGGCGGTGTCGGAAAACAGCCCGGTCGCGCCCAGGGTCGGGGGAATGGGAAGCGGTGAGGTTTTCGGGGCGGGTTCGAGGCGATAGGCGGGACCGTCGTGAGTGACGACGAGGATTTCTCCGTCGGCGTCCTCGGCGAACGAGACAACGGCGTGATCGAGATCGGCGAGCCTTCGGGGATCGGAAGCCTGTCGCGACGTCTCGTCCCAGGCCAGCGACCAGAGCTTTTTCGTAAAATAGCAGCCGTAGAGGTAGCGTCCGCTCAGCTCGGGGAACATCGATCCGCGGTAGAAGAATCCTCCGATGACGGACCTCATCTCGGTGTGGGAATGCTCCCAGATCGGCGGGGTGAGTTCCGGGGTCGGGCCCTCGAGTTGGTTGGTGAGCCGAAAGGGGTGGGAGCCCTCGTAGGCGCTCCAGCCGTGGTTGGACGCGCGGGTGACGCGCCGGACCAGTTCCCAGTTCTCGTCCCCGTTGTCGCCGAGGAATAAGTCGCCGGTCCGGGGGTGAAAACTCATCCGCCACGGATTGCGGAGTCCGTAGGCCCAGACAGCATCGGGGACATTGCCGAGATCGAGCCAGGGATTGTCCTCCGGAGCGCGCCAGGGGCGATCAGGCTCGGGATGGCTGACATCGAGGCGAAGGATGGATCCGAGCAGATTGTCTGTTTCCTGACCCACGTTGTCCGGATCCCCCGGAGCAGCGCCGTCGCCGGTGGAGGCATGGAGCATGCCGTCGGGGCCGAATTTCAGGTCGCAGCCATCGTGTCCGGCGGAGGGCCACGAGAGCAGCTCGACCTCGGATTCGGGATCGAGCGTCAGTGTCTCGGGATCGGTGACGGTGAAGCGGACGATCCGGTTCATTCCCGCGCCATCGACCCGAATGTTGAGGCTGGCGAACAGCCACGCTTTTTGTGGGAAATTCGGATGCAACTCGATGGAATACACACGAAGAGAGCTTGGGCCCTTGCCCTCCAGAGCCGCTCCGGGAAACGCGTAGGCGAGTTGGCGCACATTCGCCTCCGGCTCGTCGGGAAAGGCCCAGATTCTCCCGGTCAGCTCGGTGAGCAACCAGGTGCGCGAGCCGTTTTTCCCTTCGACGAGATCGAGATCGACGGCCCGGTTCATCTCGATGCCGGGGAAGGCGACCACGCCGCGGAATGGAGGCGGCTCACTGCCGCTGCCGGCCAGTCGATTGTCCGCCCAGCGATCAGCCAGGACGTTTCCCAAACACCCCCAACAGCCGATGGCGGCGATCCAGACGGATCCAAGCCGAGCGACCATGGGTGGGTAATGAGGATGAGCTTTCGGAATCATGGTGTTATCGCGCATGATTGACATGTTGCTTGGATAAGGCACGCCAAAAGTAGGAGTAGGGTCGCAAGATGCGCGGCGCACAGGCCAAGGCACGCCGAGGCAGTCGGACCATTCCGGCGTTGAGTGCGAAACCATGATCGACATCTCCGTTCTCTACACTGGCCTGGAACCCCCCAGCACCCCGCATCGCTACGGTCGGGCCATCACCCAGATCGATCCACCGGAGCACCAGCGGATGCGCCAGGCGAAGTCCGCGGCCGAGCGTCGCCCCATCGTGGTGTGGAACCTGACACGGACCTGCAACCTGCGCTGTCAGCATTGCTACACCGATTCGGCGAACCAGAAGTATCCCGGCGAACTTTCCACCGACGAGTGCAAGACCGTCCTCGACGACCTCGCCGCCTTCAAAGTGCCGGCGGTCCTCTTCTCCGGCGGCGAGCCGCTGGTCCGTCCCGATGTCTTTGAACTGGCCGCCTACGCCCGTGAACTCGGCCTCCATGTCGTGCTTTCCACCAATGGCACCCTGATTACCCCGGAGATCGCCCAACGGCTCAAGGATCTGAAGTTCGCCTATGTCGGCATCAGTCTCGACAGCGCCTTCGCCGAAGTACATGACCGCTTCCGGGGCATGCCGGGAGCCTTCGAGAAGACGATGCGTGGCTTTCGCAATTGCGTCGAGGTCGGGCAAAAGGTCGGGCTGCGCCTGACTCTGACGCGGGAGACCTGCGAGAATCTCGATCACCTTTTCGACCTGATCGAGCGCGAGGGCATTCACCGCGCCTGTTTCTATCACCTCTGCCCGTCCGGCCGGGGCAAGGATCTCTATCGCATGGATCCCGAGCAATCGCGACGCGCGATGGACACCATCTTCGCGCGGACCCGCGACTTGAACGAGCGGGGGAGGAACGTCGAGATTCTCACCGTCGACAACCACTGCGACGCCGCCTATCTCTACATGAAGATGCGGGAGGAAAATCACCCGCGAACCCTTCAGGTGAAGGAAATGGCCGAGTGGAACGGCGGGGCCCGTTACTCGAGCGGAGTGGGCATTTCAAACATCGACTTCAACGGCAATGTCCACGCCGACCAATTCTCGATGTTCCGCATCTTCGGCAACGTCCGTGAGCGGCCGTTTTCCGAGATCTGGCAGGACACCAGCGATCCGATCATGGCCGGTCTCAAGGATCGGCTGGAGTATCTCAACGGACGCTGTCGCGAATGCCGCTTCCTCTCCATGTGTGGCGGAGGTCTCCGCGCCCGCGCCGAAGTCGTCAGCGGCGACGCTTGGGCGCCGGATCCCGGTTGCTATCTGACGGACGAGGAGATCCGCATCCGAAAGGAAGAGCCGGAGCCTGTGCTGGGCTGACGGCGGGGAGGCTCCGTCGGACCCGAATCCAAGAGGGTTGGGTCATGGATTCAACCCTCCTTGGTCCCGACTGATCTCGTGCCGGAGGCACCGGCGTGAGGCAAAGAAAAACCGGCTTCCCTTTCGGGAGGCCGGTTTTTTTTGATATGAACTCTGACGGAGAAAATCCAGTGGTTCCTCTCTTGCTCGTCGAGGGAGCGAGAATCAGGCCGCGTCGGCTCCTTTGTGGCCCAGGATCTTGACCGTGCGATTGAGCTGATCGAACTCGATCGGCTTCTTGATCACGGTCACGGGTCCGCTCGCCAGGATCTTGGTGAGGATCTCGCTGTCGGGGTAGCCGGTGATGATGACGATGGGAAGATCCGGGTGCTTCGCTTTCAGCTTCGCATACAGTTCGTCACCCGGAATGTCGGGCAATTTGAGATCCAGGAAGACCAGGTCGAAACGCTGCTTGTCGGCGTAGGAGAGCGCTTCCGCGCCCGTTCCCACGACGATGCGTCCGAAACCGGCCTTTTTGAGGAACTGTTTGAAGAGGGTCTGCAGGGCCGGGTCGTCGTCCACCACCAGAACGGTGGGCTGGCCGCCTTGATCGGTCTTGAGAATGTCTCGGTCGAGCAGGCTGCGCTTGATGCGCCAGCGTCCGCCAATTTGAATGGCGGGCAGCTGTCCGCGCTGCACGAGGTAATAGACCGTGGGGAGGGGAATCCGGAGATACTCCGAAGTCTCCTTCACGGTCATCAATTCTGGGGCTTCTTCTTCTGCCATGCTAGTCAGGTTGCTGGATTTCTCGGTCTGGGGTGCGTGCAGGACTGGGGGAAAGTCGATGATTCTGAAAACAAACAGGAAAGGATACGCGAAAACTGAAATATAAATACTATAATTTCAATAATTGTAAAACGTAGCCTTTCTTATTACAAGCGAATAAAGCGGTTTTGACAAGGAATTTTTGCGAAGAATTTTCAAACTTGAATGTCTTTTGTGCGATTCGGGAAATTAGCACTATTCAAGCAGGCCTGAAAATTAATCGATTCAGTGGATTCTCAAGCGCCGATAGTGGCGGCTTTGAGTGTAGTCTTTCCTCGATGTTCGGAAACAATCCCTGTTAATCCGGGGGTTCCAGCCTTGCAAGTCCACATTGCGGCGTTCCGGAAAATTCCCATCGCCAAACTTAAGAACGGGCAGCTTAGGAAGCGGCGGAGTTTTTAAAAAGAAGTTTGTTGGCGCGATCACGGGAATCTCTCTTGTCATTTCAGGGGCTTGGAAAGTCGTGGTGCTCGTGGTTGCCATCATGGGCCAATGCACTATTCTGCGCGCGCTCCTCCTTATTCTGATCACATGACATTGCTCGAAGCACTCATTCTGGGGCTCGTTCAGGGCCTGACCGAATTTCTCCCGGTGTCCTCCTCGGGGCATCTGGTGCTGGTGCAGAAGGCGATGGGAGTGGATGACTCGGGCATCGTGTTCGAGATCTTCGTCCACTTCGCGACGCTGCTATCGGTGGTGATCTATTTCTGGAAGCTGCTCTGGCGCATGATCCTTTCCATTCTGCCTCCGTTTCGTCCGGAATACGCCCGGGAACGGAAGATGATCGGTCTCCTGGCCCTCGGTACGGTGCCCGCCGTGGTGGTGGGGCTGACCATGAGGGATACTTTCGAGCAGGCCTACGAGAGCCCGATCACTGTCTCCCTGCTCTTGCTGGTCACGGGTACGGTGTTGTTTCTTCCCCGCATCCTCGCCGCGAAGCGGAAGGGGGAGGGGACGGAAGTGAGGATTCCCTCGGCGCTGGCGATGGGGATCGGGCAGGCCATCGCCATTTTGCCCGGCATTTCCCGGAGTGGTTCGACCATCGTGGCTGGCATGTTGTCGGGCGCCAAATCTGAGAACGCGGCGGAGTTTTCCTTCCTGCTCGCCATTCCCGCCATCGCCGGCGCCATGGTGTTGGCGGTGAAAGACGTGCTCGCCGAGGGCATCGAGGCCTCTCTCCTCACCAACTACATTGCCGGAGGGGTAGTGGCTTTCGTGTCAGGATTGATTGCGATCTATTCCGTCCTCGCCGCCGTCCGTCGGGGGCGCTTCGAGTGGTTCGGCTACTACTGTTTCGCGGCCGGCATCGGATTCTTCCTCTGGTTCCGTTTCGGCGCCGGTGTGTGATCCTCCCCGTTGGCGGTCAAAGGCGATAGCGCATTCGCGCTTGCGACTTGGGAAATCTCCCGGAAACTTTTCCCTGAAATCGGCTGACGACTTCCCTCCAAGTCTCCGCCGTTACCCTCTGGAGATGGCCCGGTATTTTCCCCCTATCAGATCCGCCGCCCTGGGCGCGGCTGTGGCCGTGCTGTGTGCCGGAGTGATGCCGGTCTGGTCAAAGACCGCCACCCATTACATAGCCGATGGCTTCGACTATCCAGTGGGCAGGCCAGACGCGGCGGGCTATTACAAGGCTCGCGGCTATTATCCCAACGGGCACCTGGGCGAGGATTGGAACGGGCGCGGAGGGGGGAACACCGACGAGGGCGACCCCATCTATGCGATCGGGCACGGGGTGGTGGTGTTTTCCGAGGATTTCAAAATGGGATGGGGCAACGTGGTCATCATACGACACGCCTATCGGGAAAAGAACGGACAGATCGCCTACATCGACTCCCTCTATGGTCACCTGAAGGTCCGCAACGTGCGCCTCGGCGAAAAAATCACCCGAGGCCAGTTGGTCGGCACCATGGGGCGGGGACCGCGCAACATGTATTATGCCCACCTGCACTTCGAGATCCGCAAGAATCTCGCCGTCGGCATGGCGCGCTCCGATTTCAAGCGCGACTACTCGGTTTACCACAGCCCGACTTATTTTATCGAGAAATACCGACGCCTGAGGCCCGAATACCGGCAGGTGCCCATCCCCGTGGACACCTTCAAGAAAAGCAATCCCAACCTTTTCACCATGGACCGCCTCGCGGTGCCGGATGGGGGCGGCGTGAGCGGAGAAGCCAGGCCCGCGGTGCCGCCGGTGGTGCGGGAAGCCATCGAAAGCCAAGCCACACCGCAAGGCGGGCGGCCCGACGACCGGCGGAATTTCTGGGAAAAGGTGAAGGGCTTTCTCAAGCGCTGAGGCGCCCCGGGTTCGGCAACCTCACTCCACGCTCGGTGACGACACCGCGGACTCTACGCCGCGGCGCATCAGGAAATACTCGATGGAGTCCACCAACGCGCGCCAACTGGCCTGGATGATGTTGTAACTGACACCCACAGTTCCCCAGCTGTCGTGGCGATCGGAACTGAGAATCAGCACCCGCGTCTTGGCTGCCGTGCCGAGGTGGCTGTCGACGATGCGCACTTTGTAGTCCTCGAGTTCCATCTGATCAATGATCGGATAAAATGGCTTCAGGGCTTTGCGAAGCGCCGCGTCGAGGGCGTTCACCGGTCCATCGCCCTCCGCCACCATGTATTCCAGATGCCCGTCGACGCTCAGTTTCACCGTGGCCGCGCAGGTCTCGTAGTCGCGCTCGCCGTCCCGGCGAAAAGTGCAGTGATACTCGTGCAGTTTGAAATAGGGGCGGTAAGTGGCCAATTGCTGGCGGATCAGCAACTCGAAGGAGGCCTCGGCCGCCTCGAACTCGTAGCCCTCCTGCTCGAGATCCTTCAGTCGCTGGAGGATGGCGCGCGCCTCGTCGCTGCCCTTGTCGAGCGGAATGCCGAGCTCTTCCGCCTTCATCAGGACATTCGACTGTCCCGATAGCTCGGACACGAGGATGCGCTGGTGATTGCCCACCGTCTCCGGCCGGATGTGCTCGAAACTGTGCGCTACCTTCTGCACCGCGTTCACATGCATGCCGCCTTTGTGGGCGAATGCCGTCGCTCCCACATAGGGCGCCCTGGTGTTGTGCGCGCAGTTGGCGAGATCGTCGACAAACATCGACAGGTCGCGGAGTTGATCGATCTGCGGGACCACGTCGCGTCCCATCTTCAATTGGAGATTGGGAATCACCGAGGTGAGGTTGCAGTTGCCGACCCGTTCCCCGTAGCCGTTGATCGTTCCCTGCACCTGACTCGCCCCGGCGCGCACGGAGGCCAGCGCGTTGGCCACCCCCAGGCCGCAGTCATCGTGGGTGTGGATGCCCACCGGCACGCCGAACTCCCTCATCACCACTTCCGTGATCGCCGCGACCTCGTCGGGCATGGTGCCGCCGTTGGTGTCGCAGAGTACCAACCAGTCCGCGCCACCGTCCCGCGCCGCCGCCAGGGTGGCCAGAGCGTGACCGGCGTCGTCCTTGTAGCCATCGAAGAAATGTTCCGCATCGTAGATCACCTCGCGGCCGTGTTCCTTGAGGTAAGCGGTGGTGTCGCGGATCATCGCGCGATTCTCCTCCTCCGTGGTGCCCAGCACCTCGGTGACGTGCAGACGCCAGCTCTTGCCGAAAAAGGTGATCACCGGCGTGTGCGCCGCCAGCAGCAGGGCGATCTGCGGATCCTCGTCCACCGCGATGTTCTTGCGGCGCGTGCTGCCGAAGGCCGCGATGCGCGCGTGCTTCCATTTCAGTTGCGCCGCCTCCTCGAAAAAGGCCACGTCCTTGGGATTCGATCCCGGCCAGCCGCCCTCGATATAATCGACGCCGAAATCGTCCAGCTTCTGGGCGATGCGGATCTTGTCGAGCGAGCTGAAATTCACTCCTTCACCCTGCGTGCCATCGCGCAGGGTGGTGTCGTAGAGCATGACCGATTTCTTCATGGGGAATGGGGGAGGGACGTGGTGGGATATAAAAGACAACCGGCGGAGCGTCGGGATGACGGACGAGATCACTCCGGCCCAGAAACGGGACAGCCCCGCTCGCGGGACCCGGACAAAGAGAAACCGACCGCAATCACCCGCTCAGACCTGGTCGCGGATGATTGCGATGATAATCGAAAAACAGGCGCTGGCCTTGCCGATCAACATGCGGGGAAAGTCTATCGCCTCATCATCGACGCGCCAGCGGTTTTTTGCGACCTTTTCCCCGCCATCTCCGACAGGATATACCCTGTCAGGTCGGCGGGCATACCCTCTTCGATCCGTCCTCCCGAGGCGCCAATGCGCGGCATGGATCGCAAGATAGGCGTTGAATCGGCACTTCTTTGGCCGTTTAGTCCGCCCTTTCCCGCTTCAAAAAACCAATCCCATAACTCTATCGACTTCTCATGGAATCGCTTTCCCGTCGCAAGATGATCAAAGGGGCCGCCGCCGCGGCGGCCGCCACGACCTGGAATTTTCAGGTAGTACCCAGTCGCGTGTTTGGCGCGAACGACCGCATCCGACTCGGCGCCATCGGCACCGGCGGGAAAGGGGCGAGCGATATCCAGGGCTCGGCCGACGCCGGCTTTGAGATCGGAGCGCTCTGCGACATCGTCGATGTGGCCCAGTATCCGAACGTCGAGGGACGTCTCAAGAATCTCGTCGGCGCCCGCCGCAACTACCCGAACGCGCCTTTTTACATGGACTGGCGGGAAATGCTGGAGAAAGAGGCCGAGAATCTCGACGCCGTCACCGTCTCCACCCCAGATCACACCCACGCCCACGCCACCATCGCCGCGATGCGCAAGGGCCTGGCCTGTTACACGCAGAAGCCGCTGACGCACGGTCTTTGGGAAGCCCGCGCCGTCACCCAGGTAGCCAAGGAAACCGGGGTCGTCACCCAGATGGGGAACCAGGCCCACGCCGAAAACCACATGCGCCGCTGCGTGGAACTCGTTCGCGCGGGCGTCATCGGCAAGGTCAAGGAAGTCCACGTCTGGACCAACCGCCCCATCTGGCCCCAGGCCGTTCCGCGTTTTCCCGATGCGGAGGAAGCGCCCAAACACATCGACTGGGATCTGTGGATCGGGCCCGCGCCCTTCACCCCCTACAGCTCCAAGATCCTGCCCTTCAACTGGCGCGGTTACTGGGACTTCGGCACCGGCGCGCTCGGCGACATGGCCTGCCACATCATGGACATGAGCTACTGGGCGCTTGAACTCGGCGCCCCCGTCAGCGTGGAAGCCTTCAGCGCCGATGGCAAAGGAGCCATGAGCGATGTCTCGCCCCCGACTTGGGCGACCATTACCTACACCTTCAAGAACGGTGACGACGAGATCAAATACATCTGGTACGACGGCTACAAGGACGCCATCTTCAACGAGGAGAAATGGGCGCTGGAGTCGAAGGACTATCCCGGCAACAAACCGCGCACCCGCAACCTGCCGCCGCAGGAGATCCTCGAGGGGCAGCCCGATGACGAGGGCAAGGGCTACGGCACCGTGATGGTCGGCACCGAGGGCAAACTCTGGTTCAACCGCTCCAAGGAAAACTGGTTCGTCAAACCCAGCGCCAAGCTCGATGGCTGGGATTGGCCCGAACAGAGCATCCCGCGCGCCCGCGGAGAAAATCCCCACAACGAGTTCTTCGACGCCGTCAAGGCGGGCGACCCCAAAGGCGCGTTGTCCAACTTCCACCACGCCGGCCCCTTCACCGAGATGGTGCTGCTCGGCAACCTCGCCGTGAAGCACAACAAGAAGATCGAGTGGGACGCCGCCAACCTGAAGTCTCCCAACACGCCGGAGGCCGACGCCATGATCAGGCGCGCCTACCGCGAAGGCTGGGAACTCGACGTGAAGCTCTGATTCCCCGGATCAGCCCCATTTTCGAAAACGCCGAAGTCCGCGAGGGCTTCGGCGTTTTTCGTAGAGATGGCCCCGGTGCAACCCGGCCAGGTTCAAGGAGAGGCGATTTTCAATCGCCCGTATTGCCAGCGCAGGTTAATTTGGCAGGCGATTGAAAATCGCCCCTCCTTGATTCCCTCCAGATATTGAAGGCGAGCCGCGCCGGGTTGGGCAACCAAGCAATCCTAAAACCTAATGCAAGTGCGGCATACCACCATCGCCTACGCCAGGTAGGTGGCCCGGCGCATCCGCACCGCCTTGGCCAGATCGTCCAGCATCTCCACGGTCGTGTCCCAGCCCACGCAGGCGTCGGTGACACTGACCCCGTATTTCAGGGCGGAAAGGTCGTCCATTTTCTGACTGCCTTCCTCCAGATGACTTTCGATCATCACCGAGGCGATGGCGTTTTCGCCTCCGGCGATCTGCGCGGCGAGATGGGCCGCCACTTCGGGCTGTTTTCTGAAATCCTTGCTGCTGTTCGCGTGACTGCAATCGACCATGAGCTGAACCGGCAGATCCGCCGCTTCCAGCATCTTCTTGGTCGAGCGAACCGAATCGACATCAAAATTGGGGCCATTGCTGCCGCCGCGGAGGATGACGTGACAGGTGTCGTTGCCGGTGGTCTCAACGATGGCGGTGTCACCGGATTTCGTCACGGAGAGAAAGCGATGCGGTTGGGCGGCGGCTTTGATGGCGTCGAGAGCGATTTGGACGTTGCCACCGGTGCCGTTCTTGAAACCGACCGGCATGCTCAGTCCCGAGGCCAGCTCGCGATGCACCTGGCTCTCCGTGGTCCGAGCACCGATCGCGCCCCAGCTGACCAGGTCGGCGTAGTACTGCGGCGTGATGGTGTCGAGGAATTCATTGCCCGCCGGCACACCCATGGCGGCGAGATCGAGCAGCAGTTTCCGCGCGACATGTAGCCCGCGATTGATGTTGAAGGTGTTGTCGAGTCCCGGATCGTTGATGAGTCCTTTCCAACCGACCGTGGTGCGGGGCTTTTCGAAATAGACCCGCATCACCAGAAAGAGATCGTCTTTCACCGTCTCCGCGTAATCCTTGAGCCGGGCGGCATACTCCAGCGCGGCTGCGGTGTCGTGAATGGAGCAGGGCCCCACCACGACCAGGAGCCTGTCGTCCTTGCCCTTGAGGATGGCCTCCCCCTGACGGCGGGACTCGTCCACCAGGGCGGCGACCGGATCGGTGATCGGCAACTGATCCATCAGGATCACCGGGGCAATGAGTTGGTGGAGGCTGGCGATACGGAGGTCGTCGGTTCGGATTGACATGGGGCGGGAATAAGGCGTGCATTGGCCCGTGAATAAAGGGAAAAATGACGAAAGTCGCGCCGCCAGGCATCGGAAACGACGCCAGACCCATGGCGGCGTCGATCCTTCGGAGCACATCGAGGACGAACGCGACTTCACCGGGGGCGCCATCTTCAGCCTTCCGAAAACCGTCGGCAGCACCGGCGACAAGAGCTTCGACACCCGTATCCGAGAGTTGGTGGCCGATTGGGATTGCGGTCCGGAAAATCCCCTCGTCGAGGAACTCATCATTACCGCCCTGAAAATCGGGAAAGACCGGCCCGGCGAGGCCGATCTGAAACTGTTCAATCGCGCTCTGAAAGAGATGCGGGCCGGGAGCCGGGTGTTTTCCCCCTACGCCGCCGAGAGAAAAGTCTCCGTGTTTGGCTCCGCGCGCACGCATCCGGATCAGCCCGAGTTCGACGCCGCCCGACGCTTTTCCCAACGCATGAGCGAGGAGGGCTTCATGACCATCACCGGAGCCGGGGACGGCATCATGGGCGCCGCCCAACTGGGCGCCGGGCGCGAGAACAGCTTCGGCCTGAATATCCGGCTGCCCTTCGAACAGAGCGCCAACGAGACCATTGTCGGCGATCCCAAACTGGTCACCTACAACTACTTCTTCACCCGCAAGCTGGCCTTCGTGAAGGAAGCCGACGCCGTGGCCCTGTTTCCCGGCGGATTCGGGACCATGGATGAGGGCTTCGAGGTGATGACCCTGATCCAGACCGGCAAGGCGTCCGTCTTTCCCATCGTGATGGTCGACGCTCCCGGGGGCAGCTATTGGAGGACCTTTACGCAGTTCCTGAAAGAGCACCTGCTCCGTCTCGGACTGATCTCGCCGGAGGATTTCAATCTGTTCAAAGTCACCGACAGCGTGGACGAGGCGGTGGAGGAAATCCTGCACTTCTACTCGAATTTCCACAGCTACCGATTCGTCCGCGACATCATGGTGGTGCGCATGCACCACGGAATCAGCGAGGAAGATCTGGCCACGCTGAACCGTGAATGGATCGATCTGCTGGTCGAGGGCGACTTTTCCTGCTGCGAGATGCATCCGGAGGAGGCCAACGAAACCCACCTCATCGGCATGCCCCGTCTCAGTTTCAAAGTGAAACGCGGAAAAGCGGGCCGTATCCGTCAGTTGATCGATTTCATCAACGACGCCGGGCCCGGTGATCCGAGTTGTCCGCTGAGAAGGCCCGCGGCGAGTGCGATCAAAGAGGGTTGAGTCCCGCACCTGACAGGGTTGGGTCCTGCGTGTTGCCCCATCGTTTCATGGCCAGAATCCGTCTCGATCAAGCACTGGTGGCGCGCGGCCTCTGCGAGTCACGGGAAATGGCCAAGCGGCTCATCCTCGCGGGTCAGGTGATCGTCGAGGGGATCGCCCATCCCAAGCCGGGGCAGAATGTGACCGATGATCATGTCATCCGGGTCAAGGAACTCCCGAAATACGTGGGCCGCGGGGGACTGAAACTGGAG
Organism: uncultured Verrucomicrobiales bacterium; assembly: GCA_964439145.1. Taxonomy (GTDB): domain Bacteria; phylum Verrucomicrobiota; class Verrucomicrobiia; order Verrucomicrobiales; family DEV007; genus JAEUHH01. The sequence continues at coordinate 28,511 of CAYTNL010000083.1, forward strand.
GGAGCGCTCGACGCTTTCGGAGTGAATCCGGCGGGCAAGACCGGCCTCGACATCGGCGCCTCGACCGGCGGATTCACCGACTGTCTGTTGCAGCGAGGCGCGGCCCGGATGTTCGCCTTCGATGTCGGCACCAACCAACTGGCCTGGAAAATCCGCAGCGACGCGCGTGTGGTGTCGCGGGAGGGCTTCAACGCGCGTTACCTGACGCTGGAGGATGTGGGGGGCGAGGCGGTCGATCTCATCGTCATCGATGTTTCCTTCATCTCGCTGACCAAGATTCTGCCGGCCGCCTTTGCCGTGCTGAAACCCGGGGGGGATCTAGTTTGCCTCACCAAACCCCTGGTCGAACTTCGCTGGGAGCTGATCGGGGAGGGGGGGATCGTGCGCGAGCCCGAATTGAGGGAGGAGGCGGTGGCCCGAATCAGGGATTTCGTCACCCGGGAGCTGGCAAAGGACTGGCGCGACCTGATCGAGTCGCCTATAAGTGGCACCGACGGCAACGTCGAATACCTCGCATGGCTGAGACACCCCGAGTCGGACTGATCGCGAATCTGGACAAACCGGGGGCGCGCGCGTTGCTGGAGACCCTGATTTCCGCGTTTGAGGGCCGCGGAGTGTCGGTGGGGGTGGAGGCGGAATCCGCCGGCTTGCTCAAAGCGCCGCACCCGGATCTCACGGTGGCGTCTCTGGAGGAAATCGCCGCGCGCAGCGATGTGCTGGTGGTGCTCGGAGGTGATGGCACGCTGCTGGGAGTGGTCGGTCGACTCGGCGAAGCCGTGAAACCGGTGGCCGCCATCAATGTGGGCACCCTGGGGTTTCTGACCTGCGCCACAGCCGAGGAATACCAGACATTGGTCGACGCCATCGCCGACGGCACCTACGAGGTCAGCCCGCGCGCCATCATCGAAGTGACCCTCCAGCACGGCACCGATCCGCCCGATCTGGTGGTCCACGCGCTGAACGAAATCACCGTGGTTCGCGGCGCCACTTCCTGCGTGGTGCACGTGGAAACGCGGGTCGACGGCCACTTCGTCAACCATTATACGGGAGACGGAATAATTGTCGCAACCCCTACGGGCTCTACGGCTTATTCGCTTTCTGCCGGCGGCCCTATACTCGAGCCGGGTTGCGGGGTTTTTGTGATGACACCGATCTGCCCGCACGCGCTGGCAAATCGAGCCATCGTCTTTGCCGACAGTCGGGAAATCGAGCTGCTGGTGCCGGATCAGCGGGATCATCTGTTGCTGACGGCGGACGGTCGATTGATCCGGAAGCTGACGGAGCCATCGCGGCTGAAAATCCGTCGCGCCAGCGCCGAGTTGCCTCTGGTGATGCTGCCCGGCGGCTCATTCTACAAAGTGCTGCGGCGCAAACTGGGCTGGTTTGGGAGCTCCATTCTGAACAGCAACGACCTGCCTCCGGAGGATTAGAGACCGTGTGCAATCTCTATGATATCGCACCCGTCGGCACGAAACGGAGCGGGGGCTGGGGCCTGGAAGTGGCCGGGGCGATGGAGCGGCTGCCCAAAGCGTATGGCATCCGCAAGACCGATCACGGACTGGTGATGCGGCGGGATGAATCCGCGAGAGGGGGCCTGAGGCTGGAGCCGCGGAGATGGGGATTCCATCGCGCCTTCAATCCGGCCATCAACAACGCGAGAGTCGAGAAGCTCGCCGACGGACTGTGGAGCGCCGCCTGGTTGTCCGGACGTCGTTGCGTGATTCCGGTGGCAAGTTTCTACGAATGGAGCGGCCCGAAAGGCGCGAAACAGACGCACGCGTTTCAGTCCGCTCAGGCGGACGATTCCGGCGAGAGCCCGGCGATTCCATGGTTGTGGATGGCCGGACTGTGGGAAGACGACCCCGAGCACGGTCCACGATTCACCATGCTGACCACGGCCGCGAGTGGCGTCATCGCCACGGTCCACGACCGCATGCCGGCCATTCTGCCCGAGAGCAGGATCGAGAGTTTCCTGGATCTGCCAACGAACAGCGTCGCGGAAGCGTGGCTGGCAACGCGACCGTTTCGCGACGACCTGAAGACCTTTCGCTGCCTCAACCCCATGAAATCAGCGCAAACGGGACCACCGGTGGAGGACGCATTCCTGTTCTAGCCGCCGCCGGACCAAGCCCGTGGTTCCGCGTTATAACCTCCGACAATATATGTCATGTAAAATTGCATGCGAAAGGACGCCTCGATCCTTGCAAATGATTCCCACATTCCATTCAGAACCTCCCCAAGCTAGCAGCCTGTCGGACTTAGGCGAGTGACAATTGCAGGTGAAAAGGTAACCTG
>CAYTNL010000084.1:0-29797 GCA_964439145.1 uncultured Verrucomicrobiales bacterium
CGCTTCGGAAGGCACCCATGAAAAGTCACGACCGGCTTCCGACGCTTCGGAAGGCGCTCGACATTCGTAGGAGAGGCTGGAGGAGCCGCGATGCAACAGGGTTGGGTCCGGGACCATACCCTCTTGGGTCGCGGGCGCGCCTTTCCCGCCTTGACGCTGCGGCGGGGAGGGCGAATCGTTGGCTTTCCCCCCCTTTGCATCCTCACCCACCACCCCTCATGGCCAAGAAATCCGCCTCATCCGCCTCCAGCAAACCCTCTCCCGCCCACCGCAAGTATTCCGGCCCCATGCTGGATGGGCCGGATCGCGCGGCCAGCCGGGCGATGCTCTACCCGGTCGGTTTTGAAACGGAAGATTTCGGCAAGTCCATCGTCGGCGTGGCCTCGACCTGGAGCATGGTGACGCCGTGCAACATGCACATCGATGGCCTGGCCAAGGAGTCGGTGAAGGGTGTGAACGCGGCGGGCGGCAAAGCCATCGAGTTCAACACCATCACCATCTCCGACGGCATCTCCATGGGGACCGAGGGGATGAAATACTCGCTGGTGAGCCGCGAGGTCATCGCCGACTCCATCGAGACGGTGGTGGGCTGCGAGGGGATGGACGGCGTGGTCGCCATCGGCGGTTGTGACAAGAACATGCCCGGCTGCGTGATGGCCATGGCGCGGCTGAACCGGCCAGGGGTGTTCGTCTATGGCGGCACGATCCGTCCCGGATGTCACGATGGCAAGGATGTGGACATCGTCTCGGTGTTCGAGGCCATCGGGAAACATTCCGCCGGACAAATCTCGGACGGTGAACTCGACAGCGTGACCGCGACCGCCATTCCCGGTCCCGGCTCCTGCGGCGGCATGTACACCGCCAACACCATGGCCAGCGCCATCGAGGCCCTCGGCATGAGCCTGCCCAACAGCTCGGCCCAGGCGGCGGTCAGTGACGAGAAGCTGATGGACTGCTTCGACGCCGGCGCGGCGGTGGTGAACCTGATCCAGAAAAACATCCGCCCGCGGGACATCATGACGCGCAAGGCCTTCGAGAACGCCATCACCGTGGTGACGGCGCTGGGCGGCTCCACCAACGCGGTGCTGCACCTGCTGGCCATGGCCCAGGCGGCGGGCGTGAGGCTGTCGATCGACGATTTCACCCGCATCGGGAAAAAGACCCCGGTGCTCGCGGACCTGAAGCCGAGCGGCCAGCACGTGATGATGAAGCTGGTGGAGATCGGCGGGACGCTGCCGCTGATGAAGATGCTGCTCAACCAGGGGCTGCTCCACGGCGACTGCATGACGGTGACCGGCCAGACGATGGCGGAAAACCTCAAGCGGGTGAAGCCGGCTTACCCGAAAGGTCAGACAGTGATTCGCGGTTTCGGCGACCCGATCAAGAAGGATGGGCACCTCGTGATTCTGTATGGCAATCTCGCGCCCGAGGGCGCGGTGGCGAAGATCTCCGGCAAGGAGGGCCTGGTGTTCGAGGGCACGGCCCGGGTCTTCGAGGGCGAGGAAAAGGCGATGAAGGCCATCCTGGCGCGCAGGATCAAGAAGGGGGACATCGTCGTCATCCGCGGCGAGGGTCCCAAGGGCGGTCCCGGGATGCGGGAGATGCTCGGGCCCACGGGCGCGATCATGGGACAGGGGCTTGGGAAGGACGTGGCGCTCATCACCGACGGGCGTTTCTCCGGCGGCAGCCATGGATTTGTGATCGGTCACGTGACGCCCGAGGCGTTTGTGGGCGGTCCGTTGGCGCTGGTGAAGGATGGCGACGCCATCTCGATCGACGCGGAGAAGCGCGAGATCACGCTGAAGGTGACGGCGAAGGAACTGGCCACCCGGAAGAAAGCCTGGAAGCAACCGAAGCCGCACTACACCCGCGGGGTGTTGGCGAAGTACGCGAAGCTGGTGAGTTCTGCGTCGGAGGGCGCGGTGACGGACGGGGATCTGTGAACCGCTGATCTTCGCTTATTTCCGCTGATATTTCCTCCAAACGCTGGTTCCTCATGAAATTCGGCTTCCGGTTCCCAATCGTTGCGGCCCTGGTTTTCTCGGGTGCCGCTCCCGCTCAGGAAAACGCTCCGAAATTCAGCTGGGTGAGCCCGATTCCGGAGGCGCGGCTCGCGGCGATGAACCTGCCGGAGGGGCTGAAGCACGGGACTTTCAAGAGCCCGTCGATGGGCCTGGAGGTCGGTTATTATATCTACCTGCCACCCGGCTACGAGGAGGCGAAGAACGCGGAGCGCCGTTACCCGGTGGTCTATCACCTCCACGGCGGTCGGCCCGGGGGTGAGTCGAAGAGCATTCGGCTGTCGAGTTTCGTCGATGCGGCCATCAAGGCGGGCGAGATCGCGCCGACGATCTACGTGTTTCCCAACGGCGGACCGATGAGCTGGTACAACTATCCGCGGATCGCGAACGGCGGCGGCGAGGACGTCTTCGTGAAGGAAACCATTCCCCACATCGACGCGAACTACCGCACGCTCGGGAAACAGGGGCGCGCTCTCGAAGGATTCAGCCAGGGCGGACGGGGCACCACCCGCATCCTGTTCAAACATCCGGAGTTGTTCGTCTCGGCGGCGCCGGGTGGGTCGGGCTACGAGCCGGAGAAACGCGTGCAGGAAAACAACGGAGCCGAGAGCGATACGGTGGTCTTTGCTCCGGGCTACAATGCCTGGGATCTCGCGAAGAAGTTCGCCGATCGCGACGACCGTCCCGCGCTGCCGATACGGATCTGGGTGGGCACGGAGTGTTTCAATTACGAGTTCAACCTCAAGTTCTCCGACTACCTGAAGGAACTGGGTATCGATCACGACACTCTCATCGCGGAGGGGGTCGATCATTCCGCGCAGCGATTCTATGAGCAGCGGGGATTGGAGCTGATGCGCTGGCATCAGGCGAACTTCGCGAAGGCGGGGAAGGAATAAATCGGCGGCGGGTGAGTTTACTGTTTTCTATCACCGCGATGCGTGGCCTACCGTTCGTCACAGTTTCAGGCATCCATACCCGCGGAAATAGATGAACTGCACCCTTCGCGGCGTTGAGTGCCGCGCGCGATCTGTGATCCAATGGACCGGATGCCGGAGGCATTCCAGCGGATAGCCGGTAGTTGAGCGAAGCGACACTACCGGACCAAAACCCGGGCAAACGAAGCATCCCGGCAGGGATGCCAGACCGCGAAGCCACGAGCCGGCCGGGCGACCACACCGGTTATCTGGCATCCCTCCGGGATGCTGAACCTATTTTCCGCCGATATCCGGTGGTGTCGCTCGTGCCTCGCTCAACCACCGGCTACCCGCTGGGATGCCACCGGCATCGCCATCCACCCTTGGTGCCACGGCATCGCCATCCGCCCTTGGCTGCCACCGGCATCGCCATCCGTCCTTGGCTGCCACCGGCATCGCCATCCGCCCTTGGCTGCCTCTGGTATCGCCATCCGCCCTTGGATGCCGCCGGCATCGCCATCCGCCCTTGGATGCCACCGGTATCGCCATCCGCCCTTGGTGCCACCGGCATCGCCATCCGCCCATGGCTGCCACCGGCATCGCCATCCGCCCTTGGATGCCTCCGGCATCGCCATCCGCTCCACCGCATTTTACGTGTGTTCCGTTCCTTCCGTGGTTGCCCAATTTATCGGTCAGAGAAAATCCCGGGACAGCCTGTCCGCGTCCCGCGCTCCGCCGTGCAAGGTCCCCATTCCGAAACTGCCCAGTAGCTTTGGGTAATGCCGAAATCCAAAAACATCATGCGGAGAAGTATCCATGGGCGACGGGTAGGGAGCGGAGATCGATCTCAATCGATTCTCCAGATTTCCACGATCCGGTTGGCGGCGCGGCGGCGGGGATCGAATCGATCGGTCTGCCCGAAATAGACCGCTTCGACCGGGTGAGTGGGGCCGCATGCGGCGACGCATTCGGCGGCGGCGAGGGCGCGGCGGGAGGAGAGTTCGCGATTGCCCGATTCGCTGCCGTCGGTGCTGGCGTAGCCGATGGCCAGGTAGCGGGAATGCGGTGAGGCGGACACGAGCGCGCGGATTTCCTCGCGGGCGCGGTCGTCGAGTTCGGCGCTGCCGGCGGCGAAGGGCAGGCTGATGGCGAGTCGGCCGCCGTGATCTCGGCCGATATCGGTGTAGAGGTCGGGGAGCGCGGTCGGCGGACTGTCGGGCGCTGCGCGGAGGGCGTCGAAAATAGGGCGGGCCTCGGGAGACAGCGCCTCGGGCGCGCGAATCATCGCGATTTCTCCAGGCGCTGGGGGCGCTGGGGGCGATATCGGAGCGGCGGGTGGCTGGGCGAGGGCTTGGAGTTTTTCCCGCAGGGTCATGACCTCGCGGCGGAGTTGGTCGCGGGAGGTCACGAGCGCGGTTCTCTCGGCATCCCAGCCGCGGCGTTCCTCATCGATGGCGAGCCTGGCGGTGTCGGTTTCGCGACGCAGGGTGGCGATGCGTTCGTTGAAGTCGGCGGGAAAGCGATCGCCGGCGCCGGCGCTGAGGGTGGCGAACATTTCCGCGGAGCTCTGGTTGTCCTGATTCTGGCGCAGGGCACGGGCGAGGAGGGTGCGATCTTCGCCGGACTCGGCCAGCAGCTTTTCCAGGGTGGCGACCCGTTGTTCGAGAGCGTCAATCTCGAGGCTGCCACGGGCGAGAGCGGCCTCGGCGTTGCCGCCCTCTGGCAGATCGGTGTTGGCGAGCAGGATTCCGGAGAGGCGGTCTTTGAGAATGGTGTTCTGACGCGCGAGATTCTGGTTGGCGGCGAGGAGTCGGCTCATCTCGGCGTGATCGCGTTCGCGATCATGGCGGGCGAGCGATTCCATGCGCTCGAGGTCGTCGTGGAGGCGGCCGATTTTGTGGCGGGCGCGTTGTTTCTCGAGATCGAGTTCGCGGTCGAGGGAGGTGTTTTCCGATTGCAGGTGGTTGAGGCGTTCTTTGAGATCGGCGATCTCGTCGACGAGCAAGTGGGTGTTGGCGAAGGCGCTGTCCAGAGCCGACTCGGCGCCCGACTCGTTCAGGGTCAAGCGATCGACCTCGGCGGCGAGTGAGGCGCGCTCCTCGGTGAGCCGGACGATCTCTGCGCGCAGCTCGCGCGACTCGGGGCCGAGTCGCTCGCGCTGAGTCCAGAGGAGGTAACCGCAGACGATCAGCAGCAGCAGGCCCGGGAGCGCCGCGCGTCTCCACCGACGCCCGCGGGCGGGGCGGGAGGGGGCGAGTTCCGGGAGAGCGTCGAGGGGCATCGGGGGGGCTACGGTTTGACGGCGGGGAGAGGCGATGAAGTCACCTCTATGAGACGCGGGTGAGTGTCGAACAATAGAAACAAATGAACTTGTCCGCCGGGTTGTCAGTGTGACGAGATCGTTGGTGAGGTGAGGGCGAAATCGATCTCTACTGGGTGGAGGAGGGCCGACCGGGCACACTCACCGTTTACCGCAAATCCCACGACGCCTACGATGATCGCTGGAGCGGCGAGCGCCGTCTGCGAACCGTCAGCCACTGACGGCGAGAGCGTTCCCTACGGATTAAATCCGCCTCATTTCGGCAATGCCAGGCCTTCCCCGGAGGACGCGCGTCTGGCGGGGAACCGGGTCAGGCAACTCCGGGGGCGTCCGAGGTGGAAGCCTTGGGCGAGATCGACGTCCAACTCCCGGAGCAGGGTGGCGGATTCCTCATCCTCCACATGCTCCGCGACACAGCGCATGCCGATGGCGTGGCAGAGATCGGTGATGGCCCGAATAAATGCGGCGCTGGCGGGATCGTCGGTGAGGGATCGGGTGTAGGAGCCGTCAATTTTCACGATTTCGACCGGCAACTCCCGGAGATAGCGGAAGCTGCTGTAGCCGTGGCCGAAGTCGTCCAGGGCGAAGCGGAAACCCCGTGCGCGGAGGGCGCCGAGGCGCTCGATGGCGAGAGGCATGTCGGAGATGAGCTCTGACTCGGTGATCTCGAAGAGAACGCGACCGGGATCGACGCCCGTGCGGCGCAGTTGTTTGAGCAGGAAGTCGCCGAGCCGGGGATCGCTGACCGTGCGGCCGGAGAGGTTGATGCTGAGGCTCAGCGAGGGATCGAACTGGACGAGATCGAGGGCGTTGCGGATGACACAGCGGTCGAGTTCCGGCAGGAGATTGTAGCGTCGCGCGGGGGGGAGAAACTGATCCGGCGGACAGGCTCCGTCGGCGCCGGGAAGTCGGAGGAGCACCTCCTGGAGTTCGGTGACGCCGCTGTCGAGCGACACGATGGGCTGGAGCCAGAGATCGATGGCATCGCGGGCGATGACCTCGAGCAGGCGCCCGTGCCAGGCGATGTCGTCGGCGGCCTCGCCGAAATCGTGTCCATTGCCCAGTGTCACCAGATTCCGTCCCGAGCGTTTGCTGGCATAGCAGGCGGCATCGGCGCTGGCGAGGGCTTCCTCCTGCATCATGCGGGGACGCAGGGGGGTGAGTCCGAGGGATGCGGTGACGCGGAAGACGTTCCCGCCGACGGGGAAATCCAGTCGCTGGATGGCTTGGCGGATGCGCTCGGCGACCGCCTCGGCCGCGTCGATGGGGGTGTCGGGGAGGATGACGACGAATTCATCGCCTCCCAGCCGGATGACGGTGTCGGCGGGGCGCACCTGGCGGGAAACGAGTTGGGCCACCGTCCGCAGCAGGGCGTCCCCGGCGGCGTGGCCGGCGCGGTCGTTGACGATTTTGAAATCATCGAGATCGATCGAGAGCAGCGCCGCGGGTCGCCCGTCGCGGATGCCGTCGAGCGCTCGTTGCATGGCGGGATCGAGTTGGGATCGGTTGTAGAGATGGGTGAGCGGATCCCGCTCCGCGAGAAAGGCGAGCTGCGACTCGAGGCGTCGGCGTTCGGTGATGTCCGTGCCGACGCAGACGACGATGGCCGGGGCGGGGGAATCCTCCGCCGTCGCGGCAGAGCGCTGGCATACCCAGGCGAGGTCGCGATTTTCTCCGTCCCGATTCCGGGTCCGGGTCTCGAAATGGCAGAGAGGCGAGGAGCCCGTGGCGAGATCCTCGAGTCGGGCGGCGACGAGATTGTCGCGACCATGGTCATCCGGGAACAGATCGGAAAATGCCCGCCCGAGGATTTTTTCCTGCGGCAGGCCGATGAGCCGGTCAACGGCTTCGTTGACTTTGGCCACCCGTCCCGAGGCGTCGAGGGCGACGATGCAGGCCGCGGCGGCTTCGAAAACCGTGGAGACCAGTCGTTGTTCCCCCTCCAGAGCCGAGGAAAGCCGGAGCCGCTCCCGGCGATCAGCGACCCGCCTCTCCGCCACCGCCAGCCGGAGCTGCAGGAGCCGGGACTCGTAGGGTTTTTCCACGTAGTCATCCGCGCCCGCGTCGAAGGCGGCGCCGAGTTTTTCGCGATGATCGCTCCCGGTTCCGACGAGAAGGTAGGGAGTGGCGCCATCTCTCTGATCGCGAATCCAACGGCAGAGCCAGATGCCATCGCGGCCGGGCAGCGCCAGATCGATGACGCATACCGGGCAGTCATCGACCCCCGCCGCGGCGAGATGGTCGCGGGCGGATTCCGCGCTGTCATGAAAGATGACCTCATGCCCCCCTCGAGTCAGGGCTTCTGACAGAAAACGAGCGGTGTGGGGATCATCTTCGACAACAAGAATCTTCATCCGGCAGTTATTATAAATATTATGAAAATTTTAACAAGTCGGATTCAAGTTTATTTCAGGTATTGCCTGGATTTCTTGATTTCAGAATTTCTCGCCTTGGCGTTGTTTTTATAAATATTTCAGTTGAGCTATTATTTCGGAAATCTTAAGCTGTTTCTGGTGCCAAGCGGTCTGGCGGGCGCGAGTTTCCGGTGGGAATCAGCGCGCGGGCAGGCCGTCTGTGGGCCGCCGTGTTCACCATGTTCGCGTCTTGCTTTCCAGGACCCCACTTGTTTCCGCCCCGCATTCGGGGCTTGGTGTCGCTGTGGTCATTGACGGCTTTCGGTCTGGCGGGAATCGCGGCGGATGAGCCCTCTCATGTGGGGCCGCAACTCGCGGATCTGGTCGACGAAACCTTGCGCCAGCGGCGGCCGCTTTCCGCTTTTGTCGGTTCCGGGGAGGCGATTCCGCTGGAGGGATCGAAGAGCGATCTGGAGATCGATATTCCGCTCAGTCCGCGACTCTATCTCGCGGGCGGTGAGGTGGAGGTGCATTTTCTTCACGCCGTCGGATTGCGCTCGGATCGTTCGCGACTCCGTGTCTATTGGGATCAGCACGAGATCGCGGCCGCTCCCCTCGGCGGTCTGCGGCGGGATGGACGGGTGGTGGCCGAGTTGCCGCGCAACGAGCCGAGCGTCGAGCGTTATCGGCTCCGTCTGGCGGTGGAACTGCGCGCGGATGAGGAGGAGGCCGGTAAATCGGGTGCCCCCGAGGAGGTCGCGCCGTGGACGCAGATCGATCCGACGCGCTCGTGGGTGGCGCTGGACTATCGGCTGCGACCGTTGCTCCCGAATCTCGATGAGATGCGGATGCTCGTGGATGAGCGGCTCTGGAACGATCAGACGCTCACCATTGTGACCGCCCCGGTCTATGCGACGGATGAAGAGCACCTGCAATGGGGTGGCCGGGTGGCCCAACGGATGGCGCTGTGGCAGGGCGAGCGCTCGCTGGCGGTGCGTCATGACGACCGGCTCACCCGGGTGGGTGATGAAGTGGCCATCGGCACGCGGGACGAGTTGATCGGGGTGTTGCCGCGCGAGATTTGCGATCAGGTGACCGCCAGTTTCGTGGGTGTCTATCCGCATCCCGAGGATGATCGACATTTCCTCCTGGTCCTATCCGGCACCGAGCCGGAGGGGGTGGATCGGGCGGTGCGGGCTTTTTGTTATTTCCCGGAGAAAATGCCGCCTATGCCCCGCATCGATGTCACGGGCTGGGATCTGCCCGGGAAAGATCCGACGCCGACGGGTGGGATCGAAGGGCGCCGACTGCGGATGCCGGATCTCCAGCGTTGGAGTCGCGAGGGATTCCCCGGTGCCACCGGCGCCCCGGTGATGGCGGGCTGTGATCTCTGGGTGACCCATCGCGACAGCGAGACCCTGGCCTGCGCGTGGATGGTGGCGGGCAAACTGGCCCAGGTGGCGGGGGGCATGGTGAGTTCCCTCCATGTGGTGGGCGAACGCCCCGCGGCGGGCCGACACTGGATCGCGCTGGGAGATCGCGACGCCTTGCCGAGCGATCTGGCGGGCGCCTCGCCGCTGCCGCGAGTTTTTGTGGAGGGGGAACTGATGGGCCGCCGGGGGGTGCTGACCCAGTTCGAGTCGCCGTTGAAAAAGGGGCGCGCGGCCATTTTCATCACCGCCGAAGACAGGCTGCTGCTGCAGGATCGGGTGACCGAGCTGATTCGTCCGGCGTTTTGGGACACGCTGCACGGAGACACCGTGGCGTGGAATCCCGGAGGCTTGGACGCCCGCTTTCAGCGCCTCGCGGTCGGGTTTGAAATCGGTGAGCCGGGATTTTTTCTCCGAGCCTGGAGATTGGTCGGCGATGTGCCGTGGATGAGCGTGATTTTCGGAATGATCGGGGCGGCGATGATCGTCTGGCTGCTGCGGCATCCGGTCCACGATCCCGACCCGGATGGGGTGGCGGTCACCAAACGCAATGGCAACCGCCGAGTTTCGCGGAGCCGCCGTATTCGTGAAGCCGCGCGGCGGGCGGCGAGGCTGGCGAGGCTCGCCGATCATCGCGGCTGAGGTCCGCCCTTTTTTCCCACTTTCATGCTTATTCACCGCGTTCATCCCCTGTGGCTGCTCCTGCCGCTGGCCGTATCCGGCCACGGACCGGGAATCGCGGTTTCGCGGGCCCAGGGGGGGGCGGAGTCGGTCGCTGTCGAGCGTCCTTCAGAGTCCGCTCCGGAGCCGGCGGCGATTCAGACCGGCGAGTCCGCGGTCGAAGCGGCGGTGGATCCCCTCGATCCCGGGGGGAGGGGACAGCTCTATCGCGAGAGTTTGGTGAAAAACCGGGACGCATCCGGGGCGCTGAACACCGGCTGGGCTTATTTCGACGCCCGGCAATGGGAGAGCGCCGGGCAATGGTTCGAGCGGGCGCTGGAGTTCGATCCCTCCTCCGCGCGGGCTGCTGAGGGACTGGTGATGAGCCGGTATCGCTCTGGAGATCCCTCCGGGGCCTACGCCTTGGCGAAACAGCATGCCGGGTTGGTGCCGGAGGGTCCCGGTATCGTGGCCAAAGCGGTGGCGACGACCGCGCGACAATCAGTCGATGCCGGTGAGGTGGAAAAAGCGGAGAAGCTGTTGGCGGATTTTCCCGACAGCGAGGCGCCCATCGCCGAGGTGCGCCGGGCCATCGCCTCCAGCCGGGTCGAAACGGCGGTGGTGCGGGAGGAATATGCCGAGGCGAGGAACATCGCCGAAGCCGCCGAACTCGATACCCGCGTCGTCGCCCGCGACGAGGCCGCCGCCCTTCTGGGCAAGGCGGCCGACGCGCGGCGCTCCGGAGATCACGAGTCCAGTCTGGAGCTGGTGAGGCGGGCGGAGAAGGTGGCACCCCTGGAGCGGGGTGGGCGGCAGTTGAAAGCCTGGGCCCTTTACGAAAATCAACATTGGAAGGATTCGGTCGCGCTCTTCGAGGCCCTTTATCGCGAGGGCAATGATCGCGACAGCGCCGAGGGCCTCACCAAAAGCCTGGAGCGGCTCGGCGACACCGACAGACTCGCCCGGCTCAGTGACGAACTCGGCGGACCGCTGGCGGCGGCCTCCGAGCCGGTGTTGCTGGCCGCCGCGCGCGCCGAGGAAGAGCGCCAGCGCAAAGCCCGCGAGCTGGCCCGGGCCCGGCAGCCCGCTCCCGAAGCGATGCCCGCGATGCTCGCGCCTCAGCCGACGGTCGCCGACGCCCCGGATACCTTTGGTGGCACCGCCGTGCCCATCGTGGCGTCGGCGTCGTCGGCGAGATTTCCCGGCGATCCCATCGATCTGCGCCGCAGGCCCATCCCCGAGACTTCGCGGGTGAACGGGGGTGCCGGCTTTCGGGTGAAAAGCGGGGACGATGGATTGGATCGCCTCCGGGTCACCCATCTGCCCGCCATTCGCTCCACCCTGGTATTTGGCGACCGTGGCCAGCAGTCGCTGACCCTGGGAGTCAATGCCCTCAGTCTTGACGCCGGCGAGTTTCACGGCGGACGCCTCTTCGGCGCCGCCGACAGCACCCTCGAGCCCCGCCGTTTCGCCACCGAGACCGACACTCTGGTGGAGCCCTCGTTGGCCTATCGGTTGGAGAAAGGGGATCGCGCCTACTTTGCCGAGATCGGCACCACTCCCATCGGGGCGGAGATCTCGGCCACAGCCATCGGCGCGGTGGGGATCGACTGGCAGGGCGACCGGGCCGCCGCCGGGTTGCAGGGCTTTTCCGAATCGGTCAAGGAGTCGCTCCTTTCCTACACCGGGATGACCGATCCCCACACGGGTCGCGATTGGGGCCGCGTGGTGCGTAGCGGGGTGCGAGCCGATGGCGCGGTGGATCTGGGAGGGAACTGGGGCGCCCACGGGCTCTTCGAGTTCAGTCGTCTGGAGGGCGAGGGAGTGGCGGACAACACCGCTTTCGCCACCGATTTCGGCCTGACCTATGAGCTGGACATCGAGGGCTTCGAACAGGTTGCCATCGGGCCGAATTTCCACTTCGAGTCCTACGACAAGAACCTCAGCCAGTTCACCGCCGGACACGGCGGCTACTTCAGTCCCGACCAGCTTTTCCAGGGAATGCTCGGCCTGAGTTTCCTCACCGAGACGGGCAGATCCTGGCTCGCGGAAGGTTTCGTCGGTCTCGGGGCGCAGTCGCATGATGTCGCCGCCTCACCTGTGCTGCCGAATGCTCCGGACGGGCGATTCTACGACGGCGGCGGCGACAGTTCCGCGATCTTCTCCGCCCGTCTCCAGGCGCTTTTCGAGCTGAATCCCCATTGGCGACTCGGCGCCCAGGCGGGCTACGCCAAGACCGCCGCCTACGAGGACTTTGCCGTCAGTCTCTACCTCAGCTTCCTCTTTGATCCCGAGTGGGGACTCGACGGGAGCGATTTCAATCGCTGATCCGCCGCCCGCCACCCGGCGAGCTTCGTCTTGCGTATCGTGCCGGGGCGTGAAAAGGATGGGTTCCCCCTCAGATCCCCCATGGCCACCGTTCTCGACACGCTTCAGAAAGGCGCCTCCTATCTCGAAAAACACGGGGTGGACGAGGCCCGGCTCAACATGCAGCACCTGCTGGCCCATGTGCTGAAATGCGGGCGGATGCAGCTCTACCTCGATTTCGACCGTCCCCTCGATGAGGAAACGTTGGAAAAGTTGCGCGATCTCACCAAACGACGCGGGCGTGGCGAGCCGCTCCAGCACCTGCTCGGCACGGTCGAGTTCTGCGAAAGGGAATTTCTCTCCGACCACCGGGCGCTGATTCCGCGGCCCGAGACCGAGGAACTGGTGGAGCGGATCCGAAAATTCCGGAACTGGCCCGCAGGCGCGCGCATCCTCGACATGGGGACCGGCTCCGGAGTCATCGGCCTGAGCCTCGCCGCCGATCTCGCCGACAAGCGGCCCGAGGTGATCCTGGCGGATGTCTCGCCCGACGCCCTCGGCCTTGCGGCGGAAAATCGGGAGCGGCTGGGAATGGCGGAAAACGCCGCCCGGCTCGTGGAGAGTGATCTTTTCTCGGCCATCACCGGCACGTTTCATCTCATCGCGGCCAATCTCCCCTATGTCCCCGAGTCGGAACGCACCGCGCTGAGTCGCGAGGTCCGTCGCGATCCCGAACTCGCCCTGTTCGGAGGCGGGGAAAACGGCACCGATCTCATGCGACGTTTTCTGGCGGAATGCCGCGGCCATCTCCTGCCGGGAGGCGTCATCGCCATGGAGTTCGGCGAGGGACAGGCGGATGAACTTGCCGCTCTCGCCATTGGCGCGGGCCTGGAGTCGGTGGAAATCATCACCGATCTCGCCGGGCACCAGCGTTTTCTTTTCGCTGTCAATTCCAACGATCCCGCCTAACTTCCCGCCCCTTTTTTCTCCTCCTCCCCACGCAGCATATCATGGAAAAACTCATCGTTCACGGCGGTGCCCGACTCAGCGGAAGCGTGAATATCAGCGGATCGAAAAACGCCGCCCTGCCCATCCTCGCCGCCACTCTCCTGACCCGGGAAAAATGTGTCGTCCGGCGCGTGCCCGATGTCAGCGACACCAACTACATGCTGCAGATCCTGCAGAATCTCGGCGCCGATGTCGAGCGCGCCAGCGGCACCGTGACCGTGAAGGCCGAGAAGTTGAAGGGCGCCGAGGCTCCCTACGATCTGGTCCGCAAAATGCGCGCTTCCATCTGCGTGATGGGGCCGCTGCTCGCCCGGATGAAAGAGGCCAATGTCTCCCTGCCCGGCGGCTGCGTCATCGGCGACCGACCGGTGGATCTCCACCTCCGGGGTCTCGAGGGACTGGGCGCGGAGGTCGAGGTTGAGAGCGGCAACATTCTCGTCAAAGCCCGCAAAGGACTCAAAGGCAGCGAGATCGACATGCGCGGCAAACACGGCACCACCGTGCTGGGCACCGACAACATCATGATGGCCGCCGTGCTCGCCAAGGGCACCACCGTCATCGAGGGCGCCGCCTGTGAGCCGGAGGTGGTGGATCTCGCCGACTTTCTCAACAAGATGGGTGCCAGGATCTCCGGGGCCGGCACCAGCCGCATCGAGATCGAGGGCGTCAAGGAACTCGGCGGCGTCGAGCACACCGTCATCCCCGACCGTATCGAAGCCGGGACTTTCCTCATCGCCGGGGCCATGGCCGCCAAGGATCGGATCACCCTCAAGCGGGTCGAGCCCGATCACCTCACCTCGGTCATCGAGGTGCTGACGGAGTGCGGTTACCCCGTCGAACGCCACGGAAAATCCCTCACCATCGGTCGGGCGAAAAAACCCGTCGGAGCCAACATCGTCACCGATCCCTACCCGCATTTTCCCACCGACATGCAGGCGCAGATGTGCGCGCTCTTCGCCACCACTCCCGGCATCAGCGTGGTCAAGGACACCATTTTTCCCCAGCGCTTCATGCACTGCTCGGAGATGAAACGCATGGGCGCCGATGTCGATGTCGATGATGGCACCGCGGTGATTCGCGGGGTGGACCGGCTCAGCGCCGCCCCGGTCATGGCCAGCGATCTGCGGGCCTCGGCCGCCCTGCTGCTGGCCGCTCTCACCGCCAAGGGCAACACCCCCATCCACCGTGTCTACCACATCGACCGCGGCTACGAGAACATCGATGACAAACTCATCGCTCTTGGCGCCGAGATCGAGCGGCTGCCGGACTGAGCCTCCTCACAGCGCGCAGCGAAAGCCCTGGTGCCCCGTGCTCGAGTCCGGCGTGTTGCCGGTCCGGGCGCCGACCCGGTAGCGATTGCAATAGCTCTCGTGACAGAGGTGGGAGCCGCCGCGAATCACCCGCGCCGCGCCGCTCACCGGACCGCGCGGATCCACCCGCGTCGCGTCGCTTTCCCCCGCATGCCACTCGGGGCTGAACCAATCGGCGCACCATTCCCACACATTGCCCGCCATCTGGTAGAGGCCGAAACCGTTCGCCCGATAACTCCTCGCCGGCGCCGTACCCGCCCAGCCATCCTCCGCGGTGTCCTCATCGGGGAAGCGACCCTGCCAGATGTTGCAATGATGTTTGCCGCCGGGTGTCAACTCGTCGCCCCAGGGATAGCGCCGTTGTTCCAGACCGCCACGCGCCGCGCATTCCCATTCCGCCTCGGTGGGCAGCCGTTTCCCCGCCCAGCGGGCAAACGCCGCCGCGTCATGCCAGGAGACATGCACCACTGGATGGTCGGACTTTTTCCGGATGTGGGTGCCGGGACCGCCCGGCTTCCGCCAATCCGCCTTCTCCACCCGCGCCCACCACGACAGACCCGTCACGGTGTCGAAGCGTGTCTGTCGGCGATGCGCTTTGGGGATCTGATTGTGAAAAACGAACGACCACCCGTGACGCTCCGCCTCCGTCACATAACCCGTATCCTCGACGAAACCGGCAAACTGCCCGTTCGTCACCGCCGTGCGGTCGATCCAGTATGCCGACAGCGCGACCTCGCGCACCGGGCCCTCGCCGTCGGCCAGCCAACACTCCGGCCCTTCGGCTCCCATCAGAAAAATCCCCGCCTCGATCCGCGCCATGCCCGCCGTGGAGCCCGCGTCCGGCGCGCGTCGGTCCATCCTCTCCGCAGCGGCGGACTCCCGCCCCGCCGCGGGCGCGCAGCATCCCGGCTTTCCCCCCGCTTCCGTCATGGTTCGGTTTCCCCGCGCGTTTCCACGATCACCCGATCACCCTCCACGTAGATCTTGCCCAGTTTCGGCAGCACCCGGTCGAACGGCGGGAGCTTCGGGTCCAGTTTCATGAAGGACGGGTAACTGTTCACCAGCCCCTCCGGCACCTCCTCGCCGGGCAGCTCGATGTCCGCCACGCGGAAAAGCACCGTCTTCCCGGTGAACTCCGGCTTGAGCCAGAAAGTCCCGTGCAGATAGCGGATGCCCTGTCTCAGGAAACCCGAGCGGATCGGCTGCGTCATCTCGGCCTCGATGCCTTTCTCCGAGATCCCCCGGACGTGGGTCTGCCCCCGGAAATCCGCCAGCAGCTCTCGCGACCCGATGAGGGTGTTGAAATCCTCCGCCGTGAACTCGATCCGGACCAGCTCATCCGCATCGGCCGCCGCCAGCAGACGGTCCAGCTTGTCTGTCACCTCAGCCACTCGCTCCTCCGTGGGCGTGACACTCGGCACCTCCACCGGCGTCTCCGTCGAGACCTTGCGGAAATAGTCGCTCTGTTTGTGAAACACGATCGTGAACACCGTCGCCAGCAGACCGAAGACCACCACCACCGTGATGAGGATTACGCAGCCAGGCAGCGGCGAAGAGCCTAGTTCCGGCTTTCCATCGGAGGCGTCGGGGGCGGAGTTGAGATCGTCGGCCATGATCGGTGGGGGAGTTGGAAAAAGGGCAAGCTCGCTCATCAACGGGGGTTTTCAACACGCACACCGCTCCCCCTTTGCGGGCTACCATGCTTCGGTCTAAATTGAATCCTTTCCCATGAAACCGCCCGACAGAAAACGCGTCCTCGCCGCCATCTCAGGTGGCGTCGACAGCGGCGTGGCCGCCGCGCTCCTCCTGGAGCAGGGACACGAGGTCGTCGGCGCCTACATGAAGAACTGGACCAATGAGGAGGGACTTCCCGGCGATTGCCCGTGGGAGCAGGACATCCGCGACGCCCGCGCCGTCTGCGATCACCTCGGCATCGAGTTCCGCATTCTCAGCCTGATGGATCACTATCGCGACCGGGTCGTCGACTACCTCCTGTCCGGCTATCGCGAGGGTGTCACCCCCAATCCCGACGTCATGTGCAACCGGGAGATGAAATTCGGGATCTTCCTGGATTTCGCCCTCGACCAGGGATTCGACGCCATCGCCACCGGCCACTACGCCCGTCTCGCCCGCCACCCCGACGGCTCCGCCGACATCCTGCGGGGCGCCGATCCCAACAAAGACCAGACCTACTTCCTCGCCCTCCTCGAGCAGCCCCAGATCCGGCCCGCGCTATTTCCCATCGGCCACCTCCCCAAGCCCGAAGTGCGCGAGCAGGCCCGGCGCTTCGCCCTGCCCGTGGCCAAAAAGAAAGACAGCCAGGGCATCTGCTTCATCGGCAACATCCGCATGACCGATTTCCTCAGCCATTACATCCCGGATCATCCCGGTCCCATCGTCGATCTCGGCGGTCGGGAACTCGGCGAGCATCGCGGTCTCCACCTCTACACTCTCGGACAGCGCAAAGGCCTCGGCGTGGCGTCCAACACCTTTGGCAAAGCCTACGTCGTCGTGGAAAAACGCCACCACAGCGGGGAACTCGTCGTCGCCTTCGACCAGCCCGACACCCCCGGACTCTACGCCACCCGTTGCCGCGTCGGCGGCATCAGCGTCACCCATCGCCCCCTCTCCGAGCTCACCGGCCTCAGCGTGCAGCCCCGCTACCGTTGTCCCGCCACTCCCGTCACCTTGGCATTCGCCGACGACGGGCGCGTGGCGGAAATTGAGTTCGCCGAACCCCAGCGCGCCCTCACCCCCGGACAGATCGCGGCCTTCTACCAGGGCGACACCCTCGTCGGCGGTGGAATTTTTCAAGAAATCCATCACCCGGCCACCATGCCCGGCTGATCGCGTGGCCTGAAAATGCCATTGCCGTCCGCCTCGGAATTTTGAACATTAAACGCACGCAGGAAACTAAAGCCTCGCCCCCCGTCGAAGGCATGATCAATCCGCACCCGCCCATGGACAACCCTTCCGCGCCGGATCGCCGGCGAATACTGGACCGCTTCGATTCCTTCACCCGCCGCAACGGCGTGCAGACCGACGGACTCCGCGTCGGGTTGAAACCCGAAAAAGGCTGGGCTCGGCGCAACTATCAGTACGTCAGCAAAGCGCTGATCCCCACCCTGGTGCGCAAGCGGGCGCTGCCCCACTTCGACGAGCCCCCGGTGTTCGCCGACCTCGAACACAACGAACTGGAGGTCGTCTGGATCGGCCACGCCTCCTTCCTCGTCCGCACCCCGCACCACAACATCCTCATCGATCCCAACTGGGCGCTCTGGATGGGACCCATCAAGCGCACCCGCTACCCCGGGCTGGAGCTGGGACACCTCCCCGACATCGACGCCATCCTCATCAGCCACGCCCACATGGATCACCTCCATCGGCCCACCCTCAGGCGCATCGCCAACGGGCAGACCGTCTTCGTGCCAAAGGGCGTCTCCGGCCTCCTGCGGGGCATGAACTTCGGGAAAATCCACGAGCTGGATCTCTGGGAACACGCGCAATTCGACGAGACCGAAATCATTTTCACCCCCGCCTACCATTGGGGCGCCCGCATGATTCACGATACCCATCGCGGCTTTGGCGGATTCATCATGCGCACCGCCCACAGCAGCCTGTTCCATTGTGGCGACAGCGCCTACTTCGAGGGCTTCGTCGAGATCGGCGACCGCTACGATATCAAGACCGCCATCCTTCCCATCGGCGCCTACGACGCCCCCAGCGGTCGCGAAGTGCACATGAATCCCGAGGAAGCCCTGCAGGCCTTCGAGGATTTGAAAGCCGACCGCATGATCCCCATGCACCACGAGACCTTTCCCCTCGGCATCGGCAGCGCCTGCGAACCCCGCCGCCGCCTCGTCGCCGCCGCCGAAGCCCGCGCCCTGACCGACCGCATCATCGCCCCGCTCGAGGGCGAGCCGGTGCGGATCATCCACTGAAACGGCCCGACCAGACAGGGTCAGGTCATTGAGTAAACCCTCTTTGGTCGGAAAAAGGGAATAAAGAGCGGGGGTATCATCGTCCAATGTGGTGGAAAGGAGACGATGAAAGATGAAATCCCCCGAATTCTTCGAGCCAACCCGACAGCAACGCATCCTGCTGCATCTGCGCTGTCCGTGTCGCAACTGGCGCGAAACCCGTTTTCACCTGGCGGGCATCCTGCGTGAGTTCGGACTCAGCGTGTTTTGACGGCGCGCCGACGAAGTACCGGGCCGAGGATGTTATACTTCTCCGCATGACGTTTTCGGATTGCGGCATTACCCAACGCTACTGGATGTTGGCGAAATGGGAACCATGCACGGCGAGGCGCGCGATGCGGACAGACTGTCCCGGGATTTTCTCTCACCGTTATATTGGGCAACCAGGGAAGGGACGGAAAATACGGGAGGTGGATTGCGATGCCGGAGGCATCAAATCGGGTAGCCGGTGGTTGAGCGAGGCACGAGCGACACCACCGGATACCGGCGGATAATAGGTTCAGCATCCCGGAGGGATGCCAGATGATAGCCGATGCCATCGCTCGGCCAGCCCGCAGTTTCGAGGTCTGGCATCCCTGCCGGGATGCTTTGTTTACATGGGTTTTGGTCCGGTGGTGTCGCTTCGCTCAACCACCGGCTACCTGCTGGGATGCCTCCGGCATGCCGTCCATCGGATCACCGATCCGCGTGCAGCACGCAATGTCGCGAAGGGCGAAGTTCATGGATCTGCGCGGAGGATGCCTGAAGCTTAGACGGAGGCCCGGCCATGCATCGCGGTGGTTGAAATCCGCAAACTTGACGCGGCACAGTGTAGGATCATGGATCCCCGCTTGGCGTCACTCCGACGCCACCTTGTGCGCGTCGGCCTCTGGAGAGGGGAAGGCTTTGAGCAGCTTTTTCCCGACCGCGTCCCAGAGGCGGAGGATGCCGTCCTGCCCGCCCGCGATGATGAGCTTGCCATCGGCGCTGGCGGCGGCGGTGTGGAGAAAGGTGTCGCCGGTTTCGGGCAGGGGCTGATTGGCGAGCTTCAGGGTCTTGTCACCGCTGGCGGTGAGCAGGGTGTCGGTGGCGCCGACGTAGGCCACGGTACCCACCTCCTTGCCGAATCCCTCGACTTTGCCAGCCTGCTGCCCTTCGGCGAGATCCCAGGTCTTCACCTGCAGATCGGCGCCGGCACTGGCGATGGTGAGACCGTCGGCGTTCCAGTCCACGTCGAGCACATGACTGGTGTGCCCCTCGAATGTCTGCACGGTGTCGAGGGTGTCCACCTCCTGCACTTTCACCAGCTTGTCGGTGGAGGCGCTGACGAAACGTCCGCCGTCGGGCGCGAAGGCGAACGCGGTCAGGGTGTCCTCGTGCAACTTGTCCTTCTTGATCACCAACTCCCACGAGCCGGTGTCCCAGAGCGCGACTTCGCCGGAGCGTGAGGGCACTCCGGAGCCGGTCACCAGTCGGGAGCCGTCGGGGGAAAAGGCCAGGGCGGTGACGCGATCAACGAACGGGTCGGGACTGGCGCCATCCCCCAGGGTCCGGGCCAGTGACCAGGTGGCGCCGGGCAGGGTCCAGACGATGAGATTGCGACTCTCGCGAGCGGTGAGCAGTTGGTCAGGCCCGGCGAAGGCGAGCGAGCGCACTCCGGTGTCGCTTTGGAAATCCTCGAGCCAGGCGCCGGTCTCCGCCGACCAGAGCCGGAGGGAGCCATCCTTGATCGCTTGGGCCAGGGTGCCTCCGTCGGAGGAAAAGGCGAGGGCCAGGCTGGCGGTGGTTTTTTCCGCTTCGGCGGCGGATTTTTGCAGGGCTTCGATTTCCGTTTTGAGGGCGGCGATGAGCGAGTCGGCCTCCCGCGCGGAGGACTGGGCCGCGGTCTGCCGGGCGAAGGCGTCCCCGGCGAGCCGGGCGGACAGATCGCGGTTGCGGATGGCTCCGCTGAGGGCGCGTTCCGCGGCTACGAGATCTTCACGCGCCTTGTTGAGGTCCTCTTCCTTGGTGGCGGGAACGGCCTGTTTCAGTAGATCGAGGGCGACGCGCTTGGCGGCGATGTCGCGCCGTGCTTTGGCGATTTCCTCACCGGCTTGCCGCGCCTTTTCACTCTCCGCCTTCCAGAGGGTCTCGGCCTCGGGTCCTTTCTTTTCCCAATGGGCTTTCAGGCGGGTGGACACGGCGCTCTCGCGCTCGAGTTCGGCGACGCGCGGCGCGAGGGTCGGGTCGCCTTTCAACTCCGCGACTTTGGCGCCATCGGCGAGCTTCCAGAGATTCAGTGGACCGGCGGGTCCGGCGGTGGCCAGTCGCTGGTGATTCGGGGAGACGGCCAGTTGGTTCAAGGCCGAGCCATGGGCGAGGCGACGGATTTCCTTGGGCGCGTCGCCGGGTTTGGCGGGATCGATCTTGAGATGGATCACCGTGCCGTCGGCGTAGCCGGCGACAAACTCGTCCCCTGCCGGGTTGGCGGCGGCCACCGCGACCACGGGTTGGGCGTGTGGTTTGAACTCGGCCACGGTGGGGGCGGGCTTGAGTTCTTCGGGCGCCGGGGCGGGGGGTGCGGCTTCGCCGTTGGCGGGCGCCGCCGGGGCGGGCGCTGGCGCGGGGGGAGGAGTGGCCACTGGCGGTGTTTTGAGATCGGCCGAGCAGAGGCGGATGGCGTGGTCGGCGCCGGCAATGACGAGGTGTTTGCCGCCATTGATCAGGGCGATGCCACTGGCGGGGGCGGGCAGGGCGAGGCTGGCCACCTGGGTGGGATCGGCGAGCGGCCGGCTTTTCACCGTCTTGTCGGCGCCGGTCGAGTAAAGCCTGGTGCCGTCGGCGGAAAAGGCGAGCCCGGTGATGGCTCCGGCGTGGTCCTTGATGGTCACGGGCGCTGCCTCCGGCTGATCCAGCGCCATCATGAGCAGGGCGCCGTCGGTGGAGCCGATGGCGGCGCGTTTGCCGTCGGGCGAGACCGCCACGATGGCGGGATCGCTGGGCAGGGCGACGACGGCGCCGGCGTTGGCCGGGTCGCGTCTCCAGATTTTGGCGGTACGGTAGCCTCCCGAGGCGAGCGATCCATCGGGGCTGAATGCGATGGCGTGCACGAGATCGCGATGCGCGGCGGGCAGCCCCAGCCCGGGATCGCGCAGGGTGGCGACGTGGGCGCCGAGGCGCAGGTCGTAGAGATGGATCTGCTGGCCGCGACCGGCGGCGGCGAAACGACCATCGGTGGAAATGGCGCTGGTGTAGATGGGTTGCGGACCGGTGAGCACGGTCCACGATTCCGGGGCGGCGGTGGCCACGGCGTCGCCTTTGGCGCCCTGGTCGATCCACAGTTTCAGCAGCGCCAACTGGTCCGGGGTGAGATTTTCCGCCTTCGACTTGTTGTTGGCCGGCGGCATGGTCGGCTCCTCGATGTGGGCGGCGGTGGTGAAAAGGAACGAATTCGCCCCGTCGCCGGGCGCGATGGCCGGACCGCTGTCACCGCCTTTGATCATGTCCTGGGGCGACTCGAGGATGAGGTCGGCCTTGGCTTTGGTGGAGTTGTGACAGGCAAGACAGTTGGCGCGAAGAAAAGGGTAGACTTCGGTGGCGAAGTTCACCGGGGTGTCCCGTTTCAGCTCGGCCACGGGCAAGGGCTCGGCCCGGGCGACAAGCCCACCCGACAGCGTCAGCGAGGCGGTCAGAGCCAGCGAGCGAAACGCGGTTCCTGAAATCGGCGATCTTTTCATAATCATTTCTTTTCCGGCGCCGGCTTCACTTCCACGGTGAGGGGGAGCGAGTAGGCGACAAATTTCACGTCCTTCTCCTTGGCCTTGTCCGTCGCCGCTTTGGCGCGGGCGGCGGCGTCGGTCACGGCCTTGGCGGCGGCGGCTTTCTTCGCCTCCGCTTCGGAGGCGGCCTTGGCGGTGTCCGCGGCCCGGGCCTTGGCGTCGGCCAGCGTTTTCTCGGCGCCGGCCTTGGCGTCTGGCGAGGCGGTGGCGAGAGTCTTCTCGGCGTCGGCGAGCGCTTGGGTTGCCTCATCGGCGGCGGCCTTGGCCTTGGCGGCGGCATCGGTGTGTTGCTTGACCAGCGCCTCGGCGTGCTTTTGATCCTCGGCCGCGAGCTCGGCGGCCCGGGGATGGTGACGATATTTCACCGTGCCGGAGGCTTTGATCACGAAGTGCCAGGTGCCGGCTTCGGGGGCGAAGACATTGTTCTGCGGCTTGAAATCGAGCGTCAGTTTGGCCTCGTCGGCTTTTTCCCCGAGATTCGCCACCGGTGCTTTGGTGAGGCCCCGCAGTCCCTCCAGGGTCAAGCTGACATCACCTTTGATGCCATTGCGGGCGGTGGCTTTGACGGGAATCTCCAATTTCTCACCCATGGTGACGGTCAGTGGCTGGCCACCAGCGACCTCCAGCATCACCGGGGCGGTCTCCTCCGCGCTGACCGCGAGGGGAATGCCGAGCTCGAGTCGACTGCGCAGGCGGTCTCTGGAGTAGTCGGTGGATCCCCACACCAGTGTGCCGAGGCGAAGCGGGCGGGCGATGGCCTGATCGCCGACCTTTGCCGTGCCGGTGACGGTGACATTGCCCGCCCAGGCGGCGGCGTCGGGGGCGGCGTGAAAGACGAGTCGTCCGGTATCCTCCTTGCCCGATAGCGTTAGCGGCGGGCAGGCGACTCCGGGGGGGAGCCCCTCGGCGGTGAGGGTGATGTCCTCGGCGAATCCGTCGCGCCGAAGCGCGATGACCCGCAGGCTGGCGGTGCCGCCTTTCCTGAGCAGCGGCGCGGCGGGGAAAGCCTGACGGGTGTCCAGATACTCGCGCTCGGCCACGGCCAGCAGCCCGAAATCCGGCCGAGCCTCGCGGATGGCCAGCCGATAGGCGTGGGCGGGGCCGCCGCTGGCGAACTGATTCACCACCGTCACGCGGTATTCGCCATCCTGATCCGCGGTGAAGCCAAAGTCCGCGTCACGCGAGCCGCCGTCGAAGGTCGCGCCCCCGCGGTTGGCGCTGTCGTCGGCGTCGCGCACTTTGGCGAAAGTCTCCGCGCCATCGGCCGCCGGGGTGATTTTTTCCACCACGAGGTAGGGATCGATCCTCCCACCCAACCGGTCGCCAATGATCTCGATCCAGTAGGCGGTGCCCTTCTTCGCGGCGAAGCGAAAATCGTCGGTGTCGCCGTCGCTGTCGAAACGCGCCGCGATCTCGCAGGGCGGCGTCACCGTCGGCGGGGTGGCGTCGTTGAGCACGGGGATCACAGGCGCGTCGGTGAGACCGATCTCGACCGGGTTGGCGTTCTCATGACGGTGGGTGAAGGTGGGCAACAGGCCATGAGAGGGTCTGGCCCACTCGAAAGCCGGTGCGTCGGGGGAGGCGGGCACGGTGAGACGGATGGGCAGGGTCTCGACAGGTTTGCCATCGATACTCAGCCCCTCGCCGGGGCTGCCGCCGGGGAGATTCCGACCCAACAGGGTAGCCTCAATGACCTGACCCTGTTGACCGGCGGGGGGAAAGACGGCGTCAATCCAGGGCCGGGCACTGAGGGTGAGGAGGTAGGTGTGGGTGGAGCCGCCGGTGTAAAGGAAATCGTGCACCCCGATCCAGTAGTCGCCGTCGGCGGGCGCGATAAAATCGACCATGGGATCGCGGCCGATGGCGTCGCGGTTGCGCTCCAACTCGCGACCGCCGGCGTCGACCACGGTCAGGGTGGCGTCGGCGCGGGAGTCGATGCGTTCGGCGCGGCAGTGAACGAGGAGGCGTTCGCCCTTTTTCGCGGTGAATTTCCAGTAATCGATCTGGTTGGCGTCGGTCTGTCCGCGGGCGATGGCTTCCCGCGCGAGTGCCGGGGCGGTGTCGATCTGGTGATGGGAGGCTCCGGCGTCGGCGACGATGGTCTGATCTTTCGCCGCGATGGCGAGCGGTCGCGAGGTGGAGAGGCCGAAGTAGCCGGCGGCGCGGATCTCGACCACGCCCTCGGGAAAATCCGCCGGCACGGTGACGCGGAATTTGGCCCCATCCTGGGCCGGATGTTTCCGGAACTCGGAGGCGGGCAGCAACACGGGTTCCGCGGCGAGGCGGGGATCGGAAAAGAGCAGCCCGGTGAGGGATTCGAGATTCGCCCCGGCAAGGCTGATCTCGGTGGTTTGGCCGGCGGAAATGACGGGTGGGGAGACGGTGTGGAGTTCGGCGGAGGGCAACTGGCCGAAGACCCGCGCCGCGGTGAGGACAAGCAACAGTGGAACGGTACTCCAGGCCCGTACTGATCGTTGATGAGTTGCGGGCACGGTCCGGGAGACCCGTGCCAGGGGAGGACGACGAAGCGACATCTGGTTCAGTGATTGAAGAGGAACTCCTTGGTGTTCACGAGCGCCCAGAGGATGTCCTCGAAGGCTTCGCGTTCGGCTTTTTCGGGAGTGATCTCGTCGTCGGCTTTCTCGGCGGCTTTGGCGCGCTTTTTCTCCAGGTGGGCGGTGGCGGCGGCCAGCTCCTCGGAGCGAGGCGGGCGCGAGAGGGCGTAGACGTAGAGCTCGCCGAGGCGCTCGGCGTCGGGGCGCTCGGTGGCCAGCGCCAGCGCTGCGGCGCGTCCGGCGTCGTGGCCGAGCTTGCTCTGGATGGTGTCGGAATTGATGAGGTGCAGGCTCTGGGCGAGGTTGGCGTCGGCGACGCGCTCGCACTCGCAGGCGCTGTCCATCTCCGGTCGACCGAAGACGGTGAGAAAATAGGAGTCGGCGTTGAATTTGTCGTCCGGCAGCCAGGTGGCGCGCACACCGGCGGGCTGGTTGGTGAAGTTGTCGCGCGATTTCGACACCAGGTTGATGGAGTCGAGCAGGACTTCGGCCTGGAGACGTTTCGGGTAGTAGCGGGAGAAGTTCTGGGCGTCGGCCACGTTGTGGTCGTTGGGCACGGCGCTGAGTTGATAGGTCTGGCTGTTGCAGACGGTGCGGACCAGCTCCTTGAGGTCGAAACCACTTTCGGCGAAGTGCGCGGCGAGCCGGTCGAGCAGTTCGGGATGGGTGGCGGGATTGGTCACCCGCATGTCGTCCTCGGGCTCGACGAGTCCGACGCTGAAGAAGTGCTTCCAATAGCGGTTCACCAACATGCGGGCGAACCAGGGGTTTTCCGCGGAAGTGAGCCAATCGGCCAGGGCGCCGCGGGGATCCTCGCTCGGCGGGAGTTCGAGCGGGTCGGAGCCGAGCGGAGTCGGCTTCAGCATGACCTGGGTATTGGGATTCTGCATCGCGGCGGCGGTGCGCTTGTGGAAGATGATCTCCTCGTCCGGTTGCTCACCCGGCTTGCGGCCCACGGCGGTGAGGAAGGCGGCGAAGCCGTAGTAATCGTCCTGCGACCATTTTTCGTAGGGATGGTGGTGGCATTGGGCGCACTGCATGCGGATGCCGAGAAAGACCTGGGCGATGTCCTGCATCTGTTCCTTCTGATCCTTCACCGCGCGGAACCAGCCGACGGCGGGATTTTGCCCGATCTCGCCGGAGGCGGTGATGACCTCGGAGACGAGCTGGTCGTAGGGCGTGTTGTCCTGGAGCCGGGAACGGAGCCAGTCGTGGAAGGCGTAGGTGCCGCGCTGGTAGGTGTCCTTGGCGCGCTTGTTGCGGAGGATGCCCGCCCATTTCTGGGCGAAATAAGCCGCGTAGTCCGGGGAATCGAGCAACTCGTCGACACGGCGCGCGCGTTTGTCGGCATCCCGCGACGCGAGGAACGCGGTGGTCTCCTCGGCGGTGGGCAGACGACCGGCGATGTCGACCGTGACACGCCGGAGGAAGGTGGCGTCGTCGATGAGGGGAGAGGGCGGCAGTCCGAGCAGGGTGAGCTTATTGAAAATCTCCTCGTCGATGAAGTTGCGCGGTTTTGGCAGTTCCTTGATCTCCGCCCCGAGCGGGATGGTGGCGCGGAACACGGCGACGTGTTCCTGGAACCGGATCATGATGGAGGTGGTGCCGGTCTGGTCCGCGAGTATCACGCGACCGACCTCGTCGACTTCGGCCATTTCCTCCTGGTTGGCCTCGTAAATGGCCAGGCGGGTGATGTCGCGGGCGGAACCGTCGGAGTACCAGGCCGTCACCGCCAGTTGCTGCTCCGCGTGCGCGGTGGCGACGCGCTCCTGGGGATACACGGTGATGCGGGTCACTTTGGGCGCGTTCTCGGGTTGGTAGGGCATGCCCTGGCGTATCCAGCGGGTGATGGCGGCGTAGTCGTCGGAATGCTTATCCATCCGGATGCCGCCCTCGTGCGGAATTTCCCCGGTGGCTTTCATCAGGAGCAGACTGTGCTCCGGCGCGGCGGGGAAAATGCGGCGCCCGCGGGATTCACGCACCAGCCAGTCGTGATCGTTCCACGGCTCGTAGCCGAGCAGGGAGAGGCGGAAATTGTTCTGCCCGCCCGATTTCCCATGGCAACCGCCGCCGTTGCAGCCGTACTTGGTGAAGACGGGGACGACATCGTTGGGGAAATCGACCGCCGGCTCCGAATCAAACGCCTTCACCTCCACCGCGACCGACGCCTCGCCGCTGTGGCCGGGGAGCGAGGCGGTAACGGTGGCGGTGCCGTTGCCGACGGGTTTCGCATAGCCGTGGGCGTCGATGGCGAGGATGCCGTCGGGCTTCGCCGAAAAAGTCACCGCCGAAGTGACATCGCGTTCGCCCCGGTCCGCGTGATGGGTGACCACCAGCTGCTGGCCCGACCACGGCCCCTGGATCGTGGCCGAGGGAATCTGGAAAGAAAGTTTCGCGACCGGAGGTGGCGGAGGCGTGGCGGGGGCGGGATCCGGGGCGTCCTGGGCGGAGGCGGTGAGGACCGCGCCGAGGAGGACGATGGCGTGGCGGAGGAGGAGAGATGAGCGGGACATGGCCGGGATGTGGGGAAAGCGACGATCACAAGAATACCGTTCGGCGGGGTAACCGGCGAGCCGTCAGCGGGTACGCCTTCGCGCCCGCGCGATGACGGCGTCTTGTAGCCGGGGGCATCGACCCCGGTCGGTACGGCGGGGTAACCGGCGAGTCGTCAGCGGGAACGCCTTCGCGCCCGTGCGATGACGGCGTCTTGTAGCCGGGGGCATCGACCCCGGTCGGTACGGGGTAAGCCTTCGCGCCCGCGCGTTGACGGTGCCGACCCCGGGCCAGGCAATTTCGCGAGGGGGGGGCGATGATTTTCCCCGAGACAAACGGGGAATAGGGTGGATAGTCGCCGCCCCTCTGCCGGGTTGGTTGAGTGAGACTATCGTTATCCATTGAGGCATGACCTTCGCGGGTTCTTTCGGGAGTCCGATCCACGAGTCATCCTGAGGTCCACAGTCACGGTCCCGCCAGCCACCCGACAGGGGGACTGTTTTTCACCCACGGAAGAGGGGCGGGTCCGCGATCAGACAGGGTGCAGAACTTGAGCCCTATCGGCAGAGCCCTCGGAACCCTGCGCGATATCGCACTGCACATGCTCCGCTCCCACCCCAAGAAACTATCCCTCGCCAAGAAACGTCAAGAGGCCGCGCTCGACTCGAACTTCCGCGCCGAAGTCATCGCCAATTTTCATGCGTAAGCCCTGAGTCCGATGTGATGCTGGCAATTCATTCCTCGACTGCGGGTCAAATACGCCGATCTTGCGGCTACGCATGTCCAAATTTCTTCTCCCTGTCCTTGTCACCTTGATTTCCTCCGGATCCGCCGTTCTGGCCGATACCGCCCCTTCCCCCGCCGATCTCAACACACAGATGGACCGGGCCTGGGAGGTGATCTGGACACGATTCTACCTTCCTTCGGTCCAGACCTTCGGGGATTACCTCAGCAGTTACGAGACAGGTAAAGAGCAGGCCCACCTGCCGACAGCGGAGGAAGTGAAGCGACAGTATCCGAACCCCTGTGGTTACAGCACGGGCATGGAAGACGGAGCCATCCTTGGTGGCGCGATGCTGAGTCTGCTCTGCGACCGCTTTGCGGTGACCGGTGAGGAATCTCTCCGCGTTGAGGCGGCCAAGGTCTTCGCGGGACTTCGGGGCTGTGTCACGGTGCATGGAGTCCCAGGCTTTGTCGCCCGCAATGTCTGCCCGGAAGATGGCAAGAGCGTTTACATCAATTCATCACGGGACCAGGTGACCCACTTCGTTCATGGACTCTGGCAATACCACCGCAGTCCTTTGTCGGACGAGGTCATCCGAAAGGAGATCGCAGACATCCTTGGTGCCGTCGCCGAGCGCATGATTGCCTTCGTGACTCCGGAGAACGATTACGATTTTTGTCGTGCCGACGGGGAACGGTGCCCTCTCGGAATTTGCCGTATGTGGGAAGTGCAGGCACACGAGGCGGCCCGTCTACCCATGATCTACGCGGCCGCCGCAGATGTGACGGGAGAAGAGCGTTACCACGAGCGGTGGCGGCACTATGCAAGCGAAGCAATTGCCCAGTCGGCCACTCCCGAGCCTAGCAAACCCGCCTACGCCCTTCTTCAGATGCAGATATCACTCGAGTTGCTTTACGAACTCGAATCCGACCCCGGCCTGAAGGCGACTATTCGCGAACGAATGCTCCACGTGCGCGAGTTGGCTGCCCGGCGTTTCAAGAGCACACTGGAAAAAATCGCAAAGAAAAGTCCGGAAGAGATGAAAATGCTCGGACCCGACTGGCGCCAAGTGCCCGAATGGAAGGATCAAAAGGGTTACCCAAATCCGCAATGGGGCCCCTATCGGGAGATCTGGCATCTCACCCGCGAGGCCGGAGAGTCGGCGTTGATCCTCTTTATGGTCGGTCAGGATCAAGTCATTGATTCCGAGCGGGATTCCTTGAAGAAGTTTATCGGAAACTTTGACTATGAAAACAATTCCAGCTGCGGACTAATCTACCATCTCGCGGCGTACTGGAAGGCATGTCGGCACGGGGTTCTCTCGGCGGAGCGGTGACCTCCGCCACCCCTCCGAACCCGGGCCTTCGGCGCGTCCTGCCGGCAGGGGTCAGAAGTCGGTGAATGTCGATTATTGGTAAGCGTCTCATACGCAACATCTATCGAAGCGATGGGTGATCGCTACACTTCGGGATGTCCCAACGACGATCCCCCGAACAATGGCGCGCGCTGCTGAGCGCGTTTCACCACAGCGGTCGAACCCAGTCCGTTTTCTGCTCCGATCACGGCCTGTCGGTTTCCAGCCTGCAGTATCAACTCCGCCGGGAACGGTCCCGAGCCGACAATACCGAGGCGGAAGGCTCCGCCGCCCCGCGCCTTCTCGAAATCGTGCCGACCGATGCCCGGGACGATGCCAACCCCGCCCGACCCGATCCGGTCCTGCGCGTCGAATGCTCGCTGGACTCCCGACGCCTCTCCGTCGAGTGCCCGCCCGATCAGATCGGTCGGCTTCTCGGCGAACGTCTGCTGTTAACACTCTGTTGTCGCTTGAGTTGGGTGCATGGAGGTCGGTGATGCTGCGTTTTGCCTTGGTAATCAAAGCTTAGCAGCCCCTCCTCACCCGCTCAAGCGAACTCAACTGTGAGAAATGCGGGCTAGCAGCCTGTCGGACTTAGGCGAGTGACAATTGCAGGTGAAAAGGTAACCT
>CAYTNL010000085.1:0-29423 GCA_964439145.1 uncultured Verrucomicrobiales bacterium
GATGGGAGATGGGAGATGGGAGATGGGAGATGGGAGATGGGAGATGGGAGATGGGGCGTGGGGCGTGGAGGCGTGGAGGCGTGGAGGCGTGGAGGCGTGGAGGCGTGGAGGCGTTTTCGCGTGACGGGGCCGGGGTTTGCTCCCTTATTGCCGACATGAAACTCGCCCGCATGCCCGATGGGGAACCGGAGATCTTCTTTACGGTTCAGGGGGAGGGGAGAAACACCGGGCTACCCAGTGTGTTTATCCGTAGCTCGCTGTGCAACCTGCACTGCCGCTGGTGCGACACGGACTACACCTGGAATTGGGAGGGGACGCGGTTTGCGCATGACCGCGATGGCGAGGAGGGGTATGCCAAATACCGGCGCTGGGATCAGATCATCGATCTGCCGGTGTCGGAGGTGGCGGAGAGGGCGGCGTCGCATGGGTGCGGGAATTTCGTGTTCACCGGGGGGGAGCCGCTGCTGCATGAGGCGGACTGGGTCGGTCTGATGTCGGCGCTGAGGGAGCGCCAACCGGAGGCGCGCTTCGAGGTGGAGACCAACGGCACCCGGTTGCCGGGGGAGGCGTTCCTGGGGGCGATCCATCAGATCAATGTCTCACCCAAACTGGCCAACGCTGGGATGCCCCGCGAGTTGCGTCTGCGCCCGGAGGTACTGCGGGCGCTGGCGGCGACGGGGCGGGCGGATTTCAAATTCGTGGTCGACTCGCCCGAGGATCTCGCGGAGGTGGGGGAAATCGTCGACTTGGCGGGGATCTCCGCGTCGCGGGTTTTTCTGATGCCGAAGGGAGTGGCGACGGAGCAGCTCGACGCGCGGGCGGCCTGGCTGGTGGCGCGGTGTCAGGTGCTTGGTTATCGCTTTTCCGATCGCCTGCACGTGCGCCTGTTCGGCTCGCGGCGAGGCGTGTGAGATCACGGGATCTCTTTGACTTCCCCGACATCGCTCCCGGCGGTCTCGGGGGCGGCCTCGAGGAATCCGGTTTCCACGAGAAAGTGGTCCATCTCGGCGTTGCAGCAATCGTAGAGCGCGGGATTGACGTTGAGATTGTAGAAGCTGTGCTGGCGCCCCTCGAAGGGGATGAGTTCGCAGAGGTTTCGTTTCTTGCGCATCCGGGATACGAATTTCTCGACCACGGGCATGGGGGTGACGCGGTCTTCGGTGCCGTGCAGGATGAGTATGGGGGGTAGGCCTTTCTCGATCCGGGCCGAGAGGCTGGCCTCGGCGGGCTCCACCCCGGAGCGGGCGAAGGCCTCGCTGCCGTAACCGTCTTTGGCGATCTCGAGGATGGGGCTGAAAAGCACGGCGGCGCCGGGCACGCCGTCGATGCCGGGCGGGTCGGTATCGTCATCGGTGAGATCCGATTTCATGGCGGTGGCGGCGGCGAGTGTCCCGCCGGAGAGGGCGCCCGCGACCACGACGCGGTCGGGATCGATGCCGAGCGGCCCGGCGTAGTATCGCGCCCAGCGCACCGCCGAGCGGGCATCCCGCATGGCGTCGAGCGGGGAGGCGCCGTGGCTCTGGCGGGTGCGGTAACCGACGAGGATGGCGACGGCGCCGCGACCGGAGAAATAGAGGGCCTGGGGGGCGAACTGGCTGATCTTTCCAGACTCGAAGTCGCCACCATGGAAAAAGAGGATGGCGGCGCGGCGCGCTCCGGCGCGTTCGCCATCGGGAAAGAAGACATGGGCGACCAGCCCGTCACCGGTCTCCGGCTGTTTGTAGACGACGGACTCGGCGCAGGCGAGCAGCTCGGCGTCGTGGTCGATGACGGGCCTGGATTCGGGGTTCATGGGATGTCGGAATCGGGGGAGAAACGCGAAAAGTTAGGAGGGCTTTTCTCCCTTGGCAAGGACGCCGTGGCGAACAAGCATTTGACCCGGGCCGGGTATCTGGGCCATGAATGGGGCACGCCATGACAGGAATCCCCATCGCTCGCTCTCCCGGCTCCCGCTCCGCTCACCGCGCGCCGCGCCGGGTCATTCTCTGCGTCATCCTACTCCCTCTGGTGATGGCGGGCCAGGAGGCGTCGCCGCCCCCGCCGCCGGCGGTGTCAAATCCGGGAATGCAGCGACAGTTGGAGGGGCTCTACCAGAGTTGGCGCGACGCGATGGATCGTGATGATTTTCAGGCCTGGCAGCAGGTGACGGCGCAGGCGCGGCAGGGGGAGATCCGCAACCAGATCGTCTCCCAGCGACTCCCGTACCCCGAGGCTTTGTTTGAGATACCGATGCAGGCGCCGAAGCTGGAGGGGTTGACGCATGTGGACACTCTGACGCGGGGGGACACGGCGTCGTCGGTGTATTTCGGGCTCGCCGATTTCGGGGTCAGCGAGGTGGCGGAGGTGAGGGAGAATTTCATCGTGCTCCGCTACATCCGCGAGTTCGGGGTATGGAAGTTCGACAATCTCCGCGTGGTGAAGTTCGGCGACGATCCCTCGGTGTTGCTGAAACTGCGCAATGGCGACAACAGTTTTCTAGAGGCGCCGGAATTCCAGCCTGCTCCGGTGCCGCCGCCCATCCCGGGGCCGGTGAACGCCCCGGACTACATCGCGGAGCTGTGGGTCACGGCGGTGGGCTACGAGGTGAAACTCAGCGTCAACGCCCAGCACCACGCTGCCATCGCGAACGACAGCGGTCGGGAGCTGATCAACGGAGGGCTGGTGAAAGGGGCCAACCGCCTGAGTGTGACGGTGAAGGAGATACCGGTGGATGCGGGCACGCCGCGCCATATCGAGATCGCGATCTACGGGGCGCAACGGCCGACGGATGAGGCGAAGCGTTTCTACCACTACCGGTCCACGCCCGGGAGCGAGCCGGAGAATTTCATGACGAATTTCGCGGTGCCCGGTTCCTGAGTCACGGCTCGGCCCGGGTATCCACCAGCAAGCAGCGGAAGCCGTGCTCGCCGCCGCCGCGCTTGTATTGCGGGCGCAGGGCTTTTCGGTAGGAGGTCAGCAGCTCGTTTTTCTGGGAGCTGGACCAGCCGCCGCCGCGGACGAAGTAGAGGGCGCTCTCCGCGTCGCCGGTGCCGCTGAAGGGCTCGTCGATCCATTCCCAGACGTTGCCGGAGAGATCGTGCAGCTCGTAGGGATTGGGCGGGAAACTGCCGACGGGTGAGGTTTTTTCGTAAGTGTCATCGTAGCCAGGCAGCACGGCGGGCACGGTGCCCCGGGCGGTCAGGTCGGCGAAATTGCCGGACTTCTCGGGCGGTGGCCACTGGTCGCCCCAGGGAAAGTGATCGCTGACCTTGCGCACGTCGCGGATCTCCGGGGTGGCCCCGTCCTCGGTCTCGAGTCCCGCCATGGCGCTCCACTCCAGGTCCCGCGGCAGGCGGTAGGTGTGGAATTCCTCGATCCGACCGAGCCGCCGCTCCTCGGTGGTGAGCCAGGCGCAGAAAGCGCGCGCCTCGGGAAGATTCACCCCGGCGACGGGATGATCGGGTCCCTGTTCGAAATCCACGTTCGGCGGCTCGATGCCCTCGGGGCCACTGGCGAGAAAGGCGGCGTAGTCCTTGACCCGGGTCTCGAAAGCCGAGGCCATGAAGGATTTCACCGGCATGAATGTCATGCCCAGGCTGTTGGTGTAGGGCTCGGTGAACAGGACGCTGTCGTCGCGGTTCAGGGTGACGGTGGCGGGGGTGAGATCGGAGGGGCGCACGGGGAACTCCACCGGCTCGTCGCGGTAGCCGCCCAGCTTCAGCGTCAGGAGGGTCAGGCCGATGCGCTGGTTATCGAGAGCCAGGGGAGTCTTGCCGAGAAATCGCCCGTCGCGATAGACACGTGCGCCGGAGGGCTCGCTGTTGATCTGCACATTGCCGAACTGATCCTCGACGCGGCTGAAAAAGGCGAGTGACTCGCCCGCGTCGCGCTGGGGATGGTGGAAATGCCCCTCGTCGAGGAAGCCCTCGGCGCGGTCCCGGCGGGTCATCCAGTCGCAGAAGGCCCACATGGAGGCGTCGTCCGGCTGGGCGGCGAGAGGGCTGGCGACCAGGGCGTCGGCGGGATCGGGCGCGGCCGGGCTGGCGTGGCCGACGGGATGGCGGGTTTCCTCGACGAATCGATCAAAAAGCTCCTGGCCGATGGGGGCGATGGAGATATGGCGTTTGCCGATGGCTTCAAAGGCGAGACCCACGCTGTTGGTCCAGGGTTCACCGGGCAGGGGACCGCGATCCGGCAGCATCTGGATGTCGGTCTCGTAGTGGGTGCGGTTCGGCGGGAGGGTGCGCTCGAGCAGATAGTCGTGGTAGCCGGACGCCTTGAGGACGACCTCGACCGGGCCGGGGGAGAACTCGAGGGAATCGGTGGGGGTAACGGCGATCTGTTTTCCCTCGTGCCACACCGAGGCACCCGAGGGCTGGGTGATCTTCAGCCAGGCTTTCGGCGGTGGGGCGGGTGGCTCGGGCGCTTTGGGCGGGGACGGCGGTCCGAAAGGGGCGTCGGAGATGACGACCCCGCCTGCGCCACCGCCGTTTTCGGCGGGACCGAGATGATCGATGGAGACCGAGCCGCCCGCGTTGCTGAGCATGCGGGGATTGAGCGAGCCGATTTCGAAAGCATTGGGCAATTCGGCCAATCCGGCGCCGTTGGTCATCGGCCCGTCGGGGTCGGGATTTTCCGAAGGGGAGGTGCCGACCGCCGTCTCGCCCGCGCCGGCGGTGGAGCCGGGGCTTTGCCCTCCGTTGCCGGGGGTCGGGGCTTCGGTTTGGAAATCGCGGGGCAGCGTGTCGCCGATGGGGGTGGTCAGGTGCCGGTAGGCGGAAAATCCGGCCGCGCCCAGTACCGCCGCCAGGACGATGCTGGCGGTGGCGGCGAGCATCCGGCGCCAGGAAGCCTCCGGCGCGGCGGTGGGGTGGGTGATCTGTCGCAGGGCGGAGGCGAAAGTCTCGCCGCTCTCGTAGCGTCGTCGCGGGTCGGGCGCACCGGCGCGGCAGATCACGTTGTTGAGCGCCCGCCACTCGTCGCGGTTCACCGTCGGCGGCAACTCCATGTTGGTGGGTAGTTCGGGGAAATCGAGGCGATCCTTGCCCGTGCCCATTTCGTAGAGCACCATCGCGAGGCTGTAGAGATCCGCCGAGGCCGTGCCCGGGCCCTCCGGCGGCACGTAGCCCTCGGTGCCGACGTAGGTGCGCTGCCCGCTGCTGGCCACCAGCCCCACGTCGGCCAGCTTGGCCTGGCCCTTGACGAAAATGATGTTCGACGGCTTCACATCGCGATGCGTCAGTCCGGCGGCGTGGAGATGGCCCAGCGCTTCCGCCAGCGGGGCGCCCACCGCGACACACTCGCCCACGGAGCGCAACCGGTGCCGCTTGAGATCACTGGAAAGGGTGCGGGGCTCGTAGTGCTCCACATCGATCTCGGGGCCGGACTCGACATCGTCCGCCAGCTCCATCACATAGTAATAGAAGCCCTCGCGATTGTTCCGCCCCACATGCAGCACATCCACCAGCCCGGGATGATTCTGCGACACCTTTTCATAGTGCTTGATGCCCTCGAACTCCCGCTCGAAGGTCCGCTCCCGCTCGAAATCCTCCCGGCGCACCACTTTCACCGCGCGGAAGGAACCCGTGACGCTGCGTGCCAGAAACACCTCGCCGTAGGAGCCCCCGCCGATCCGGCTGAGGATCTCGAACTCCGGGATTTCTGGGATGTCGGACGATTGCGCGATGGGCTGATCTTAGCCGAAATCCCGCCGGGATGCCAACGGGGGAATTGTTTCCTCCGGAGACCGCGGCTCAGCGGGTGGCGGTATAGCGGAATGCCGTCAGCGTCAGCGCCGGATCCTGACTGTAAAAAGTCTTCACCGGGGTGAACAGTGCCGGATCCCGCAGCATCTCCACCATGTCGCCGCTCAGCAGGCGGGACAGCTCCCGCTCGCCCATCACCACGTAGAGTTCGCCGCCGGCCGCTTTCACCTCCTCGATGCGCGCCCGGAGCGCCGCCGCGTCCCGGCAATGAGTGTCGGCCCGCGGATCGTAGAGCGCAATGTGCCGCCACAGATACACGGTGTAAATGTCCGACGGTCCCGCGTGCCAGAGCGGCTCGTGGACTCCCCGAGTCACCGCGAAAGCCTCGCGATTGGCTTCGATCGGCGTGGTGGCCATCAGCTGGGTCTGTGGCGTCACCATCACCAGCGCCGCCACCAGCGCCGCCGCGCCGGTCAGCCACGGCCCCGAGCGCGGCAGCCAGCGCGTGCTCTGGCGAGTCAGCTCCACCACCCCGAAAGCCGCCGCCAGGCAGATGGCGGGCAGGATGTAAAAGGAATACCAGGTCTGCCATTCCGCGTGGATGCGGTATTTGAAATGGAGCGCCCCCAGCACCGCAGACAGCACCAGCGCCCCGCACAGCACCGCCAGGCGCGGACATTGGCGCAACATCGCCACCATGCCCGTGAGCAGGGCGAGACCGTAGCCCGTGGCGATGATCCACGCCGCCACCGGCCAGGCCCGCCAGAGACGTTGCCCGGCGGTCAGGGAGGGATTCTCGGGATCGATCTGCCACGGCGTGCCCGTGAAAATCTGGCACAGGGCCTCCTTCAGCCAGGTCCCGTCCATCGGGCGTCCCCCCACCGCGCGGATCGCCTCCGGCGTCTGGAGCAGGCAGGGCATCACCAGATGGAGGAAAAGTCCCCCCACCAGCAGGCTCACCATCATCCACCGACCCGCCGCCACCCAGCGCGCCCGCGCCGCCCCGGAGGTCAGGCTTTGGGCGTCCACCTTGCCGTGGCAGATCATGGCCAGCACCGCCGCGTTCGTCACTCCCAGACCATAGTAGACCCCTTTCCAGGAATACACCGCCAGCAGCTCCGCCAACCCGAAGAAAAGCCACCATCGCCACTGGCCGGATTGCAGGGCCAGCGCCGCGAACCAGATCGCCGCCAGCAGATAGCAGAGCATCAGCGCGTAGCCCCGCGCCTCGCTCGAGTAGCGCAGATGCATGGGATGAGCCGCGAGGAAAAACGCCGCCCACAGACCCGCCCGTGGCCGTCCCCACCAGCGCAGCAGGCACGCCAGCAGCGGCAGACAGGCCAGCCCCGCCAACAATGAGGGCAGCCGCGACACCGCTTCGTCGAAGTCCTCCCGCGGAGCCCCGGTCAGCGCCCGCCAGGCGTCCAGGGTGAGCCGTTGCGTCACCGTGAACAGGTAGTGATTGCCCCCCGTCGTGTCGTCGAAAAATGCCTGGTCCCACAACGCGGGAAAAAATCGCATCGCCCCCTGGGGTTCCGACCGGTCCATCGGCCTCCAGTGACCGTGGGAATACCGCGTCACCGCCCAGCCCTCGTCCCCCCAGTAGCTCAGATCCAGCCGCTGCCAGCGCGCCCCGCCCGCCACCAGCACGATCAGCGCAAGCACCAGCCAGAATTTCCCATCCCCCAACTCGCGGTCCCGCCCGCCCGTCGCCGTGTCCGTCCCGCCAGGAAAACGCGCCGCTCCGCCCTTGGGCCAGAAACGCGCCACCGCCAGGAGCGGCAGCCAGATGGCCAGATGCGCCAGCGCCCCATACCAGAGACCCGGCGCGAGGAATTCCCGATACTTTCGCCGCGTGCCGTCAGCCAGCTCCGCCAGTTCCCTCCAATCCGCCGGCATCGGTCGCGACCACAGCCACCAGGCGCAGAAAACCACCCCCGCCAGGCCGATCAGAAACACCACCCAGTCACCCGCTTCCGCGTGCGGCAGGATCTTCTCCGCCCGCTGTCCTATCCATCGCAGCCGCGACTCGCACCCCTGCCTCCACGAGCTGGCCTTCGATGGGTTCCTGTTCATTTCTGGTCTTGGCCGCGAATATTGACGGGAATGCTCGCCCGCGCAAGCGACGGCGGGGCGCGCCGAATGAGAAAAACATCCGGCCCCCACCGCCGCCCGCGATTTCGGCACTGGACCCGCGCCCGCGCGTCGGCATCATTGCCCCCACCATGCGCTTCTCCCTCAACGCCTCCACCATCAAGCCCACCCCCCTCTTGGAGAAAATCCGCGTCGCCGGCGAGGCGGGCTACGACGGGATCGAGCTCTGGGCCGTCGAACTCTACCAGCACGTCGGGCGCGGCGGCGAGATCAGCGAGGTGGAGAAAGCACTCGCCGATCACGAACTCACTGTCCCCTGCTTCATCGCCGTCCGCAACTGGGGCGAGACCACCGGCTGGGAGTACACCCTCGCTCTCGACGAGGCCCGCCGCCGCTTCGAACTCGCCGCCCGCCTCGGCGCGCCCCTCATGGTCTGCACCCCTCCGATGGAGCGGCCCGGCTTCGACACTCTGCACGAGGGCTACCGCGACCTGCTCCAGATCGGCCGCGAGACCGGCGTCCGCGCCGTGCTGGAATACATCAGCTTCTTCGCCAGCCTCAACAACGTCCCCGACACCGTCACCGTGCTCGACCGCAGCGGCGATCCCGACGCCTGCACCATCCTCGACGCCTTTCACAACTGGAACAACCGGACCACCCTCGACGACATCCGCGCGTTGCCGCTCGAGCGCATCGTTCACTACCACATCGACGACGCCGCCCCGGACATCCCCAGCGGTCGGCAGAAAGATCCCGACCGCGTCATGATCGGCGAGGGAGTCATCGACCTCAAAGCTGAACTCGGTGTCCTCAAGGAGAAAGGCTACGACCAATGGCTCAGCCTCGAACTGTTCAACGCCGACCTCTGGAGCCGCGATCCCGCCGAAGTCGCCCGTATCGGTCTCGAGCGAATGAGAGAAGTCTGGGCCGAGGCGTGAAGAACCCCGATCCAACAGATTAAGGTCCCGGACCCGACCCTGTCAGTTCCGCCCCCCTTTCTCGGGAAATCCGCATCCGCGGCACGGCTTCCCGCTTCCAACCCGAGTGGCATGGGCTTCCCAGGCCGCGTCAGAGACGGCGGATGCATCCCCCAAAGTCGGGCCAATTAGGATCCCCCAAAGGAAGCGCCCGCGATCCAGGGGCGGACGCCTCGGCGAGGCGCGCGTCGCCCCCTTCGGGCAGCCTGGGGCTGGCTGATTCGGAACGCCCGCTGCGCTTCCCGGCTCAACCACGGAAATCTTTCTGCATGTGGCGCTTGAGGCGCATGGCCTGGGAGTGCGCGGTCCGTTGGATACTCTAGAGGATTCGTGGGTATCCCCGGAACTGACGGGCGTGGCGGCATGCCCTCTTTCCGGGGCCCTCTGGGCTGGGGCTCATGGCACTTTGCTCCACCAAGTGTCATTCCTCTCCGGGTGATGCCCGATGTCTGAAACGTGAGATTGGGGCGTTGCGAACCGGTTTGCCGGTGGTCAGTATTGCGGGAAAATGTTGGGGCTCGGGAAGCGCTCGTCGATGCTGGAGGCCCCGTCCCGCATGTATTCCTCCCGCGGCAGGTGGACGTCGGGCCAGGTGGCGGGACGGACGCGGACGACCCGGGTGGGTCGGATGCCCTCGGTGATGAGGTCGGTCTCGAATCGTATCCGGATGCCGCTGCTGCCCAGGGGGGCATCCTCTGTTTTGGTGAGGTCGAGCAAAGTGCCGCGCGCCGACATCTGGGTGGGTCCGGCGCTGCCGCCCTCGGTGTGTTTCAGGGTGTACGCGACGGGGTTCATCAACAACTGCGCGCCCTGGAGGAAATCGGCGTAGAGGGAGGCGTCCATGCCGCCGAAAAGGGTCGCGGTAACGGTGGCGCGCCCGAACTGGCCATACGCGACGTCATCGACCCACGCGGGCACCCAGCGGCCGCGGATGAATGCTTTGTGGGTTTCAGTCTGGAGCTGGGCGGCGCGCTCCATCGCGGTATCGTCCAGCCAGAGATCCGAAATGTGGAAACGGGTGAAGACTCCGCCCGGGGTGGGTTTCCAGGTGATCCCGAGCAGGACGGCCTCGCCGTCGAGTGATCGCTTGCCGCTGGCGGGCCAGAGTCCCTCGGCCACGAGGTCGGCGACCCCGAGGTGTTCGCGACCGCGCCAGACGCGGGTGGCGGCATCGAAGCTCAGCGTTTCCTCGTCGACCGGGGCGCTCGCGCCCGCCACCGGTTCGCGGCTGGCGATGATCAGGCCCGCATGGTTTTCGATTTCCAGCGCCTTCAGTTTCCAGACCAAGCCCTCGCGCCGGCAGTGGCTGGGTTCGTCTTCGAGGAGGAGGACGTGATTTTCGGCGGGAGCGGTGCCGGGATCACCGTAGCCGGATTTT
This sequence comes from uncultured Verrucomicrobiales bacterium, assembly GCA_964439145.1. Lineage (GTDB taxonomy): Bacteria > Verrucomicrobiota > Verrucomicrobiia > Verrucomicrobiales > DEV007 > JAEUHH01. The sequence continues at coordinate 10,134 of CAYTNL010000085.1, forward strand.
TTGTCCTTGCTGTTGACCGGCAATACCGGCACGGGGGAGGTCATCGGGTCCGGCGGGAGAAAGGCGCGCGCGTGCAGCACGGTGCCGAGGGGGATGTCCCGCAAGTCGGCCGGCGCTCCGTGATAACGGACGATGGCGTAGGGAAGCAGGGCGAAGGGTTGCGGCTCGTTGCGCCGGAACACGCCCTGTCCGGCCACGCGCAGGCTGCCGCGGCGGTTGGCATGATCCACAAAGACCAGTTCACCCCGGTAGGCATGCGCCTTTTCGAGGGGAGGAAAATCCCCGGCCCGCGGCCGGAAAATTTCTTCCGTTCTGGGTTCTTCGGCAATGACCGTCGCCTGAATGGCAAGCAACCCGGGAATCGCCAAGATCGATGCGCGAAGGAACGAAGAACCAAGAACGAGGAACCAGAAACGCTTCACCATCAGTATTTGGGAAAGATGTCCGGACTGGGGAAGCGTTCCTCGATGGTTTCCCTGAGGTATTCCTCCCGTGGCACCTGGACCTGGGGCCAGTCGCCGGGACGGACACGGACGACACGGCCTGGGCGGATGCCTTCGATGATGAGGTCGGTCTCGAAACGAATCTGGATGCCGCTGCTGCCGAGGGGAGGCTCGCCGGGTGTCTGGATGATTTCGAGGAAGGTTCCACGCGAGGCCATGTGGGCGGGGCCGTAGGCGCCGTGGGTGTGTTTCAGGGTGTCCGCGACCGCGTTCATCATGGCGGTGGAGCCTTGCTTGAAATCGGCGTAGAGGGAGGGATCCATGCCGCCGAACAGGGTGGCAGTGACGGTGGCGCGGCCGAATTTGCCATACTCGACGTCGTCGATCCACGCGGGCATCCAACGACCGCGGACGAAGGCCTTGTGCGTTTCGGTCTGCCGACGGGCGGCGCGATCCAGCGATTCATCATCGAGCCAGATGTCGGAGATGTGGAAGCGGGTGAAGACGCCGTCCGGCGTCGGCTTCCAGGTGATGCCGAGCAACACGGCCTGACCATCGAGGGATTTTTTGCCCTCGGCGGGCCAGGCCCCCTCGGCGACGAGGTCCTCGATGCTCAGGGATTCGCGACCGCGCCACACGCGGGTGGCGGCGTCGAAGGTCAGCGTCTCCTCTTCGACTTTTCCTCCCGTGTCCTGTTTCGGGGCGCGGGCGGCGGTGATGGTGCCCGCGAGGTTTTTCAGTTCCACATCCTTCAGCTTCCAGACCAATCCCTCGCGTCGGCAGTGGCTGGGTTCGTCCTCGAGGAGGAGGACGTGGTTCTCGGCGGGCAGGATGCCGGCGCCGCGGTTGTGGTTGGCGTCCTTAGCCTTGTTGTCCACCGGCAGCACCGGTACCACGGAGGTCGTCGGGTCGGGCGGGAGAAAGCCGCGGACATGCATCACGGTGCCGAGCGGGACGTCCCGCAGGTCCGCCGTGGCGGCGTGATAGCGGACGATGCCATAGGGCAGCATCGCGAAGGGATGGGGATCGTTCCGGAAAAACATGCCGTCCCCCTCTACGCGGATACTGCCGCGGCGGTTGGCGTGATCAACGAAGATGAGTTCGCCCCGGTAGGCGTGCGCTTTTTCAAGGGGAGGAAACTTTCCGGCCTGGGGCCGGAAAATATCCTCTGTTCCTGGTTCCTTGTTCTTGGTTCCTGGTTCTTCCGCGACGGTAGTCGAATGAACGACCAACGAGGAGGCTACAACCAACAACAGACAAGGAACGAAGAACGAACAACGAGGAACCAAGAACTTCATGATAATGCGATGACCTTTTTGCTGTCGCCAAACTGGTCCGTCTCCACACCCATGCGCTGGGCCATGAGGAGGAGCAGGTTGCTCATGTGCGCGTCCGTATTCACGGGTCGACTGCAGATCTGGTAATGCGAGGTGGCGATGGTGCCGTCGTCGCCGACCGCGTAGCCCTCGAAGTTGGTACCCTCGCGGTTGAAGTCGAGGTGGCTGCCGTGCTTCAGGCCTAGGTCCGATCCGCCCGCAAGCACGAGCGGCAGGTTGGCGTTGCCGTGGCTGTGGCCGTAGCACATGCCGCTGCCGAACAGGGCCATCGTCGTGCCGAGGAGCGGCTTGCCATTGAGGTCCTTCGTCTCCGAGAGGCGGGTGAGGAAATACCCGAACTGCTCGATGGCGAAGGTGTCGTAGTTGGTGAGCTTTTCCATGTAGCCGGCGTCGCCGCCGTGGTGGCTGAGTTGGTGGCGCGACTCGGTGATGCCGATCTCGGGAATGGAGAAGGCGTCGCCCTCGCCGCCGAGACTGAAGGTGGCCACGCGGGTGACGTCGGTCTGGAAAGCCAGCACCATCAGATCGTAGACGGTCCGGAAATACTCACCCGCCTGGGTCTGGGGTATGTCGCGGGCGGTGCGGGAGCGATCGGCCTCGGAGATCACCGGCAGGGGCGTGTCGAGCCAGGCGTCGGCCCGCCGCGTGCGGATCTCCGCCTCGCGGACGGAGGTCAGGTATTGCTCGAGGCGGCCCTTGTCGGCGCTGCCCATGTTTTTCTCCAGTCGCCGCACCTCCGCGAGGTTGTCATCGAGGACGCTGGCCTTGCGGCGCAGGGCTTTCCGTTGGGCGTCCTTGCCGCCCTTCGGCTCCTCGAAGAGCGAGGCGAAAATCTCTCCGCAACGCCGCAGCGCGGGCAACTGCACCCCGTCCGCGGTCCAGGCGAGCGACCCCTGGGTCAGGGCGATCTCCATGGAGGCGTAGCGGGTGTGTTGCGCGGTGACTTCGGCCATCTTCTGGTCCACCGAGATGGTGTTGCGGTCCGAGGGACCGAGCTTGCCGCCGGTAAGCCAGACGTTGATGCAGTTGTGATGATGGCCCAAGGCGCCCGGGTGATGCAGACCGCTGATCGGCGTGATGACTTCGCGGTGTTTTTCCAGCGGTTTCAGCGAGCGCGAGAACTGGTAGTCCTTGCCGGGCGTGGTGATCTGGTAATTCAGCGAGTGGACACCGTTGGCGAGGTAGATGAAGGCGCTGCGTCGGGGAGACTCGTCGGCATTCGCCGACGCACGGCGAGGCACCATGCATTCCAAGAATGGCAACGAGATGCAGGACCCCATCGCGCGGAGGGCGTGTCGGCGGTCGATCCGCCAGGATTGGGAGAGGTAGTTCATGGTTGGCAATCAGCGGTTAGCTGTTAGCGATTAGCTCTTAGCTTTTGGATGAAAGCATTGAGCATGCGCTTGATTTCAGTGAGTTCGTCAGCTGTGGTTTCGTAAAGGTCTTGAGGAATGTAGTTCAGGTCGCGAGCGAGGATGAGTTGGTATTCGAGTTCGGATGCGGAACCCATGGCGGTGTCGAGAAACCTCGCGAAGTCCTTGTCCGTGTTCCTCCCGCAACCCTCCGCGATGTTGGTTGGAATAGACGAGGCCGAACGACGCATCTGGCTGAGGAGTCCATAGGTTTCGATATTGGGGAAGCTTTGCGTGATCCGATAGATATCAAGGGCAAGTCCATGAGCACGGCTCCAAATCCGCAGGTCTCGAAAGTTTTTCATTTACGGATAGCATTCAGAGTCAGTCGATAGCGTTTAGCGGTGCCAAAGAGCTAACAGCTAACAGCTAACAGCTAATCGCTTCTTCCATCACCGCTTTTGAATTAAATCCGACCCCGCCACCGCCCTTACCATGTCGCGGATGCCGCCGGGCGTTTTCTTCACGTTTTCGACAATCAATTGGACATCGTCCTCGTCATCCACGGTCAGGACACGGCGGAGGGCGTAGGTGCAGAGATGCTCGATGAAGGCGCGCTCGAAGGTATCGCGATCCTCCAGCAGGATATGCTTGAACTCGGCGGCGTCCTTGAAGGAGCGACCATCGGGCATGACTCCGGAGGGATCGGCCAGGGGATTTTCCCCCTTGCCGGTGGGGACGACCTCACGTTCACGCCACTGCCCGATGGCGTCGTAGTTGTCCCAGGCCAGACCCAGCGGATCGATCTTGGCGTGGCAGGAGGCGCAGTTTTTGTTCTGGGCATGCACTTCCAATCGCTGGCGGACCGTCACTTTGTTGCCCTCCGGCGGGACGGGTTCGATGGGATCGACGTTCGCCGGTGGCGGAGGAGGCGTCTTGTTGAAGATCGCTTCGCTGAGCCAGACGCCACGATGCACCGGGCGGTGGCGCGTGCCGTCGGAAGTAAGCCCAAGCACCGCGCCCATCGTGAGAAGGCCGCCGCGTTTGTGTTCCGGCTTCAGCGAGACCCGTTGGAACTTGTCCGACTTGGCCTCGGGCAATCCGTAGAAATCGCAGAGCCGGGCGTTGGCCATGGTCCAGTCGGAATCGATAAAGCTCTCGAGGGGGAGGTTGTTGACGAACATCTCGCGGAAGAACTCCACCGGTTCGGATCGCATGCTCGTCTCGAGCCAGGCGTCGTAGGTGGGGTAGAGTTTCTTGTCCGGGGGAAACATGCCCACGCGGTGCAGTTGCAGCCACTGTCGCGAGAAGTCGTCGATGAAGCGGTCGGCTTTCTCGTCCGCCAGCATCCGGTCCACCTGCCTGGTGAGTTCTCCGCCCTCCAGTTTCCCGGCCCCGGCCACCGCGAAGAGAGCGTCGTCGGGCATCGAACTCCAGAGAAAATAGGAGAGCCTCGCGGCGAGTTCCCAGTCTGTCAGTTTTTCGCGCGGAACCGTGTCGCCCTCGACGAGGTAGATGAAGTTCCGGGAGGTCAGCACGCTTTGCAGCGCGGTGCGGTAGGCGTCGGCCGTCTTTTCGCCCGCCGCGACTTCTTCGTCGTAGGTTTTCAGGTAGCCTTCCATCTCCTCCGGATTCACCGACCGGCGCCAGGCGCGTTCGGCGAAACGTCGCAGATGCTCCGCGACCACCCCGGGCGTCGCGTCGTCGGGCGGGAGCACTCCCTCGCGCCGGGTCATCTCGTCGTCAGACACCAGCGGCCCCTCCCATTCGATCCAATCGAGCAGCACCGTCGAGAAGATGCCGTTGCCCTTGTCGTCGAACATCTGCGGTGCGTTCGGATTCAGCAGCAGGGTCTCGCTGCTGCGGGTGAAGATGTAACCACCCCGGCTGGAAAGCGCGTTGCGGAAAGCCGCGCCGGCCCGGCGATCCACCACATCGGTGGCCACCACGCAGAAATGCAGTGTCGCCGGCATCTCGAGAAAGACCTCGAACTCGTAGACCTGCGGGCTGTCCTCCGGCGCGGTGATGTCGAATTCGATGAGTCCGTCGACGGTCTCCTCGCTCGTGCGCGTGCCGATGCTCAGGTGGGCCGGCTGACCGCCGGGGGGACGGACGCCGCTGGCCTGGAGGCGGAGCTTGTAGAGCCCGCTGTGCTCCGGCCCCGTTCTGCCGAGAGTGCTTGGTGCCAGCGCGCTCTGGACGGTGCCGGGAAACATCAGGAAACGCAGCGGTCGCTTGATCCCGAAGCGGTCGAGGGCGGCCTGCTGCTCTTTGCCTCCGCCGTATCGCATCTCGGCCGCCGTCTTGCGCACCTTGCGGGTCTCGCCGGACGCGGTGGACGGGAAAGCGCGCTCCAGCACGATCTCCGCCGCGCGGTAGTAGCGGTCCACGTGCGAGGGGGAGAGAGACAATTCCGAGCCGATGCGCTCGAAACCGTGCCAGAGCGTATCCTCGTTCAGCTCGCCCGGCTTCGTCGGATCGTAGCGCACGCCGAGCAGGTCGTAGACCGTGTTCTGGTATTCCTTGCGGCTGAGCCGGTAATGCGAAACCGGGGGACGCGCCGCCATGCGCGCCGCCTTGCCTTCCTTGATCTTGCCATCGAGCGCCGCCACGAAGGCGGCGATTTCCTCCTGGCTCGGCTGTGGCTCATCCTCCGGCGGCATGTCTCCGGCGTTGATCTGCTCGAGGACCTCGGCCCAGAGATGGGCGTCGGCGCCCATGCGGAAATCGCGCGAAAGCATCGTCGATGCGCAGGTCTCCCTTCTCCTTGTCCGGACCATGGCAACTGACGCAGTGCGTCGTGAGGAAGGCCTCGAAGGGTTCCGCCCCGCGGGCGACCGCGCCCAAGCCCGGGTTGGCCGAGAGAATCAGGGAACATACGGCAAGTGGTCGGAGGCGGAAAGGGTAAGGCATGGACGGATGATTGAGAGACGCCAGGTGGCGCGCCTATTCTTCCACCAATGCCGGGGCCGTGGCCACGCCTTCTTCATACGCTTTTGCGCGTCTGGCAACCGGGAGGAGGGAACGGATCGAGGGAGCCGATGTGCCGCCTCGACCCTGCCCGGTCATCTCCGTCCGCTGGCAAATCACTCCAGCGGGTGCTCTTTGAGAATCTCGTCGACCATGTAGAAGTTGGCCCGGTCCTTGGTGGCTTCGCGGACTTTTGCCACCTGCTCGGGTTGGATGAAACGACCGTTGTTGCCGAAGGATTGGCGCACGTAGCTGAGCACGGCGGCGAGTTCCTCGTCATTGAGCAGTCCGCCGAATCCCATCATGGGAGGCACGCCCTGGGTGGGGTCGTATTTTTCCCCCTTCACCTCGATGGGACCCCAGAGGCCCTTGAGCGCGATCTTGATGAGCCGCTCGTCGTCCTCTGTCCAGGCGACGTCGGTCAGCGGGGGATAGATTTTGGGGATGCCCTGGCCGTGTGGTTGATGGCAGGTGGCACAGTGGGCGTCGCGGTTGAAGACTTGCTTGCCCAACTCGTAGACTTTCATCTGGGCCTGGCTGAGTCCTTTGGTGGGACCGTAGCTCTTGTCCTCCTCGGAGACGATGGCCTCGGCGATCTTGATTTTTCCGTCGAGATAGTCGCGGGCCACGGGATTGTCGGTGAGGTCGAGCTGTCCCGCGGATTTCAGGGCGGCGATGTCGTCGGCGAGCGTGTGCTGAAGTATGAAATCGGTCACCGGACCCATCCAGCGGTCGAGTGGCAGCTTCAGCGCCTCGAGGGCGACGCGGGCGCCGTCCTCGTTGTCGAGCCAACTGGCGGCGACAATGGCCTCGAGCCGGACGCGTCCGTGGGCGTCGCGGGCGGCCCGCATGAGCAGGTCGGCGTGGTTCGGGATCTTGTCGTGGGCGAAGCGGATCACGCTCACGGCGGCGGCGCGGGCTTCGTGTCTTTGAGAATGCAGACAGAGGAGAAGCAGATCGCCGTCGGGGGAGTTCTGCGCCCAGGTTGCCCAGAGGGCTTCGCAGAGATGGTGATCGTAGTCCGGATGGCTCTGGTCGAGTGCGGCGGCCCAAGCCTTCACCGCGGGAATCACCTCATCCCCCGGCCGACCGCGGAGCTCGCGGCGGGTGCGGTAGCGGGCGCGATACTCGGGCAGCTTCAGGTTTTCCAACAGGGTGGCGATGGGGGCGCCATCGATGATCGGGGGATCGACAAGATCGCGGTCGGGACAGGTGATGCGGTAGATGCGACCATGGTCGTGATCCCGGTTGGGATCGCGGGCGTTGTGCTGCATGTGACCGATGAGGGCGTTGTGCCAGTCGACCAGATAGAGAGAGCCGTCGGGGGCGAACTCGATGTCCACGGGACGGAAGTTGGGATCATTCGAGGAAATGAGGTCCGCCACGAGATCGCCAGCGAATCCGGAGCCGTCCTCCCTCACCGACGCCATGCTGACGCCGAGAAAGCCGATGCTGTTGGCGATCATGAAAGCGCCCTGGTGCTCGTCGGGAAAATGGCGTGACGACACGAACTCCGCTCCCGAGGTGGGGCGGGAGCGCTTCGGGACGATGGTTTCCACCTTGGGATTTTCAATGCCGTAGGGCATCTTCGCGGAGACCGGCAGACCCCAGTAGCTCTGGCCGGGCGAGCCATCGCCGATGGTGCATTGTTCCCAGCGGTCGAAGGCGATGGCCCAGGGATTGGAGTAGTCGGCCTGGCTGTAGCGCTCGAGTCGGAAGCTCTTGGGGTCGAATCGCCAGACACCGCCGTCGTTCACGCGGCGAGGTCCGTAGGGGGTCTCGACCTGGCTGTGGAGAAAGCGTCCCTCGCCCATGTAGATGGCCCCGGACGCGTCGGCGCAGTAGGCGGAGATGGCGTGGTGGGTGTCGTGGGTGTCGAAGCCGTGCATGAGGATGTCCATGCGGTCGGCCCGGTCGTCGCCGTTCTCGTCCACCAGCAGGCAGAGGTTCGGCTCCTGCGACACGTAGACGCCCTCGGGAGCGATCTCGAAACCGATGGGCAGGTGGAGTCCGTCGGCGAAAGTCGTCTGCCGGTCCGCGCGACCGTCGCCGTCGGTGTCCTCGAGGATGATGAGCTTGTCATTCGGTTTCGGATCCCCGGGCTTGTAATGGGGATAGGTCGGCATCACCGCGACCCAGAGGCGACCCTGGTTGTCGAATGACAACTGCACCGGGTTGCGCAGATCGGGAAACTCGGCCTCCGAGGCGAAGAGTTCGACCGCGTAGCCGTCGGCCATGGTGAAACTCTCGATCGCTTTCTTGCCATCGAGATAAGACGCGCTGCCCATCTTTCCCTTCGCGTCGTTGGGATCAAAGTTCGTCGGCACCTCGGGCAGCGGATGGGTCCGGGAATCGTCGACCGCCAGATCGGTAGTCTTTCCCTGGGCGACATCGTGGATGAGTCCGTCCCGGAGCGCGGCCATCTGGCGGGTCTTCAGCACCTCGTCGGGGTAGTTTTGCGGCCCGAAAGGATTGTAGCGCTGGCCGTGGGTGTGGACGCCGTTGACGAGGTTGTAGTCGTTGTTCCAGAACCAGTCCTTCTCCTTCACCGCCGCGTGCACCAGCTGGGGATCCGCGGCGGACTGGCGCTCCTGGGGACCGTAGAGTCCGTCGGCGATCCATTTGCCGATCTGCTCGTAGCCCCGCTCGGTGGGGGCGAATCCGTTGATGGTGAAAGGCGCATCCTGCCGCGAGTAGAGATCACGTGAGAGCTGGAAGAGATCGATGAAGGTGAGCCGGTGTTTTTCCGCCACCTGTCGCATCGCGGCGGTGTAGAGCGCGAGATTGGCGTTCTCGGTGGTGCCATCGGGGAGATCGCGCGTCGCGGAGAGATCCTCATAGGCGAGGGGCGACACGAGCGCGAGCCGGGGGGCTTCCTTGCCGTTGTAAGCCAGACCGAGGGTGTGCGTGACGAAGGCGTCGAGCTCCGCAGCGAAGTTGTCGACCCGATCCGGGCCGTCGAAGGATTCGTTGTAGCCGAAAAAGGCCACGATGGTGTCGGCCTTCAAAAAGTGCAGCCACTGGTCGGGCGTCGGGAAAAAGCCCTTGCCGAGATGCATCTGGAGATCGGGATGAAATTTCTCCGCGCCCGGAAACGCCCACTGCGAGGCGCGGGAGGCGTGGGGGCGGAACCCCGGAGTGTCGCCGGGTTTTCCCATGTTCCGCACCCAGAGTTCCTGACTGGGAAAGCGGAGATGCAGCTCGGGCTCCATCCGGCTGTACCAGGTGTCACGCTCGGCGAGTCCGTTGCCGAGGAAGACGATGCGCTCGCCCTGGCTCGGCGGAGCCACGGCTTGCGGGCGCGCGGCGGTGGCGGTCGGAGGATCGATCTCCGGGGCGTGCGGATGTTCCGAACCACCGCTGTTGTCGGGCCATTTCTTGTCCTCGGTGATGATCTTTTTCGCCGCTTGCTGGGCGATGATCTGGCCCGCGCCCACAGCGGTCAGTAATACCAGCAGGAGGGCGGAGGGGATAGCGGAGAGGGGGCGTTTCATGGGGAACTATGTCTGACCCGCGCGCGATCTCACGCGGGGGCCGTGATTTTCCCCCAGAGACGGGGTGCTGTCCAACGCCGGATTCAGGCGTGCCTCACCGCTTCTTCGCGTCCTTGGCCAGCGATTTGATGAAGAGAATCACCGAATCGATCTCGTGATCCTTCAGCACCCCGAGGTAGGAGGGCATGCCGACGCCGGTCTTGGCCATCTCGTAGCCCTCCGGCACCCGGCGCGCGGGATCGATGATGGATTCCCGCAGATAGACCTCGTCCACACCCTCGCGGAGCAGGCTGCCGTCGGAGAATGTTTTTTTCGCCCCCCAGAGTCCGACCCAGGTGGGTCCCACCGCGACCTGGGCGCCGCCCTCCGCGGTGGCGGGCAGCGTCTGTTTGGGGTCGACGGTGTGGCACGCCATGCAGCCGTACTGCTGATAGACCTGGCGACCGATCTCGATACTGGGCTCGACCCGCGCCATGGCGGCGCCGGCGCCGGCCTTCAGGGTCAGGTCCACCTCGTCGTTGGCAAAACCCTCCTTGGACAGGTCGATGGGCAACAGCTCGTGAATGGTGAGAAAGGCGTGGCGGATGACCGGTGTCGCGCTCGTGGCGGGCTCGCGAAAACTGACGCGCAGACTGTGAACCGCGCGCATGTCGGGAATGCCGAGAAAGACCGAGCGCAGGTCGCCGGACAAGGTCACGCTGGCCACCGGCACCGTCTCCTGGCCGGGAGTGCCGTCGAGCTGATAGTTGCCCGAGCCGTAGTTCGCCGTCTGCTGATAGTTCCAGCGGTCCACCGAGTAGGAGGCGACCTCCCCGGCGATGGCGGGATCGACCGGTTGGGAAAAACTCAGCAGCACCCCGCGGTCGGACGACAGCACCCGCTCCGGAGTCCACAGCGGCGCGTCTCCGGGCCGGAGGCGGTAGAGGCCGCTGATTTCCGAGGCGATGGTGCCCCAGATTTTCATGCCGCAGAGCCAGAGCGATCCGTCGATCGGATGCACGCGCCCTTTCAGCAGACCGGTGGAGAACTCGCCCGCCACCAGCGAGACCGCCCCCTGGCGCTGTTTTCCCCGTTCATCGAGGTAGACTTTGAAAACCTCCGGCCGGTTGAACCCGAGGTGCAGCAGCGAGTCGTTCAACGCGCCCATCTCCGCGTCCCGCAGCCACACCTGGCTGGCGCCGCTCTGGTTGACGAAATGCGGTATCCACACCGCCGGCGCGGTGATGGGGGCGGGGTGGTCGCCGTCTTTTTTCGGCACCGCGTCGAGGAATCCATAGTAGGCGCCGCGCTCGATCACATAGATCGGCGTGGCCGGCTTCCAGTTGCCCTGCTGATCGCTGGAGGTCACCAGGCCGTATTTCGGATCGACACCGATGTATGGTTGGCGCATGCCGGTGGCGATGATGTCGTAGGACTTTCCGTCAGCCGCGATGTCCACCAGGGTCCCGTTGGCGCGTCCGCGGGTGGAGGAGACCTGGCCGCCCTTGGCGATCACGAATCCGCCGCCGGGTTTCGCGTAGAGGTCCATGGCGAACTCGCGGGTCTCGGCTGTCTGGGGCACCAGGTCGCAGAACATTTCGTAAACATCCGCCTCGCCGTCGCCGCTCTCATCCCGGAGACGCCAGATGCCCCCGCGATCAAAGACGTGGATCTGGTCATCGACGATCTCCAGTCCCATCGATTCATTGAGCCCCGAGGCGTAGCGGCGCCAGTCGACCGAGTCGAGCTTTGCGGTCAGACCCTCGGCGATCCACACATCGCCGTCAAAGGTGCACAGCGCCGCCCGGCCATCGGAGAAGAAATCGAAGCCCGAGAGGCGGACATTGCGTTTCCAGGGATTGGCGTCGGGAATGCCCAGTTTGTCGATGAGCAGGGCGGGGGAGGAATTTCCGGCCGCCGCCGCGGACAGCGTGATCGCCTCCGCCCAGCGGGTCTTCGGCGGAGAGGAGGAGGGAGTGTTGATCGCGAGCTTCTCGTCGCGCGTCACCTTCCAGTGCGTGGTCTCGTCGGATGGCGGGAACTGATGGCGATGCTCCCGGTCGGTGTCGTAGCCGAACATCAGCGTCAGGCCCTGCCCGTGGGGCGCGATGGAGAGAGTCCTGACGAGTCCCTCCTCCGGTGAAAACGCCAGCGTCTCGCTGATTTCCGCGCCGTCGATTTCATAGACCAGGCGCACGCCGACGCCCGCGAGACGGAGGCCTTTCCAGCGTCCCATCTCCGGAGGGAGGGGGCCCAGCCCCGCCTCGCCCTCCTCGGCGGTGCCGCGTGCCCGCGGGTCGGCGCGGGAGACTGTGTCGCCGCTTTCCCAACCGGGATAGAGACCGTTCGCCAGCAGTGGCGTCCCAATCGGCTTGGGCAGAGATTTCTGGCCGGCGCCGGCTTTTTTTTCCGGGAGCCGGTAGCTGCCGGCGGCCATGCTGTTCATGGTCAGATACTCGCCCTCGTCGTTGGCTTTCCACACCAGGGCGACGCGCAGCAGGTCGGGGTCGAAGCAGGCCCAGTGATCGTGGCCGAGAGGCAGGACGATGCCGCGGGGGGAGAGATTGTCCGTCGGCCAGGCCTGGCCGAGATCGCGGGCATCCAGCGTCTGGCCGAAGAAAGGGAAGTCCTCCTGGACGAAGGAGGCGAAGGGAGACTCGAGAGCGAGGTGATCCGTTTCCTGGGCCTGGGCGTTGAGGGCGAAGGCGAGCAGGGGGGCGAGGCGAAGACACGAAAATTTCACGGCCCGAATCTTACAGGCGCCGAGCGGAGATGAAAAGGCTCGCGATGCCGCCATCGAGCGTCCCCGGAAAGGCTTGCGTCCCTGGCCGCGATTGAAGAGGGTAGGATCCGGGACTCAACCCTCTTCAATGCCATGAAAACGCTCCTCGCCATCTCACTCGCGATGCTCGCCACCGACCTCCGTGCCAACGATTGGCCCTCGTGGCGCGGACCAAACGGGGACGGAAAACTGCCCGCCGACGCCGAATATCCCACCGAGTGGTCGCCGGAGAAAAACCTGCTCTGGCGCGTGGAACTCGCGGCACCGGGAAATTCGTCGCCCATCGTGGCGGGTGACCGCATCTTCCTGACGCTGACCGAGAACGGTGGACGAGCGCGATCATTGATCTGCCTCGACACGCGTGACGGGAAGCAAGTCTGGAAAAAGACCGTCGAGTATGGCGCCGAGGATCCGACCCACAAGACGAATCCCCATGGCGCGGCCTCGCCGGTGACGGACGGAGAGACGGTGTATGCGTGGCACGGCAACGCCGGACTGTGGGCCTACGACTTCGAGGGGCGCGAGCGATGGCACGCCGATCTTGGCACGGACTACGCGCATCACTGGGGGGACAACGCGGCGAGTCCGGTCATCTACCGCGGCGCGCTGCTGATTCACGCGGGTCCGGGGGTGGCGACGCGGCTGATGGCGGTGGATCGCGCCAATGGGAAGACGCTTTGGAGCCGGGATCTGCCCGAGGCGGCCAGCGCGAAGGTCGACGACTTCAAGGGCAGTTGGGCGACTCCCTTGCTGCTGGAGAACACCGGCCGGATGGAGATGCTGATCGGATTACCGAAGTGGTTGACGAGTTTTGATCCGGCGACCGGGGAAGAACTCTGGCGCGTGGCGGGGCTCAGCGACCTCTGCTACACCAACCCGCTCGTCGGCGGGGGAAAGGCGGTCTATCTCTGCGGATACGGGGGGCCGGGAATCGGGCTGAGCTTGCCGGGCACGCGGGAGCGGGGTGATCTGACGGGCTCCCACCGTCTGTGGGCCGATCCGCCGAAAGGGAAGAATCAGAACCCGCAGCGCATCGGCTCCGGACAGATCGTGGGCGATCATTTGTACCTGCTCAATGAGCCCGGAGTGATGGAATGCCTCGAGGTGGCCACCGGCCGATCGATCTGGAAAGAGCGCCTGGGTCGCAAGAGCTGGAGTTCGATGAACGAGGTCGGTGACAGGCTCTATGTGAATGACAGCTCGGGAACGACCTTTGTCATCGATCCCGATCCGGAAGGCATGCGCCTGCTGTCCACCAATCCGCTCGGCGCGAATCTGTCCACCAACGCCTCGCCGGCATTCGCCGGGGGGCGCGTCTATCTGCGCACCGATCAGGCGCTTTTCGCCATCGGCGAGTGAAGCCAGCCGGCGAGCGTGTGAGAACTCGGGATGAGGCGCGCGCCGTGGAAAAGCAGGTCCCCCGGGCCAATCACGAGATTTCGCCTGTCGCAAGAGAGAGTGAACGTCAGAATTCGTTGCCTGACCCGAGATCCGGTAGATGTGGATGAGTAGATGTATGAACCGGATCATGGTTACCTTTCTCGGCATGTGTCCCGCTCCCGACCGATGGGCAGGTGGTGCGGCGAGAGTGGCTAGCGAAGGGCCGCGACGATAGTTTCATGGGCGGCTTCGTTTGACACGTCATGATTCCCAATATGCGCCCCGAGGAAAAGCCACTTCCTTGTGCCACGGAGATTTCGTGGGGGCAGGGGAGGGCGGACATTCCTGTCCGTCGTGCGGGAGAAGTGGGCGAAAAAAAAAGCGGATACTTCACCCGAACCGCGCGCAGAAGATGGGCGGGAGGTGTACGGAAACGGTTTGCCAGGTGTCCCCCTGATCCTCGGAAATCCAGAGGCCGCCGGTGGTGGAGCCCATGACCAGCCGCTCGCCGCTCGAATCGACCTCCAAGGCGTGGCGATAGACGAGATCGTAGGCGGGCGGGTCGGGGAGTCCGGCGGTGAGCGTTTCAAAGGTCGCGCCGCCATCACGGGTGCGGTTGACCACCAGCCTTCCGTCGACGGGATAGCGGAACTCGTCTTTTTTCGCCGGGACGAACCAGGCGGTCTCGGGATCGGTGGGATGCACGGCGACGGCGAAGCCGAAGGCCGAGGGTTCCACCGCGGAATACTCGCGCCAGCCTCGAGCATCGTCGGTGGAGCGGTAGATGAAACAATGATGCTGGACCCAGAAGTGATCCGGCGCCCCGGCGCAACGAACCATGCGATGGGGATCCTGCCCGTCGGGATCGGCGCCGCCCTGCTCGGCGGGCAGGAAATCGAAGCGCATGCCGTGGGCGCCCTGCTCCCAGGATTGACCGCCATCGGTGGTGTTCCACACGCCGCCGCAGGAGATGCCGAGCGACAGGCGGTCCGCGTCGCGCGGATCGACGCAGATGGAATGGATGCCGGGAAAATCGTAGCCGCCGCCGGCCCATTTGGCGCGGGCGGGGTGATCCCAGAGCGGGCGATTCAGCTCCCACGATTCGCCGCGATCCGGAGAGCGGAAAAGGCCGCCGGGGATGGTGCCGGCCCAGAGGACACCGGGCTGATCGGGTCCGCCGGCTTCGAGAATCCAGATTTTTTCGAGTGACCACGGCACCTCGACCTGGCGAAAGGCGTCCCGGATGACGGGAGCGTCGTCGGGCTTTTCGGGATACTTCGGCGGGGCGAGTTCCTCCCAGGAATCGCCGTCATCGGTCGAGCGATGGATCTTGCTCCCGAAATGTCCGTGCTCGGCCACCGCGTAGAGCGCGCCATCGCGGGCGTCGGGCAGGATGGCGGGCACCTGGACGCCGAGAAAGGAGGCGGATGTCTGTCTCCAGGCGCCTCCGGAAGCGCGCTCGAACCGGAACAATCCCTTGCGGGTGCCGAGGAAAAAACGGTCGCTCATGGGTGGCAGTCTGCGTCTTTCTCATCCGCCTGACAAGGCCTGCATGACGAAGATTTCGTCCGCCTCGGCCACGGGATCGGAGAGGGTGTCGCGGTCGGTGATGGAGGCGCCGTTCACGAAGATGGCGACGTGCTTGCGCACCGCGCCACGATCATCCAGCAGGTAGCCGCGGAGTCTGGGCTGCCGCGCGAAAACGGCTTCCAGGGCCGCGCCCACCGTGTCCGCCGCGGTTTCCGTCCGGTCGACATCGACATGGGTCTGGATGTTTTTCGAGAAAGAAACGGCGGCCATGAGCGAATGATACCAACGGCACCGCGCCGCGACAATTCTTTCGGTCATTGCCTTGGCGAAGCGTCGATGGTATGGCGAGGGCCGTGATGACCGACCCCGACGATCCGTTTACCGGGCTGCGCCCGCTCTATGGAGATCTGCACAATCACTGCGGCATCTCCTACGGCCACGGCTCGCTGGAGGACGCGCTGGCGAACGCGCGGGAGCAGCTCGATTTCGTGTCCATCACCGGTCACGCCCACTGGCCCGACATGCCGGAGCCCGACCCGCGCATCCAATACCTCATCGACTTCCACGAGGAGGGTTTCGCCCGGCTGAAATCGGTCTGGCCGCGGATGATGGAGACGCTGCGCGAACGCAACGAGGAGGGGCGCTTCGTGATCTTTCCCGGCTTCGAAGTGCATTCCTGTGCCTCCGGCGATCGCAATATGATCTACAAGGATCTCGCCGGGGAAATTCTCTACCCGACTGACCTCGACGATCTCCACGCCCAACTGCGGGCGCTGCGGGAGCGGGGGCTGGACAGCATCGCGCAGCCGCATCATGTCGGCTACCGACGGGGCACGCGCGGGATCGACTGGGATACTTTCTCACCGGAGTTCGCGCCCTTTGTGGAAATGCTCTCGATGCACGGCTGCTCCGAGGGCAGCGAAAACACGCGGCCGTTCCTGCATTCCATGGGGCCTTCGGACTGGGAGAGCACCATCGCGTGCGGCCTGGCGAAAGGTCACGTGTTCGGATTCTCCGGAGGCACGGATCATCACAGTGGTCACCCCGGCAGTTACGGTCACGGGCGCACGGCGCTGTGGGCGGCGGACGCGACGCGCGAGGCGATCTGGGAGGCGCTTCACGCGCGGCGGCTGGTGGCGCTGACGGGCGACCGCATCGCGCTGAAGTTTTTGGTAAACGGCGCGCCGCTGGGCGCGGTGATCCCTGTGGCGGAGCGACGCGATCTCAGGATCGACGTCAGCGGTGGCGGGGCGATCGATTGCGTGGACGTGATCCGCGACGGGAAGCTGTTTCGTCGATTTTCCCAGCCGGACATGCCGCCGGTGGAGAGCGCGGGCGATCTCGTGCGCACGAAATTGCATCTCGAGGTCGGTTGGGGGCCGAAGCGGCGGACGACCGACTGGGAGGTGGAGTTCGGCATCGAGGACGGCCGCATCCTGGCGGTGGAGCCGCGGTTCCGCGGGCTGGAGGTGGTGTCGCCGGCCGAGCGCGAGACCGGCGCGGGCGAGTCGTTCCATCGGTCGCGGGTGGTGGAACAGGGGCCGCGTTACGCGCGTTTCGAGACGGTGTCTGAGGGTAACCCGACGAACTCGACCCGCGCCACCCAGGGGCTGTGTCTGGAGGTGGAAATGCCGCGCGCGGCGAGAGTCTACGCGGTGCTCAACGGAGTCCGCGCGGAGCATTCGCTCGCCGATCTCATGACAGGCGCGCGGAGCGGCAGTCTCGATCACACCGACGCGCCGAGCTGGCGATTCAACCGGGCGCCGTCGCCGGAGGAGTGGAACTGGACCGTCTCCCTCACCGACGAGGAGCCGATGGGCGCGGGATGCTACTACGCGCGCGTGCGCCAGACCAATGATCAATGGGCGTGGAGTTCGCCGGTGTTCCTGCGGTAGGGACGCCTCGCCGAGGCGTCCGCCCTGGGTGCGTTGAGACCAGAACAGGGTTGGGTCCGTCATCCTACCCTGTTGGGTCGGCGGGTCGGCGTCATCAGGGCGGGATTCCGGCTTTTCATTGACCCGAAATCCGTCACCATTGCAGCCATCGTATGAAAAAACCTATCCTCGCAATGTCCCTGCTCCTGGCGATCACCCCCCTGGCGAGCGCGGAACTGAAACTGCCGGCCATCATCGGCGACCACATGGTGCTGCAACAGAAGCAACCGAACCCGATCTGGGGCTGGGACGATCCCGGCACGACGGTCACGGTGACCTTTGCCGGGCAGGCGCACACCGCCACGGCGGGGGCGGACGGCAAGTGGCGGGTGACCCTGGACCCGGTCGAAGCCAGCGCGGAGCCCGTCGTGCTGAGCATCGAGGGCAGCAGCAAGCGCGAACTGGGGGATGTGCTGGTGGGCGAGGTCTGGATGTGTTCGGGCCAGTCGAACATGGGTTTCACCGTGGGTGGCGACTGGAACGCGGAGGTGGAATCGCTGGCGGCGAACGTGCCGAACCTGCGCCTGATCTCGGTGCCGCAGGTGGGCACGCAGGAGCTGAAGGATGATTTCAACGGACAGTGGGAAGCCAGCACGCCGGAGAGTTGCCGGGGATTTTCGGCGGTGGGTTACTTCTATGGGAAATACCTGCACGAGATCCTCGCCGTGCCGGTGGGGCTGATCGACAATGCCTGGGGCGGCTCGGCCGCCGAGGCGTGGGTTCGGCGGGAGACCATCGAGGGGGATCCCCGTTTTCAGGCGCTGGTGGATGGCTGGAAACAGCGCGAGACCCAGCTCCAGTCCGACGAAGCCAAGGCGAAGCACGAGGCGGCCATGGCGGCCTGGAAAGAGGCGGCGGAAAAGGCCAGGGCCGAGGGAAAGGCGGTGCCGCGCGCGCCGCAGAGCCCGGATCAATTGCTCTCCGGCAACGCCCGACCGGGCAACATCTTCGGCGGGGTGGTGCATCCGACGCTCGGCTACGGAATCAAGGGCGTGATCTGGTATCAGGGAGAGAGCAACGCGGGACGCGCCTGGGAATACGCGCAACTTTTCCCCTTCATGATCGAGCAGTGGCGCGCGGAGTGGGGGCAGGGCGATTTCCCTTTCTACTGGGTGCAATTGGCGGATTTCAAACCCGAGGTGGCCGAGCCGGGTGACAGCCAGTGGGCGGAACTGCGCGAGTCGCAGACCAAAACCCTGAGCCTGCCGAACACGGGCGAGGCGGTCATCATCGATCTGGGCGAGGCCAACGACATTCACCCGAAGAACAAGCATGACGTGGCGGCGCGCCTGGTGCGCTGGGCGTTGGCCCGCGACTACGGTCACAAAATCGAGCCGCAAAGCCCGACCTATCGGGCCATGGAGGTGGCGGGAAACAAGGCGACCCTGAGCTTTGACCATGTCGGCTCCGGCCTGCGCACGGTCGATGTCAACGACGTGCGGGGTTTCGCCATCTGTGGCGAGGACCGCCAGTGGAAGTGGGCCCAGGCGAAGATCGTGGGCGCGGACAAGATCGAGGTTTGGGCCGACGAGGTCGCCACGCCGGTGGCGGTGCGCTACGCCTGGGCGGACAATCCGGTCTGCAATGTCCTGTCGAAGGAGGGCCTACCGATGACCCCATTCCGCACGGACGACTTCCCCATGATCACCCAGCCGCAGTGATTGGCGGCTGGGTTGTGAGACATGGTTGTGGACCCGCGCGGTCTGCCACCGGTTTTGAACCGGTCTCAAACTGGGAGGAGCCATTGGTTGGTGACACTGCGCGCGGGTTCATTCGCACGGGTGCGGTGTGTCTACCAGGCGTCCCAGTTTGATTCGCGCGTGGAACGCGTTCTGACAGCCTGGCGGTAAGATCAACATGGTGGAATTTGGCAGGTTTCGGACCCGTGTGAATGATTTGCCCACAAAACTTTCAGGGCAGGTAAAAAAAAGTTGCCGCATGGTCAGTCAACTTGGTAAAAGCAGCGCGAAATCATTTGTGCTTACCCCTCGTAGCCCATGAAAGATTCTCCGCTCTCCGCTCTCCGCTCTCCGCTCTCCGCTCTCCGCTCTCCGCTCTCCGCTCTCCGCTCTCCGCTCTCCGCTCTCCG
>CAYTNL010000086.1:0-7151 GCA_964439145.1 uncultured Verrucomicrobiales bacterium
TCGACGATGCGGGTGGCGATGCGGTCGAGGAAGTAGCGGTCGTGGGTGACGAAGAGGCAGGCGCCTCCGGTGTTGGCAAGGTAGCCCTCGAGCCAGGCGATGGCTTCGGCGTCGAGGTGGTTGGTGGGCTCGTCGAGCAGAAGCAGGTCGGGCTGGCCCACGAGGGCGCGACAGAGGCCGACGCGCCGTTTCTCGCCGCCGGAGAGGTGGCGGATGATCTGGTCGGCGGGCGGGGCGGAGAGTTCGCGCATGAGGGTCTCGATACGGCCCTCGAGGTTCCAGCCGTCGGCGTGGTCGATGGCGAGCTGGAGTCGGGACATCTCGGCGTCGGAGACATTGTCATGGGTCTCGAAGCGCTCGATCATGGCGATGAGGTCGGCGGCGCCGGCGCGGATGTTGGCCTCGACGGTGGCGTCGTCGTCGAGTTGGAAGGCCTGGGGCAGGTAACCGATGGCGAGGCCTTGTTTGCGGGAGACGTTGCCGGCATCGGCGGCCTCCTCGCCGGCGATGATGCGGAGAAAGCTGGATTTTCCGCAGCCGTTGCGACCGACGAGGCCGACTTTCTCGCCCTCGTAAACGGCGAGGGTGGCGCCGTCGAGCACGGCCTGGTTGCCGAAGGAGAGGCGCAGTTCGGAGGCGGAGATGACCGCGTCGGCTTGGGAGGAGGGATGTGCCATGTGGGGGCCGAATGTAGCGGCCCACGGGTGAGACACAACCGGGCAGGCTCACGTGTAGTGCTTTCTCCAGGCGGCTTGAGTGGCGCGGTCGTGGTGCCGGTGTGCCCGGACCCGCGCCTCGAGCCGACGTTTCATCGCGGCCTTGGCGGAGTCTTTCTTCCCGCCCCCGGCCATGCGGATGACGGTGGCGGTGATCAGCTTGATGAGCGCCTTGACGTCGGCGAGAGCCACGTACTCGACATCGATGCCGCCATCGGGCGGGCAGTTGTGGTAGTTGCCGAGGATGATGGACATGGCGGCGGAGGGGATGCCCCAGAGCTGCATGGCGGTGGCTTCGCAACTGCCGCCATCGAGGAGGGCGCGCTGGACGATGATGTTTTCCGCCGTGGCGGCGTCGAGGAGTTCGGCGGTGATGGCGTCGTCAAAGACGCTCATGCGATCCCCCACGCGCACCACGGGTCCCCGGCCGATCTCGGCGCCGCCGCGGGGGGCGCTGGTCTCCAGGGAGACGAAGCGGACATTTTTCGGCAGGGGCCACGTTTTCGCGAGATGGATGGCGCCGACGAAGCCGACTTCCTCCGCGCGGGTGAACAGTCCGTGGCAGGTGGCTTCGGCCCCGAGCCGCTCGAGTTCCAGAAACATCGCCACGATCTCCACGCAGCCGATGAGGTCATCGCAGGCGCGGGACTGGATGAGACCGTCTCCGGTGAGTTCGAAGGCGGGCAGATCCCACATGCCGAAATCGCCGAACCACCGCACGGGGCACTGGTGGAGCCGGTCGGCGGGGACGCCACCGAGGAACTCCGGTTCTCCGCGGGTTTTCACCCATCCGGGATGATCGAGGTGGGCGGCGAAGGCGAGCCGGGCGGGCTTGCGTCCCCGCTGATATCTGGCGATGAGATTGCCGAAGGCGTCCTCGGTGACGGTGACGTGCGGCAGGGGCGCGAGCAGATCCCGGATGGTGCGCGCCATGTGGTACTCGTGATAGGGAGCGGTCGGGGTCTCCAGGATCCGTCGGAGCAGGGCGATGAGGGTCTGATGATGCATGATGCGGGGAAGAAAGCCGCCGCCGGAGTGAATTCGGGCGTGGCACGGAGTCAAGGTATGAACCATCTTCCCCGCCACCGTCCATGGGGAAATACCTGAAAGAAGTCCGTTATCGCATCGAGTGGCTGGGCCTGCGTCTGCTGGCCGGGCTCATACCGCTGCTGCCTCGGCGCGGCGCGCACGCGCTGGGTCAGGGCCTCGGCGCGGTGGCGTATGTGGCGGACTACCGGGGGCGGGGGACGGCGCTGGAAAATCTGCGGCTGGTCTATGGCGACAGTCTTTCGGAGAAGGCGCGGCGGCGCATCGCCTTCGAGGCGTTCCAGAATTTCGCGCGCACGGTGATCGATCAGTTCTGGAGCCCGCGACTGACGGCGGAGAACTACGAGCGGTATTGTGAGATCGAGATGGACGATCCCGAGGCGGTGGAAAGGGCGCGGGAGACGGGCGCCATCTGGGTGACGCCGCATTACTCCAATTTCGAGTGGATCGCGCTGATGATGGGATTCCGCGGCTATGAGTTCACGATCATCGCGCAGGATTTCAAGAATCCGCTGCTCACCGATATCTTTCGGCGCAACCGCGAGGTGAGCGGACATCAGGTGATCCCGCAGAAGAGCGCGCTGATCCGGCTGTTGAAAAATCTGAAGTCCGGTGGTCACGCGGCGTTTCTCACCGATCTGAACATCCGTCCCAGCAAAGCGGCCACGGTGATCGAGTGTCTGGGCCGGAAGACCTGCGTCACCGCGCTGCACACCGAGCTGATGCGGCGCACGCGTCTGCCGGTGATTCCCGGCATCGCGATCCCCCGGCCGGATGGCACTTATCTGATGCGGGGGCTCAAGCCGCTGGAGCTGAACGAGGGCATGAGCGACCGGGAGGTGGCCCAGGCCTGCTGGGACGCGTTCGAGCCTTTCATCCGGGAGTATCCGGCGCCCTGGCTGTGGATGTACAAGCACTGGCGCTACATTCCCGAGGGCGAGGAGGCGCGTTATCCCGAGTACGGGAGGCGATCAAAGGCGTTCGATAAACTGGAAGCGCGCCTGGCGGGAGGAAAAGGCTGAGTGTTTCCGGGAAACTTCGGCGGCCACGATCCCCCCCGGTGGGGAGGCGTGGCCGCGTCTGAGGTTGAGGGATGTATCTGGCGAAGAGGGAAGATCAGCGACCGTGATGGCCGAAGTGGTGGCGGCGATGGTCGCGGTGGGCATTGATGATGCCGCTGACGATGCCGGAGATCACATCGTGGGGTTGCACGTGGTGGCTGCTGTGACCGTGGTGGTGATGGCTGTGGCCGCCGCAACGGTGGGACGAGGTGACCCAGCGGAAAATGGGATCGCCGCAGCGGGTGTAGCCGACGATGACCTGGCGCTGGTAGACCGGGGTGCCGCAGGAGCCGCAGCGGTGCGAGTAGCGGGAGCAGTCGTGGCCGGCCTCGGCGGTGGTGGGGGCGACGGTGAACGCCACCCCGGCGAGGGCGAGCGCGGCGACGACGGCGGTCTTGAGGGGATGGGATTTCATGGCGTGTGAGTGGGTGGGTTGTGATTGAGTGGGTTCGGGGATTCGACGCGCGGCCGGGCTGGCCTATGCAAAAATCGTCGCTCGCTCGTCCGGTTTGGGCTTGCCCTCGCCCCGTCGTCGCGGCGAGGCTGGCCGCCTGATATCATGGAAGCTCTCGCCGCCGTACTTTATCGACCGAACGAACCCCTGCGCCTGGAGACCGTGGAGGTGCTGCCTCCCGGTCCCGGAGAGGTGCGGGTGCGCCTGCACGCCGCGGGCGTCTGCCACAGCGATCTCCACGTGATGAAAGGCGACCAGCCGATGAACATGCCCATCATCCTGGGACACGAGGGCGCGGGCGTGGTCGAGGAGATCGGGGCGGGGGTGACCTCGGTGGAGCCGGGCGATCACGTGATCCCCATCTGGCGGATGTCCTGCGGGAGATGCGAATACTGTCTCGGTGGTCGACCGGCGCTCTGCGATGTGGGCACCCAGATGCGGTTCACCGGGAAAATGCCGGACGGGCAGACCCGGTTTCGCAACGCGGCGGGAGAGTCCATTCTGCACTACGCCGGGGTCTCGACCTTTTCCCAACTCTCCACCATGCCCGAGGGCGCGGTGGTGAAAATACCGCGAGACGTGTCCCTCCAGCACGCGGCCCTGATCGGCTGCGGGGTCATCACCGGCTACGGCGCGGTGATGATCGCCGCGGATATTGAGCCCGGCAGCGGCGTGGCGGTCTTCGGCTGCGGCGGGATCGGACTGAATGTGGTGCAGTGCGCCCGCCTGGCGGGGGCCACCCGGATCATTGCCGTGGATCGTGATCGGAGAAAGCTCGATTACGCGCGCGAGTTTGGCGCCACGGACTTCGTCGACGCGGGCGAGGACGATCCGGTGGCGGCGGTGAAGGATCTCACCGGCGGTGTGGGAGTGGACTACGCCTTCGAGGCCATCGGCCTGCCCGAACCGATCGAGCAGGCCTACGATGTGACGCGGAAAGGCGGCACCTGCGTGGTGGTGGGCATCGCCCCGCCCAGCGCCCGGGCGCGCATCAATGTGAACGCCCTCGTCTACGCGGAAAAGACGCTCAAGGGATCCATCTACGGGTCCACGCGGCCGCGTATCGATCTGCTGCGGCTCATCGACCTGCACCGGGCCGGTCGCATCGATCTGGACCGACTGTTGACGAAGACCTATCCGCTTTCCCGGATCAACGAAGCCTACGCCGCCCTGGAACGCGGGGAGGTGGCTCGCAGTCTGGTGTTGCCGACCGAGGGCTGAACAGATGCCTTTCTGCTCAGAAGCGCAGTTTGATTCCCCCGGTGACGAAAGCGCTGGGATCGAGCTCTTCGGTGAACTTGTAGCCACCTCCCTCGATCTCTATCTCCTGGGCCACCTGCACGCCCGCGTCGAGATAGGCCCACCACGGCCCGCCCGACAGGCGTCGGTCAATGCCGATCCCGGCACGGATGCTTTGGTAGTTCAGATCGATGTCCTCGCCACCGCCGTTCGGGTCGGCGATGTTCCATCCCGCGCCCCCGAGCACGGCGCGGCCGGAGATGAGCCAGTCGGGCGTTGGCGCGTAGGCCATTTCTATCCGGGGAAAAGTGAGGGCCAGATACCAGCTCGGATCCGGTTCGATGATGAAACCCAGCGCCGGCAGCACCCGCTCCTCGCCGAGATCGCGGGAGTAGAAGGCGCCGAAGGCCACCTTCAGCGAGTCCGACCAGCGATAGGAAAGCAGCGCCAGTGAAGTGAGGATGAAATCGTCCGAACCGACCGATCCGAAATCGGAATACCAGCCCGGTTGGAGGCGCAACCAGAGTTTCCAACGATCATTGAAATCGGCCCAGGCATTGATCGGCAGGTCGACCCGGTGGAGATCGAAGCTGCGGGAGCCGAGCGGCTCGGGCACTCCCGAAAAATCCAGCCGGTTCCATCGATACTGCGCCCCCGCCGTGATGCGCAGTCCCTCGCGGAACAACACCGGCACATTGGCCTCCACCCCGGCCTCCTCCTGGCTCACGGAGCCCCCGCCACTACCGGAGAAATCGGCGTCCGAGTTCCAGGTGAAATAGCTGGAGGCGACAGCGTAGTTCGGGATGAACGATTCTTCGGTGCGCTCCTCGTCGGCCCGGACCTGGGAGATGCCACCAAGCATGAGCACAAGCGGGTAGATCGGGAGTCGGCGAAAGATCATGGCGGCCATGGTTACGCGCCAGGGATGCGTCCGGCAACCGGAATCGAAGATTTTCGCCGCTGCCCGCGTCTCATTCCCCGTCCCCGGGGGGAGGCCCGCTTTCCAGCCGCTTCCCTCGCGCAGCAAGCGGTCGTTTTCCCATCCAGCCATGTCCCGAGTCCCGTTCTCTCCCTCCCCCTGTTCCCGCCTGGTCACCCTGATGCTGTTGCTCGGCATGCCCGATTTCGCCGGGCATCTCCTCGCCTCCGACTGGCCGCGGTGGCGCGGGCCGAACCACGACGGCATCTCCACGGAGACGGTTCCCGAGAAATTGCCGGACACCCTCCCGGTGCGGTGGCGCGCCGAGGTGGGCACGGGATTCAGCAGCGTGACGGTCGTGGGGCATCGGCTCCTGACCATGGGCAACCGGGACGAGACCGACACCGTCTGGTGCCTCGACACCCGCACCGGCGAGGTGCTGTGGCGGCACGACTACGCCTGCGAACTCGATCCGCTCTACTACGAGGGCGGTCCCTCGGCGACGCCGACCGTTCACGAGGGCTCGGTCTACACGCTGAGCAAAAAAGGCCACGCCTTCCGGCTCGACCTCGAAAGCGGCGCCGTAATCTGGCGTCGGGATCTGCTCGCCGATCACGATCTCAAACTGCCCGAGTGGAGCTTCGCCGGATCGCCGTTCATTCAGGGCGACCTGGTGATCCTGAACGTGGGGCGCGGCGGGATCGCCCTGGATCGGGACAACGGCCGCACCCGATGGCTGCCCAGTCGGGATACCGGAGGCTACGCGACGGTGGTGCCCTTTCCCGCCGGAGAGCCGGGCGCGGGGCACCTGCTGTTCTCGGCCGAAGCACTGATCGGCCTCCATCTCGAGACCGGCGCGGCCGCGTGGTCGCATCCGTGGAAGTCCAGCCGCGACGTCAACGCCGCCGATCCGGTGGTCCGCGGCGAGCGGATCCTCTTGTCGTCGGCCTCCGGCTCAGTGCTTCTCGAGAACCGGCCCGGTGGTCCCCCCGAGGTGGTGTGGGAGCAGAAAGACCTGAAATGGTACTTCAATCCCGGCGTAATCATCGGCGACCACGTCTACTCCCTCCACGGCACCACCCATCGCCCCACCGAACTGGTCTGCACCGACTTCCGGACCGGCGAAACCGTCTGGGCCGAGGAAGGCTTCGGCAGCGGAGGGCTCATGGCCGCGGGCGACACCATCATCCTCTTCGACCAGGGAATGCTCACCCTCTTCGAAGCCACACCCGAAGGTTTCCGGCCCCGCCTGCGTCAGCAGATCCTCGAAGGCAAATGCTGGACCATCCCCGTGCTCGCCCATGGTCGCATCTACTGCCGCACCGCCGATGGCAAACTGGCCGCGGTGGGAGTCGGGACGGAGCGCGCGCCCTGATATCCCGCCATCCCTATCCGGATCTTCCGACGCCTCCGTGGTTAAGTCCCGCGACAACCAGCCCCCGTCACGCGCCCTCACCAGGAAGGCCGCTATTCAATCGCCCGCCATGCCGACGTCCGGGACCATCAGCGAGCGATACGAATACCACCCCCATCTCGCCGCGGACATCGCCGGACTGGGCGAGTAAGCAATCCGAAAACAATCATGCGGAACAAAAACGCGATAAAAACCACATCCACCGCCACGAGAAAGCCCTCCGAATCCATTCGAAGCCATTCACCGCCACGAGAAAGCCCTCCGAATCCATTCGAAGCCATTTACCGCCACGAGAAAGCCC
>CAYTNL010000086.1:7251-28853 GCA_964439145.1 uncultured Verrucomicrobiales bacterium
CCACGAGAAAGCCCTCCGAATCCATTCGAAGCCATTTACCGCCACGAGAAAGCCCACCGAAACCATTCGAAGCCATTTACCGCCACGAGAAAGCCTTCCGAAACCATTCGAAGCCATTTACCGCCACGAGAAAGCCTTCCGAAACCATTCGAAGCCATTTACCGCCACGAGAAAGCCCTCCGAATCCATTCGAAGCCATTTACCGCCACGAGAAAGCCCCATCCGAGCCATTCGGACGGAAAGGCCGAGCCCTCCCCCGGCCAGGCCACTGACGCGCGCCGAGCGTCCCCCAATTTCGCACCCAACCCTGTTCAGTCCTCGACCCAACCCTGTTGGGTCCCCGACCTGGACACTCAACCCTGATTTCGACTGCCGCCCACGGATCTAGCGGTATGTCTCGCACGTTGCCAAAATAATCCAGGTCCGCCAGATCGCCCAACTGATGCCGCTTGGCGCCCGTTTCAGCGCAGGTATTTTTTCGCCCGCCGGCCCTTCAATGGTTCGAACCCCGGATCAGACCACGGGGTCAGTTTCGCCACCCCTCCCGTCAATTTCCAAAGGGCGTCGGTGAGCCAGGCGGGACGCGGGGTGTAGGCGAACTTCGCCAGGGTCAACCGCATCCTGAGGTGGCGAAAGAGAGCTTCGCGACGGAGTAGATCGCGGTAGTCGGAAAAGGAAAACTCTCCCCCGGCGAAGGCCCGGTCGATGGTTAGCGCCGCGGGGCGGCCATAGCCGAGCGCGAACGAGATGCCCTCTCCCATCAACGGATCGGCTCCGGCGGCGTCGCCCACCAGCAGCACCCGGTCCCGGGAAATCTCCGCGCGGGTGTGAAACCAGCGGATCGGATGTCCGCGCAGGGCGACATCTTTCGGCGCGATTTTCCGCTGGCTGAGCGCGTCCTCGAGTATGCGCCGTGGCAGCGGGCGCTCTCCGCGCTCCACGAAACGACTATCGAAGACTCCCCGATTCATCTCTGGAGTTCCCCCATTCGTCATCGGGAAATCCCAATAGTATCCCTGGAGCCCTTCGCTCATTTCGTGAAAGAAGAAGCCGGCCTTGCCCTCGTGGTCGCCCATCACCCACGCGGCGTCGCCCGGCGTGCGCACTTCCAGCAGCCGCGCCAACCGGGTCGGGTCTTTCCAGCGCAGGAGCCGTCTCACCGTGCTGTTGGCTCCGTCGGCGCCCACGAGGACGCGGGACTCGATCTGGAGGGAGGCGGTCCGCACGAGCACCGCGCCGGGTGTTTCCTCGATCATGGACACCGGTTCTTCCTCAAGGATTTCGATGCCGCGTCCACGCGCTTCCCTCGCCAGCCAATCGTCGAATTCCGGTCGATGAAAGACGCGGAACAGTGGATTGGCGACGATCCGAAAATGGCTTTCCCGATGCCGGAATTCGGCTTCCCGAACCCGGACATGGTTGCCGGGCACGCTGAGCCCGAGCCGACGCAGCACGCACTCCGCATAGTGGGTGACGCCGCCGCCGCAGAGCTTTGGTCGCGGGTGACGACCTGCCTCGACCACCACGAGTCGGCGAGCCCAGCCCGGGTCGAGCGCCACCAGATGCATCGCCAGCGATAGTCCGGCGGGGCCGGCGCCCACGATGACGAGGTCCAATTTTCGGGTCTTCAAACCGGGCAAGGGTCGGGTGGGCGCATCAGGGACCATTGTTGCCCACGATGGTGTCGAGAGGCGGATGTTTCGAGATGGCGTGCGACGCCTGCATCCCCGACATCACGGCGGCCTCGATGCAGCCGGCGTTGAAGTTGTTCCTCGTCCAGTCGCCGACCAGGGTGAGGTTGCGAAACCGGGTGCCATCGGCACGCAGCCGGTACTCGGTCGATCCGGCCACGGACAGCACGTAGCGGTCGGAGCCGCTGATGTTGGCCTTGACGAACTCTTCCATGATCGCCGTGGGATCGAAGCCCCCGTTGCGATCCTGCAATTGCGGCCAGATCCCGAGCAGGCTCTGTCTCAGACCGACACTGTTCTGGGCGACCCGGGCGCGGGCCTTGCGCAGGAGATCGACGGCGGAATTCGGTGGCGCGTCGTCTTTCATCGGGCCGCAGAAATAGGAAAGCAGCGCCGGCTCGGAGCCGGCCGGGTAGTCCTCCCGGCTGATGAGGTGAGTCATGTCGGCCCAGGTGTTGAGTGGATTTTCGAAATGCGTCCCGATGGGCGATGCCTCCGGCCAACCTGTCGCGGCGAGGTCTCGGTTCATCCACAGTTGGTAGGCCTGGGTGCGGACTGTTTTCAGATGCTGCTCCATTGCCGCCATCATCGGGTCCATGGCGAGCAGGCGTGAACACGTCGTCTGGATGGAGCCCACCGAGAGTCCGAACAGGAGGTGTTCGAAGCCGTAGATCCCGCTCTCCGGATCATCGACGGCCAGGAACTTCAGGGAGATCTCCGGGAGTTGCGGATCCCACCGGGTGAAGTCCGACTCGAGGTCATATCCGCCGCCGGGCAATTCGTCGCCCTGCTCCAGCTGCTGTGCCTCTTTCAACTGCCGATAGAGAGGCCGATCAGGCCAGCAGTCCAGGTTCTTCACCCGCACCAGCGGATCGTAGTCGCCGTCGATCACGGTCGCCTGGGGCTGGATGCGGACCTTGTCGATGAGTTCCCCGCCGGTGTGCGGGATCAGCTCCCTGACGTCGTGGAAAAAGCGGAATCTCACGCCCCGAGCCTTCAGCACTTCGTAGATCGGGGTGAAGATCGTGTCTCCCATACCGGCCTGCATCTTCCAGAAAACGCCACCTTTGTAGGTGAACGACAGCCGGTAGTAGCCGCGGATCGTCACGCCCGCCGCGCAGTTGGGCGCTTTTTCCCAATCGCCTTGGGGAAAGGCGAACACCAGATCGTACCAGGCCAACACCAAGGCCGAATTCAGGAGGTCGGATCCGCCGCCATGTCTGGCGAGGAACTCCCGGAATTCGTATTTGTCCAGCACATCGAGATTGTGTCGCAGGATGTCCCACGCGTGCCAGAACAGGCCCCGCAAGAGGACGAGGCCGAATTCGAGAGCGATCCTGAGCTTTCGCAGGCCGCCGGTGAAGGATACTTCCTCTTTTCTCAACGTGGCGATGGTGTGGTCGCAGAGGGCGACAAGCGCCGTCACCTTGTTCCGGTTGTCCTCGGTATCCGCGATGTCATCATTGAAGCCGAAAAATGTGGTCGCCGCGTGATTGAGTCCCTCGATCTGGAGATGCGCGTCGAGGGTGATGGCGGGATGCCCATCCCCGATGTCTCCCAGCAGTTGCTGCAGCGACGCGTAGAAATCGTCGTCGATCTCCTCATCGACCGGAAACAGCGGGGCGTGACCGGCATGCTTGCGCGCTCCGCGGGAGAACTGTTTCAGGAATCGCCGTATCTGGTGGATCATCGACCAGAGAGAGAACGTATCGCCATCGCCGGGGAGCTTGTTGTTTTCCGGCCAAGTCAGGTTCCACCAATCCCAGCCGCCATCCTCCCGCTGCTCGAACAGGGGTGTGTAGCTGAATTTCTTGAAAGCGCCCCCGTTCCAATCATTCCACGGATGTCCCGGTGGCCGCTGCCACTCATCGAACACATCGCGATACAGCCGGAAAGCATTCTCGTAAAAGCCGAGCCAGATGTGGAGACCGTGCTCCTCGATCCGTTCGTTGTGGTCGGCGTTGCGACCGCTGGCTCCCTTGCCGCCGAGGCGCCACCCCCGTTGGTAGAGAGTGACCTCATAACGACCGGCATTGGCCCCCTCCGTCAGGTAGTGGGCGGCCGCCATGGCGCTGGCTCCTCCGCCCAGGATCGCGATCCGCTCTTTTGTTTGTTTCTCCCCCTCTGTCATCTTTTTTGCGCGCTGGCTCCCGCCTTCAAGTGATCTGGTGCAGCACTTTGCCGGGCGGCACATGGAAATCCATCAACAACCATCCCGAGAACCACGGGCGGATCGAGGCGTCGCCTTTCCTGCCCAGCGTTCTTAGGATCGGGTGGCTGTCGTAGTCCGCCAACTCCACGCGCCACGGCAGGAGCGGTCGCACCTTGCGCACCCGGGTCACCTCCAGGGGCGCCTCCACGATCGCCTGGTATACCGCCTCGCCGGTGTCGGCCGCCCCCGGGAATTGTTTCAGGAAAAGGAAGGGCGCGTCCAACCCCAGCAACTTGGCCACTATCAGCGCCACATCGCCGATCAGTCCTTGATGTTCCTCGGCGGCGAAATTCGCCAATTCGGCTTCCGGCGGCACGATGTGAGCATGGATGGCGTCGAGAAAACTGCCCGAGTCCTCGAAATCGTTCTCCTCGAAAGCGGGATCCGCGTATTCCCTCACAAAAGGCGGCAAGGCCGTCGCGATCGGCATCCACGAACTCATGTGGGTGGGATCGAACTGGGGGATCGCGATGGCGCGCGCCTGCAGTGGTTTGCGCTCGGGCGTCTTCGTCATGTCGAACTGGGCGATCCCCTTGGGAAAGCCGTAGACTTCGCGTCCGATGGTGAGCGCGTAGACGTTGTCGACCACCATGTAGGGATGATACCAGTAGTTGTTGCCGGAGACCTCGTCCTCGATCAGCATCCAGATGGCGAATTCCTCCTCCGTATAACGCCCGATCTGGGAGTCCGGCTGGTCGATGCACTTGAAGTTCGCGATGTGATTGAAGACCGCGAGCACGAAACGAGTCTTCAGCTTGTAGTGTGCCGGAGGCTTCTCGAGAGTCCCCAGCGGGGCGTTGAGATAGGGATCGATCAGCTCTCGCTGCACCGTGTCGGGGTCGGTGCGAATGACGAACGCGAAGAAGGTGGTCTCCTCCGCGAGGTAGGGTGGCTCCAGGATCTGGATACCGGGGCGTCGAACGTACTTGGGCATGACGGGTGGCGGGTATCTGTTATCGGTTCACTCGGGAAATTCATTCCAGAAACGCCCGCGCTCTCGTCACGTCGGCGGTGGGCGTTTCCGCGAACCGTTCGACCATGCGCTCGAGATGTCCCCGCACGATGTCCGAGCGTTTCGGCGACAGTGGCAGACCGGCCAGGTCGCTGGCCAGGTCGAGGGTGAACGAATCCGATCCGTTGTTGAGAGAAATTTCCAGCCCCTCCCAGAAAGCCACCTCGGCCGCCTCCAGGTTGCCGCCCAGGCCGAGGATGATGCCCTTCAGCCTCAACAAGGGGGGCGCGCAGACCCATTCCTCCTTTTCATATACGCGCTTCAATCCCTCCTCCACCACTGTCATGGCCGCGACCGCATCGCCATCCGCCAACTGGCACTCCGCCACCATGGTCGCGAAGAGCGGCTCCAGGACCCGCGCCCCGATAGCTCCGCAGGCGGCGTAACCCTGTTCCGCGAGGGCGCGTCCCTCCTTGATCCGGCCGCCGCGCACCCGGGTCAATCCCAGGAAAGTGGCCCCGCATGCCTGCCAGAAAGGCATCACCTGTTCATTGGCGAAAGCCAGGGTCTGCTCGGCCAGATCCTCCGCCCGTTGGAGATGATTGCTCACCAGATTCACCATGGTGGCGAATCCCAGGGCCCAGGCCTCGGTGTGTGGATGTCTCAACACCTTCGCCAGGGACAACGCCTTCTCGACCGTTTCCAAACCGGCGCGATGCTCTCCGGAAAACCAGAGCGCGAAAGAGAGATAGCACATCGAACTGACACCCGGGTCCTGTCCGTAGCGATAGGCGTTGGGGTGATGCCGCTCCGCGACATAGATGGCGCCCGCCTTCTCCAGCAGTTCCCGTGATTTGGCCAGGTCTCCCATCCAGAATTTCACATCGCCCAGCGTCCAGTTGCCCTCGACCAGCATGCCGTCCTCTCCGGAGGTCTCTCCCAGGTCCAGCAGCGTTTGGGCGAATCCCTCCGCGCGTTTCAATTCTCCGCGGACCAGATAGTAGACCCACAGGCCCCACATCGCGGCGAAGTGGGTGGATTTCTCCTCGATCTGGTGGCTGAGCCGCTCCGCGCGAGCGTAGCAATCCAACACCTCGTCGGCGGCGAATCCGCGCACCGAGACCAGGGCCGCGCCCAGCAGGATGCGCACCGACAGCTCCGCTTCCACCATTGGGCCGTGCTTGGCGATGATCTCCAGAGCCACCTCCAGATGCTTGATCGCCTCGAGGTAGGACGAGAGCCGGACCATGCGGACGCCGGCTTCGATGAGATGGGGGATCGCTTCGGTTTCCCTCCCTCCCCGGGCGAGGTGATGGGCGAGGATTTCAGGTTTACCGAATCCCGGCATCGATTGGTCCGCCTCCAACAGCGAGGCCATGCGGCGGTGGTAAGCCTGCCGCTCCTTCCGCAGGATCGACTTGTAGGCGGCCTCCTTGAGCAGGACGTGACGGAAGGACCAAAAGCTCCCATCCTCCGTTTCCATCACGCCCGCTTCCAGCAATCGATGAAAGTGCTGATCCAGATAGCCCGTATCACCTTCCCACACCTTGGCAACCCCCTCGATGGTGGCGCGGCCGGTGAAAATCGAGGCCACCAGAGCCACTTCCCGGGCTTCACCCAGTGTCTGGAGGCGGACCAGCAGCGCGTCCTCCAGAGTGCGCGGCACATTCAGGGTCGGTAGCGCGCGATTCAGGTCGTAGTGGTCCCCGCGTCGAACCAGCATGTCTGAGCGGACGATGCTGCGCGTCAATTCCTCGATGAAAAGCGGATTTCCCGCCGCCCATTCCACCAGATTTTTCAATACCGGGGAAGGCAGTCGGGCGCCCGCGATGTCGTTGGCCAGCCCGGTCGTCTGGCTGGCCGACATGGGTTCGATAGGAATGTGCACATCCGCCTCCAGTTCGCTCGTCTTCTCGCTCGGGCGGGAGGTGACCAGGATCATCAGCGGGACATTTTCCAGGTGTTGCTTCAACTGCCGAATCCATTCGAAGGTCGAGGGATCCATCCAGTGCAGATCTTCCACCACGAGGAGCGCTCCCTTCTCGGCCGCGTGCCCCAGGCAGCGGGTAAACATCAGCCGCAGATGTTGTGCCTGGGCCTCCGGGGTATAGCCGGGAGGGGGCGGCGGACTGCCTTCGATGCCTATCAGAGCAGCGAGCACGGGAGCATCGCGCTCCGGATCGCCGCCACAACAGCCCACGTGGCGCACCACCCGCGCGTAGCGTTCCTCGCCGGAGAGTTCGTCGGTGAATTGCAGGACTTTCCGCGACATCCAATCGATGAGAGGAAAGTAGTCCGAGCCCCCGTGAAAGGGAGTCGTCGAGAGTTGGATCACCTCCGTGTCCCCATTCCCCCGCAGCAGCTTCTCGAATTCGCGGGTCAGACGGGATTTCCCCATCCCGGCATCGCCGGTCAACAAAGTGATCGTTGGATTGCCCTGTCGGACGGAATGCCAGAGCTGCGTCAATTTCTCCAGGGCCTTCTTTCTCCCCACGAACTGGCTGTCCGCCCCGCCGTTCATCCGGTCAAATTGATCGATGAAGGGGAGCGCCGAGATGACCCGGTAGACGGACACGGGTTTGCTCACTCCGCGCAATTCCCGATTGCCCACGAACTCCGTCTCGATCTTCCCGAGAATCAACTCGTGCGTGGCCGCGGAGACCACCATCTCGCCGGGCCTGGCCTCTCCCTGCAATCGGCTCGCCACATGCGGGGTCGCACCCACAATCGCCCCGGCTTCACCCGTCGACATGTCGCCTACCACCACCGTCCCGGTATCGATCCCGATGCGGATCTGGATTGCCTCGGCCAAGCCCAGTTCCTCCCGCCAGGGATGCTGCTTGATCGCCCGGAGCAGATCCAGGCCGGTGTTGGCGGCGCTCAGCCCGCTGTTTTCCACCGCGTCCGGATAGCCGAAGTAGGCGAGGATACCGTCTCCCAAAAACTTCGCGAGATAGCCCCCGTAGCGTTCCAAGCTCTCCTGGCAGATCTCTTGATAACGCACCAACAAGTCGGCGAAATCCTCCGGATCCAGCTTCTCTGAAAGCTGGGTCGAGCCGACAATGTCGCAAAACATCACCGTGAGATGCCGACGTTCCTGTTTGGAAACACCGGCGTTAGTTGGGGCGGCCATGACGGGACTGCTGGGTTGATTCGGATCGCGCGTTATTTTATCGGGAGAGTGGACGATGGTCCCTGAGGAGATCGTCGAACAGGGGAGGTAAATGGGATGAGGATGGAAAAAACGGGGGCAAGAAAGCGAAACTGTCGCCGATGGGCTAACGTCGGGCTTCGCGGCCTCGGCGCGCTATCGACTGGTGCAGGCAAGTTCCAATCACATCACTTCAGGTAAAACGCGCGGCCATGTCAAGCACGAACGAGGCGCAGTTCTGAGAATTGCGCGATTCAGCGCGAGGTCGATCCTCATGGGGTGAGGCTGAAAAGGCCGTGACCCAACCCTGTTGAGTCCGCGACATAACCCTCTTGTATCCGTCAACCGACGGTCCTGGTGGCCGGGAAGTTCTCCTATCGGCCGATAGGGATTGTTCCGATCACAAAAATCCCGCCTTTCCCCGCTTGACCCGATCTGAAACCGGAAGTAATCCTATCCCAGTCACAATCCCGACTTTTCCGATAGGGAATTAGGTTTTTCCATGTCCGCTTCCGCTTCCAGTTCCACTGACGCTACCGTCGAACCCGCTCGCCCAGCCATCGAGGTGGTGGGCGAACGTCTGGGGATCGACGTTCGTGAAGAGAACGCCCGGCTCGAAACCGCCGACGCGGAGGCTCGGGTGGCTTGGGCTTTGGAAACCTTTCAGCCGCGTATCGCGCTCAGTTCGAGCTTCGGCGCGCAGGCGGCGGTTTCTCTGCATCTCGTGGCCCGGCAGTGGCCGGACATCCCCGTCATCCTGGTGGACACGGGTTACCTGTTTTCCGAGACCTACGAGTTCATCGACGAACTCACGGAACGGCTTTCGCTGAACCTGAAGGTTTATCGCAGCGCGATGAGCCCGGCCTGGCAGGAGCGCCGCTATGGCAAGCTCTGGGAGCAGGGGCTCAACGGGATCGAACTCTACAATCGCATCAACAAGGTCGAGCCGATGCACCGGGCACTCGGAGAACTGGGCGTCGATGCCTGGATCGCGGGGCTGCGCCGCCAGCAGAGCAAGAGCCGGGAGAGTACCTCGGTGCTGGCGGTGGCCAACGACCGGATCAAGGTCCACCCCATTGTCGATTGGACCGACAAGGATGTTTTCGACTACTTGAAACGACACGATCTGCCCTATCATCCGCTCTGGGAACAGGGCTACGTGTCCATCGGCGACTGGCACACGAGCCGGAAGTTAACCGACGGACTGACCCCGGAAGAAACGCGCTTCTTCGGCCTGAAACGGGAGTGCGGGCTGCATGAGGATGTGGATTTCGTGATTTGAGGACAGGATTTTTTTGATTTTCTCCCGCTTTCGACGGACGGCATTTCCCGCATTGGCCCCGACTACACGATGTCCACCAACCTTCATCCCACTTTCGACCGGATGCTGCCCCGCGAAGCCAAGGAGTCTCTCCTCGGTCAGCGCGGACTGGTGGTGTGGCTCTACGGCCTGAGCGGTTCGGGCAAAAGCACCCTGGCCCACCTGCTGGAGCGCCGGTTGCACGAGGAGGAGATTTTCACCAAGCTGCTGGATGGTGACAATGTGCGCACCGGTCTCAACAGAAACCTCGGCTTTTCCGACGAGGATCGGAAGGAAAACATCCGCCGCGTCGCCGAGGTGGCCAAACTCTTCAGCGACGCCGGCGTGGTGACCATCGCCTCGTTCATCACTCCGAACAACGAACTCCGCGCCATCGCCCGCGAGATCATCGGTGGCGACGACTTGCTGGAAGTCTACGTGAAAGCCTCCTTCGAGACCTGCGCCGCGCGCGATGTGAAAGGCCTCTACGCCAAGGCCCGGGCGGGCGAGGTCAAGCAGTTCACCGGCCGAGATTCCGCCTTCGAGGAACCCGACCGCGCCGACCTCGTCCTCGACACCGAGGCGGAAAGCGAGGGCGAATCGCTTGCCAAACTCCACGAGGCGGTGTCCGGTCGCGTCCGCCTCGGCCAATCGTGACGGCGCCCAATCATTTCAGCAGTTCCATGGACAACCAGATACATTCCTACCAGGTCAACCACCTCAAGCAGCTGGAGTCGGAGGCCATCTACATCCTCCGCGAGACGGCCGCCCAGTTCGAGCGCCCGGCGCTCCTCTTTTCGGGGGGCAAGGATTCCATCGTGATGGCTCACCTCGCGAGAAAGGCCTTTCATCCCGCGCGCCTTCCTTTCCCGCTGCTGCATGTGGACACCGGGCACAATTTTTCCGAGACGCTGGAGTATCGGGATCGCTTCGTCGAGGAGGCTCGCGCGGAGTTGATCGTGGCCCTGGTGCAGGATTCCATCGACCGCGGCACCGCCCGCGAGGAGAAGGGCCCCAACGCCAGCCGCAACGCGCTGCAGACGGTGACCCTGCTGGAGGCGATCGAGGCCAACCAGTATGATGCCTGCCTCGGTGGAGGTCGGCGGGACGAGGAAAAAGCCCGCGCCAAGGAGCGATTCTTTTCGCACCGCGATGATTTCGGTCAGTGGGATCCGAAGAATCAACGGCCCGAGCTTTGGAATCTTTTCAACGGTCGCAAACATCACGGCGAGCATTTCCGGGTGTTTCCTCTCAGCAACTGGACGGAGATGGACGTGTGGCAGTACATCAAGGCCGAGGGCATACCGCTGCCCAGTCTCTATTTTGCCCACGAGCGCCCCGTGTTTCGCCGTGGAGGCACCTGGCTGGCGGTGTCGGAATTCGTGACCCTCGGCGACGACGAGAAGGCCGAGACCCGGCGGGTGCGCTTCCGTACTATCGGGGATGCCACCTGCACCGGCGCGGTCGAGTCCGACGCGTCGACCCTCGACGACATCATCCAGGAAGTCGCCACCGCCCGTCAGACCGAGCGCGGCACCCGCGCCGACGACAAGCGCTCCGAGACCGCGATGGAGGACCGGAAGAAGGAAGGGTATTTCTAGGCCGCTTCGCGGCGTGGAAAGGTTCGAATGTGAAAGGTGTAAGGTCGCTGTCGATCCGGAACCCGAACAAGCAATGAACGAGAATTTTGCGAGAGAATTTGAGGATCTTAGAATCTGGCAGCAGGCGAGAGCGCAAGCGGTCGCGATTTATCGTTCCTTTGCCGCAAAAACCCCGGCAGAGCGCGATTATGGATTCCGCGATCAAGTCCAGCGTGCGGCGGTGTCCGTGATGAACAATATTGCCGAGGGATTCGAGCGCAGAACGCCCGCTGATTTTGCCAGGTTTCTGGACACAGCGAAAGGCTCATGCGGAGAAGTGCGAAGCATGCTCTATCTCGCCCAGGATCTGGCCTATCTCTCGACGGAGGAAGCCGAGCAGAAACGCGAAGATGCTCGATCGATTTCCCGCGGCATTGAAGCGCTTGCCAAACGACTCCGTGCCTGAATCAGGTCAAACCTTTTCACCTTTTACTTTTCCACCTTTCTCATGAGCGAAGCGAATACTACCGACGGCTATCTCGACATGGACTTGTTGCGGTTCACCACCGCGGGTTCCGTCGATGACGGCAAATCGACTCTCATCGGTCGGCTCCTTTATGATTCGAAGAACACCTTCGAGGATCAGATGGAGGCCGTCGAGCGCAGTTCCAAACAGCGCGGCGATGAAAACATCAATCTGGCGCTGCTGACCGACGGGCTGCGGGCCGAGCGCGAGCAGGGCATCACCATCGACGTGGCCTATCGCTACTTCGCGACTCCGAAGCGGAAATTCATCATCGCCGACACCCCCGGCCACATTCAGTACACGCGGAACATGGTGACGGGGGCCTCGACGGCGAATCTGGCGATCATTCTCGTCGACGCGCGCCATGGCGTCATCGAGCAGACCTGTCGGCACGCTTTCATCGCCGATCTGCTGCGCATCCGTCACGTGGTGCTGGCGGTCAACAAGATGGATCTCGTGGATTACTCCCAGGAAGCCTACGACAGGATCGTGGAGGAATTCCGCCGCTTCTCCTCACGGCTGGACAATCTCGTGGACATCACCGCGATCCCGCTCTCCGCCCTCAACGGGGACAACGTCGTCACCAAGAGCGACAAGATGCCCTGGTATCACGGTCCGGATCTGCTCTATCATCTGGAGACGGTCTACATCGGGTCGGATCACAACCACGTCGACGCCCGTTTCCCGGTGCAGTGGGTCATCCGTCCCCACTCCAACGAGTACCACGACTTCCGCGGCTACGCGGGCCGGGTCGCGGGCGGGGTGTTCAAACCGGGTGACGAGGTGGTGGTGCAACCTTCGGGCTTCAGCACGCGCATCAAGACGATCGAGTCCTTCGAGGGACCGATGGAGGAGGCCTTCGCGCCGCTCTCGACCACCATCACTCTGGAGGACGAGATCGATATCAGCCGCGGCGACATGATTGTGAAGCCGAACAATCAGCCGCAGAAAAGTCAGGACATCGACGCCATGATCTGCTGGTTCTCCGACGAGTTGAAACTGAATCCCCGGGGCAAATACATCCTCCGCCACACCACTCGTGAGGTGAAGGCCGTGGTCCAGGAAGTGCGCTACAAGGTCAACATCAACACGCTCCACAAGATCGAGGATGATCTCGAGTTTCGCCTCAACGACATCGGTCGCATCGCGCTGCGCACTTCGGCTCCGCTGCTCCACGACAGCTATCGGAGGAACCGGATCACGGGCAGTTTCATTCTCATCGATCCCCAGACCAACGCCACCGTGGCGGCGGGTATGATCGTGTGAGGCACAAAAAAACGCCTTCGGGAGACGAGTCCCGAAGGCGCTTGGAAGTGACTTTTGGCCGACGAGGCGTTTCGATCCGCGCGGGCCGGAGAAAAAATCACTCGGCGCTGGTGGCGATGGCGTCGGGGCCCTTCTCGCCGGTACGGATGCGGACCGCATCCTCGACGGTGGACACGAAGACTTTGCCGTCCCCGATCTTGCCGGTGGCGGCGGCTTTCACGATGGTGCTGACCACGGAATCCGCGTCGTCGTCTTCGGTGACGATTTCCAGTTTCACCTTGGGCAGGAAATCCACGGTGTACTCACTGCCGCGATAGATTTCGGTATGGCCTTTCTGGCGGCCGAAACCTTTGACCTCGCTGACGGTCATTCCGCGAACACCGGCTTCGGTGAGAGCTTCCTTAACTTCTTCAAGCTTGAAGGGTTTGATGATGGCTTCGATTTTTTTCATGGTCGGTTCAGTCGTTGGATGTGAATGGTTTCGTGACTGTTCCCCCTTATCCGCAAGTCCTGTGCCAATCTTTTGTGGTTTTCGTAAGGCCTTGAAAATCAGCGTTGGCAAAGCAGCCTTTCTGACACGATTCCCGCTTGCTGGTCACCGATTGACCACTGTATGGTAAAAAAGCTACCACCCGTAGCCCGTCCCGTACCATGCCGCCTCGTTCCGCCCGTCTTTTGATAGCCGATCCCGATCCATTGGCGGTGGATCGCTTGTCGGCGGCTTTCGCGCGTGAGGACTGTTATCTGGTAACCTGTCGGACGGGGGAGGAGGCGATGGAGTTGTGTCAGACGGAGACATTCGACGCCGTCATTTGCGACGCGGCGATCAGCGGTTCGGGGGAGGTCGGCACCACACCCTTGTTGCACGAACTGAGGCGGACGCGGCCAAAGCTGCCGGTGATCGCCACGGCGGCCAGTCCCGGCAGCGGCACGGCGATCGAAGCCATCAAGGGCGGCGCCTATGATTTTCTCCCCAAACCCGTGGAGGCGGAGGAACTCCGGCGAGTGGTGGCCGAGGCCATCGCGGCCGCGCGGCGCATGTCCAACGCGGTGGCGATCGGCGACGCCGACACTTCCAGCGCGGAGCCCGGCGACGCTCTCATTGGCGGTGGCCGCGCCATGCTGGAGGTCTATAAATCCCTGGGTCGGCTCACCGCCACACCAGTGACGGTGCTGATCCGTGGCGAGACCGGCACCGGCAAGGAGCTGATCGCCCGCGCGCTCTATCAGCATGGCCATCGCGCCCATCAGCCTTTTGTCACCGTCAATTGCGCGGCCATTCCCGAGAATCTGCTGGAGTCCGAACTCTTTGGTCATGAAAAGGGCGCCTTCACCGGGGCGATCTCGTCGCGGGTGGGAAAGTTCGAGCAAGCTCACAACGCCACCCTGTTCCTCGACGAGATCGGCGATCTCGATCTCTCACTCCAGGCGAAACTCCTGCGGGTGTTGCAGGAGAAGCGCATCCAGCGGGTGGGAGGCCGGGCCGACATCCCCGTCGATGTGCGCATCATCGCCGCCACTCACCGGGATCTCGAGCGCATGGTCGCGACCGGCGAGTTTCGCGAGGACCTGTTCTACCGGCTCAATGTGGCGTCCATCGCCCTGCCGCCGCTGCGGGAGCGGACGGAGGACATCCCGCGATTGTCCGATTTTTTCCTCCAGCGCTATGGTCGCGAACTGAACGTCGCCCGGCCCGCCATCACCACCCGTGCGCTGCGCTATCTGGAGGAGCAACCATGGCCGGGCAATGTCCGACAGTTGCAGAATGTGATCCGCAAAGCCCTGATCAACGCCCGCGGCTACGCCATCGACGCCTCCGATTTGCAGAAAATCCTGCGTGAGAGCGAACACGCCTTCTCCCCGGATACCGACGGACGAGGAACCGCGCTGCGGAGCCTCGAGGAGCTGGCCCGGGCCGCGATCCAGCGTGCCAAGCAGGGAGAGATCGCCGGCGCCCATGCGGAAATGGTGGAAACCATGGAGCGGGCGCTGTTCTCCGAGGCCCTCAATCTGAGCGGGCGCAACCAGGCTCAGGCGGCGAGGTGGCTGGGGATTTCCCGATTGACCCTGCGCCAGAAATTGCGGAGATACGGCATCCGGCCCTGACCCGCCTCCCCGCCTTCCCGGGGGTGATGACCGCGCAATTTTCTGAAAGAATCGTCCGACTTCTCCGTCCAATCCGCTAACACCCCATTGAACCGATGAAAAACCCACTCCCCCTCCTCGCCGCCGCCCTGCTCCTGCCGATGCTAGCTCTGTCCGCCGACAGCAAGGCCAAGCCCCTGACGCTGACCAAAGACAATTTCACCACCGCCACCGCCGATGGCGTGGTGCTGATCGACTTCTGGGCGGAGTGGTGCGGCCCCTGCAAGCTGATCGCTCCGGTGATCGACGAGCTGGCCGGTGATTTCCAGGGCAAGGCGACCATCGCCAAAGTCGACATCGATGCCCATCCCGAGCTGGCGAAACAGTTCAAGATTCAGGCGATTCCCAATCTCAAGATTCTCAAGGACGGCAAGGTCGTCGATGAGATTGTCGGAGTGGCCGACAAGGAGGAGATCGAGAAAAAATTGAAGAAACAGCTCCGCTGATCCGTCCCAATTTTCAGCGGGGCCGCTTGTCCGCTCCGCCGGATCCCATTTCCTCCCCCCCAAAGGTGGCCGTCCGATGCGCCGTTCGCGTGCCGGGCGGTCACGCGTTTTCGGAGGTCACGCGGCCCCCGGCCCGTGGTAGACTGCGGACGCCATGCCTATCCGCCAGCCATCGCCGTGTCCGGCTTTCGTGACGAGCCTCGTCTTCGCCGTAGCCTTGACGGGCCAGGCGGTGGAGAATGAGGCTCCGATACGCTTCAACCGGGACATCCGGCCCATTCTGTCG
This sequence comes from uncultured Verrucomicrobiales bacterium, assembly GCA_964439145.1. Lineage (GTDB taxonomy): Bacteria > Verrucomicrobiota > Verrucomicrobiia > Verrucomicrobiales > DEV007 > JAEUHH01. The sequence continues at coordinate 22,807 of CAYTNL010000086.1, forward strand.
GACAAATGCTTCTTTTGCCACGGGCCGGACTCGACTCATCGCGAGGCCGGTCTGCGCCTTGATCGCGAGACGGAGGCCAAGGCGAATCTCGACGGGGTGGCGGCCTTCGTTGCCGGCAATCCCGACGCCTCCGAGGCGATCACGCGGATTTTTCACGACGATCCAGATGAGCTGATGCCGCCGCCAAAGTCCAAGCGCGAGTTGACCCCGGGCGAAAAGGATCTCCTCAGACGCTGGGTCGCCCAGGGTGCTCCGTGGGAGGAGCATTGGGCATTCGTGGCGCCGGAGACACCCGCGTTGCCCCCGGTGGCGGCGGGCGATTGGCCGAGAAACGCCATCGACCATTTCGTGCTCGCCCGACTGGAATCCGAGGGACTCGCCCCATCCCCCGAGGCGAGCAAGGCCACGCTGATCCGGCGCGTGACTCTCGACCTCACCGGCCTGCCGCCCACCCCCGCCGAGGTGGACGCCTTTCTGGCCGATGACAGCGCCGACGCCTATGAAAAGGTGGTGGATCGCCTGCTGAAATCGAAGCGATTCGGCGAGACCATGGCGCTCCCGTGGCTCGACGCCAGCCGCTACGCCGACACCGACGGCTATCAGTTCGACGGGCCGCGCGAGATGTGGCCCTGGCGCGACTGGGTCATCGACGCCTACAACCGCAACCTGCCCTTCGACCAGTTCACCATCGAACAACTCGCCGGCGATCTGCTGCCCGCCCCGTCACAGGCCCAGATCATCGCCACCGGATTCAATCGCAACCACCGCTACAATTCCGAGGCCGGACTCGTCGTCGAGGAGTTCCTCCTCGAAAACGCCGTCGATCGTGTCGACACCACCAGCACCGTCTGGCTCGGTCTCACCATGGGTTGCGCCCGGTGCCACGATCACAAGTATGACCCGATTTCGCAGAAGGATTACTACCAGCTGATTGCCTACTTCAACGCCGTTCCCGAAGCGGGCCGAGCCGTCAAGTATGGCAACTCGGAGCCCTACATCACCGCGCCCTCGCCGGAGGAATCGGCCAAACTCAAGGACTACGACGCAGAGATCGCCGATCTCGAAACCTCCCCCGATTCACCGGCATTCGATGCGGCTTATGAGAAATGGCTGGCAACCGGGCCGGTCGCCGCCGCTCCCATCGTCGCCCATGGTCTGGAGGCTCATGTGAAATTCGACGCGTTGGGAGAGGACATCCTCGCCCTGGAAGGTCGGCCGACTTTCGTCGACGGGGTTCGGGGCATGGCGGCCCGGCTGGATGGGAAAAGCGTGCTCGATGTCGGACGCTTCGGCCGCTTCCGTGCCGACGACCGCTTCAGCCTCTCATTCTGGATGCGTCCCGACGATGTTTCCGAAGGCGTGATCCTGTCCCGACAGAAGGGCGGCACCACCCGCCCCGGTGTGGTCGTCGAACTCAAGGACGGGAAGCTCCAATTCCTGCTCATCACCCGGTGGGTAGCCGGCGCCGGTGTCGTCGAGACCGTCGATCCCATCGAAGCGGGCAAATGGGTTCACGTCACCGTCACCAATGACGGCTCCCAGAGCGCCAATCACCAGAGGATCTATCTGAATGGCCGGGCGGCGGTGACGAGGATCCTTCACAACACCAACTCCAACACCGGAGGCGTCGGCGAGAAGGAAATCTTCCGGGTCGGAGGTGGCGTGCACGGGCCGAATTTCCAAGGGTCCATCGACGAGCTGCGCTACTACGGTCGCACTCTGGAAGACCTCGAAATTGAACTCATCTCCGAAGCTGCCGGAGTGGAAGAGATCGTCGCCCTGCCCGAATCGCAACGAAGCGGTAGACAGAAAAACCTCCCGCGCGCCTGGTTCCGGGAACACGGCAGTCCCGAAAATGCCGAGCGCTTTTCTCGACTCGCCAAACTCCGGGAGGAACGCGTCAAGTTTCACGACAGCCTGCCGACCACCATGGTGATGCGGGACCACCCGGGCCGGAACACCAGCCACATCCGGATTCGCGGCGTCTACAATGACTTGGGCGAGGAGGTCCAGCGCGACGTGCCCGAGTTTCTCCCTCCGATGCACGCGGATTACCCGAAAAACCGGCTCGGCTTCGCCCGCTGGCTGGTGGACGGGAACCATCCGCTCACCGCCCGCGTCACCGTGAATCGCTGGTGGCAGCGCTACTTCGGCGGCGGGCTGGTGAAAACCTCCGAGGACTTCGGCGTCCAGGGCGCGCTGCCCTCGCATCCCGAATTGCTCGATTGGCTGGCCACCGAGCTGGTCCGCGCCGGCTGGGACATCAAGGCCATGCAGAAACTGATCGTGATGAGCGCCGCCTACCGACAAAGTTCGAACATATCCCCGGCGATGCGCGAGCGCGATCCCGACAACCGTCTCCTCGCCCGCGCCACCCGGATGCGGCTGCCCGGCCACACTCTCCGGGACCAGGCGCTGTTTGTCGGCGGTCTGCTCGAGGAGCGGATCGGCGGCCCCTCCGTCTATCCCTACCAGCCAGACAATCTCTGGGAGGAGATGTCGATGGGGATGAAATACACCGAATCAAAAGGCGCGGACCTCTTTCGGCGCAGCCTCTACACCGTCTGGAAACGCACCGTGAATCCCCCCAGCATGGCCATACTCGATGCCGCTGATCGCGAGGCCTGCTGGGTCAAGACCAAGCGGACCAACACCCCGCTCCAGGCGCTGACCCTGCTCAACGAGAAGGCCTTCGTCGAGAGCGCCCGCCATCTCGCCACGCGCTTGCTCGAGCCCGGCGTCACCGATCCCGTGGACAGCGGATTCCGCCTGGTCACCGGCCGGTCGCCCGTCGCCAGCGAGAGGGCAGTGCTCGCCCACGCGCTTCAGGAGTATCGGCACGAGTTTCAGGCCGCGCCAGACGAGGCGAAGAAACTCATCGCCTACGGCACCACACCAGTCCCCGCCGGGATCGATCCCGTTGAACTCGCCGCCCTCACCGCCTGGGCGAACCTCTTGCTGAACCTCGACGAGACGCTCACCCGCGAGTAAGCGAACCGGACAACAGCCGGTTTTCACCGCGCACGCGCGCGAGCATCAAGGGTAGCAGGAGGAAAATCCACAGGCCGCCGGCGACCACCGCTCCACACATCAGCGCCAGACCCAGCATCGCGAGCCCGAAACCCGTCTCGCCCGGATGGGCCAGCCACCGGTAGACGCCGCCGGTCTCGATTTCCTGCCCCTCCATCAGGATCACCTCGTCGCGGAAACGATTTCCCAGCCGACGGATCGCAGCCTGTCGCAGTCCGACCCCGACCAGTCCGATCACCGCGCCGAGGAGCATCGCCTGCGGGGAAAATGGCGATACCGCGCCCGACCGGAGCCGCCAGAGGCATTCCCCCAAGGCCGCCAAGGCAATGATCAGGGCCACGAAGCCGGTGACTGTCGGGAGTCGCAGCAGCGCGGGGTCCGCCGGGATGGCTCCGGGCCGGAATCTCGCCGTGTGCCAGCCTTCGATCCCGCACCAGAGCGCCTGAAAGCCCACCGGCAACAGCCAACGGACGTCGGCGCCGAGTCCGGCGATGAGGAAAGGCCCGCTCGCCAGACACGCCATCAGCAGCCCGGCTCCCACCGCCAGCGGGGCGGCCCGCGAGGGTGGGAGAGGCGCCGGGGTGATCATCACGCCCGGGTCTCCAATTGCGGACTCTGGAATTCCTGGAGGATGCCGGCCAGGTGCGCGCGCGTCAGGCCCATCGATTGGCCGATCTCGACCAACAGCGCCTGTTCGGTCGCGTCGAAGTTTCCGTCCGCGGCCGCTACGTTGTAAGCGGCCCGCATCACGGTCTCCTTGCCGCTGTCATTGAGCTGCCCCGAGAGACGGGACACCAGGTCCACCGGTGAATCCCCCGAGGCGCGGATCACCGCAATCTCCTCGCGGAGTTCATCCTCCGGGATCTGGGTGCCGGTCAGCTCTTCGTATTGAGATTGCAGCATGGCCACCTCGCTGTCGTCGATCTCCCCGTCGGCCAGCAGCATTCCGATCATGACGTGTTTCACCGCCACAAAGAATAGCGCCTCCAGTTGCTGGTTCGCCGCGTTGGGATCGTAGTTGAGGATTTCCGGATCGTAGGTGCCCTGACACAGCGGGCATTCCACATATTCGCCGAGCTTGTCCAGCGGGATCACCGGGATGAAATAGAGGGTGAAAAAGCGGCGCACGCGCTTCAGTTTGTAGGGCTGGTTCGAGGAGCAGCGCGGGCAGTAGAAAGTGCCCTTTTCCGGTGTGGTGGTGATGCCGCGGGTGCCAAAGATGATCATGGTGCTGGGGTGGTTGGGGATAGTGACTGGGATTCGTTGACAGTGGGTGATGCTGCGGCCGGCTTCTCGATCTCGATCTTGGGCTCCGAAAAGAACCGGACCAGGGCCGACTCACCGAGTCCACGCCGCGATTTTCCGGGATTCTCCTCCTCCTCCGGCCACTCCTTCACATGCCTGCCGAGGCGGATGTCATCGTAGAGCAGCACCCCTTTCAGCCCCACCGCCAGCTCACCGCCTTCCGGGAAATCGGTCTCCGCCAGCAGGTTCTGGGCGACGTGCCAGGCGAGGTCGTTCAGCGCCGCCTTGGCCTCGGAGTCGAACTTACGCATATCGGGCACGTGGACGATGATGGCGCAGGTGTCCTCGCGCAGTTCACAATGGGTCAGGAATTCTCCCCCCGACAGCGAGATGCCGCCAGATTTGCCCGAGGAAAATCCCACCTCGCGCAGTTCCTTCATCTGACGCGAGAAATTCTCCGCGATGGACCGGGCCGGCTCCGAATTGCCGAAGGCCACCCGGTCACTTTTCTTGACGCTGATATTCTTCTCCGCCATCAGAAGGGCGCGCGGTTTCGGCGATTTCACCTCGGCGGATTCCTCGACCTGATCGAGGACCGCGGGCACGGTGACCAGGCCGCTGGCGATGCTCACCGCCGCCGCCGCCATGCCCACCCACGCCATCCATCCCCCTTTGTAGCGGTCCGGCCGCTTGCGGATCTTGACCAGCCCGATGATGCCCAGAATCAGCGCCAGCGGAGCCAGGATCCAGCCCGCGCACATCATCAGGGGAAAACTCAGCAGGCCGAGTATCAGCGACGCCAGGGCCTGGCCCTGATTCTGCTTCCCCCTCACCACAGGGGCGGGCGCCTCCCCGCTCGCGGGGGCGGGGGAGTGGCTGAAATACTGGCTCATGGTTTCCGGAAACCTGTCACCAGCCAGCCGAGGCCCAGCAGGGAGAGTAGGCCGCCGCCGGCCATGAAACCGAGGGATTTCACCTTGGAGGAGGGTTTGCGACCCACCTCCAGGAGCAGGACTTTCTCGGGATCAAATCCGGGGAAACCCTGGCGCAGCAGATTGATCTCGTCCGCCTCCAGCGATTCGATCTTGTTGACGATGAGCCCCTCCACCCCGGTCATGTCCGCGAGACCATCCGGGATGTCGCCGATGGTTTTGAACTCCGTGGTTTTGGCGAGGATGGCGACCTGGGTGATGGTCGGAATTTCGGACTCCGCCGGTTGGGCGTCGGAGTTCTCGTATTTTTTCTGAAAAGCCTCCACCTCGGCGAGGTAGGGATTGTTGAGCGAGAGCACTGGATAGTAGACATGATTCACCTTGGCCTCGGGACCCGGTTCGCCAGTGCTCGCCTTACTCTGCTGGTATTGGTAGATGCAGTCCCAGTAGCTGGCCACGTGGTCGCCGAGGATCACATGCGGATTGGACACCTCGGCGGCGCCGCTTTCCAGGGCGGCCACATCCAGAGCCGCCGCCTCGCCGGTCGTCCCCTCGCTGACTTTGAACTCTTCAAAGCCCATGAATGCCAGGAAACCCCCGGCGATGATGATGATCAGTTTCAGTCTGCCCATGATGTGTGATTGCTGAAGTTGGGAATGAGTTCGGGTTCCGGGGAGCAGACTCCGAAATTTTGCCGAATCGCGTCAAGCCCGGATCGGAAAAAAAACGGGCAATTTTTCGCGTTACCGAAACGCACTGAAGAGGATCTGGTCGCGGGACCCGACCCCATTCGTGTAAACCTTGAAATCGCAACACGCTAATTATTAACGATTTGAAAAG
>CAYTNL010000087.1:0-28649 GCA_964439145.1 uncultured Verrucomicrobiales bacterium
TAAAAATTCAGGATTCTTAACTTTTTCTCCTGCTATTCATGCGTAGGCCCTGCGGCAATGGTGGTCGTGGCACCATGAAGAGGCCGCCGAGCGTCTGCAAGACCCGGCCAACTGGTCCATGGTGGCCAGGGCCGCGGCCTCCCAGCCCGAACCGTTGCATCAATATCCCGCCCTCGACGACTGTGTCATCCGACTGTGGCCCCTGATGATGCACCACAACTGGACTTTCCACGACTTGATGCGCGTCATTCACCACGTGGCCCCCGGAAAAATGGGATACCCCTGCCGGGAAGCCAAGGAATTGGCGACCTATTGTCGAAACATCCTCGGTCTGAAAAAGGGGGGGAGAGGGAAATCCACCATCGGCCGCTGGCCACCCGGGGCACAGGTCGCCTTCGCCATGTGCGCGAGGGATAGGAAGCGGGTGTAGGCTTTCTTAATTTAGAGGCGGATTCTGTTAAGAAGACTCCACTCGAATAGGGGCGATGCTATGGCCGGAACAAGATTCCTGCCTGCATGATCTCGCTCAATTCTTCCTGCATCTCCTGGGTCGAATACGATCCCGTAACCCGTGCCCTGCGCATCAAGTTCCGCGGGGGCAGTACCTACACCCTTCGCGGGGTTCCCGAGCGGCACTACGTGGGGCTCGTCAATGCCTCATCGGCGGGCCGCTACTTCAACCGCTACCTGAGGGGGAATTACTGAGATCGGCATCCTCTCCGCCAGTGCCTCCGCCGTTCCCGTCCCGGCATTCCCCATGACCTTCGATAGCTCCAATACCCTCGCCACCATGGCTGCCGAGGCCGACGAGCTGGAACGCGCCGCCGGCGGTCCCGTCGTCGAAATGGTAGCCCGCTGGCTTGCCCCCACATACGCCGCCGCGGCCCGGCGACGCCTCGATGACCTCGAGGATGACCGGCGACTCGATGCCCTCCGCGAATTCATCCACGATCTCGCCGTGCTTCGCCGGGGCGATCACGCCGCCGAACGCCTGCGGCTTGATCGCGAGCGTCTCGCTTGGGAAAAGGATCGGACCGACGCCCTCTCCGAAGCCCGATTCCAGGAATGGCTTCGCGACCCCGCCGTCTTCCGCCGGCACCTGGAGCAACACCTCGGCGACAGGGAACGCCAGCGGCGCATCCGGGAAATCTTCGGACTCTCCGAACCGCCGTCCCGCCCCGGTTTTAGGGAGGAGACGCTGGCCGAACTGGAGAAAGAGCTAAAGCTGCTTTGACCGGCTCCGACTCAATCCGACTCAATCCGACCTTTCCCATGAACCGCACCCGAAACGGACGCATCGCCCGACTCCCCCGTGAGATCCGGGAAGAACTCAATCGCCGCCTCGACGAGGGCGAGGAGGGCAGGAGTCTCGTCACTTGGCTCAACCAACTCCCCGAGGTTATCGCCAGGAACGAGGCCGAGCACGAGGGAAAATCGATCCGTCCCCAGAATCTCTCCGAATGGCGCAAGGGTGGTTACCAGGACTGGATCGCCCGGCAACAGATCATCGAAATTGCCGGGAGTCTCTCGGAGGAGGCCGCCACCTGGGAATCCGAGGGGCGGGCGCCGCTCGCCGATACCCTCGCGCATTGGGTCGCCGGCCGATACGCTCTCGCCACCCGTGAGATGACCACCGCCGATGGCTCCGATGCCTGGGAATCTCTGCGCGGCTTTTGCCGCGACCTGGTCGAGCTGCGCAAGGGCGACCACAGCGCCCAACGTCTTCGCCTCGAACGGGAGCGCCTCCAGTGGGAGCGTGAGCGGGACCAGCAACGCCTCGACGAACAGTTCTGGGAATGGGCCGCGCAACCGGAGAATCGGGACAGGATCTGTCGCGGCTACAAGACACCCGGCGCCCAGGCGCAAATCCTCCGCAAGCTCTTCTTCGGCGACACCGAAGCCTCCGAACGTCCGCCGTCCTCGGAAAAGACGGCTGCTACAGCGCACGTTGAGCTTGGTGAGGAAGCTGGATAGGGCTCGCATCCGTGTTGATGGGCGTTCCTTGTCATCTCGCGCTTCACACTCATTCCCGCTCATTCGCTCTGCCGGCCGGGTGGGGGCGCCGACTTGTGACCGGGCTCGATGAGCCCGGCTACTGCGGTGAGCCCGGCGACTGGTGTGGGTGATCTGTGGCCGGTCGCATGGAACCCGGACATGATGGCGGTGTTTATCTTGAAGCGGGGGAGGACAGAGTGGGGATGGCCGTTCTCGTCCGAATGATGGCACCGCGCGAAAACGGCAGTTGATGCGGAGGGGAATCGCGGGCATTTTGGGCGCCTTCCGTTGGTTGCTCCCCCGAACCCGACCGTCCTGATTCCGCATGCGAGACTATTTCATCCGGCGCCTGCTCCTGGTGCCGATCACGTTGTTTGGTCTGACTTTGCTGGTGTTTCTCATCACCCGGATCGCTCCCGGCGGTCCGCTGGAGACGGCGCTCAAGGCCGGGATGCTGGGGCAGGGAGGTGAGGCCGCCCGTGGCAGTCGCGAGGAGGCGGGGGCGGGCATCGATGACGCCGCCAAGGAGGCGCTGGCGGCTCATTACGGCTACGATCAGAGTGCCCTGCGCGCCTACTTCACCTGGTTGGGCGCCGTGCCGCGACGGCTCAACAAGGTGCAGGCGGAATTTCCGGAGGGGGAGGACTCGGTGACGCTGACGATCCCCGGCACCACGACCCGGGTGCGGATGGACCGCGATGGTGGCGCGGAGGTGGTGGAGGGGGACGCGGCCTTGTTCGAGAATTGGAAGACGGCGATCGAATCGGTCGACGAGGTGGCCGAGAAATGGCGTCGCCTGAACGCCGGGCGGGACGAGCCGGAGTCTTTCGCGCCGCGGGCCCTGCTCTTTCAGTCGCGCTTCGCCGGCGTGCTCCAGGGCTACCTGGGCGAGTCGACCCGTTACAATGAACCGGTCTGGGGCATGATGGTGAAACGTTTCCCGATTTCCCTCTACTACGGGTTCATCACCATGGTGCTGACCTACGCGGTCTGCATCCCGCTGGGTGTGCTCAAGGCGATCCGCCATCGCACGGCGCTGGACACGGCCACCTCGATCCTGGTGTTCATCGGCTACGCCATCCCGGGCTATGTGCTGGGTTCGCTGCTGGTGGTGTTCCTCGGCTCGCGGATGGGCTGGTTCCCGATCATGGACTTCGTGGGCGAGGACTTTCAGACGCTGAGTCTTTGGGGCAAGATCAAGGATCTGATCCATCACAGCGTGTTGCCGCTGATCTGCTACATGATTGGCGGGTTCGCGTTTCTGACCATGTTGATGAAGAACAACCTGATGGACAATCTGGCCGCCGACTACGTGCGCACGGCGGCGGCGAAGGGGGTGCCCTACCGCACGGCGGTGTTCCGGCACGCGTTCCGCAATTCCATCATCCCCATCGCCACCACTTTCGGGCAGAACATCACCATCTTCGTGATGGGTTCTCTGCTGATCGAGAAAGTCTTCGACATCGACGGCTTCGGACTGCTGAGTTTCAACGCGGTGCTGGAGCGCGACTACATCGTGGTGATGGGCACCCTGACTTTCGCGGCGTTTCTCATGCTGTTGGGAAACATCATCTCCGACATTCTCGTGGCCCTGGTGGATCCGAGGGTGAGTTTCAAGTAATCCGTCGACGACCCGCGTAGGCACCTCATTTCACACCGACATGTTTCGCAAACTGGGATACGGCCTCGCGGCCATCGGATCGGCGGCGGTGATTTTTCACCTGCTGGAGATCCGCTTTCCCAGCCTGAAGTGGTTTTTCGCGTGGCGGGAGGCTTTCGGCTGGACCGTCTGCGGGCTGTTGATCGTGGGTGGTCTGGCGCTGGCGCGATTTGGTCCGGCGGACTTCCAGTTCAGTCCCCAGACCCGGCGGCAGATGCAGCGCTTCCGCTCCATCCGGCGCGGACATTGGTCGATGGTCATCCTCGGGCTGCTGGTGGCGCTGGCGATGCTGGACAATCTGGTGGTGGGCAAGCGGGCCCTGGTGGTGCGTCACGAGGGCCGCCTGTTTTTTCCCGCGCTGGTGGATCCCATTCCGGCGACGGAATTTGGTGGCGAGGGTGACGGGGAGCCGGATTACCGGGATCTCCAGGCGCGCTTCGCCGAGGCGGGCGAGGGCGATTGGGTGTTGATGCCGCCGATCCCGTGGGCGCCGACGCTGGATTCCGACGCGGAGCAGCGGGCGCGGCTGGTCGAGGGAGCGGACGGGCTGTTTTCGCTCGATGGCGAGCCTTACTCGGGTCTGGCGTCGATTTTCTACGAGGATGATCCGACGTTGAAACGTCAGGAGTGGCGGTTTCGTCGCGGCAAGAGGGACGGCCCCATGGAGGGCTGGGACCGGCGCGGGGAAAAGGTGGAGGAGGGGCTCTGGGAGGCCGGCGAGCGGGTGAGTCATGAGGTGATCGATGCCTCCGCTCTGGCCGGGCTCGAGTCGGAGGCGGTCACGCCAATGCTGGTGGTGCTGTATCCTCCGGTGCCGCCCTCGTGGAAAGACCGGCACTATCTCGGCACGGACACGAGTGGAAACGACATCCTGGCGCAGTTGTTCGGCGGCTGGCAGATCCTGCTGCAGGCGAATGTGATTTTCCTGGTCGTCACCTACGCGGTGGGGATCACCCTGGGGTGCGCGATGGGATACTTTGGCGGGAGATTCGACCTGGTGGTGCAGCGTTTCATCGAGATCCTCTCGAATCTGCCGAGCCTCTACGTGGTCATCATCATCGCTTCGCTCATCGAGCGTCCGCCCATGCCGGTGCTGGTGGGGGTGCTGTGCCTTTTCTCCTGGATCGGCATGACCTACTACCTGCGCACCGCGACCTACAAGGAAAAGGCGCGGGACTATGTGGCGGCGGCGCGCCTGATGGGAGCGGGCACGGGGCGTGTCATCTTCAAACACGTGTTGCCGAACACGATCTCCATCGTGGTGACACTGCTGCCATTCCTGGTGATCTCGGTGATCAGCAGCCTGACGGCCCTGGACTACCTGGGTTTCGGGCTGCCGGTGGAGTATCCCAGCTGGGGGCGTCTCCTCGGCGAGGGCGCGGACAATCTGAGCGCCCCCTGGATCGTGGGCGGGGCCTTTCTCGGCACGGTGGTGATCCTGGTCCTGGTCACCTTCGTGGGTGAGGCCATCCGGGAAGCATTCGACCCGAAAAAATTCACGACTTACAAATGACGGCGCGCTGGCGGACACTACTCGGAATGGCGGCGATGGCGGCGATGGCGGCGGGAGTCTCCGGCTGTGGTCGCCCCGCGCCTCTCGCGCCCTATGACAACACCGCCGAGGTGCGGGCCTACTACGAATCGCGGCCGGATTTCTTCACTTTCGCCACCCCGGCGGACATCCCGGCGGATTTGGTGTGGGAGAACGGGATGGATCAGCCGGAGATCGGTGACGACAACGCGAAGAAGGGCGGGGTGATGAATCTCACCATCAGCGCCTTTCCGCCGACATTCCGCACCTTTGGCCCGGACAGCAATCACCAGTTTCGCGACCAGTTCTACGACAATATCGAGGCCGGCCTGATCAGCCTGCATCCCGAGACCATGGAGGTGATCCCGGCCATCGCCCATGAGTGGGCGGTGGCGCCGGACAAGCGGACCGTGTATTTCCGCATCGATCCGGAGGCGACCTGGTCCGACGGCGTGCCCATCACGGCGGACGACTGTCTGATGACGTTCTACCTTTACCATTCGGACTACGCCAACGCCCCGTTCTACAAGCAGTACTACACCACCGAGTACACCAACATTACCAAATACGACGACCGTACGGTCTCGATCACCATCACCACGCCAAAGCCGAAGACGCCCTATTTCGCGGCGGTGCTTCCGAGTCCGACGCATTTTTTCCGAGAGTTCGGGCCGGACTATCCCCAGCGCTACCAGTGGCGGGTGAAGCCGGTCTCGGGGGCTTTCGTCATCGATGAGGAGCAGACCAGCAAGGGGCGATCCATCACCCTCAAGCGGGTGCGCGACTGGTGGGCGAGGGATCGGAAGTATTACAAGAACCGGTTCAACCCGGATTATATCCGTTACCGCCTGGTGCGCAGCACGGAGAAGGAGTTCGAGCTTTTCCGCAACGGCGAGGTGGACTTCTACCTCCTCAACGAGCCGCGGTTCTGGTACGAAAAAACCGAAATACCGGCTGTTTTCGATGGCTACATCAGGAAGGCGGTTTTCTATAACGACTACCCCCGCGTGCCCCGCGGGCTCTACATCAACTGTTCCAAGCCTCTGCTCGACGACGTCAATGTCCGCGTCGGGCTACAGCATGCCTCGAATGTCGAGAAATTGATCGCCTTTGATTTTCGCGGCGATTTCACGCGCGCCAACATTTTCTGCGACGGCTACGGTCAGTTCAGCGAGCCCAACATCCGGGCGCGTCCCTTCGATCCCGCCAAGGCGCGGGAGGCCTTCGCCAAGGCGGGTTTCGTGAAGCGGGGGACCGACGGCATTCTGACCCGCGATGACGGGACGCGTCTGTCGGTGACGGTCAGCACCCAGCAGGACCCGTTGACCAACCGCATCCTGCTCCGGCTGAAGGAGGAGGCCGCCAAAGTCGGTCTGGAGTATCAGATCGAGGCGCTCGACGGCACCTCGTTTTTCCAGAAGGTGATGGACAAGAACCACGAGGTCTGTCTCTGGGGCTGGGGCGCGTCGCCGCCCTACCCGCGCTACTTCCAGAATTTCCATTCCTCCAACGCCTACGACGAGGGTTCGACCACCCCGAAACCAAACACCAACAACATCACCATGAGCGTGGATCCCCGGCTCGATGAGCTCAGCGTGGCGATCCGCCGGGCGACCACGGAGGAGGAGATCCGGGAGAAAAGCTGGGCCATCGAGGAGGTGATCCATGAGCAGGCGCCCTGGGTGCCGCTGTATCTGCGAGACTACTATCGTTTCGGCTACTGGCGCTGGCTGCGTTTTCCCGAGGGTCGGCTCAATGTGCGCGTCAGCAACATGCCGGATGAGGCGCATGTGCACTGGATCGACACCGAGATGAAGGAGGAGACGCTGGAGGCGAAGCGTGTCGGCAGGACCTTCCCGGAGACGCTGGAGGTCTACGATCAGTACCGCGCCAAATGACCGACCGCCCTTTATCCACATGAGCCAGGAAGCCCGCCAACTTTTGGAAGTCACCGATCTCCGCGCCTCGTTCGACACGGAGTCGGGCGAGTTGGTGGCGGTGGACGACGTCGATTTCAAAGTGGACCGGGGGAAGACGCTGGGCATCGTCGGCGAATCCGGTTGCGGCAAGAGCGTCTCCGCGCTGAGTCTGATCCGTCTCCTGCCCCAGCCCATGGGAAAGGTGAAGAAAGGCGAGGTCTGGTTCGACGGGCGGGACCTGCTCAAGGTCGGTGGCAATGAGATGCACGCGGTGCGGGGCGGGGAGATCGGGATGATTTTTCAGGAGCCGATGACGGCGCTGAATCCGGTGCACAGCATCGGCAGGCAACTGACCGAGGCCGTGCTGCTGCACCAGAAGGTCACCCCGCGGGAGGCGCTGGCGCAAGCGGTGGAAATGCTGAAGCGGGTTCGCATTCCCGCCCCGGAGATCCGGGTGGGCGAGTATCCCCACCAGCTCTCCGGCGGCATGAGACAACGGGTGATGATCGCCATGGCGCTGATCAACCGCCCGAAGCTGCTGATCGCCGATGAGCCCACCACCGCGCTCGACGTGACGGTGCAGGCGCAGATCCTGGCGCTGATCGAGGAGCTGCAGGCGGAGATGGGCATGGCGGTGATCCTCATCACCCACGATCTCGGCGTCATCGCGGAGAATTGCGACGAAGTGGTGGTGATGTATGGCGGCCGGGTGGTGGAGTCCGCCTCGGCGGTGGATCTTTTCGCCGATCCGCTGCACGCCTACACCCGCGGCCTGCTGCGCTCCATCCCTCGACTGGATCGGGAGAGGAAGACGAAACTGCCAACCATCCGGGGCAATGTCCCGGCGCTCCACGAGATGCCGCGCGGATGCCGCTTCTCGACGCGGGCGGATGTCGAGCATGATGAGAAAGCCAAAACCGAGCGCCCGCCTTTCATCGAGGCCAAACCCGGCCACTGGGTGGAGGCTTGTCCCTTTTGTTTCCAACCATGAAGCCGCTCCTGTCGATCAAAAACCTGAAGATGCACTTCCCGGTGAAGGGCGGGGTGTTTCTCCGTCCCGTGGGGGCGTGCAAGGCCGTCGACGGGGTCTCGCTGACGGTGGGCGAGGGGGAGACGGTGGGCCTGGTGGGGGAATCGGGCTGCGGGAAATCCACCCTCGCGAAGGCGGCGGCGCGTCTTTTGAAGCCGACGGCGGGGCGTATCGTCTTTGAGGGGCGGGACATCACCCATCAGAGAGCGCGGGCGCTGAAGCCGGTGCGCCGCGATCTGCAGATGATCTTTCAGGACCCGGCCGAGTCGCTGAACCCGCGGCATTCGGTGCGCGACATCATCGAGGAGCCGCTGGTGATACAGAAAGTCGGCACCCGCGGCGAACGCCGCAAGCGGGTGGCCGAGTTGCTCGAGCGGGTCGGCCTGAGCGAGTCGGCCGGCGGCCGCTTTTCCTTCGAATTTTCCGGCGGCCAACGCCAGCGCATCGGCATCGCCCGCGCCCTGGCGCTCAATCCCAAGCTTATCCTCTGCGACGAGCCGGTGTCGGCGCTCGATGTCTCGGTGCAGAGCCAGGTGCTCAATTTGCTGATGGAACTGCAGGAGGACTTCGGCCTCGCCTACCTTTTCATCGCCCACGACCTGGCGGTGGTGAAACACGTATCCGACCGGGTGGCGATCATGTATCTGGGAAAAATCGTCGAGCTGGCCGACGCCGACGCCATTTATCAGCATCCCCGGCACGCCTACACCAAGGCGTTGATCTCGGCTATTCCCATCGCCGACCCGTCATCCCGGCGGGACAGGACTCTGCTCGAGGGGGACGTGCCCTCGCCCATCGATCCGCCCGAGGGCTGCGCCTTCGGCCATCGGATGGGGCATCCGCGGTGGAAAGAGAGCGTCGGCATGGATCTGACCCTCCGCGAGGTGGCTCCCGGGCACTGGGTCCAGCCGTGTCCCTGCTGCACGGATCTTTGACCCAACCTCACTCCCCGCCCGGCTCCTCCCGACGGGCGAGATTGTCCGGGTTGAAATGGATCACGGAGTCCACGATTTCGTTGATGAGCACCCGCTCGTCGCCGCCGATGCGGGGATTCGCGTGCACGCCCTCGACCATCACAGTCCCGACCGGCTTCTCCATTCCCAGCCGGACACCGGTAACCAGAAAGGTGCGAATCCAGAAGGGTTCCTTGATGACCGACTCTTCCGCCACCTCGATGGCCGGTTGGAGCGCGGCCCGGATGGCGGGTTCGTCATCGCGGGTGATGGCCTCTAGCAGACGGAAACGTCGGGCCACCGGTTCGGCGACCATGTCCGCCTCCACCGCGTTTTTCATCGCCCCCACCAGGGGTTCGTCGAGCCAGGCCGGGGTTCCCACGGTGTGTTCCGTGGCGGTAAGCAGCAATTTCTCGACCTGGGACCAGTCCGTCTCCGGCCCGGCGCTGGCGAGCAGACCGCGCGCCTGGCGGTAGGGGGCGGATTCTCGGGTCTCGGCGATTTCCTCCGCGCCGCGCTCCCTCAGTCGACGGGCTTCGCGGATGCGTTCGGGCTCCAGCAGATCCGCGTAACCGGCGAAGGAAAAGGTCAAGGCGGCGGGCAGTTGGATCTGGTTGCGGGTGTAGAAGGCGGTTTCCGCGTTCTGCTCCACGTAGGGGTAGTAGTCGGAGTTGGCCAGCGGCTTGAACTCGTCGAGTATCGGACGCAGGGTCCTGGATGAGGCGATGAAATTGCCGGGACCGAACTGATCGATCCTGCGCCCGAGTTTCGCCAGATCCTCGTCCACCCGGCTGCGTCCGGCCAAGGTCTCGGCTGTTACGAAGTCGAGAGGCTCGCGGCTGGCGAGCACGATGTAGTCCCCGGCATTCTCATGGACGCGGTAGACCTCGAAATGCTCGAACTGGTCGAGCGCGGAAAAGATCGAGACCAGCAGATCATCGCGGAACTCGTATCCGTGCACCCACTGCACCAGCACGCCGCCGGGCCGGAGGAAATGCTGTACGTGTTCGTAGAATTCCTTGGTGAACAGCCCCGCCACCCCCGAGACCCAGGGGTTCGACGGCTCGGAGATGATCACGTCGTACTGCTTGCGGTTGGCGTAGAAATGGCGCTTGGCGTCGTCGATCACGATGTTGAGTCGCTCGTCATTCCAGAGCCGCTCGTTGCGGGGGCGGAAATGGCGGGCCAGATCGATGACGGCCTCCTCGATCTCGATGAGGTCGAGCGAGCGGAGGCGTTCATCGCCCAGCAGATAGTGACCGGTCATTCCCGTGCCCATGCCGATGATGGCGGCATCGTAATCGGCGGTGCGGGTCAGCATGGGGAGGATGGCCAGCTCGGCAACGGTGCCCTCGTCGCCGGATTTTCTCAGGGGCGTCTCGTGGACGGGATCCTGGATGGCGCCGTCGGACTTTCCATTGGTGGCGATGAAGAGGTTTTTCCCGGCGCGACCCACGGAGATGGTGGCCGTTTTCCCATGGCGAATGGCGAGGATCTCCGGTGCCGTCTGGGTGAAGGCGAGGTGACGAAAGCGTCCGCTGGCCAGCACACCGGCGTCGAACCGGGTCCAGAATGCCGGGAGCAGCGCCGCTGCCACCAGGGCGCACGCTGCCAGACGGTGGGCCTGCACCGGCCGACGCCAGGGCGAACTCCGCTCCGGCAAGGGGGCGATGAACAAGAGGATGAGCCCGAGGGCGATGTCGAGGGCGGCTCCGGCGAAGATGGTCCATTTCAGTTGCAACAAAGGCATCAGCACCAGTCCCGCGAGCGCGGCACCGACGATGGATCCGATGGTGTTCCACCCGTAGACGAGTCCGGTGTGGGATTCGCGGCCCGTCTCGCGCACCAGGCGCCAGGTGATGAGCGGCAGCGTCATCCCGGCGCAGAAAGCGGCCGGAAACATCAGAGCGAGCGAGAGCAGATACTTGAAGACCGAATAGAGCGGGAAAGCCGCCTCCGTCTTGGCGAACAACTGGTGCGAGGCCTGGATGGCGTCGAAAAAGGGGCGGTAGAGGTAGATGCTCAGCACCGCGAAGGTGCCCATCAGCACTTGGATGGTACCCAGCACCGGGGCGAGATCGCCGGTGAATCGACGGATCAGGCGACGGGCGAAAAGGCCGCCAAAAGCCAGCCCGAGAATGAAGGCCGAGATCATGGCGTCGAAGGAATGCGTCGATGAACCCACGATGAGGCTGAGCAGACGGATCCAGCCAACCTCGTAGATGAACGACGCCAGCCCCGTGCCGGCCGCGACCGCCAGCCAGAGCGAGACCCGGGCCGGCGCCCGGGGAGCGCGGGTCGTTTCCCGCCTCGGGGCCGTAGCCGGCGTCGGCAGGGGCAGCCCCCGCTGAGCCGGGAGCAGTCGATGAATGAGATAGAAGCCCACCGCCACGATCGCATTGCCGAGCGAGGCGATGAACAGGGCACCCTGGGTGCCGAACTGCGAGACCAGCCAGTAGGAGGCGAGCAGAATGCCCGCCGCTCCGCCCAGCGAGTTGGTGAAATAGAGCGTCGGCAGCGATTGGCGCCCGCCGTCGGGAAACGCGCGGATCATGCCCGAAGCCAGCAGCGGGAAAGTCATCCCGAGCAGCGTGGCGAAAGGCAAAGTCAAGAGTAGACAGAGACCGATCTGGACCGAGTTCGCCATCCACGGCCCCACCTCCTGCAGCGAGGCCGCGTGTCGGAAAAACCACTCCGTCAGCGCCACATAGGCCGGATGAAACAGAAAACCGAACACCGCCGCCACCAGCTCCACCCGCGCGTAGGCCAGAAAGGGCCGTCTTACCCGACCGAGATAGCGCGCCGCGAGGAAGGAGCCCAGCCCGAGTCCGCCCATGAAAGTGATCAGAGTGATGATCTGCCCGTAGGACGAGTGCCCCAGGAATAGTTTGAGGTAACGCGACCAGAGCGATTCATAGACCAGAGCCACGGCTCCGGAGAGGCAGAAGAACAGGTAAATGAAGAGACGCATATAAAAATACTAAAAACCATAATTTTAAGATATCAAAAGGGTTTTTCTTGTTGTTGACCATTTTTTGCGTCAGAGAAGGCGCGTGAGTGCCGCCGACCACCGTTCCCCGACCGCCGCCTCGTCCGTGGATCGTCTGCCGCCCGGTCAGCACCCGGCCAAGGAAAAGTTTCCCGTGCTCGATCTCGGTATCCGTCCCGAAATTTCCCGCCAAGATTGGCGGCTGGAGATTACCGGTCTGGTCGAGCATCCCCTGAGCCTGTCATGGGATGATTTCGCCGCCTTGCCGCGGGTCGAGAGGACCAGCGACTTTCATTGCGTCACCACCTGGACCGTTTTCGACGCGCGCTGGGGCGGGGTCGCGTTCACCGAAATCCTGGGGCGGGTGAAACCGTTGCCGGAGGCGCGATTCGTCCATTTCACCAGCCACGATGGCTACACTACCAATGTCCCCGCAGCGTCGCTGGCCTCCCCGGACGCCCTGCTGGCCGACTGGTTGGGGGACGCGCCCCTGCCCGTGAAACATGGCGGTCCCGTGCGCGTGGTCATTCCCCGGCTTTATGCCTGGAAAAGCGCGAAGTTCATCAAAGTGATCGAATTTCTCCCCGAAGACCGGCCCGGCTACTGGGAGCGGCGCGGATACTCCGATACGGCCGATCCCTGGAAAGAGGAACGTTTTCGCGCCGGCTAAGCCTCCAAGAGTCCTTCGGAGCAGTGGATCCTCCCGGCGAAGGCGTCGCAGTGGCTCGGCGAGCCGCAGAAGGTGAACGCGTCGCCCAACCGCTCGCGCCAGGCGGAGAGATTGTGATCCTCCTCCGGCAGGGGAATGACCACCACCACGGACTGGAGCCCGCCCCGGGCATCCGCAAGCGTGAGCAGCTCCAACTCCGCCGCGATCCCCGGGCCGCGCCCCAGATAGCGATCATTGCGAAAGCGCTCCACGCGCCGCAGCGTGCCATGCCCCTCCATCATGCGGCCGCGCATTTCGCCATCGAAGCGTCGGCCGATCTCGAAGTGATTCAGACCGGCTTCGAAAAGCGACCGTGCCGCCTCGTTCATCGGCCCCGACTTCGCGGGAGGGATCGTGACGGCACATCCCGGTTCCACGATTTCTGCCACGACTTCCTGTGCCACTACCGGAGCGGGGGTGGCGACCGGTGTCGGTGTGGGCTCGGGTTCCACCACCGGGATCGCGGGCGTTTCCGCTTTCTCCGGGAGAGGCGGAGGACTGGGGACGGGCTCCACCGCTTCCACCACGAGAGCGTTGCGAAGTTCGCGGCCCGCGTTGAGCAGGTATTCCACATCAGACACGATCCGCGCCGAGTCGGCGGGCAACGAGGAGCGGGCGCAGAAAATCTCCCGCGCGTCGATTTCGCACGAGGAGAAGCGGTTCGAGAGGCGCGTCAACCACTGGCGCTTGGGATCATGCTCGCCGCGGACGGTGATGTCCAGCGCCTGGTCAAAGCTCAGTCGGTAACCGGTCCACCGGCTCCGGTGGCCGTCCCTGGTGTGGGTGAAGGGTTTCACATCAATCCGGATTCCGTGGCGCTCACCATAGATCCAGGGGCTATGCAGAAGTCCCGTTGCTTCGGCGTTTCTCAGACCCAGTTTCCCGGCCGCGTTGGCGAAGGTGTTGTTCAACGCGGCGCGTTGAGTGTTCCAGGCCGCCACCCCGATGATGACGGCGATCGCGAATACGAAGAAGAAAAAGACCATGAGCGTCGGGGATTGAGGCTACCCGGCCACCGTGCCTCCGCGCAAGTCGGAAGGCGCTTACAATGGCTGGCCGTGATTGTAACCGGACTTGACCCTGTTGACTCGCCGACCCAACCCTGTTGACTCGGCGGCTACGGCTTGCGTGCGCGGGCCTTTTCCTCCGCCTCCCGTTTTTCCAGGTCCTTGGGATGTTTGGAAAAGGATTCGAACACGTCGCCGACGACGCGGTCAGCCAGCTTGCCCAGTTCGGCCAGGATGACGGTCTCGGCCTCCGGTGCCAGGGGCGACATCTTCGGTTCGTAGCCGCCGACTTCGTGGGATTCGGCGGTCGCGATGTAGCCGATCCCGCCGTTGGCGTAGCCGACGATGATCGGAATGGCCCGGTCGGCGATGGCTTGCTCGATCTTGAACCCGAGTTCGACCATGGGCTCGCCCGGCATCGACAGGAGCAGGAAAGGCCCGATTTTCATCGCCATCAGTTCAGCCTCCACCGGTCCCTCCTTCCCCGGCAGACTCACGATCTCGCTGGCCACTCGTATCGGGTAAAAGCTTTCGCGTTTCCGCAATTCCTCGCGTGTCACCGACTTTGCCAGCGCCCGGATCACCGCGCTGCCCAGGTCGCGGGAAGCCCATTGCATGTCGGCCTCATCGGCGCAGCGGTAGGGGTAGCCCGGCAGGTTGGGCCGGATGTCGCCCCCACAGCCCTGCATGAAGAGCGCGCTGGTTTTTCCGCCGTAGACATCCTCGACAAATGTCTGGGCGTTGCCGGGAAAGTCCGCCGACATCATGGGAAAGCCGTGGGGATAGGGACCGGATCCCTTGTCGCCCCAGGTGAAGAAGCAGGGATGAC
The DNA here is from genome assembly GCA_964439145.1 of uncultured Verrucomicrobiales bacterium. Taxonomy (GTDB): domain Bacteria; phylum Verrucomicrobiota; class Verrucomicrobiia; order Verrucomicrobiales; family DEV007; genus JAEUHH01. Next base: position 14,623 of record CAYTNL010000087.1, read on the forward strand.
ACACCGCGTGCATCAGGATCGCCACGGGGGTCAGTGATTCGCCGTCATCGAAGCGCAGCACCTTGACCCGCGGATCGTTGGGCCCGTCGGGATTGAGCCGCACCACGGCGCGGCCGTTGATGACTTCGCGGCGATTGATGCTGAAATCGATCCTGTCGACTCCGTAGCCGACCGACACCGCGCGGATCTTGCCGGCCGCCTCTTTCGCCGCCGCTCCGAGCTTGTCGATCAGGCCGCGTCCGTAGTCCGTTTCGGGATCGAAGTTCGGACCCGAGTGATTGTGTGACGCCGTCACCATGATGTTGGCGGCGGGGATGCCGGTTTCGGCGGCGATGCGCTCGCGGGCCATGTCGACCAGCGGCTGGTAGGCGTTGATCAGGTCGGTGGTCACGATGGCCGCCTTCGTCTCGCCGTCATCGAGGATGAGGACTCCGGCCCGCAGGGGATCGCGCACCCCGGTGACTTTGCGCCGATGTCCGACGACTTCCAGGTCCCGGACCTCGTCCGGTGTGATGTCGATTTTCGCCGCGCCGACGCGGAGGTTTGATTCGACGACAAAGGATCCCTCGGCGGTGATCTGGGCGCTGACCCGGTCGGGAAAAAGTGCCGGGATCAGGAGCGAGGCGAGTAGTGGGATGAGCGGGGCGAGCTTGAGTGTGGGCATGGGGTGGATTCTGGGGGAAAGCCGCCGCTATCGACAAGGACGCGTTCCGGGCCGGTCGAGGCTTCGGATTGTGCGGGGAGACGGGAAGCTTGCTAGAATTTCAAGTCGTCCTCCTCCGACGATGCGCTCCCGAAGTCCTCGCTGAAGTAGGCTTCCAGGAGTCCGCGCAGTTCATGCTCACCCGCATCCGGCCCCAGCGCCTCGCGCATGCGCGACAGGCGTTGTTCGTCGGTTTCGAGCGCCTCCAGTTCGTGGAGTATGGCGTCGATTTTCTCGAATTGATCCTCTCTGATCGCCTCGTCCAGTCCGTCTTCCTCGAATTCTTCCACGAGTTGCGCGAACAGAGCGTTCGCGGATTTCAGGTCTTCTCGTTGCTGGGTGATGTCTTCATCGGTCGGTGTCCAACTGGGCAGGTCGATGTCGAATTCGCAATCGGTCACCCCTATGACGAACCGCGTCAGGGTCCCGAAATGCAGCCAGTCGATCTCCAGTCTGCGACGAGTGAGTCTGCTTCCGTCCTCCTCTTCCCATTCTTCATGAGCCGCCGCCGAGACGCGTACCACCGCTCCGTGGTTGGGTGATTTGAGAATCTCCGCATCTTCCGGCTCGAGTCGCATGGTCATTTCGCGGCGAAAACGCACTACGCATCCGGCCAGGTCGGGAGCCGCGTTGCCCTGGAGGCGCAACTCCAGCGGCGAGTCGAGACCCGCGAGTACGAGGTGGCCGGAAATCCGGCCTTTCTCGGAGTTGTCTATGACTCCGGAGATGAGCGCTGGTCCCAGATCGATGAAGCGATCAAAATCATCGATCTCGTCAGGTTCGTTATTCATACCCGTAGCTTTATTGCATCACCCAGGGCGCGCGAGCATTTTCCGTGATCTCGGCATCCAGCGCCTCCATGCGTGACTGGAGCCGGGCCACGATGTCGGGATGGGTGCCGACCACGTTGTTTTGTTCGCCGAGGTCGTTTTCAAGATCGAAGAGCAGCACCTGTGGCGGCTTCGGTTTGGCGTTGGGCTGGTTTCGGGGCGGGGCGGCTTTTTTCACCAGGAGTTTCCAGTTCCCCTGACGGATCCCCTCCAGTTCCCCGCGAGAGGTGTAGTGGAGAAACTCTTCGCGGGGCGATTTTTCCGACGTGCCCAGCCAGAGTCCGGAGACATCGAGACCATCGATGACGCGCCCCTCCGGCAAGGGCTTTGCGGTGATGGCCGCGATGGTCGGGAGTATGTCTATGGTTCCCGTCAGTTCATCACAAACGGTGCCCGCGGGGATCCCCGGGCCGCGCATCAGGCAGGGTACCCGCTGGCCGCCCTCGAAGGTGGTGCCTTTCCCGTCGCGGAGCGGTCCGGCGGAACCTCCGTGATGTCGGAAAGGCAGCCAGGGGCCGTTGTCGGTGGTGTAGATCACGTAGGTGTTTTTCGCCAAGTCCAATTCATCGAGGGTGTCGAGCAGGCGGCCGACCTCGGTGTCGATGTGTTCGATGGTGTTGATGTAGGCGTTCTTCGGGTCGGGATCGCGCACGTCGTCGGGGACGTAGAGGGGGATGTGCGGCATCGAATGCGGCAGGTAGACGAAGAAGGGCGAGTCCCGGTGCGCCTTGACGAAGTTGATCGCCTTCTGGGTATAGCGGCGTGTGACCGTGCGCTGGTCGACGGGCAGTTCGACGATCTTTTCATTCTCGAACAGGGGTGTCTTCCATTTCGTCAAGGTCGATGATGGATCGTTCCAGAGAATGTCCATCCCTTCCCAGCCGCCCTTCGGTTTGCCCTGGTTGTCTGGATGGTTCATGTCGTTGGAATAGGGAATCCCGAAGTAGGTGTCGAAGCCGTTCGCCGTGGGAAGGACTTCCGGGTGATGCCCGAGGTGCCATTTCCCGAAGCAGGCGGTGGCGTAGCCCTGCGATTTGAGGTGATCGGCGATGGTGTGTTCCTCCGGATGCAGCCCCTTGGTGGAGGTGGGAAAGAGCACATGCTGGTGCATGCCCACCCGCTTCGGGTAGCTCCCCGTGAGCAGGGCCGCCCGCGAGGGCGTGCAGACCGGTGAGGCCACCATGAAACTGGTGAATTTCCGCCCCTCCGTCGCCAGGCGGTCGATGTTCGGCGTTCGGATGGTTTCCGACCCGTAGCAGCTCAGATCGCCGTAGCCCTGATCGTCGATGAAAAGGAGGATGAAGTTCGGTTTCTCGGCACGGGCGACGCAGGTCGCGAGAAATACCAGCCCCAGGCAGAGAGATCGGATGCGGGCAAAAACAGGGAGTCGGAGAGGCATCATGATCGCAGTTTGGCGGAAAAGTCTGCGGGTCCGCAAGCGCTCTTTCCGGGACGAGAGAGATATGTCGCTTCGAGGGGAGGGGCTGCGGTGTAGAGGGTGTTGGCGCAACATCGACGATGATGTCCCAAATTAAGACCATACCTGCCTGGACCCTACGGTTGAGCACCACTGAACAGCCTCCCGCGGGCGGCGCTGCGGTGCTGGACGAGTAGGAATGTCCCGCGGTTGTATGCTTGGATCGTTGGCTTGCAAGTTGAGAAATGACCAGTATTATCATGAATTTCCCAATGGTAATAAAATCTAGACTTATCTTCAGTGCAGCGGTGTTATTGGTGCTGGCCATCGCGTTCTGGTTTCTCACTTCCGTTGGGAGGGGGCGAGCCGAGATGGATGTGGCCGTCGAACTGGTCACCCTCGCGGAGGAGCGGGCGCGAACAATATCCCCAGAGAGCGTGGCGGCGGATTTGGCATCAGAGGGGTCGTCATTGGAGTCGATGGATGCGGGGGGGATGCGGACCGAGTTTCCCGATAGTGACGCGAGGGATTCTGATGGATTGCTGGTCCGGCCTCCAAGTCTCGCCGCCGAGATCTTCCACGATACCGGGCTGGATGCGGATACGGAGGAATGGATCGCGCAGCGGGACCGAATCGAGGAGGCTATGGTGACCTACGCGGAGGAAGGGCTTAGAGTGCTGAAACCGTTACTGGCCCATCCAAACGCCCGGGTGCGGGCCGAGGCTATGGACGCCATCATGCAGATGGATGTCCCGGGCGGGGGAGCGGTACTGCGCGAGGCGGCGGCGAGGGCCACCTCGGCCTCGGAACGTCGTCGACTTGGAGAGGCGGCGGATTTCTGCGATCTGCCAACGATCAGCGCGGAGGATTTGCGGCGCTTCGTTCTGCGGTTGCCCATGGAAGCGGAACCGGTGGCTCGGTAGGGTGAAAGGGGATGGGAACGACACGAACAAGGTGATCCTTTTTTGTGGAGCGAACTTTGAGCCATGCAGACCTGACCAATTCAAAAGAACCTGAGATCCTGTTATGATACATTCCTCTTACCAATGGACCACCCAGAGATTTTCCACGCGATGGCCTCTGGCGCTCGGGATGAGTCTCTTGCTTGGTATGGTGTCCTCCACGCGGGCCCAGGTGGGACCGGATTTCACTAATGCCGACGATCCTGTGCTGCTGGGAAATATCGCGATACTTCCCAACGCCCCAACCGCGGGGGTGGACGCCTTCGGAATTGGTGACGATCCGGTGCTTTTCGTGGAAGGACCGATTCGACTCAATGCCATGGTGATCAAGCAGAATCCCGCCAGCCTGAGAGTGACGGGCAATCCAGGACTCCCGGATCTGAACGGTACTGTGACGGTAGGCGGGCAACGTTACAAGATCACGAGCCGCTCTCTTGTGCAGGCGGTGCTGGCGCGGAACGGGATCGATGATATCCGGGGCTATCAGCTTCTGTGGCGCGGTGAGGCGCGCAGTTTATCTCGATCCTTTTCCCAAAAGGTGGGAGCCACCACTTATCCGGCGGTGGTGGTGGGCATCAGAGGACGGGTGCAGCGGTTCAGCGCCCAGGACTCTCTGAGCATGAACTTCTTCGGCAAGGGTGGGTTGAATGGTCGAAGTCTTCATGAAACGGGGATTTACCATATCCGACCCGGAGCACCGGGGGGGCTTTTCCGTCGGGAGAGCGGTGGCCGGTCCGGCTTTGTGGATATGAGCGGGACTCTGGTGGCCCCCAATCCCGGCGGAGGCGCTCATGCGTTCTATGTGACGGGGATGCTCTCGATCCGTCGGCAGTTGATTACATTGCCCCAGAATACTTTCCTGGGACAGGATTTTGGTGGTCGGAGCTACGAGCGGGGTAGTATCACCGGCCGGTTCATGGGCTACTATGACGGTCCGTGAGACCGAAGACTCACGATTTCGCGACTGGGAGAAGGGTAGCCTGGTGGGTGTCCTTGAATATCATGGAGCAGAAACACCGTTTGACCCCAAACACATCCGACTTGATGGCGCCGGGGGACGCTCCGGGATGATCATCAAAATGTCGTCATGTGTGAAGTATTACCACGAAGGAGGGATCCGCGTGGGGGCGGTGACTGGATCTCAACGCCCTGCATACCGCGTTGACGCCGCCCGTTTGCTTGCCAAGCCGCCCTTGCGGGTGTCAGTCTGGAGGGATGGTTGGCAAGACTCTGATTCTTCTCGTGGCGTTCGCATTCTCGGCGCCATTCTGTGTGGCGGCGGAGAGGCCGAATTTCGTGTTCCTCATCGCCGATGACCTCGGCTGGGCGGATGTGGATTTCCACGGCGGCAATGTCCCCACGCCGCATCTCGACCGGTTGCGCCGGGAGGGCGTGGAGTTGGCCCAACACTATGTCGCTCCGGTGTGCAGCCCCACGCGGGCCAGCTTCATGACCGGGCGCGCCTGGAGCCGATTCGGCGTGACGACTCCCACCAACGAGCGTGCTTTGCCCTTCGACACCGTCACTATCGCCGCCGCGTTGAAGGAAGCGGGATATGACACCTGTCTGACGGGCAAGTGGCACCTGGGTTCCATGCCGGAGTGGGGACCGAATCACTACGGATTCGACCATAGTTATGGATCGCTCGCCGGCGGGGTGGGGCCATGGAATCATTTTTACAAGAAAGGCCCCCACAGCGTCACCTGGCATCGCAACGGGGAACTCATCACCGAGGAGGGCCATGTCACCGATCTCATCACCGAGGAGGCGGTCTCCTGGATCGCGGCACGCGACGACGCGCCGTTCTTTCTCTATGTGCCTTTCACGGCGGTGCATTTGCCGGTGAAGGAACCCCCCGCCTATCTGGATCGGGTCCCGGACACCATCACCGGAGAGGTGCCCCGCCACTACGCGGCTTGCATCATCCATCTGGATGACGCCGTGGGGAGCATCGTGGAGGCGGTCGAGCGCGCCGGGAAGGCGGAAGAGACGGTGATCGTTTTCACCAGCGACAACGGTGGCAGCACGTCGGAGAATAACGACACCAAGTATCCCGCCGACGACTATCCCGAAGGCAGGCTGACGGGGAACAACCTCCCCTTGCGCGGGCAGAAAGGCGATCCCTACGAGGGGGGCACCCGAGTTCCCACGGTGGTCCGTTGGACGGGCCGACTGAAACCGGGAACGGTGTGCGACACGCCGCTGCACATCAGCGATTGGATGCCGACATTCTGCGCTTTGGCCGGCTATGACGCGGGGGATAGCCCGCGGTGGGATGGTCGGAATGTCTGGGGCGCGATCACCGGTGAGACCGAATTGCCGGAGCGTTCCCTCTACTCCGCCGCGCCTGGATTCCGCGCGCGCGTGCTGCGCCGGGGCGATTGGAAGCTGATCGTTTTTCCCGGCAAGGAGGGTAGGCCGGAAAAGGTGGAACTTTTTCACCTGGGCAATGATCCCGGCGAGAAAGCGGACCTGTCCGCCAAGGAGCCGGGCCGCCTGGCGGAGCTGAGGGCGGAACTCGAGGCCATGATGCGGGCCGACGGCGATTCGACGGTCGCGCGTGGGGGCTGAGTAGGGCGCATCGCGGACACGGCCCACGGCGGCCATTTCCGCTTGACCCTCCCGGCTCACCGCCGAGAATCGATGCCCATGAGTGACGAATTTTTCCCCCAGATTCCCAAAATTCAGTTCGAGGGCCCCGGCTCCAAGAACCCGCTTTCTTTCAAACACTACAACGCGGAGGAAATCGTCGGCGGCAAGCCGATGAAGGACCATTTCCGTTTCGCCTGCGCCTACTGGCACACGATGCGCAACGGCTTGGCCGATCCCTTCGGTGGCCCGACGGCCCAGCGGCCCTGGGACGACGGCAGCAACTCGGTGGAGAATGCCCAGAAACGGGTGTGGGCCATGTTCGAGTTCATGCAGAAATGCGGGATCGAATACTACTGCTTTCACGACCGGGATGTGGCGCCGGAATGCGGCAATCTCGAGCAGTCCAACGCGGCGCTGGATGCCGTGGCCGATGAACTGGAGAAAGCCCAGAAGGAAACCGGCATCAAGCTCCTGTGGGGCACCGCCTGCCTCTTCGCCCACGAGCGCTACAATCAAGGCGCCGCCACTTCGCCCTATGCGGATGTCTTCGCCTACGCCGCCGCTCAGGTGAAAAAAGCCATGGATGTCACCCATCGCCTCGGTGGTGAGGGCTACACTTTCTGGGGCGGCCGCGAGGGCTATGCCACGCTGCTGAACACCGATCTCGGCCGCGAACTGAACCATCTCGCCCGGTTCCTTCACATGGCGGTCGAGTACAAACAGAAAATCGGATTCACCGGCCAGTTCTACATCGAACCCAAGCCGCGCGAGCCCTCCACCCACCAGTATGATTCCGACGCGGCGGCCTGTCTGAACTTCCTCCGCGAGCACGGGCTCAAGGAGCATCTCAAACTGAACCTGGAGACCAATCACGCCACGCTCGCCGGCCACAGCATGTGGCACGAGATGGAGGTGGCGGCGGCGGCGGGCGCGCTCGGCTCCGTCGACGCCAACACGGGGGATGAACTCATCGGCTGGGACACCGACCAGTTCCCCACCGACATCTACCTGACCACGCGGATGATGCTGGTGCTGCTGCGCACCGGAGGCTTCACCACCGGCGGTCTCAACTTCGACGCCAAAGTGCGCCGCGAGAGCTTCGAGCCGGTGGATCTGTTCCACGCCCACATTGGCGGCATGGATGCCTTTGCCCGCGGACTCAAGATCGCCAACGCCATCCTCGAGGACGGGCGCTGGGAGGCCTTCCGCAAGCAGCGCTATTCGAGCTACGACTCCGGCATCGGCGCGCAGATCGAGAATGGCGAGGTCGGCTTCGAGGAACTCGAGGCCTACACGCTCGGGAAGGGCGAACCCACGACCGCCAGCGGTCGCCAGGAGATGCTGGAAAATCTGATCAACGAGTTCATCTGATTCACGGAGCGTCGCTCCTCCTTGCCGCTTCGGCGGGGCGGAGCGACGCTGATTTCCTGACCGGGTCCGGTTGAGACATGATGTGGCGCTTCCGTCTGCTCGGTTATCCGGTGAGGGTCGATTGGACCTTCTGGCTCGTGTCCGCCCTGCTGAGCGGGGCGATGTCGATGCAGGGGCGGGACATGTTCGTCCATCTGGCCGCGTGGATCGCGGTGGTGTTCGTCTCCATCCTCTGGCACGAACTCGGGCACGCCCAGGCCTACCGCAAATATGGTGGCCACGCCGAGATCCTGCTCTACAGCATGGGCGGGCTCTGCCAGGGCAGCGGCAGATACACGCGTCATCAGGACATGTGGATCAGCGCGGCCGGGCCGGCGGCCAGCATCTGCCTGTTTGGTATCGCACTGATTCTGGCCTGGTTCACGCCTCTCGCGAAAAACTCGGAGCTTGGCGCCTTGGTGATCACGAACCTGCTATGGGTGAACGGGTTCTGGACGCTCCTGAATCTCATGCCCATTCTCCCGCTGGATGGCGGCCACATTTTTCAGGCCTTCATGAGCAATCGGAAACCCCGGATCGTGCCGGTGGTGGGCGCTGTCACCGGGGCCGGTCTCGCGGTGTTGGCGGCGGTGTGGGGGCTCTATTTCGTGGCTTTTTTCTTCGGTTACCTCGCCTATACCAACTGGCAGAGAGGAAAAGGCGTGCACCAGGGTTTCTGGTGAAAAGGCCGACTACGGCAGGCGCAGCGTCTGACCGATGCGAATGACGTCCGAACTCAGTCCGTTGGTCGATTTCAGTTGTGCCACGGATACCCCGTAGCGGCGACTGAGGGAAAAGAGCGTGTCACCCTTGGCCACCGTGTGATAGCGGGCCTGCGGCTTGGGCGCGGGGGGAGGGGTCGGGCGCGGCGCGGGCGGGGGTGTGGGGGTTGGCGCCGACGGTTGAGCGGGATAGGCCGGAGGCGTTGGCGGGGCCTGGGTCACCATCGGCGCTGGCGGCGGAGGAGAGGACTGGGGCGTGGCGGGAGCGGGCCGCCAGCGACTGCCGCGAGTGGCGTTCTTGTTGGTCACCCAGTCTTTTCGGTAGGTGCCGTCGTCGTCGAAGGGGTAGTCGTGCGCGGAGAGGTTGTGGGGCGGCGTCGCCAGTTTTGCCTGGTCGAAATCGGCTTTTTTGTAGGCGGGTTTGGCGGCGCAGCCGATGAGCAGCCAGGCGGCTGCCGACGCGACGAGGAGACGCGCTGAAATCGTGGAGAGGGGCATGTGATGTGGGTATGGGCTGATCGATGATGGCGCGACCCGTCGATGCAACCCGCCGCGGCGGAGGCTATCCTCTTCCGGGATATAGCGACCTCGCGACAGTGGCGAAAGATAGCGCGAATCTCAGCGCGGCGAAAGGTCTTCCTCCAGCTTCTGGGCGCGCAATCGATCCAGGGCGGCGCGCGCCCGCTGACCGGGGGGCGATTTTTCGTCGATGGCCACGATCTCCATCAGGGTGCGCACCATTTCGGTGATGTTTCCCTGCTTCTGGAGCACGCCGACTTTGTTGAACAGCGCCTGCTGCAGCGAGGTGCCCTGGAGATTGTTCTCCCGGATGTGGGCGTCGGTGAGGTCCAGCATCTTGGACCACTCGACTTTCTGCTCCAGTTTCGTCATCTGGTCGGCATAATCGACATCGGCCAGGAGTTGGCGGCACTTGGCGACCTTGCCAGTTTCGTCCTTGGGATCGTTGGCGATGATGGTTTCCAACTCGTCGCGATAGTAGCGGGCGGAAAGATTGCCCGGCAGATCGGGCACGCCCTTGACGAGGTTTTTGGCTTTCTCCAAACCCTCGGCCGCCGCCGCCTTGGCGAGATACTGGTCGCGGAGGGTGCCCATCTGGCGCATGGCGGTGATGACCTTGGCGTAGTTTGCCGGCGTCACTGTCTGGTAGCCGTTGATGCCGTAGGGGCGACCGTCGGTGTCGGTGAGAAAGACGGTGGGAAATGCCGCGACGCGATAGGCCCGCATGAACAATTGATTCTGCGCCGCCACCGCCTGGGGCAGCCGTCGCTCCTTGGGAAAGTCGAATCGCACCAGCACGTAGGCTTCCGAGACGGCATCGATGAATTCCTGCTGATTGAGGACATCGCGATCAAAGATCCGGCACAGCGGTATCCAGTCGGATCCGGTAAAAAGCAGCAGGAGGTGCTTGTCCTCATCGATGGCCTTCTTCCGCGCGGCCTGGTAATCGATGAACCAGGCCTCGTGAGGCGGCTCCGGTTCCTCCGGGGCGGGCAGGGAGGGCGGCGGTGGCATGTCGCCGGGCGTCACCCCGGGTTCGGCCACCGGACCGGTTGCCGGAGCGGGAGGCGTTCCCTCTTGGGCGAGGAGTCGCGGCGGGATCGCCATCGTCGCCAGAAGAGCCAACAAACCGGGCGAAAGGAGTCTGAGGAGGGTTTTCATGGGGGGAGAGGGGTTTCGCCGACGGATTTTGTCTTTCCGCGGACCGTGGTGACACGAAAATATCACGGTTTCGCCCCGGACGAAACCGCGTCTCCATGTGTGGCCCAGTCTGGTGGCGTGTCCAGATCGACCCTGAAGACGCCGAGTCCGATGAGATAAAACAGCGCCGTGATCACCACGATGCCGATCAGATTGATGACGAATCCGACTTTCACCATGTCGATGACGCGGAGCCTCCCGCTGCCGAAAACGATGGCGTTCGGCGGTGTGGCCACCGGCATCATGAAGGCGCAGGATGCCGACAGCGTGGCGGGAATCATCAACAGGTAGGGATGCGTCCGCATCGCCACCGCCACCGAGGCGAGGATGGGCATGGCCATCTCCGTGGTGGCGGTGTTCGAGGTCAGCTCCGTCATGAAAGTCAGCGTGGCACTGACGGCCGCCACCACCATCACCGGCGGCGCGCCCGCGAGACCGGCGAATTGCGCGCCGATGTGCTCGGACAAACCGCTGGATTTGAAACCGCTGGCCAGCGCGAAACCACCGCCGAATAGCAGCACGATGTGCCAGGGGATCTTGCGAAACACGTCGATGTCCAGCACCCGCGCGGGTGCCGCCGGGTCCTTGGCCCGCGAGGGTATCAGAAACAGCAGCAGAGCCATGGCGATGGCCACCGTGCCATCCTCCAGCAGGGAGGCGCCTCCGGCGTCGAAAGCGCTCGCGGGGAGCAGATTCTCCCACCCCGGAAGCGTCGCCGCGCCCAGCGCGATGTCCTGGCGCCCCACCCACAGCGCCGCGGTCGCCACAAAGACCCAGAGCACCGCTTTTTCAGAAAAGCTCATCGGCCCCAGCTTCCGGTATTCCTCATCGATCACGGTCGAGGAGAGTTTCAACTCGGCCGGGCTGCGAAAAAACACCCGCGTCAGCAGCAGCCAGATGATCACCAGCATGACCAGCATGATGGGCACGCCAAGCAGCATCCACTGGGCGAAACTGATCTGCTCATCCGGCGGGCAATCGGGAAACGCGATCACGAAGAGACGCACGAACGAGAGATTCGGCGGCGTGCCCACCAGCGTCGCCATGCCGCCGACACTGCATCCATAAGCAATGCCCAGCAGCAGCGCGATGGTCAGCTCGCGCGTGCGCTCCCGACCGAAGCGCGCCTCCTCCTCCGCCACGATGGCCATCCCGATCGCCAGCATCATGATGGCGGTGGCGGTATTCGACACCCACATCGAGAGCAGGGCCGAGGCCACCATGAAACTCAGCACCAGGCGGGCCGGACTCCCGCCGATGAGCCGGATGATTCTCAGCGCGATGCGTCGGTGCAGATGCCAGCGCTCCATCGCCAGCGCGATCATGAAACCCCCGATGAACAGAAAAATCGTCCCGTTGAGATAGATCGGCGCGGCCAGCTTGGTCGACATGATCCCGAGCAGGGGAAAAGCCACCAATGGCACCAGGGCCGTCGCCGCCAGCGGGATGGCGTCGGTGATCCACCAGATCGCCATCAGAGCCGCCACCGCCGCCATCCGAGTCACCAGTGGCCGCTCGGGATCGAGATCCCCCCACAGTAGCAACGTCGCGAAGACCCCCAGGCCCAGCCAGAATCCGATCCGGCTGGCGACCCCTTTCGTGCCGCCCGCGCCCTCGATCTCGTGCCCGGCCGATGCTGTGGTGTTGTTCATCCCCCCAGCACAGCAGAATTCCGAAATGCCCGCAAGGCCGGCTTCCAAATCTCAACAGTCTCTCACGGCAGTTCCACCCGCTTCGGAGGATTCCGGCCGATGAAAGGATGTTGCTCGATGTCGAGCACGCTGCCGCTGATGGGGCCGCTCTCGTCGCTGAGGAAATACACCGCCGCCGCCGCGATCTCCGCCGGATCGAAGATACGACCGCTGGGAGCGAAAAAATCGCCCAGCAATTTCGGCCAGTCTTCCGGCAGACCCTGCTCCTGTTTCCGGAGTCGCTCGTTCTCCGTCAGAATCCATCCCGGATTGATCTGGTTGATCCGGATGCCCCGCTCACGATGCAGCGTGTCGCCCAGATTGCGGCTCAGCGTCATCAGCGCCCCCTTCGAGATGGAGTAGGGCAACAGATCCGGCTCACCGCAGTAGGCATTCACCGATCCGATGTTCAACACACAACCGCGCGTCGCCTCCAGCGCCTCCAGCGCCGCCTGAATCAGGAAAAAAGGCGCCCGCACATTCGCCGCCATGAACCTGTCGAAAGCCGCCTCCGTCGTGTCCTCTATCCGTCCCGTACCCACCATCGCCGCGTTGTTGACGATGCCATCGAGCTTGCCAAAACACTCGAGCGCCGCCGACACGATGCGACCCGGCGCGCCGGGCGCCGTGATGTCCTCCACACAGATCCCGGTGCGGGCACCGTCGGGATCCAGTTCCGCGCGGGCCGCTTGCGCCAGATCCTCCTCCAGCCCGTGAATCAGCACCGACGCGCCCTCCTCCAGACACCGTTTCGCGATCGCCTTTCCGATGCCCGTGGTGGAGCCCGTGATGATGAGGGATTTTTCCGAAAGTCTCATGATAGCTGATTAGTTCGGCACCAGGACACTTTTCACCACCTCGCCGCGGTGCATTTTCTCAAAAGCCTCGTGCCAGTCCTCCAAAGCCCACTGCCCGCCAATGATGGGCCCCACGTCCAGGGCTCCCGAAGTCAGCAGCGCCAGCACTCGTTCCCAGATCGCCCAGTGGTGCGAAAAACTCCCCTGCAGCGTGACATTTTTCTGCACGATCGGGTCGAGCGAGAAATCCAGCGGCACGCGACCCCAGCCCACCTTCGTGATCCAGCCCGCCGGGCGGACCAAGTCCACCGCCAGTCTCAGCGTTGGCGACACACCCGCCGCGTCGATGATGAGGTCGGCCCCGAGACCGTCGCGTTCCCGGCACCAGGCCGTGGCCGCTTCGTTGCCGACGAGCGTCTCGCACCCGTAGGCTTTGGCGATATCGAGGCGCACCCGGTCGCTCTCCAGTCCCAGCAGCGCCACCTCCGCCCCGTGCAGTCGCGCCACCGCCGCGCAGAGAATGCCGATGGTGCCCGGCCCGATCACCAGCACCCGGTCGCCCGGCTGAATGCGGGAATTTTCCGTCACCGCGTTCCACGCCACGCAGCAGGGCTCCGTGAGGCAGGCCCTTTCCAGCGGCAGCGCCTCCGGCACGCGATGCAGACAGCGGGCCGGCACCCGGACGTAGGAAGTCATGGCGCCATCCACCCCGTAGCCGAATCCCTTCCGGGTCGGATCGAGATTGTAAAGACCGCGACGGCTCATCGGATTGTCCGGATCGATCACCGCCGCCGTCTCACTGACCGCGCGGTCGCCCTCACGCCACGCGTGGACATTGCCCCCGGTGGCCGCGACGATGCCGCCGAACTCGTGTCCCAGGATCACCGGGTAATTCACCGGCCAGGAGTGGTCGGCCGTCCACTGGTGGAGATCACTGCCGCAGACGCCGACCGCGGCGACTTTCAGCAGCACATCATCCGCCCCGATATCCGGCGGAGCGACTTCACGGATTTCCACCGAGCCGGATTCCGGCGCGAAATTGACGACAGCGGGATGTTTGGTCATGGATGAAGGGGTGAAAAGACACGAACGCGATCAACACCCAACAGGGTCAAGTCCGCGACCCAACCCTCTAGCAGCCTGTCGGACTTAGGCGAGTGACAATTGCAGGTGAAAAGGTAACC
>CAYTNL010000088.1:0-4370 GCA_964439145.1 uncultured Verrucomicrobiales bacterium
CACGCCCGCGCGACGGTCGCCCGGCTTGCCGCCGCGTTGACGCCCGGCCCAGTAGTTGCCCGCGTCCTCGCGCAACACGCTGCCGGTCGGCGTCATGCCGCTGGCGCGCACCGTTTCCTCCACCGCCGCATTCACCGCGTGGAACTGGTGGTAGCCCGCGATGATCTTGTGCAGCGCGCCCGAGTCCGGGTCTTCCTCGAAGACGATGAAATGGTGCAGCAGGTCGAGAAAGCGTTGTCGCTCGAACACGCCGCGCACCAGCACCTCCAGTTCCAACGACGATTTCGGCGCGTCGCCTTCCCCGTCGATGGTGCGCCAGACTTTGAACCACTCCTGATTCGCCGTGATCGAGCCCATGCGAGCCTGAAGGCCGTCGCTGACGACGAGCGCGGCGTTGTAATGCAGCAGCGTGGGAATCTCGGCCTTGTAGGTTTGCAGTTGGGTGTAGGCGCTCCAGATCGTCGCGTCCTCATCCGCCGCGTTCTTCAGCTCGATCAGGCCGAGTGGCAGTCCGTTGACGAAGACCACGAGGTCCGGCCGCCGGTTGTGCTGGCCCTCGATCACCGTGAACTGGTTCACCGCCAGCCAGTCGTTCGCCCGCACATCGCCGAAATCTATCAAGCGGACGATGTCCCATCGCCGTTGACCCTCACCCTCCGCTTCGCTCCTCCCTCTCCCACTGGGAGAGGGCTGGGGTGAGGGTTCGGGTTGAATGAATTCAACCGGAATACCATCGCGCAGCATCCGGTGAAGGGCGCGGTTCGTCTGCACCAGCGCAGGCGTCCCCACCCGCAGCACTTTTCGCAATGCCTCTTCCCGCGCCTCCTCGGGAATGGCCGGGTTCAGCCGCCGGATGGCCTCGCGCAAGCGCCCCACCAGCACCACCTCGCCGAATGAATCCCGCTCCGCCGCCGGTTCACCGGGCGCGAGCTGCGGCCCGTGCCCGATCGCATAGCCCAGCTCCCCGAACCATTCGAGGGCGGCGTCTTCGACGTGGGATTCGTTGAGGCTCATGGCCTCTCTCCTTCCGGTGGAAGTTCCTTGAGCAGTCGGTCAAAGTCCGACTCGAACAGCCGGTCCTGCACGATGCGGTATTTTTCAAACTCGCTCTCAGCGTGGGCTTGGGCGATCTCGGCGGTGACCTTGCCCGCATCCTGCAAAATCTCCCGGTCGGTCGCGGCGATGAAGCGGTTGAGGCGGGTCTCCCAATCCTGCATCGTCATGGGAATCTGCCGCAGGGCCATGTCTTCGGCCACATCCAGATAGGCGGAGACGAGGCGCTGGAGCTGCTCCATTTCGGATTCCGTGAGGTAGTTCTTCGCCACGCTCACATCGAACTTCTGAATCTTCCCCTTGGGCGCGTCCTTCCAGGTGGTCAGCCCCATGCGCTCTTTGGTGGCATCGGCTCGGGCGACGATGACTTCCGCCGCCGTCTGGCCGTGGATCGCCCAGTGCAGCTTGTTTTGAACGGTGGCAAAGAAACGCTTCGTGGCGGCGGCAGTGACATCGTAATCAATGGAGGTCGCGTAAATGTCCGTGATCTTCTGGTAGAACTTCCGCTCGCTCAGGCGGATTTCGCGGATGCGCTGGAGCTGCTCCTCGAAGTATTTTTTGCCGAGGATGGAGCCGTCGTTCTTCAGCCGCTCGTCGTCCATCGCGTAGCCCTTGATGGTGAAGGACTCGATGATGCCCGTGGCCCATTTGCGGAACTGCACCGCGCGCTCCGAGTTCACCTTGTAGCCGACCGCGATGATGGCGGAGAGGTTGTAATGCTGGGTGTCGTAGGTTTTGCCGTCGGCGGCAGTTATTCGAAAATTTCGAAGAACTGAATCCTCCTGCAACTCGTTGTCCGCGAAGACTTTTTTGAGGTGGTAGTTCACCGTGTGGGTCTCGACGTCGTAGAGCACTCCCATCATCTTCTGGCTGAGCCAGACGTTTTCATCCGCGTAAACGGCTTCGACGCCGCCCTGGCCGCTGGCCGCGACAAAGGTGAGATATTCCGCCGCCGAAGAGCGGACGAGCGAGACTTCGGCCTTCTTCTTGGCGCGACCGCCGGGGGTGGGTTTCTTTCTGCTCATGGGTTCAGCCTCCTTTCGATGTGAACAATCCGGAATTTCCGGAGAGTTGCCCGCGCCTCCTCGGGAATGGCCGGGTTCAGCCGCCGGATCGCCTCGCGCAAGCGACCCACGAGCACCACCTCGCCAAACGAATCCCGCTCCGCCGCCGGTTCACCGGGCGCGAGATGCGGCCCGTGCCCGACCGCATAGCCCAGATCCCCGAACCATTCGAGGGCGGCGTCTTCGACGATGGATTCGTTGAGGCTCATGACTCGTCTTCAATTGAGAGCGCCGCATACTCCGCCTTTTGCAGGCGTGCCCGACGCCATTCTTTGTAGAGTGGGTAAAATTTGATGGGCTTGATTTCCCAATGAGCGCCAGCGAGGCGAACCAATCCGCTCAGAACACCGATTGCTACCATTACCCAACCAAACTTCGAACTCTCGGAAATCTTCACCACGCCAAATGCAGCGACTGCGGCTTGAACAACCCAGACGAGGATGGACAACGCGAGTGCTTCACGCCGTGCCTGACGGTCACAGCGCCAGTAAATGCCTTGTTTGATTGCATCCGTCTTTGCGACTTGCGCTTCGGTTTTTGCAACCTGCTCAGCAAGTCTTTGCTCCGTTTCAATGCGTGCCGCTTCGGACTGGTTTAAGCGCTCAGATTCTTCTTTGCGAATCTCTGCCGAGACTCGGCTGAGCGTAGTCGTAATCGACTCTTCCGTCAGGGCGTCGTCCTCGCCGAGCGTGAGCTTCATCAGTTCGCTCTGAACGTGGTGACTGCTTCTAAGGAGTTGATGGTCGCGTGACGAAATCTTGCCACTCGCTTCGAGTTTCTCGGCTTCGTCCAATACTTTGTTCCAAAACTCTGTGGTCGGCCTCAATGCCGCGTAAGCAAACGCAAGCACCTCCTTGCGCGGCAGTGATGGCGCTCCTTGAGGGGCCTTAAGCCAAGCCGTGTTTGCCAAACTGAAATCGGTGATGACCGTTGATACCTCCTGAGATTGTTCGAACTTCTTCCCGTATTCGTAGGCGGCTTTTGAGAAACCAGAATTGTTCGTAACTAAGACAGCGCGCGCTTTTTCGATCGAGAACGGGAGCAAGCCACGCCGTAGAACGTAAACGCTTCGGACTGATTTGACGTCGTATTCCTTGGCCTTGGGATTGTGGTAGTTCACTTCTTCCCGAAGCACACTGGCGAACACCTCTTCGCTGATTTCGAATTGGTATGTCTTGCTGTCGTATGGCGGGGTTGGGTGAACGGTTATTTTTGCTGCTCCGAGCAGGTCCGTGGCATTTTGGGCAATGAGGATAAGATCGGACTTTGTGGTCCCTGATTTCCGCGCTTCTTCCACGATTGTGCCTCTTCCACGCGGAGAATCGACAAAGTCGGCAGAGTTTCGGATTGCGTTCACCAGCTCCTCGAAGGTGTGCGAGAAGCAGGCGATTGTTCCCTCGAGCCGTTGCACCAATCCAATCACCTCGTCGATGGCCTGCTTTTCTTCTTTGCCTTCAAGACCGAGAAACTGAATCAGAAGCGGAGTGTCGAAGTAGAAGACTACATCTTTGTAGGACTTTGAAACAGACTTCAAATCCGGGCAGAGCAAGGCGTTCGCCAGCATGTGTCCTTGGACGAGCTTCATGAACGATTCAAACAACTCAGGTTTTGAAGTGAGGTCGTTGATGAACTGGCTCACGAGCGTTACCTGCCAATCGCTATGGCCGTTAACGTTTGGCAGTGTCGTGCCCCGGAGGTAGGACTTCAGGCACGGAATTGAAAATTGCGACAGGAAGACAATGAGGCATTCCGTTGCGACATCGTCGGTGATGTCTCGATCAGCGCTCTGTTTCGCAAATTGCACCAACGAGTGGGTCACAGCTCCGATGTGCCGCCCAGCGTCAACTCTAGCGGCTGAGTTATCCTTCGCGGGTAACTCCTTCACCACCGTATAGACACCGTGAGCACGGCTCAAATAACCGGCCTTAGCCAAACGCTGCAGAACGACGTGAACCGTGCGGTGGGGGATCTCTAGTCCACAAATGCTTCGTAGCTTCTCCGCCACTGTAGCATCGGCAACGACATCAGGAGGAGATTCAACGAGGGCCTGAATCACATAAGGCCGGAGATATTCGAGGTAATCTTTCCCGCTATCGATGCTGACTTTGAGCATCGCGAGGCTGCTGAGCGTGTTCGTTGTGGTCATAGTGCTCATTCTTCGGGTGCGGACTGCGGGGTTATCTCCCCGCTCAGCAGCTTCGGCAGCAGCGTGTCGCGCAGGGTGGCGAGGGTGCGGGATTGATGGAGGTTGGC
>CAYTNL010000088.1:4470-28108 GCA_964439145.1 uncultured Verrucomicrobiales bacterium
TCGGCAGCAGCGTGTCGCGCAGGGTGGCGAGGGTGCGGGATTGATGGAGGTTGGCGGTGATTTGGGCGTAGAGCGGGGCGACTTTGGCGGTGAAGGCGGCCATGAGTTCCTTCGGCGGCAGCACGACGCGGATGGGGCGGAAGTTCTGTTTGCTGATTTCGGCGAAGGTGGTGCCGGTGGCGCGGCTTTCGATCTCGGCCATGTTCGTCTGGCACCAGTTCAGCATGAAAAAGTTGGAGGCGCGGTCGTTGCACTTCAGCGCGATGAAGCCCTGATTGATGGCAACGGGCATGGCGGCGATGGCGAGGTAGCCGACGGGGGCGCGGGAGGAAAGCAGCAGCGTTCCGGCGGGGAGCAAGCCGGAAGAAATCTTGGCGATGCCGGCGGCGGTGAGCTTGCGGTCGGTGTCGAGGAGGACGGGTGCTTGCAGCGAGGAGAAGTCCTTCGGCGTCGTCCAGTGGTGCGTGCCACCTTCCCAATACTTCGGCTCGGCAGTGCTTGGTGTTCCGCCGCCCACGCAATCGACGACTTCGCCGACGGGTTGGATGGTCCAGCCTTTCGGGATGTGACCAGCCTCGGAGTCTTGGAAGGAGTCGGGGAAGAGGGCGGCGGTGGCGGGGTCGAGGGCGGCGGGGGGGCGGCCGTCGAGTTTGGCGCGGACGGGGTCGAAATCCACGAACCAGCTCTGGAACAGCGCCCGCGCCATCGCCTCCAGCGTCGCGTTCATCCGCCGGTTCAACTCGATCTTGTCGTCCAGCGCCCCAAGCACCGCCGCGATGGCTTTCTGCTCGGCGAGGGGTGGGAGCGTAATGGCGAGGCGGCGTTGGTCGGTCAGGCTCAAATACGGAGCCATGTCCGTTGACGCCTTCATGCCGGAAAGCTGTTTAACGAACTCCTGCCCTTGCGACCAGTAGCGAAGGAAGCCACCGCACAACTTCTCCGGGTCGCGGCTCCGCCAATAGCTGAGATGCGGCGAATAGACGAACGGCGGAAGCCGGTCGGTCACGAATGAAGTGCGACCGGTGCTGTTTCCTTTCGTCGTGATGATGGTGTCGCCGACCTTCGACATCTTCGAGCGCACCTTGTCCGCGAGGTGTTCGTGGAAGTGCTCAACACCATCGAAGTCAATGTGGCTGTCCGTGACATGACCGGCGCGAAGGAAAATTGGGCCAGTGCCGCCAAGCTCGTTGTTCTGAGCGCGGTAGCCGTCGCCGATTTCCAGCATTCCCTCGTCAAGGAGTTGCTGGAAGGTTGTTGTCATTAATCTGCTCGGCATTGGTGCTGGCTTCTGATTCTCATTTCTTGTCCCCGATTGTTTAGTCTTCTGGTCCAACCAAAACCAACGTCAGCCCAAAGAAGACCGAGAGAACCTGGGACGTGCGTTTGAGCACCGCGTTTTGCTCGTGCCGTTTGGGGTCGAATTGTAACAGTTCGATGTCTTTGGCTTCATCGACTTCGCTTTCATCCAAGTCGGATTTCTTTGTTCGCGGTTTCTCCTTCCGTTTCCGCTCTTCAGAGAGGGCGGACCTGGCTGTTTCGGATGCTTTATCGAAAAGTTCCGAAGCGAACTCCTTGTTCAATTCGCGGAACTTCTCTTTACCGCGCGAATAGAAGCCCGCCAGTGCTTCACCGTTTATCGAGGAATCATGCTCCTCAGATTCAGAATGAAAACGCCAGAGTGGCGATCCATGTTGAAACGTAATGTAGTGTTGCTCGCCATCATTCACGTATTTGCAATCTCTGAGTGGAATTAGCCGAGACCGTTGGAGGAGTTGCTGGCTCAAGAACGCAGAGTTAAAGGCTGCCATGCTGTGGAACTCTGGAGCCACGTAGTATGTATTTTCGTTTCGCGTAGCATGCAGCTTCAAACGCTGGTGTTGCTGGTTCTGGTTCCTGCGATGAAACGCGAACCTATAATATGGCCCTTGGTAAGTTCCATCAGCTATGTATTTGGAATTCGAGCGCTCCAAGTAGTCGCTGAGTTTGAACTGGTAGTAGTAATCTGTGGCGACCAGTGGCAAATGGGCATCCCACCCCTCATGCTGCTCTTGCTGAAGACTGGGGAGAATTGGCGCAACGCGGAGGTTTGCCCAGTGCCGACGGGTTTGCTCCGACAGAAAACCAAAGCCAAAAGTGAATTCAGAAATGCCTACTTGTGCCATGATAGTGCTTCTAGGTTTGCTTTGATGGCCTGCTCCAGTTTCGCGGACTCGGCGAACTGGGCGTGCAGTTCGGCGACGAGGCGCGGCATCTTTTCCTCGAAGGGGTCGCCGTCGTCCTCGACTTCCTCTGCGCCGACGTAGCGGCCGGGGGTAAGGACGTGGCCGTGGGCAGCTATTTCGGCGGTGGTGGCGGATTTGCAGAAGCCGGGGATGTCCGCGTAGGCGGAGTGATCAGCGATCAGTGATCGGTGATCAGTGAAAGAGTCACCGCGCCAAGCGTGGTAGGTTGACGAGATTTTCTCCAAGTCCGCGTCGGTCAACTCGCGGTGGACGCGGTCGATGAGGGTGCCGAGTTTGCGGGCGTCGATGAAGAGGGTCTCTTTGCGACGGTCGCGGAAGCCGCGTTTGGCGTCGGCGGCTTTATTTTTTGCGAGGAACCAGAGGCAGACGGGAATCTGCGTGCTGTAGAAGAGCTGGCCGGGGAGGGCGACCATGCAGTCCACGAGGTCGGCCTCGATGAGGGCTTTGCGGATGTCGCCTTCGCCGGACTGGTTGGAGGACATGCTGCCATTGGCGAGGACGAAGCCGGCCATGCCCTGCGGGGCGAGGTGGTGGATGAAGTGCTGCACCCAGGCAGGGGAAGTTTGAAGGTCGAATGATGAAGGAAGAAAGTCGGTCAGGCAGAGTCCCGAGCTTTCTTGATGATGGTGACGAAGATGGCGGTGAGTTCGTCGCACTCGGCACGGAGCGGTTGGAGCTTGGCCGCTGGCACAATTTCTCCATCGACGAGCAGTTCCAGCCAATACGCAGATTCCTCCAGCTCCCGGAGCGAGTCGCCGCATTTCGCGATGAACTCGGCTTTGCTCCGTCCGCGATGGGCTTCCCGGTAGTTCGCCCCGACGGAGGTTCCCGAGCGAAGCAACTGTTTGCCCAGCACCTGAGCCTCCGTGGATTTCGGCAAACTTCCGAACAGGCGAATTATTCGCAGTGCAAACTGCTTGGTGCGGTCCTTGAGGTCGTTTTCTTCCTTCATAATTCTGATTTCGCACTTCACCCATGCCGCCGGAGCCGCAGGCGGGGTCGTAGATGCGGCCTTTGTAGGGGGCGAGCATCTCGACGAGGCAGCGCACGACGCAACTTGGGGTGTAGAATTGATTGGCGCCCCCGCGCCAACCCTCCGGGCTCCCGATGGTCGTCCATGTCGCTCCGCTCCATTGCCCGCCGTTCTTGCCCTCGGCGCTGGCGAAGCGGGTGAGGAAATACTCATACACGCGGCCGAGAATGTCTTTCGACTGGTAGGGACGGCTCGCCGAGCCGTCCGCCGAGTCACCGGAACCGGACGCCTGCGGCGAGGCGTCCCTACCGATCAGATCGATCGTGCCGATGAGGTCGATGAGTTCGCCGAGGCGGTGTTTGTCGAGGCCGGGGCGGGCGTAGTCCTTGGGCAGGACGCCTTTGAGGCGCGGGTTGTCGCGCTCGATGGCGACCATGGCGTCGTCCACGGTCTTGCCGATGGTGGGTTGTTTGGCGCTGGCCTGGAGGTGGGACCAGCGGGCATCGGCGGGCACCCAGAAGACGTTCTCGGCCTTGTATTCGTCCGGGTCTTCGGGATTGGCCCCGGCGTAGTCGCCCTCGCCGGCGAGGAGTTTTTCCCGGTGTTCCTCGAAGGTGTCGGAGATGTATTTGAGGAAGATGAGGCCGAGGACGACGTGCTTGTATTGCCTCGCTCCGCTCGTCCTGCGGACAGCCTGCGGCTGGCTAACTCCGCTTCGCTCCGGTTCCGCCGCGTCCATGTTGTTGCGGAGTTTGTCGGCCGCGAGCCAGAGCTTGGCCTCGAAGCCGAGGGTGGCTGACTGCTTAGGTTGCTTCGCCGATTTTCGGGGCATGCTTAGGATTTAGCGGATGGCACGAGTGGGCGCAATGGATTTTGCCGGCGTTTGGGCGTGCGGGTTGCGGCGGGGGAAAGCGATCCCGTTCTTCCGCAGGGTGAGGTTGGCCTTCAGCCAACCGGAGATTTCCCGTTCCCGTTTCCCGGGGCGATGCCCCAGGCTACGATGAAGCCGGGCCTTTGGCCCTGTTCAGGGGCCACCGTTTCTCGGGCAATCTTCGATTCCGCGCGTTCCCGCGCCATTCCCACGCGTTCCCGCTCTGTTCCACCGCGTTCCTGCTCCATTTCGACGCATGCTTGGCCAATTCCAGCCCGTTCCTGATCGATTCCAGCCCGTTCTTGGGTGTTTCCAGCTGATTCCTGGTCAATTCCAGAAAACTCCCGGTCCATTCCAGCCCAATCTCCGCCGATTCCGGGACGTTCCCGGTCGATTTTTTCGCCGCGATTCCCGAAAAGCGCCCCCAGCGTGATCGACAATCACGCCTACCTGTCTGGCCAATTTGTCGACGCGGTCGCTGACCGCGCTATCCACGACTGAACCCAAATGTCATTCATTCAGGTGAGAGCGACGGGCCAATCTCCACGTGAACAATGCCAGAATCGTAGCACGTGGACGCTTTGGTCAGAGTCGGCGACTTCGTAGACGATTCGGTAATCCCGGTGAAGCCAGTATCGGATTTCGGTTTCCGGGTATTCCGGACAACGTGGACCAATCCAAGGTTGCTGGGACAGTTATTTCTCCGCTTCGTCGATCAAACCGTCGCCAATTCGGGCAGCAGCTTCCGTATCGTGCCGCGCAATGTAAGCAACGGAATCCGCTAAATCGCGGATCGAAGTGGGTGAGAAAACTACACGGAAATCCATTCGCGCAGCTGGGCCTTCGCTTCGGTTGCGTCCAAACCTTCTCCACGGGCAATCTCTTCTCTCGCCTGATCTGTTCCGGTGATGAACGCGATCTCGCGGAGGATATCAGCCATATCGCTGTCATCCGGAAGCTGATCGATCACTGTTATAGCTCTTTCCTTGGAACTCATGGCGGAAATCGTAGTCGAATCCGATTTCAAACGCAATAGACCGCCACGAGGCGTTTTTTCCAAGCCAACAGGGTAGCGTCGCGAACTCAACCCTGTTGGATCCGGCCCGCTCCTCGCTCCCAGCCCCCTGCTCCGCGCCCCTCAATAGCTCTTCCGCATGTGGCTCGGGAGAATGTTCAGCTCGTCCCGATACTTGGCCACGGTGCGGCGGGCGATGCTGATGCCTTGCTTTTTCAGCTCGGCCACGATGGCCTGGTCGCTCAGCGGCTTCTTCGCGTCCTCGGCATCGACCAGCTCCCTCAGCGCGCCTTTCACACTGGTGTTGCTGAGGGATTCCCCGGAGTCCGTCTGGTATCCGGTGGTGAAGAAGTATTTCATCTCGAACACTCCATGCGGGGTGGCGATGTATTTGCCCGACACCGCCCGGCTCACGGTGGTCTCGTGCACCCCCACCACGTCGGCGATCTGCGCCATGGTCATGGGATGCAGGTGGGCCGGGCCCCGCTCCAGGAAATCCGTCTGCCGCTCCACGATCTGCCGGGCGATGGTCTCGATGGTCTGCTGGCGCTGATGGATGCTGCGGATAAGAAATTTTCCCGCCCGGATCTTGTCGCGGATGTAGCCCCGCACATCCCGCCCGCTGCTGGCCTGACCCATGAGGTCCTTGTAGGAATTGCTGATGCGCAGACGCGGCACCTGGTCGTTGATCAGGGTGACCGACCACTCCCCGCCGATGCGCTCGACGACCACGTCGGGGGTGACGTAGGTGTTGGTCCCGCTGCTGAACCGGCTGCCGGGCTTGGGATCGAGCGTGGCGATGAACTCCGCCGCCTTGGTGATCTGCTCCGGCGACACGCTGAGCTTTTTCGCGATGAGGGGATAGCGTTTCTTGGCGAGATCGTCGAGGTGGTGATCGATGATGCGGTACTCCAGGCTGTGCCGTTTGCCGAGACGATCCAGCTGAATCATGAGGCATTCCCGCAGATCCTCGGCCCCCACGCCCACGGGATCGAAGCTCTGGATCAAGGTCTTCGCCACCTCCAGATCGGGCAGCGGCACGCCCATGTCGAAGCAGATGTCCTCGACCTTGACCTGGAGGAAGCCGTTCTCGTCGGTGTTGCCGATGAGCAGTTCCGCGACCTTGCGGGTCCGGGCGTCGGCGTCGGAGAGATTCAGCTGATCCGTCAGGTGATCCTGCAAGGTCTCGGGCGCCACCAGCGAATCGAGCATGAACTGATGCCGCTCCTCGGCGTCGTCCCGACGCGGCGCGCTGACGCGCGACTGGGCCAGGTATTCGCGCCACTCCTGATCCAGGGCCGACAGCTCCGCGAACTCCTCCGCGAAGGCCTCGTCATCGCTGTCCTTGGCGGTCTCCTCCAGCGAGACATCGGTCGACTCGTCCTCGAGCACCGGATTTTCCTCCAACTCCTGCCGCACCAGTTGACGCAGCTCCATCGTGGCCGCCTGCAGCACCTGCAGGCTCTGCTGCATCTGCGGGGCGATGGTCTGGTGAAGATGGAGAGCCTGGGATTGCTCGAAACGCTGCTCAGGCATCGGGGGGAGAGGAGGGAAAAAACGAGGGGAACACTGAGGATTTTGCCACCTTAGCAGTAATTACACCAAGTCGCTCCAAAAAATTTCCCGCGCCTCATTCGATAATCACCAGCCCCGGTCGCGAGCCCGCCGCGAACAGCGCCAGCGGCTTGCCCCCGACGTCCGTGGCGAGCCAGAGATGACCGGAAAAAGTCGACTGCTCCCAGTTCCGTCCCGGGTCCGCCTCGCCATAGGGTTTCCGCTGGCCATCGAAGTCGATCCAGAACAGGGTGACGGTGTCCCCGGAGCGATTGTCCACCCGCAGCGAGACCTTTTCCCCCGGTCCCCGTTTCGGCGAGCGCAGGTCGCCGGCCTCCAGCGACGCCAACGGCAGCGTCGGCAGCAGATCGAGGTGTTTCCCCTCCCGGATGGCCTCGTAGGCCGCCACCAGCCCCCGCGGCCAGACAAAGGTAGGCGCTTTCGACGGATCGTAGCCCGCCAGATGTGTCGAGTCGTCCGCGGCGCGGTCGCGCGGCTTCCGGTAGCGCCACGGCCCGTCGCCGAACACCGACTCCACCAGCGCCGCCAGCTCGGTGTCGTAGGCTCTGAGTTCCTCGCGGGTGTTGACATGATTGTGCTCGAAATCATTCTCCCGGTTGCAGTCGAACCACGATTGCACCCCCTCGGCCCAGTACTCCGCCGGATTCGTCCCCGCATACTTGCCCTTCCACAGGCCCCGGAGTTTGGCCTTGGCGAAAGCGGACTCCAAACGCTGCTGGAATTTCGTGTCCACCCGGTTGAGCCCCTGCTGATGGATGGTGTGGGCGAACTCGTGGATGAAGATATTCTCCGCCGCGTAGGGATCGCCCGGATAATCGAGTAGATTCTCCTCCCCGCAGGACACGGCGGGATGCTCCGGTGTCGAGCCCAGTCCGCGCGCCCGTTTGTCCCAGTATTCCGGCGGGTCGAGGTGGGAATGCTCCGGGATCGCCGTGGTGAACTCATCCGGCGCCATGATGACGAATCGCACCCCGGACTCCGTGATGGCGCGCAGCAGATCGGGCCGCTCGCCCAGCATTTGCCGGGTGAGAAAAGCCGCCTCCCTGAGCGCGTGGTCCGACACCTTGCCCGAGGACAGGATGGGAAAGCCGTCCACCTCCAGGGCCTTTTCATAAAACGGGTCCAGCCCCAGCCGCTGTCTCAGCTCCGCCGTCGGCTCCGCCACCTCGTCCCCGGTGGCTGGCAGATTCCCCCACGGGATAACGGTGACAATGAGAGCGGCAAGGAGTCGGGGACGCGTCGTCATGGGATTGGATGATGGCTCATTCGACTGCTGATTCAACCCTGTTGAGTCCCGGACCACACCCTGTCGGGTCACCGCGCCGGCGCGGGCACCTGCGGCAGAGGCCCGGGCTCGAAATCGGTGGGGTTGACCCAGCCGGCTTTGGATTTGTCGAGTTCCCCGTTCAGGAATCGCTCATAAAAATTCCGGGTGGCGTCGGTGTGGATGGGGTATTCATCGAAGACATGGCCCCGGCCGAACATCCGCGGATCTCCCTGCTCCTGGAGCCGCGCGGTCAGCTCGGCATCGAGCCGGGCGCGGAGCGCGGCCTGGTCCTCATGGTCGGCGAGATTGCGGACGCAATCGGGATCGGTTCCCAGATCGTAGAGTTCGGCGCCGGGCCGCATGCCGAAGTTCAGTTGCCAATGACGATCGCCGCGATCCTTGCGCCCGGCCTCCAGCAGCAGCGTCTTGGTGGGGCTGCCGTCGGTGTCGAGGTAGCCGGTCTCGGGATTGCCGGCCGGCCAGCGCTCGGGTTCGTGGTTCCGCAGGTAGAGATGATCGTCGCGAATGATGCCGCGGATGGGATACCCCCAGTCGTAGGGACGGCCGATGTCGGTGCGCTCCTTGCCGATGAGTACATGGTCGCGCCACGGCTCGACGCGCCCGCTCTGCTCACTCTCCAGCAGCGGGCGCCAGCTCTTGCCGGTGATGCGGGCCATGCCGCTGTCCGTCTCGTCGATCCCGGCGAGATCGAGAATGGTCGGGGCGATGTCGGTGAAGTCGACGAAATCATCGATCACCCGGCCCGGTTTCCTCATTCCGGCCGGCCAGCGAATGGCCAGCGGGATGTGGTTGCTGTCGTGATAGGCGTACCCTTTGCAACGGGGAAAGGGCATCCCGTGGTCGGCGGTGACGATGATGACGGTATTGTCGAGCTGGCCCCGCGTCTCCAGCTCGCCGATCATCCGCTCCAGATGCCGGTCCACGTGCTCCACCTCGTAGGCGTAGTCGAGCATGTCGTGGCGCACGATCTCGTCATCCGGCCAGTAGTCGGGCACGCGATCGATGTCGGAGAGCTGTTTGCCGCCCTTGTTGACGCCGGATTGGTACTCGTAGCCGCGGTGGGGCTCGGTGGATCCGTACCAGAAACACCAGGGCGCGCCCTCGGGGGCGGCGTCGAGGAAGTCCGCGAAATTTCCCGCGTAGTCGTTGCCGGAGATGGCGTTGGTGGGCGGCTTGGCTTTCCGCTTGTTGTAAGCCACGCCGGTGATCTTTCTCGGCTGGCCCGCCTCGTCGTTGGCGATGCCCGGACCCCAGCCTTTGCCGGTGATGCCGGTATGCCAGCCACGCTCCATCAGCACCTCGGGCCAGCTCTTGAACTTGGTCGGGAAAACGGCCATGTGATTGCCCGCCGCCTCCAGTTGCCAGGAATGCCTGCCCGTGAGCACGATGGCCCGCGACGGCGCGCACTTGGCGTTGGGCGTGTAGGCGCGGGTGAAGAGCACGCCCTCGCGGGCGACGCGGTCGAAGCCCGGCGTCTTCACCCACGGCGTCCCGTAGGCGCCGGCGTGGGCGCCCCAGTCGTCGGCGATGGCGAACAGGATGTTTGGCGGGCGGCGCTCCGCGTCGTCATCGGCGGCGGAGGCGGGACCGGTCGCGATGAGGGTGAGGACAGCGGCGAGGGGAAGGCTGCTTTTCATGAAATGGATCATTCGCGCGAGGGACGAGTCCACGCGCCTGGGGCGAATAGGGTGAATCGACATCGCCACAGGGAACGCGAAATCGGCGGGCTTGTAAACTTCACGCATCAGGCGGTGAAGGCCACCCCGCAGATCCTCGCGCCGTCGATGCCGTGACTGGCCGTCACCGTGATCCTCACCGCCCGCGCGAGGACGGGCTCGTCGAAGCGATGCACCCGGAGACGCTGGGTATTTTCCCCGTCCCCGGCCACCTCGCGCCACGCGTCGCCCTCGCCGGTCAGGATTTCCACCCGGTAAGCCCGCGCCGTCTCCGGTTGCGCCCGACCCCAGAGCATCTTCGACGCGGTGTAGCCATCATGATGACTCAGCGTGAGGTGCCGATGCGGCCCGGTGTCGAATACCAGGCGCAGGGCCGGAATTTCCACCGCCTCGTCCCAGTCGAAGCGAATCCACGCGGGCAGGCTGTCCGCCACCCAGCGATGCGTGCCCGGCTCGGCCCGGTCCGGCGGCGCGCCCCGCCGCCCGTGTGTGGATCGGGTCTGCCCGCTGACCACGTTCCGCGCCGACTCCACCTCACTGCTGGCAGTGATCCGCGCCGAGGCGGCGACGGGACAACGCCCGAGCGCGGCCCGCCCGATCAGGTAGGCGTCGTCGGCCAACAGACGGCGCTGGACCGCGGCCAGGAAATCCGCGTCGCCCGCCATGTCCGCCGGCGCCAGGCCGGCTCGCGCGCCCAAAGCCGCCGCCGTGCCCACCCCCTGTCCCACCACCGCGCAGGTGGCCATCACCCGGGTGGAGGCGAACGCGACATGGGTGGCGGAGAGATTCCTGCCCGCGAACATCAGATTCGAAATCCCGCGCGCCACGCAGCAGCGGAGGGGAATGTCGTACAACCACGGTACCGGGTGCTGCTCGCAGGGCTCCGTCCCCGGCGCGTCGACTCCCTCCGGCGGATGGAGATCGATGGACCAGCCGCCGTAGGCGATGGCGTCGGGAAAGGCGGTAGAAGTCATCAGGTCACGCTCCGTCAGCACGTGCTGACCGATGAATCGGCGACTCTCCCGCTTGCCGGGCAGGAATCCGATCCAGTCCAGCGCCCAGTGCGCCGCGTCGAACGGATCGTCCGCGCCGCCAGCCTCCGGCGGGCCGTTTTTCACATGATCCCAGATGCCGAGCGCGACGGCGAGCAGCTCGTCGCGGATGACTTCGTTGTCGCGGATGGTGTCGAGCGTGCCGCCCCACTCCGCCCACCAGTAGCCGTACTCGTGGGTCGGCGCCTCCTCGCCGGGCGTGGCGTAGAGACGCAGCCTCAGGTCTTCGCGGGTAAACTTGCGCGCCCACTCCGGCGCGCGGAAAGGCATGGGCCTATCGTGCCGGCGCGCCGTCAGCAGGATGGTCGATCCGAGCCGGTGCGCGTCCGCCTCCGGTCGGGCGAGCGATTCGCCGTATTGCTCGCGGCTTTCCCGACCCTCCATGTATGCCGCGCCCGCCTCGTGACCGAGCCGACCGTCGCCGGTGCAGTCGATGAAGATCGAGGCGCTGACGCGAAAGCTTTCCTCCGTGCCGGGACGCTCCGCGCGCGCGGCGACGATCCGCCCCGCCTCCACCTCGGCCCCGGTCACCGAAGTGTTCAGCATCAGCGTCAGGTTCGGCTCGCGGCGGCAGAGATCGTAGAGGATGAGGTCGAACATCGAGGCTGATCGCTGCGGGTTGCGCACCGCGTTCTCGAGCCGGATTTCCTCGATGATGCCGCCCTCGCGCGCCTCGGTCGCGCCTTCCTCGCCCCGGTCGAAGCGGCCCGTGCCGTTGGCGCCGACGATGTGCATGCGCACCTCGCTGGAGGCGTTGCCCCCGAGCACGGGCCGGTCGTGGACGAGGAGCACGCGCGCCCCGTTGCGTGCCGCCGCCAGGGCGCAGGGCACCCCGGCCGCCCCGCCGCCGGCGACGAGGATGTCGGTTTCGAGTTCGATGACGGGTGGGTTCGACATGATCGGCACCGACCTTATCCCGCAATCCCGGGCCGGTGGCCACCCAATTTCCAGAGAATCATGGCCGCGCCGATGATCATGGCGGCGCCGCAGCCCTTGGCGGACGCCTCGGCGAGGCGTCCCTACCGACATCCCGGAGCCTACCGGCAAAATCGCCGGTCACCTTTCGATCGTCCCGAAGGCCACCGGGAAAAAGTCCGGTCACCTTCCAAACGTTCGGAAGGCCACCGGGAAAAAGTCTGATGACCTTCCGAACGTTCGGAAGGCTACCGGGAAAAAGTCCGATCACCTTCCGAGCGTCCCGAAGGCTACCGGGAAAAAATCCGGTCACCTTCCGAACGTCCCGAAGGCCACCGGGAAAAAGTCTGATCACCTTCCGAACGTCCCGAAGGCTACCGGGAAAAAGTCCGATCACCTTCCGAACGTTCGGAAGGCCACCGGGAAAAAGTCCGATGACCTTCCCGGCGTCCCGGAGGTCACCGGTAAAATCTCCGGTCACCTTCCCACCTTCCCACCTTCCCACCTTCCCACCTTCCCACCTTCCCACCTTCCCGAATTCAACCCTGTCGGGTCCGGCACTCGACCCTGTTGACCGCCCCTGGGCGGATGGCGGCTTGCGCGAGACGGCGGGCCGTGTCTAGTCTCGCCCATGCCCACGCTCGACTGGATCGGCAAAGCCGCCGTGATCAAACACCACCAGGAGGTGCCCTGCCGCCTGCTGGAGCCCGATGCCGCCCTGAGCCTGGCGGGGGGCGATGGCGGCAACCTGATCGTGGAGGGCGACAATCTGCACGCGCTCAAGGCGCTGCTGCCGCGCTACGCGGGACAGGTGAAGTGCATCTACATCGATCCCCCCTACAACACGGGGAACGAGGGCTGGGTCTACAACGACAACGTGAAGGCCCCGGAGATCGTGAAATGGCTCGGCGAGGTGGTCGGCAAGGAGGCCGAGGACCTGAGCCGCCACGACAAGTGGCTCTGCATGATGTACCCGCGGCTGGTGCTGCTGAAACAGTTCCTGCGGGAGGATGGGGCGATCTTTGTCAGCATCGATGACAATGAAGTGGCGAGTCTGCGGCTGTTGATGGATGAGGTGTTTGGGAGGGGGAATTTCGTTGCCAATGTGGTTTGGCGATCGGCGGATTCTTCTAATAACGATGCCAAGCAATTCTCGTTGGACCATAATCACACCGTCATTTACTCGCGAAATCCAGATTGGAGATCGAACCAACTGGGCCGGACTGCTGAGACGGATGCGCATTACAAGAATCCCGACGATGATCCCAACGGACCCTGGTTTGCCGGAAATGTCTCATCCCCGAATCCACGCGAGAACCTTCGTTACGACCTTCTTTCACCGGATGGGTATGCAATCAAACCTCCCTCGAACGGATGGCGGTGGAGCAAGGAGCGAATGAACGAAATGATTGATTCGGGTGAGGTTTCTTTTGTTGATGGTGGCCGACGAATTCTTAAAAAGACCTACCTCAAAAATCAATCGGGTCTCGCACCTTCGTCTTTATGGGCGGACATCGACGAAACCGGACACAACCGTAACGCCAAGTACGAACTCAAAAAGTTGTTTCCAGATTCTGCGACGTCCGAACTCTTTAAGACACCAAAGCCCGAAAAATTCATCCGGAAGATTCTCCAAATCGCGACCGACAAGGACTCGATCGTCCTAGATTCCTTCGCCGGGTCGGGCACGACGGGGCACGCGGTACTGAAGCAGAACGCGGAGGATGGCGGCACGCGCCGGTTCCTGCTGGTGGAGATGGAGCCGGGGATCGCCCGCGACATCACGGCGGAGCGGGTGCGGCGGGTGGCGGCGGGCTACACCGACGCGAAGGGCAAGGCGGTGGCGGGCCTGGGCGGGGGCTTCCAGTATTGCCGCCTGAGCGCGGAGCCGCTCTTCAACGAGTTCGGCGACATCCGCGACGATGTGACCTACGCGCAATTGGCGGATTTCGTCTGGTTCGCCGAGACGGGCACGGGCTACCTGAACGGGACAGCCCCAGGGAAATCGGTAGGGACGCCTCGCCGAGGCGTCCGCCAGTCGGGGAAAGGGAAACGCGCGACAGACGATGCGACCGACGGCGCGACCGACGGCGCGACCGACGGCGCGACCGACGGCGCGACCGACGGCGGACGCCTCGGCGAGGCGTCCCTACCGGAGGCGTCCCTGCCGGATACGCCGCTGCTGGGTATCCACGAGGGTCGGGCGATCTACTTGCTGTTCAACGGCATCCTCGGCGACCGCCGTCCCGAGGGCGGCAACATCCTGACGCGCGCCGTGCTGGAATCCCTGCCGCCGCACGATGGGGAACGCGTGATCTACGCGGCCGCCATGAAGCTCGGCGAGGCCGAACGCCGCCGGGCGGGCATCACTTTCAAACAAACGCCGTATTCGATCGTGGTGTGATCCGCCAACGGCCCCCGGAAAGGCGCTAAGACAAAAGACCCCCTCGCTAAGACAAAACGTCGCCCTGGCTGCCACGCCCTGATTTTCAGCGATTTACCGTTTTCCCTCCTCTTCGGAACCCCCCTTAAGGATAAAACCCCCTCCCGTAAGACTAAACGCCGCCCATGCCCTCTTTCACCCCCAAGCTCTACCAGCAAGGCGCGCTCGACAGCCTGGCGCACTATTTCCGCGAGTGCCAGCGGATGGGGAACGCGGACTACGCGTTTCAGGAGACGACGAAGGCGCTGTGGGGTCGGAAGTCGGACTTCACACCGCTGCGGGGGGAATTCGACGAGGCGATGCCGTATTTCTGCCTCCGGGTGCCGACGGGCGGGGGCAAGACTTTTCTCGCGGCCAAGAGCGTGCCGATGGTGAACGATCTGCTGCTGCACACGGAGCGGAGCGTGATCCTGTGGCTGGTGCCGTCGAAGACGATCCGCGACCAGACGATGGGGGCGCTGAAGGATCGGGACCATCCGCTGCACGCGGCGATCCGGGAGGCGGGTCCGGTGACGGTGATGGATCTGGACGAGGCGAAGGCGCTGACCCGCTCGACGCTGGAGACGAGCACGGTGATCATCGTGGCGACGCGGCAGGCTTTCCAGGTGGGGAACGAGGAGCTGCGCAAGGTGTATGAGGACAGCGGGGCGCTGATGGCGCTGTTCGACGGGCTGACGGAGGAGCAGCGGTCGGGACTGCTGCCGAACGAGGCGGGATTCGTCCCGCGCTCGCTGGTGAACGCGCTGCGGCTGCGGCGCCCGTTCATCATCATCGACGAGGCGCACAACAGCCGCACGGAGCTGGCCTTCGACATGCTGGCGAAGTTCAATCCCTCGGGCATTCTGGAGCTGACGGCGACACCGGACACGGAGACGACGCCGAGCAACGTGCTGCACTCGGTCTCGGCGGTGGAACTGAAGCGGGAGGAGATGATCAAGCTGCCGATCCTGCTGGAGACGGTGCCCGACGCGCAGAAGTGTCTGGCGCTGGCGATCGATCAGCGGGATCAACTGGACGCGCTGGCGCGCCGGGAGAGGACGGAGGGCGGTGGCCGCTACCTGAGACCGCTGGTGCTGATCCAGGCGGAAAAGCGGTCGGGCACGCGAGAGACGCGCCATGTGGACTGGGTGCGGGAGGAACTGACGACCAACCACAACATTCCGGAAGCGGAGATCGTGGTGGCGACGGGCGACGAGCGGGGCCTGGAATCGCTGGCGACGGAGTACGAGGGCGGGATTTTCTCGGAAAAGTGCCCGGTGAAGTACGTGATCACCCAGCAGGCGCTGGCCGAGGGCTGGGACTGCGCCTTTGCCTACGTGCTGGTGAGTCTGGCGGAGCTGCGGAGCGCGACGTCGGTGGAGCAACTGCTGGGGCGCATCCTCCGCCAACCCGACGCGAAGCGTCGCGAGACCGAAGCGCTGAATCGGAGCTACGCCTATGTGGTGTCGAAGGACTTCGGCGAGACGGCCGCGGCCCTGCGCGACGCGCTAGTGCGGGGCTCGGGCTTCGACCGGGAGGAGGCGGCGGACTTCGTGGCGGCGCGGACGACGGAACAGACGAAGCTGGATTTTCACCGTGGCCCGCGACGGGTGGAGTTCACTCCCCTGTCCGTTCCGGTGCCCGAGGCGCTCGACACGACGAAACTGTCCCGCGAGCTGAAACGAAAGATCCATTTCCGTCCGAAAACCAAGGAACTGGAGATCAAGGCCCCGCTGTCCGAGGCGGAGACCGAAGAGCTGGAGCAGGCGGCGGTGATGGACGACACGCGGGACATCCTGCGGCAAGCCGGGGAATACAGTCGGACGCGGGCGGTCGAGATTTTCACGACGCCATCGGAGCTGGGGAAGGAGTTTACTGTCCCGCAGATGGAGGTGTGGCTGGATGGTGAGCTGCGCTTGTTTGATGAGCCGGAGGCGATCGACTATCCGTGGGAGTTGCCCCTGTATCGGGCCGCGCCGACGCCGGACCAGATCGCCGAGTTGATCGACGCCAACCGGACACGCGACGGAGGCTATCTCGACATCGACGAAGAGAAGGGCCGCATGACGACGCGCTACGCGAAGGATCTGCAACGGGATCTCGCCCTGGCCTACACCCCGGAGCATTGGACGGAAGCGAAGCTGGCGGCGTGGTTCTGCCGACAGATTCACGATCCCACGATCACCCACGCCAGCAAGACGGCCTTCGTGGCGTCGTGGTTGGCGAAACTGCTGGATAACGAGGGAATCGATCTGGCGCGGGCGAATCAGCAGAAATTCCTGCTCAGAAATCTACTGGCCGCCTACGTGGCGGAACTCCGGAAAGAAGCGATCAAGAAGGCCTGCGACTCCTTTCTCTTTGGCGAGGGCAAGGAAGATCGGGTGCGGATCGGGTCGGAATACTCCTTCGAGTTTCATCCGGACGCCTACGCGCCGGATCGGGACTACCGAGGCGAGTATGGCGAATATGGCTTCGAAAAGCACTACTACCCGAGGATGGGAGATTTCGACTCGAAAGAGGAATTCGAATGCGCCTGCTGGCTAGACCGACAGCCGGAGGTGGAATTCTGGGTGCGGAATCTGGTGAGGAAGAACGGGGCCTCGTTTTTCCTCCAAAAAGCGGACGGACGTTTCTACCCGGACTTCCTCTGCAAACTCACCGACGGGCGCATCCTGGCGGTGGAATACAAGGGCAAGGATCGCTGGAACGACGCCAAGCCTGATCGGTACATCGGAGAACTGTGGGAGGAGCTGAGTGACGGGAAGTGCGCCTTCGTCATGGTGACGGAGAAGAATTGGGCCGCGATCCGGGAGAAAATTAACAGATGACACCCGCACAAAGATCAAGACTCAACCTGAACCATAATGATATCCTCTATCTACTTATTGATTCTCGCTGCGGAACACGCGCAATCCAGCTCCACCGGTGATGCTGGTCTACTTGGACTTATTGCCTCGGTTGCTACGATTTCAATACTTGCCTTCAATATATTGAAATGGCTATACGGTGTGGCACGAGATTATCTAACTCGAAAGAAGTTCTTAATCGCAGGCTCCTACATGTCCTATTATGATGAGAAGGACTCTGCCGGACGGATTATCACCAAGAAGGCAGAGCTCGTCGTAAAACAGAAGGGGAAAAAATTTACGGCCACAAACACGAACCTTGATGAAGGGCGTCGAAAATGGACATTAAAAGGGTCGATCGTAGGCCCCGCTTGCGTTAGCGGAACCTACGAGGGAAAAGATCCAGGGGACGTGAGCATCGGCACTTTTTTCCTGCAAAAAGAAAAGAGTGGTCCATACACATACAAAGGCTACTGGGCTGGGTATGATGCCGATAACAGTGAATCTGATTCCCAAGGATATCGCTGGAGAAGAGATCTTGATATCAAGGTCAAGGTACTGAAAAGAGCAAACGAGAAACTAATGGACAGAATCATCGCGATCTTTTCAGAAGAGTTGGGAGAACGATACATCACAAAAGAAGTGGTCGAAGAGATTCTAAAAAAAAATAACAACCAATTTCTACTAGGGGCCTTCTTCAAGAGCGAATTGGTTGCCGTGGGAACGGCTTCAATTCTCAGCGCTGATGCGCCCGAGATAGAGACATTCAAAAGCCACTATTCTGAACCTGGCGGCAATACCATCTTCAACAATCAAAAGGTAGGAATGTTGGGTTCGCTTGCGGTCAAGCAGGAATACCAAAGGAAAGGTATTGGCGCTAAGGTGGCCAAGAGCAGGATCGAGGTATTGAAGAAGAAGGGCTGCACGAAGTGTATCGCGAAAGCGTGGGATTCAAAAACGGAAGCATCTTCACCAAAATTGCTGGAAGCCCTTGGCTTCAAGAAAGTTGGGTTCTCAGAAAGACATTGGGAAGAAATGAGTAAACAGAAAGTCTTTTTCTGCAAAACTTGCAAGGCAGGTCCCTGTAAATGCGATGCGATTTTTTATTTGAAGAATTTATAAATTCTCCAGATGCGGAGTAATGTGCGCTCTTGACGAAGGCTATCGCGCAGGACCCATTCTGAGGCGAAGCTGCTGTGTGAGAAAAATCGACCAAAGTCGATCCCGCCCCCCCTCACTCGTTTTTCCCGGCTTCCTTGGCGATGACGCGGAAATAGCGGCCCACCAGTTCGCGATACTCGGCGGGCAGGTCGTCCCCGCCCTGCGCGGCGCCGCCGGAACGGAGATTGCCCTGGAGCCTGGCCCAGTCCGCGGCACTGATGCCGAGAGCCCGCAACTCGGGCGGAAGGCCGTCGCCATCGATGTCGGCGGTTTTCATGCCCGTCTCGTTGAGCTGGGGATTGGCCCCCTCCACGAACTCGGGCTGCATCTGGGGATTGGGCTGTCCCTGTTGTTGGGAAGGCTGTCCCATGGCTCCCATCTGCTCCATGGCGGCCTGGGCCAGTTGCTGGAGAGACTCGGCCGCCTGCCGGGCATTCTCGGCGGCCTCCCGGGAATCCTGAGACTCGGCCGACTCGCTGGTGTCGTCGAAGGCCTCGGACAGATTCTGCGGATTGAGCACATCACTCTGCTGCTCCGGGGTGGTCTGGAGATTCGCCAACGACTGGGCCAGCATCTCGGCCGCCTGCTGCAAAGCCTGCGCGGCTTGGTTCATCCCCTGCTGAGCCTGATTCTGATTGCCCTCGGACTGATTGAGCGATTGCCGGGCTTGCTGGGCCGCCTGCTCCGCCGCCTTGCCCTGTTGCTGTCGGGCCTGGTTCTGCGATTGCTGGGCCTGGGCGAGACGTTCCGACGCCTGATTCGCCTGGTCTGCCGCTCCCTGAAGCGCGTTCTCCGCTTGGTCGGCGCGGGAGCGGGCGTCGTTCTGATTGGCCGCCTCGGTCTGCCGCTCGAGCGCCTCGGCCCGG
Organism: uncultured Verrucomicrobiales bacterium; assembly: GCA_964439145.1. GTDB lineage: Bacteria > Verrucomicrobiota > Verrucomicrobiia > Verrucomicrobiales > DEV007 > JAEUHH01. The sequence goes on from CAYTNL010000088.1 coordinate 23,374, forward strand.
CTCTGGAGGGACTGCGTCTCCTCTGCCAGTTGCCGCTCCATCATCGCCAGCGCCTCATCGAGCTGACCCGATTCGATGGCCTGGAGCTGCTGGGCGATGGATCGCTGCTGCTCGGCGAGTTGGGCGAGTTGCTGGCGCGAGGATTCCGAGGCCAGCGGCGTGGCGGGCGCCGCTTCGCCCTCGCCCGGAGTCGGCGGCGTGTCCGTGGGGGCCGTCTCGGGCGACTGCTTCGACGGTTCGCCCGCGGCGGGTTCCGCGGCCTGGGCCATTTCCGGTGAGTTCTCGGATTCACCGTCCTCGTTTTCCTCCGCTCCGGCCTCTTCGCCTGCCAGCGATTCTGCCCGCTCCCGGGCCTGGGCCAGGGCCTCGGTCGCCTGCCGGGCGGCCTCCTTCGCCTCCTCCATCTGATCCCCCTCCAGCGAGTTGGCGGCCTGACGCGTCTGCTCGCTCGCGTTTTCGAGCGGTTTACCCGCCTCGGGCTGTTGCTGGTCGAGTTGCTCCTTCAATGCCCGCGTCTCCTCGGCCACCTGGCGCTGCCGCTGCTGCAGACTGGCCATGAGCCGCTCCCCGAAAGTCTCCCGCTGCTCGGCCTCGGCGGCGGCCTCCGTCATTTCCTGGATCTCCCGCTGCTCCCCGGCGACACTTTCCGCCTGCTCGGCCAGTTGCTCGGCTTCCCGCTGCTGCTGTGCCAGGATGTCCCGCAAGGCCTCGGGACTCTCCCGGAGCATCTCGCCCAGCTCCCGCTGCACCTGCTCCTGCTGTTTGCGGAATTCCGCCAACTGACGCATCTGCTCGGCCGTGAGCTGCTCCTGCTGCCGGGCGCGCTCCTCGGCGTTCTGCTGCCGGGCCAGCTCCTCCTGTCTCCGGGCCTCCTGCCCGGCCTGTCGCGCCGCCTCCTGGGCCAGTTGCCGCTGCTCGTTGGCCAACTCGTTGAGCTCCGCCACCATGCGCAGGTCCTTGTCCGCCTCGCCCAACGATTTCTCGATATCGCGCAGCTCGTCCACGGCGGCGTCGATCTGTCGCTGGGCCTCCCGGGCCTCGGCCACCCGCTGATCCTTCTGGTCGGATACCGGGATCATGTCGGCGGATTCCCGCGCCTCGGCCACCTCCTCGTCGGCCACTTCGCGCATCTTTTCCCCCTGGGTGCGGAAGGCGGTGTTCTCGGCCTTTTTCGCCATCTCGCGCAGCCGCTCCTGGGCGGTGTTGGCCATTTCCCGGAACTCGTCGAGATCGCGCATGGTATCGGTCGACACCTTGTCCTCCCGCGCCAGTTGACGCTCGGCCTGCTGCGCCTCGCTCTTCGCCTGGGAGAGTTCCTTCTGCGCTTCCTTGATCGCCTGGCGTATCTCCTCTTTCTGCGCCGCGAGAGTCTGCTCGGCCAGCGACTTGGCTTTCTCATCGATGAGGATGGTCAGCTTCTCGCTGAACCCCTCGTTGGGCCCGCCGAGTTCGACCGGGAGATTGTCCCGCGCCCGCAGTTGCACGACGAGGCGCTTCTGATGCTCCGCCAGATCGAGCGCCGCCAGATTCAGCGATGCCACCCCGTGCCAGAGTCCCGCCTGGCCATCGGCCACCTGCGGGGCGGGCTGGATCAGCTCCCGCGGACTGGATTCGCCGCTCGGAGTCACCAGCAGGGCGATCTCGCTCAGACCGATGTCCTCGGTCACCTCGTGGCGCAGCGGCAGCAGCTCGCTCGGCCGCAGCGTCAGCTCGCGGAAAGTCGGCGCCGTGATCCGCACCTGGGGCGCCAGATCCGGCAACGCCGTCACCGGCCGGTCCGTCGCGTCGCTCTCGAAACCATCGGCATCCGTGGCCTTCATCCGCCAGCGGCTCTCGATCCCCTCCGGCAGAACAAAACGCCAGCTCGCCTCCGACCCCGCGATCTCCGACGACGCCTCCACCGGCACCCCGAGGATCTGGAAATCAGCCTCGGCCACCGCCTTGTTGAACGCCGCCCGCACCGTCACCTCCGTGTGCGCCAGCACCCGGATCTCTCCCGTGTCGCTCTCAAACTCCACCGGCTCACGCCCCGTGTAGTCGGGAAAATCGTAACGCAGCGTCACCCCCTCCACCACCGGCTTGGGCACCGCCTCGACGGAGAAAAATTCACTCACCGCCGATCCCGCCCTCACCCGGTAGTCGAAACTGTCCGCCACCGCCGGAAAGGTGATCGCGAAACGCTTGCGCCCCTCCGCGTCCTCGCCCGATGGCGACATCCGCTCCACCGATTCGCTGCCGTCAGCCAGTTTCCGGCGGATCTCGGCCCGCTTCAGCCGCGGATGATCCACCGTCATCGTGATCGTCACCGTCTCGCCGATCGCGATCCGCATATCGCCCGGGTCCACCGCCAGCGTGTCCGACCAGGCGTTGCCGATGTCGAGGAACGGCGCCACCGCGCGCGCCATCAATACCCCCGCCTGACGCGGGAAAATCACGAACATCAACACCAGCACCACCACCGTCACCCCCGCCACCAGAGCGAAACGCGAGGCCCGCCCCGACTTGAACTCCGCGCTCGGGTCCACCTTTTCCACATCCAACACCGCCGAATCCACCACCGCCGCGATCAACTCCTCCGATCCCTTCACCGACTCCGGGTCCTCACTCGACATCAACTCCACCGCCGTGGAAATCCGCTCCTGCAACTCCGGATGCCGGATCTCCAGGATGCGCGCGATGTGCGTGAGCGTGATCTTCCGCGACAGCGGCCGCACTAGAAACCACCACGCCGTCACCAACGTCACCGCCAGCCCCGACAACGACAGCGCCCAGCGCGCCGCGCCCGAAAACAGCGTCACCGTGGCGTCGATCGCCATGATCGCCAGCAGACTCGCCAGCCCCACCGCCACCGTCGCCGACAGCCCGCGCAGAAACAGCAGCCGTCGCACCCGGCCGATGATGGCCCGCAATTTGTCGAGAATCGGCCGGGGCAGATTCTGCAGAGTGGCTTCAATAGTGCTCATGGGGAAAAAAAATACCAGACACCCGCGGACCGGAGCCCCGCGAGAGCGGGAGAAAAAAAACCAGGCACCAAGCCCGGCCCGCCCCGGCGTGACACCGGCGAAAAATCGTCGCCCAATCCCCCCGCAAACACCAGCCCAAACTCGCGCCGCGATGGCGCGCCGGGACGCGTTCCCACCATTGCGCCCTCCCCCGATCACCCCCACACTTTTTCCCATGCCCATGCCCCTCCCCCAGCGCCTCGTCAACGGCGTCCTCGCCCTCCTCTTCGCCCTCTTTTCCTGGGTGCAGTGGAACGATGTCGATCCCGCCATCTACGATCACCCCTCCGTGCTCGACGCCGTGCTCTGGGGCCTCTTCTACGCCCTCATCGCCGCGCTTTTCGTCATCCTCTACTTCCGGCCCCTCCCCCGCTGGCTGCTCCTCGCCGCCGCCGTGTTCTGCCTCATCGAGATGGGGCGCTCCGCACCCGGACTCTGGGAAAACCTCACCGGAGACGACCAGTTCACCATGACCCAGGCCAGCATGTCCGCCGAGGATCCCCGCGTCGAGCTGAGCCGTGAATTCTTCGGCGCCCTCATCGCCCTCGCCGCCGTCGCCTTCCTCGCCTGGCAGAGCCGCCCGCGCCCCGTCGGGAGAGATCACGCCTGACACGCACCGCCGCGCCCAGCGCGCCGCCATTTCCCCTTCGCCACCGGCCCCGGTTCATGTTACGGGGGGGGAAAGAAACACCACCCCGCGCGTGGTATCCCCATACCTTTCCCCGCCATGTCCCGACTGCGCCCACTGCTCGCCAACAAACAACTCCGCGTCATCGCCCTCGTCGGCCTCGCCCTCGGCGCCATCGCCGTGGCCGTCGCGTGGAAACTCGGGCTCGGCCCCCAGGACCTCAAAACCGCCTGGCAGGCCACCGAAACCTTCCTCCGCGCCAACCAGTGGGCCCTGTTCCTCGCCCTCGTCATCCTCCCCGCCCTGCCCGTGCCCATGAGCGCCCTGCTGCTCGTGGCCGCCGCCGTCTGGGGCCCCACCTGGCAGTGCTGCGGCCTCGTCATCCTCTCCCTCGCCATCAATCTCACCTGGACCTACTGGGTCGCCGCCTATCCCGCGCGCAACTTCATCGAAAAAATGCTCACCCGCACCACCCTCAAAATACCCAGCCCCTCCACCAGCGACCAGGTCCAGCTCATCCTCCTGCTCCGGCTCACCCCCGGCATTCCCTTCTTCCTGCACAACTATATCCTCGGCTTCCTCCGCCCGCCCTTCGCCCTCTACCTCATCCTTTCCACCGTCCTCTCCGGCGCCGTCGCCGTCGGCATCGTCCTCACCGGCGGCGCCCTCTTCCAAGGCGAAGGCCGCACCGCCCTGCTCGGCGCCTTCATCCTCGTGCTCGCCATCGTCGTCATCCGCCTCGTCCGCCGACGCCTCCCCCGCAAAGTCCCCCTCGACCAGGAGCCCCCGCCCACCGATCCCGCCGCCGAGATCTGAGCCACACAGAGACGACGTCCCGAGGCGGTTGAATTTACCGCGGAGACGCAGAGGCTCGCGGAGAGCATCGCCTCCCACCTCCGCGGACCTCCGCGCCCTCCGCGGTCAAAAAAAGCCGCACCCAACAGGGTATCGTCTCCCACCCAACCCTCTTCAATCGCCCCCGTCAGCGTCGCGGACGGCATTTGACCTGTCGCGGACGACATTTGACCTGTCGCGGACGCCATTTGACCTGTCGCGGACGCCATTTGACCTGTCGCGGACGCCATTTGACCCGTCGCGGACGCCA
>CAYTNL010000089.1:0-27187 GCA_964439145.1 uncultured Verrucomicrobiales bacterium
CGTCACGCTGCGTGATGGTCCCTGTCAAGAGGGGCGCGTTTACTCCGCTTACGGTCATTCGGCAGAAGGCGCAGGTCGTGCCTGAATCGAGGCTATCGAACCAGGCAACGGCTGCGGCGTGGTGTGGGTGGGCCGAAAAGGTCAGCGCCAGCCAAACGTTAATGTCCGGCAAACTGTTCACGATCCTCCTCTTCCAGGATTTCCGCGACTCGATCCGGCGAAAGATCGTAGGACGCCTCTTTCGATTCGACGATCGGAAGCTTGATCCGGCGGCCTTCGTCGAGTGAGGCGGCGGCATCGTTGCCGTCGCTGCGGAGTTCGGCGCGGACGGCCCGCAACAGGCATTCCTTGAGCGTTTCGCCTCGAAGGGCTGCCCTTGCCTTCAGTTGCCGAAACAGGCCATCTGGAAGGTCGATTGTGGTGCGCATAACCGCATTAAAGCATAAATATGCGTTCGGGTCAACGGTGCGCCTTGTAAGGAAAATGGAGCGCGACCATCCTTGGTCTCCTCCAATCGACCGGGGCGAGCAGGGATGCTCGCGCTCCCAGGCGCTGGCATGGAAGCGGGCGAGACGCCCGCGCTCCCAGTGACTCACGGATCGCCGAAGCTCACGCCTTCATCGCCCCGATCTGCTTGGTCGCGATGCCGATGGGGCGATCGAGCGGGATGCCGGCGCAGGTGAGCAGGGTGGTGAGCAGATCGCCCTGGTTGCCTTTGGTGTCGGCGAGGAAGCGGCCGGTCTGGAGGGCGCCGCCGCCTTTGCCGGCGAGGATGAAGGGGAGATTTTCGCGGCTGTGCTTGTTGCCGTCTTCGAGGCCGGAGCCCCACATCATGATGCAGTTGTCGAGCAGGGTGCCGTCGCCCTCGCGGAGGCTGGCCATCTTCTTCACCATGTAGGCGAACTGGTCGATGTTGAACTTGGTGATGGCGGCGACCTTGCCGACCTTTTCCTCGCCGTTGTTGTGGTGGGTGGTGGAGTGGTGGGTGTCGCTGAAACCCAGCTCGGGATAGGAGACGCCGTTCGGGGTCGAGCCGATGTAGGTGCTGACGCGGGTGGTGTCGGTCTGGAAGGCGAGCACGTTGAGGTCGCACATGACCCGCATGTATTCGCTGCGCTTGTCACCCTCGGGGATCTTGATCTCGATGGGCGGGGAGTCGGCGGCGTTCTTCTGGCTGGAGCGGACGCCCGCCTTCTCCAGCGAGGCTTCCTGCTGGCGCGATTCGATCGCAGCGATGCGGCGCTCGACCGAGCGCACGCTGTCGAGGTATTCGTCGAGCTTCTGCTGGTCGTCCCAGGCCAGGGTCTTCCGCAGGTCCCGGGCGCCGCCGAGGACGCGGTCGAGCATCTGCCGGTCGAGGGGCGAGGTCCTGGTGACCCGGGCCTCCTCGCCGCGTTTGCCGAAGAGTCGATTGAGGACGTTGCGAGGATCGATCTCGGCGGGAACGGGCTGGGTGGGCGAGCGGTAGCTGCAGTGCGAGTAGTAGGCCTCGTGCAGGCCTTCCTGGTTCTCCTTGTGCGTCTGCGGCATGGTCGCCAGTTCGAGCGAGGGCAGCAGGGTCTCGGCGCCGACGTAGTTGGCCATGACCTGGTCGGCGGAGATGGAGATGTTGACCCGGCTGCGGGTGTCGGCATCGGGAAGCCGCGCCGTCAGCCAGGTGGACAACTCCAGCGCGTGGGGCGCGCCGTTGAAGGGCGAGATCGGCACGCCGGAGATGCCTTTCATCATGAGACACTGATCGAGGACCGGGCGCAGCGACTCGAGGGCGGGCGGCGGCGAATCGAGGAAGGTCTCGGGCGATGCGGGCCAGAACTGGTCCATGATGACCCCGTGGGGCATGTACATGAATCCGAGGCGGACCGGCGGCTTGGCATTGGCGGTGGTGGCACCGACGGCCCAATTGAGGGAATCCAGGAAGGGCAGGGCGAGGGAAACTCCGGTGCCTTTGAGGAAACTGCGACGGTCGAGGTGGGGGCGGCGGTTCATGGGATTCATGGTCTCGGGCTGGTGGATGCGTTGGCTGAATACTCGGGTATCAGGGGAGAAGGCGAATGAAAATCGGAGAGCTTCAGTTGGTGATCACTGGGAGTGCGGGCGTCTCGCCCGCTGCGCCGGTCCGGCAAAGGGAGCGCGACGATCCCTCGTCGCTTCCAGTCGACCGGGGCGAGCAGGGATGCTCGCGCTCCGATGCGCCTGCAATGAAGCGGGCGAGACGCCCGCGCTCCCAGTGGCTTTCATGGCGCGAATCGCGTGTCTTCATCCTTCGACCCTCCGGTGGGTGAACAGGTAGCTGGTGACGACTTCGGTGACGATGGTTCGCGCGCGGTAGTCGTCCGCGGCGATGGTTTTCATGAGGCGGTCGATCACGATCTCGTCGTAGCCTTCGAGCTGTCGGCCGAGGGCGTGGGCCATGAGGCGTTCGGTCAGGTTGCGGGCGAGGTCGGCTTCGCGTTCGGCGAGGAGGCGCTTCAATTCCGCGGGCGTGGCGAAGGCTTTTCCGTCGGGGAGTTTTCCGGCCGAGTCGATGGCGACGCCGACGTCATCCGCGTCACGCCAGCGTCCGATGGCGTCGAAGTTCTCGAGCCCGAAGCCGATGGGGTCGAGCACCTTGTGGCAGGTGGCGCAGGTGGCGTCGGACTGGTGCAGCTCGGTGAGCTGACGCAGGGTCAGGCCCTCGAGGTCGTCGCCTTGTAGTTCCTCCAGTTCGGGGACGTCGGGCGGGGGCGGCGGAACCCGTTCGCCCAGGACCTGCTCGAGCACCCACACACCGCGCCGGACCGGGCTGGTTCGGCCGGGAAACGAGGTACTCGCCAGTGTCGCCGGCATGCCGAGAATGCCGCCCCGGTTGGGATTCGCCAGCTTGACCCGTCGCATCTCGGGTCCTTTGATCGGTTTCTCCAGCTCATACAAAGCGGCGAGCGGCTCGTTGAGAAAGGTGTAATCGCTGTCCACGAAGCGGACCACGGGCTGGTTTTCCCGCACGATGCTTTCGAAAAACAGCCGCGCCTCGTCCATCATCGCCTCGCGCAGGGCCGGGGTCACTTCGGGAAACTTCTCGGGATCGAAGACCTGTCGTTCGAGTTCATTCACCCGCAACCACTGGGCGCCGAAGCTGTCGAAGAGCGCCCGTGCCCGGGGATGGGCCAGGAGTCGCTCCGCCTGGGCGCGCAGCACCTCGGGCTGGTGCAGTTCGCCCTTTTCCGCCAGCCCGCGCAGCTCGGGATCGGGCGGCGCCGACCAGAGCAGGTAGGAAAGACGCGAGGCCAACTGGTGGTCGTCGATTCGCACGATCTTCTCCTCCGGTTTGGACTCCCCCGCGGGCGTGATGAAAAGGAACTGCGGGGAGACGAGCACCGCTTTCCACATCAGCGCCAGCGACGCGGGGTAATCCAGCTCGTTCTCGCGGGCGAGGTCGAAGACAGCGACGAGGACATCCAGCTCCGACTCGGAAGGCGGGCGACGATAGGCCTCCCGGGCCAGGGAGCGCGCGACCCGGCGGGCAGCATCGCGGAGATCGGCATCCTGGTCTGGTAACTTGCCGAAGAGGCGCTGGCGAGTTTCGGCGGGCGCTTCGGCGACGACCCGGTTGGCGATTTCGAGATACAGTTCCGACTGCAGCGGGGAGATCGAATTGAGAAAGCCCTCACCGACAACTTCGTCGGGCAAACTGTCGACGATGGACGGATCGACGCCGTAGAGATCGTGGAGGGTGTTGCCGTATTCGACCTTGCTGAGGCGGCGGATCACGAAGGGACCCGGGTCGCGCGGGGCCAGGTATTTCACCTTGGCCACCCACTCGGCGAACTGGCGGCGCTCCTCGTCGGTCGGGACCTTGCGCACGTCCTCTTCCGGCGGCATGTCGTGGACCTTGACGTTGGCGACCGCCTTTTGCCAATGGAGGAACGAGGACGCGCTCCCGGGGCTCTTGAGCGCGGACTGGAGGTTGATATCGCCCTTGGGCCGGGACCCGTGGCACTTGATGCAATAGGTCTCTACGAAAGGCTCGACCTTTTCCTTGAACGTCTTCTTGGCGTCGGCCTGTAGCGCCGCCTCGTCCATACCCGAAGCGTCGGCGTCGGTTTCTGCCCCAAGGGGAGAAACCAAGGCAAGGCTCACGACCGCGGCGAGGGCGGTCTTGGAATAAAACGAGGATGGGCCGGGACGATGCATGTGGGCGACCGCACGGTACGGCGGTGAAAAAGAGATTCAATACCCCTGCTCGCGCCAATATCGCTTCAGGGATCCCGCCGTGGCGCATCGGGCGAAGTCGCTCGCGACGGATTTTTTCTAGCACGACGGCAACGAACCGCGAGCGGTGCGCGAAGGTTCGCGGAAACCGTGGCGGTCGGGATTGAAGAATTTTCGCCATGGGGACGGAATTTGATCGCGGCAACGGGGAGATCGAGCTTTATCATCCCGGTCGCGAACCGGGGGAAAACCACCAACGTGACCGCGAATCATTCCGCCGGGGTGGAGCGCCTCGGGGCGCTGGCGGCGGAAGCGCGAAAAACCCGACCATTCAGCCAACTCATGAGCCTCGACTACCAATCCCTCCTCGGCTGGCGCGACGGCGCCCGCCGCATGCACATTCACCTCACCGAGATTCCCGACACCTCGGCGCACGAGTCCTACGAGCACGAACACGTCGCCGAGGAAGCGTTCTATCTGCTCGAGGGCTCGGCGGAGTACACCTTCGGCGGCAGGACGATCACGGCCGGGCCGGGCGAGGTGGTATTCATTCCTTCCGGCGTGCGACACGCGCGGATCCGTTACCTGACGCCGTCGATGCGCTACCTGACGATTCGCACGGTCGAGTCCGACGACGAGCCGTGTTGTTGCGGCGAGGATCGGGAGCCCGCGGACATCCCCCGATGAAGGGATGGCGCGGCGAGGTTTTCTTCGACACACTGTTGGCATTGCCATGAAGCAGCATCGTCGCCCCTATCCGCCTCGCTCCCGGATCAATCGCCGGACTTTCCTCGGTATCACCGCCTCCGCGGCGGGCGCGTTGATCCCGCTGCGAGGCCTGGCGGCTGGCGGGGTGGGTGAGACGGCGCATTTTCTCTATCGGCTCGCGCCCGCGGACGGGCCGCACATCGACACCCAGCGCGGTGATCGCGCCTTCGGCTTTCGCGGGGAGAAAATCTATCTTTCCGAGGACAATGGGAAAACGTGGACGCATGAGGCGGCGTTTCCCGACGCGGAACGCATCCTTTTCAGCAGCCTGCTGGCGAACGGGCGGGTGGTGTTCGCCACCGAGCGACGGATTTTTTCCGCGAGCGGCGATCTCTCGGACCTTCGCGAGATCATTCCGCGCGGTCGGGACGGGGGCGAGTATCGCCCGCACGCGTTGCGCGAGGGCGAGGTGCCGGGGTGGTATTTCTATTCGCTGGATGGGGTCCACACTTTCGAGGTGGACGGACGCGAGATGTTGATCTGGGGCAACTACTGCAATGTCGGCACCGGGCCGACGCCGCAGAATATCTACTACTCCGTCGACGGCGGGGAGACCATCCGGGTGGCTTATTCGTTTGGGAGGAATCCGGCCTTTCAGCACAAGGACGCCGATCCCGCCGACTGGTTGGGAGACGCGGACAATCCGCTCGTTTGTCGGCACATTCACTCGGTATCCCACAACCCGGCGGAGAACGCGTTCTACGCCTGCACGGGGGACATAGACCGCAAGCTCGGGGTGGGGCTGGAATGCCACTGGCTGCGGGGGACCTATGACGCGGCGGCGGATGCGTGGGATTGGCGGTTGGTGGTGTCCTCGGACGCGAACTCGCGATACAAGTCGGGCGGGATCAATTTCGTGGACGGCCAGGTCTACTGGGTGGCGGACGCGAACGGACCGAAGACTCTGCGCGAGGTCTATGATCGGGGGGTGTTTCGCTGCGATCCGCGGGATCTCGCGGACAAGTCGAAGCACACGGTGGTGTTTCCCGCGAAGTATGAGATCGCGGCGATGACGATTCACGGGACGACGATGGTGGTGCCTCGCTATGGCAACGCGGATCCGGCGGACTGTGGTTTCCTGTTTTCCCCGGATCTGGGGGCGACCTGGGGCGACTACGATCTGAAGGAGTTCGGGGATCGCTCCGGGGTGCGGGTGAATCCGCCCAACGGCGAGGGGTGGTTCCGCGTCCAGTTGATGAAGCGGTGGGTGCAGCGCGGGGAGGTGCTGTTTTTGAAGCCGAAATGAGTGCCTGTCACTCCGGCATGGGCAGGCCGTAGGCGGCGCGGGCGCGGCGGACGTTCTCGAGGGCGGCATCGATGGTGTCGCCGGTGAAAGTGGCGTGGCCCATTTTCCGTCCGACCCGGGCTTCGGCCTTACCGTAGAGATGGAGACGGGCGCCGGGGATCTCGAGGATGGGGGTCCAGTCGGGAAACACCGCGGGGGCGGGCCAGAGATCGCCTAGCAGGTTCCACATGACCACGGGGCGGGGCAGTCCGGTGCCACCGAGGGGGAGTCCGCAGGCGACGCGGAGTTGTTGCTCGAATTGGGAGCATTCGCAGGCGTCGAGGGTGTGATGCCCGCTGTTGTGGGGGCGGGGGGCGATCTCGTTGACCAGGAGGCGACCGTCGGTATCGACGAAAAATTCGACGGCCATGACGCCGGTGTAGTCCAGGGCAGTCGCCACGCGGAGGGCGAGATCGCGGGCCGCGTCCAGGGTGGCCCGGGGATGGCGCGCGGGGACGATGGAGAGATCGAGGATGTGATGGCGGTGGAAGTTTTCCGCCGGATCGTAGCTGTTTTGGTTTCCGTCCCGGTCGCGGACCACGAGGACGGAGAGTTCGGAGGCGAGGGCGATCTTTTCCTCCAGCACGGCTCTGGGCGCGCCGAATTCGGCCCAGACGGTCTCGGCATCCTCATCGGGTCGGGTGACGCGCTGGCCTTTGCCGTCGTAGCCGAACTCGGCGGTCTTGAGGATGGTTTCGCCGCCGAGGGAGTCGAGGCCCGCGCGCAGGGTGGTGGCACTGTCGACAAGGTGGAAGCGGGCGCAGGGAAAGCCGCGGCTCTGGAGAAAGGTCTTTTCCCGCTCGCGATGTTGGCAGATGGCGACCGCCTTGGCGGAGGGCGTGAGGGGCAGGTGTTCGGCGAGTCGATCCAGCAGGGGGCGCGGGATGTTTTCAAATTCGACGGTGACGGTGTCGGCGGCCTCGACAAAGGCGACGAAGGCGTCCTCGTCATCGAAGGGGCGGGCAATGACATCATCGGCGAGGGCGGCGGGGCCGATCTCGCCCTCGACGCCGGTCCAGGAGAGCACGCGGTAGCCCATGCGACGGGCCTCCAGGGCCAGCATGCGCCCGAGTTGGCCACCGCCCAGCACACCGATGGTGGATCCGGGGGGGAGGGATGGGCTTAGGGACATGGGATGACGGTGAGGGAACGGGAGGTTCGATCAGTCGAGTTCGGGGAGTTCGCTGGCTTCGACCTTGGCGCGGAGGCTGTCCCGGTAGGCGGCGAGTTTTTCCGCGAGCGCGGGATCATTTCCCGCCAGCATGGCGACGGCGAACAGCGCGGCGTTGACGGCTCCGGCTTCGCCGATGGCGAAGGTGGCGGTGGGGATGCCGGCGGGCATCTGGACGATGGAGAGGAGGGAATCGACGCCGTTGAGGACGCGGCTTTTCACCGGCACGCCGAGGACTGGCAGCGGGGTGATGGCGGCGGCCATGCCGGGCAGGTGGGCGGCGCCGCCGGCTCCGGCGATGAGGATTTTGAGTCCGCGGCCGGCGGCGGAACCTGCGTAGTCGTAGAGCAGGCCGGGGGTGCGGTGGGCACTGACGACGCGGGACTCGAAGGGCACGCCGAAATCCCGGAGAGTGGCGGCGGCTTTCCCGAGGGTGGGCCAGTCGGAGCCGCTGCCCATGATGATGCCGACGAGCGGCGCGGGATCGGTGTTGTCCATGTGGTGGCGGGGTGCTGGGTGATTCAATCTTTCACGAACTTCGTGCCGCGGAGAACCTCGACGTCGGTGGTGTAGGCGATAACGGCATACGCTTCGAGATAGCGTTCCGCAAGTCGATCAAAAATGCGTTGGGCGGTCTCGGCGGATACGATGGTCTCCAACTGGATGTTCCGCCCCTCGAATTCGCTGGCCCGGACGCCCCGGGAGCCTTCGCCCTCGACGGCGGCGAGGGTGTATCCGGTGGCGCCCTCGGCGCGGATCAGCGCGATGAGCCGATCCCGGAGCACGCGCTCGGCGACGATGGTCATCTTTTTCAGGGGGGAGTTCATGGTGGATTCAGAGATGGGGCGCCAGCCAGCGGCTCGCCGCGAGGAACAGTGGAATGCCGACGGTGAGATTGAAAGGAAAAGTCACGCCCAGGGCCAGGGTGAGGTAGATGCCCGGGCTGGCTTCCGGTAGCGCGATGCGGACGGCGGCGGGCGCGGCGATGTAGGAGGCGCTGCCGACCATGGCGCCCAGGACGGCGGCGCCTCCGGGTTCCATCCCGGCGAGCAGGCCGCCGACGACGCCAAGCAGTCCATGGAACACCGGCAGCACGCAACCCAGCGCCAGGAGCCGCGCTCCGGCGTCGCGCAGATCCCGCATCCGCCGCGCCGCGACCATGCCCAGCTCGAGGAGAAAGAGGCAGAGCACGCCTTTGAACGGGGTGATGAAGAATGGGGCGACGGATTCCACTTTCTCCGCCCCGCAGACGGTCCCGATGACGAGGCCGCCGAGGAGGAGGAGGATACTGCGTCCGGTGAGCACTTCTCGCACGGCTTCGCCGAGATTGCCGGTGCCGTGGGTCGAGAGTCCCCGCCGGGCCAGGACCAGACCCACGAAGATCCCCGGCACCTCCAGCACGGCGACGAGGGCGGAGAGGTAGCCTTCCGCGACCATGCCGGCGGCGCGCGACGCCTCGAGGGCGGCGAGAAAGGTGACGGCGGAGACGGACCCGTAGTGGGCGGCGACGGCGGCGGCGTCGATGATGCCCAGTCGGCCGAAGCGTCGCATCAGGAAATACGCCGACAGGGGAGTCAGCAAACCGAGGATCACGGTCACCGCCACCGGCCCGGCCAACTCGCTGATCGGGGTCTGGGAGACGGCGGCGCCGCCCTTCAATCCGATCGCCAGCAGCAGGTAGAGCGACATGCCCTGATAGATCGCGTCCGGGATCTGCAAATCACTGCGCACCCAGGCGGCGAACATTCCGAGGAGGAAACACAGGACGATTGGCGAAACTAAATTCGTGTAAACAATTTCCACATTCGGAGTCTTCGCGCGTGTCGAGATTCGCGCAACAAAAAAGATTTTGCGCAGAGGGGGAAGATCACTCCGCGGCGCTCAATCGGACGGCGACCCACAGGAAATGACCATCGCCAGTGAGCCGATTGGCCGCGGTCTGGGGGAAGTGCGGACTCAGACTCAGCAGGCCGCGCGGGAGTCGGTCGCAAAGCGCGCAGGTCACGGTGATGGCTCCCCGGCGGCTCTCGACGCGGACCCGGTCGCCCGGTCGCAAGCCGAGCGCGTCGGCGTCTTCGGGGTGGAGGCTGGCGTGATCCCGATCCGCGAGGCGTCGTCCGGCATTGCGACGGGTGTCAGCTCCGGAGTTGTGGTGTTCGAGGCGTCGTCCGATGAGCAGCCGGAGGGGAAAATCCCGGTCGGGCGTTTCCATCGCCTTCGCCGAGATCCCGATCCAGAGCCTGGTCCGGGTGGGAGAAAGCCGAGCGGTACCCGGGTGATCACCGGTGGGGCAGGGCCATTGTATTCCGGCGGGGGTTTCCTCCAGCCGTCGGTGGCTGATGCCGCCGAAAGTCTCGGGCGCGACGCGGGACAGTTCCCGCCAGAGGTCGGCGGCGTCGAACGGCGGCCATGCCGCCCCGAGCCGTCGGGCGATCACGCTCAGCGGCGCCCAGTCTGGACGGGCCTCGCCGGGCGGCGGCACGGAGGGGCGTGCCAGTTGCGCGCGTCGCTCGGCGTTGATGTGGACGCCGCTTTGCTCGAAGACACTGGCGGCGGGCAGCAGCAAGTGGGCGTGCTTCGAGGTCTCGGTGTAGAAAAGATCCTGCACCACCAGCAGATCGAGCTTCCCCAGCGCGGCGATGGTTCGCGCCTGGTCGGGATGGGCGTGAACGGCGTCGTGACCCACGATCCACATGGCGCGCAGAGTGCCGGCGGCGGCGGCGGCGAACATTTCCGGGGCGGTGAATCCCCGTCCCTCGGGGAGGGCTTTTCCCCATACCGACTCCAGGCGCTGTCGGGCGACGGGATCGTTGATGTCGGCCTGGCCCGGGAGCCGGTCGGGCGCCACTCCGGCGTCGAGGCTGCCCTGGAGATTGTTCTGTCCCCCGAGCGGCAGCAGACCGCGCTCGTTGCCGGTGACGATGGCGAGATTCAGCAACGCCCTCACGGCGACCGCGCCATCCTCCTGCCGACTCAGTCCGGTGCCCCAGAGGAATAAGGTGTTGCCCCTTTTGTCGTGGAGGAGATCGACCGCCTCGCGGACGTCGGCCTCGTCCAATCCGGCAAAGGCGGCGGTCGCGTCGAGGGGAAAACCGCGGACGAATTCCCCGAAGGCGGCTCCGTTTTCGAGTGCGGCGGCGGATGCCGGGATCCCGCCCGCCAGCGCGTGCAGGAGAGCGGGGTCGGCGCCGGGTGAGGTCTGCAGGTAAACGTCCGCCACCTCCGCCAGTTCGACGCGGCGGGGATCGATCACGATCAGTCTCGCGCCGTCGGTCACCGCGCGTCGCAGGCGGGCCGCGAGGACCGGGTGCGAGGTGTCGGGATCGGCCCCGATCACCACCAGGCAGGCGGCGTGATCGATATCGGCGAAACAGGCCGTGGCGGCCGGCACCCCGAGAGCGTCTCGCAGGGCCTCATGGGAGGCGCTGTGACAGAGGCGGGCCGAGGAGTCGATGTGTGGGCTGCCCACCACCGCGCGGCAGAATTTTTGCAACAGGTAGTTGGACTCGGTCGAGGCGCGGGTGGATCCCAGCGCGGCGAAGCTCATGGGACCCGAGCGGTCGAGGATCTCGGTCAGGCGGCTCGCGAGAAACTCGGTCGCCTGCTCCCAGGAGACCGCGCGAAAGCCCGCTCCCTGCCGCAGCATGGGCCGGTCCAGCCGTTCCCAGGTGGTGTTGAACCCGTGACCGAAGCGGCCTTTCTGGCAGAGTTCACCGTGGGGATTGGTGGCCGATTCCCCGTTGGCGCCCCCGATCCCCCTCACGATGCCGTCGATGGCCCGGACCTTGATCCGGCAGCCGACCGAGCAATAACCGCAGACGCTCTCGGTTTCCCGGATATCCGATTCCCCCGGCCAGTGATGGCGACGGTCGCGATCCATCAGGGCTCCGGTGGGACAACGATCCACACAGGCGCCGCAGGCGGTGCAGGGGCTGTCGGCGAGCGGCAGGCCGGCGGCGGGCCGGATGAGGGTGGCGCCGCCCCGGTTCGCCGTCTCGAAGACATGGCGACCCGCGAGGCGATCACAGGCGCCCAGGCAGAGGCGACAGCCTAGACAGGCGTCGGCCTGGAAATGGATCATGGGGTGGCCGCGGTCGCGATGGCGTTTCGTCTTCGACGCGGCGGCCCGCCCGAGAAACGCCCGCACCCGGTAGGCGGCCAGCAGATCGAGGAATCTCCCCGGTCGCGCGGCGGTGGGATCGAACCCGCTCCGTCCCGAGCTTTCCCAATACATCTGGAGCAGGGAGCGACGCAGCTTTTCCACCGCCACATGATGCGTCTGCAAGTCCATCCCCGGCTCGAGCGGCGTGTGGCAGGCGGCGAGCGGGCGGTCGTGGTGTTCGCTGTGCACCACGCAGAGTCGACAGCCACCCTCGGCGGGCAGGGCGGCATCGTGGCAGAGGGTGGGTATCTCGATCCCGAGCCGGGTGGCCGCCGTCAGGATGGTGTCGCCGGGCTGTATTTCGACCGCGCGGGAGTTGATCCGGGCGTCGCTCATGTCTTGGTGAAGAAATGATCGACGCCGAAGTGGTCGATCAGTTGCAGCAGCGGTGTCGGCAGATCCCGGCCGAAACCGCAGAGGCTGGTCTGGCGGATGGTGTCGAGTATTTCGATGAATCTATCCCGCGCGCGCAGGTCGGCGGAGTCCAGTGCCTCCATCGCCGCGAGCGGGCCGAGTCGACAGGGGGAGCACTTGCCGCAGGATTCCCGGGCGGCGAAATCGAGCCAATGGCGAGCGAGGGCGGCGGGCGGCAGATCGGGCGGCAGGGGCGTCAGTCCCCAGTGCCCGGGCGACAGTCCGTGTCCGGCCAGCACCTCCGCGTCGAGACGCAGATCCCGGTTCTCCGGAAAGACCACCCCGCCGAAGGGGCCGCCAAGCAGGAGTGCGGTGTGGTTTTCCCCGTCGGGATTTCCCGAGGCCTCGCGTGCCAGGCGCCGGATCGAGACCGACGCGTCGATCTCCACCCACCCCGGCCGGCCAAAGGGTGGCGTCACGGAGACCAGGCGATGACCGGGATCGCGCTGGCTGGAGAGCCATCCCGGCAGCAAAGCGAAAGTCTCCGCCGTCTCAATCACGGTCGGCAGGCCGAAAACCCCCGCCAGCTCGGGTTCGGGCGGTCGTGTCCGGGCCTCTCCGCGGCGTCCTTCGATGGCGTTGATCAGGGCCGTTTCCTCGCCGCCGACATGGGCGCCGAAAGTGGCGAGGGCGGTGATCTCGAAGACGCCCTCGCCCAGTTTTCCCAGGGCGGTCGCCTCGCGGATGGCCTCTTCGATGGCGGAGAACACCTCCGGCAGATCGTGGTGCACGCAGATCACCGCCTCGGTGGCGCCGATCATGAGTCCGGTGAGGATCATGCCGTCGATGACCGCGTGGGGTCTCCGCCTCAAGATCCAGGCGTGGCCGGTCGAGCCGGGGTTGCCGGCCTCTCCATGGCACACCACGAAGCGCTGGGAGGAAGCTGCGCGCGCCGCCGTGGTCCAGCGGTCCGTCAGGGTACGGGCCTCCTTCCGGCGATGGCGATCCAGCCCCGTGGTGTCGGCCAGTCGATCCAGCAGCGCCGAACCCTTCCAGCCTTCGCGGCGAACGATGGCCACGCAGGCGGCGCTCTCCTTTTCCCAGGTGTCACGGGTGAGCCGCGCCTCGGGCGCCAGACAGCGGGCCGGGATCTCCTCGACCGCCGCCGCGCCGTGCATTTCACCATGACGATCCATCGACAAGGGACCGAGATGGCATCGCCCCAGGCAGGCGAGCGTCTCCCCGACGGCGCGGGACTGCCCGATGTCTCCCCGGGCCAGCGCGCAGGGCAGGTCGCCGCAGTGGCGGAAATCGGCCCCGCTCCCCGGAGAAAGTTCGCGGAACTCGTCGAAAAATCCCGCCGCCGAGCGGACGCGGGCAAGCGGCAGAGCCAGTTGGCTCGCCAGTCCGGGCAGGTCCGCCGCCTCGAGATGGCGTCCCAGTCTCCGCTGATACTGCCGCAGGCGATGCGCGATCGGCGCCTCGGCGCGGGGTTCGCGCGCGGGCGGAGAGTCTGCGGGGGAATCTGTCGGTGGATCGGTCACGGAGGCGGGAGGTCCAAGGTAGCCCCGCGCGGGGCGGAGTGTCGCGCATTTTTCCCGTTCGAATTCATTGAGTCCGCGCCCGAAAAGGGTTATCTTTCGCTGTTCG
Source organism: uncultured Verrucomicrobiales bacterium (assembly GCA_964439145.1). Taxonomy (GTDB): domain Bacteria; phylum Verrucomicrobiota; class Verrucomicrobiia; order Verrucomicrobiales; family DEV007; genus JAEUHH01. The sequence continues at coordinate 13,579 of CAYTNL010000089.1, forward strand.
CCTGAATACCCAGGAGCCGTATCGCCCATGTCGTCCCCGTTCTATCCCTATGATGCCGGACCACCCGAGCCTTTCGACTCGCTGGAGCCCGCCGATCCCGTGGCCTGGCGGGAGGCGAACGCGTCCGACGGGGAGGATGACCTCGCGCTGAGTTCGGACTTCTCCAGCCCCGGCTACGATCCGGTGGTCATCGACGGCGTGTGGGAGAATGGCGACCGCATCGTCGGGAACGACGCCGCGCTGTGGAGAAAGGACCAGTTCGGCGCCTGGATGTATCGCCACGACTACGGCAAGCGGCGTTCCGAGTATGGCTGGGAGATCTGCGATCCCGGCGTCGGGCGCCACGGCGGGGGCATTGCCGCCCTCCGTCCCATGCAGTGGCAGAACTACATCGATCAAGTCGCCGCCCTCACCCGCAGCCGCGTCACCGCCGACGGCTTGCGCAACATTCGCAAGCTCGTCTGAGGTGGCGGCGCGATGACGGAGGCCCGCGTTTTCATCTTCTCGGCCCCGCCGATTCATGAGAATCTGGCCGGGTGAAAACCTGCCTTCGTTTCCTTCTCATGCTGGTCCTGTGTGCCGCCGCCGCCTTGGCGCTCTGGTTCGGCCCCCTCACCAGCGCCGAGTCACGCGCCCTGGGCGCCGCCGCGCTGCGTCTCGATCATCGCCTCCGCGTCCCCGTTGACGCCCAAGCCGGCGACGCCGTCACCGTGACCGTCCGTCTGCTCGGGGGCGATGGCCTGCCGAAAAAGCTCGCCGGGCACCGCGTCGATGTGGCGGCCCAGTTCCCGGGGCGACTCCGGCTTTCCACCCGCATCGACGGTGATGCCTATGCGCTCGGTCGCGATGGCGAGTCGGTCTGGCTTTCAGTACCGCATCGTGGCCTCGCCATCGAGGGGGCCAACGACGTGCCGCGCTTCACCGGGCATCCCGACAGCGTGCAACCCGTCGCATTGCCGGATCTGGAAAATCCCCTGCCGCGCTGGCAGCTCGCGCTGCTGCCGGCGGTCTTCCGCGTCGAGGCGGCCGAGGGCGAGCCGAGGAGTTACCGCTGCCGCCCGCGCGAACCTTTCGCCCGGCTCGCCGGTCTGCCGGTGGATCTCGTCCTCCTGCTCGGCGTCGCGGAGGGCGGCGGACTGGCCACGGTGGAGGCTTCCGCCGGGAAACGGCGCCTCGCCCTGGCCTTCGAATCCTTCGGCTGGGTCGGCGCCGGAGACGCCGACGGACTCGACTGGAGCCCGCCCCTCGCGGAGGGAGCGAAAGCCGAGCGCGTTCCCCTGGCCCATCTCGAAAAATTCGCCCGCGTGCTGGTCGAAAATCTCGACGCCAGGATTCCCACCCTGCCTCCCGCCGACGGTTCCCGCGAGGTCATCGCCACCCATGGCCGGGGGCGCCTGGAAATGATCGATGGCACCCGCGTGCTTTTCCTCAAAGGCAGCCCCGAGGAGATGGGAGAGCAACACGGCACCCTGTTGCGCGAGGAGGTGCGCAACCTCGTCGATCGCATCGTCTACGGAGTCGGCGTCGGCAGCTCGTTCGAAAAAGGCCGCTGGTTTTTCGGCGAGATCGAGGAGGCCCAGAGTCGGCTCGAGCCCTTCATCGACGAGCGTCATCTCCGCGAGATGGACGCCATCGCCGCCGCCACCGGATTGCACCCCCAGGAAGTGCGACTGGCGAATTTTTTCCCCGAACTCTTCCACTGCTCCGGCTTCGCTCTCCACGGTAGCGCCACCATCGATGGGAAAATGTACCACGGTCGCGTCCTCGACTACCTCCGCGGACTCGGACTCGAGCAGAACGCCGTCGTCATGATCATGCAGCCCGACGAGGGCCACGCCTGGGTCAATGTCAGCTACGCCGGCTTCATCGGATCCGTCACCGCCATGAACGAGAAACAGATCGCCATGGGCGAGATGGGCGGGCGTGGCGAGGGAAATTGGGACGGCAAACCCATGGCCCAACTCATGCGCGAGGTCATGGAGCGCGCCGACACCATCGACGACGCCGTCGAGATCATGCGCAAAGGGCCGCGCACCTGCGAATACTACTACGTGATCTCCGACGCCAAATCGCGTCGCGCCGTCGGGCTGAAAACCACTCCCGATCTCTTTGAGACCGTGTGGAGCGGCGAGTCCCATCCCCAGTTGACACGCCCCGTCCGGGACACCGTGCTCATGTCCGCCGGAGATCGCTACGAGGCGCTCGTGGATCGCGTCGAGGCCGGTTTTGGTCAGTTCGACGCCGACCGCGCGCGTGGTCTCATGGATCGGCCCGTCTGCATGACCTCCAACATCCAATCCGTCCTCTTTGCCCCCGACAGCCTCGATTTCTGGGTGGCCAATGCCGACTCCGAAAACGTCGCCAGCCACACCCGCTACACCCACTACAACCTGCGCGCCTTGCTCGAGGAAGAGGCCGGCACCGGGCTGACCGCGCGGTGATCAGTTTTCCAGCAGCCAGCGGTCGTACCAGTCCGCGAAGCGGTGCAGATCCCACACCATGGTGATCCAGCCGTGGGGTTTGCCGCGCCGGATCACCAGCTCCACCTCCGCCCCGCTCTCGCGGGCCGCCTCCACGAAGCGCGTGCTCTGGTCCACCGGCACCAGCGTGTCGGCGTCGCCGTGAATGATGAACACCGGCGGCAGATCCGGACCCGCGTGATAGATGGGCGACATCTCCCGCCCCGTCACCCGCCACACCGGCATCTCGTCCGCCCGCGGACCGAAGGCCTTCACGAAATGGATGGGCGGACCGCCGTCGCCCGGATTCTCCGTCGAGTCGCCCAGGTTCAGCAAATCCGTTACCGGAAAGAACACCGCCGCCGCACGCACCGCGCTGCTTTCCCGGTCCACCGGGTCGGCCGCCTCCGGATCGCCCGGTCCGCCGCGCGTCGCCAGCATCAGCGAGAGATGACCGCCCGAGCTGGCGCCGCTGATTCCGATCCGGTCCGGGTCGATCGCCCAATCCGCCGCGTGATGCCGGATGTGGCGCACCGCCCGTTGGATATCCGACACGATTTCCATCACCGAGGCCTCCGGTTGCGATACATGGCACACCGCGAAGACCGTGTAGCCCCGCCGCAGCAGAGGCGCCACGATCCGGGGTTCGATGGATCGCGGGTTCGATTTCCAGCTTCCGCTAACCATGAACAGCACCCCGCGTCCGTTGGCGTTGGAGGCCGGTTTCAGCACCTGATAGATCAACTCGCTCCCGTGGCGTTCACCATAAGTCACCGGGGTCGGGCTTTCGATGGGCGGATGAAAATACCACGCTCCCCAGCCGATCACCCCCGCGAGGAGCAGGCAACCGACCGCCGCCGCCATGGCCAGTCGTTTCCAGAGACGGCGGCGGACGGGACGAGAGGGCGGCGTATCCGAAGGCATGACCCGCAACTGATAGCACGAAAGCGCGGCGAGTGCCTGATCGAGAAAAAGCCCGCGGGAACGCCCTTCCTTCGGGGGAGGGAACGCGCGTCATCCCCGCGCTTGCGCCGGGCGGCTTTCACGGGTAGGAAAAACCCTTTCCCTCCGCCATCTCCCCTCCCTCCCCGATGAGTCTTCTCGACGATCAGCCGAAGCGTTTGTATTTCATGGGCATCTGCGGCACCGCCATGGGGTCGGTGGCGGCGGCATTCAAGGAGGCGGGCCACGAGGTCACGGGATCGGATTCGCATGTCTACGATCCGATGAAAAGCTTTCTCGAAAAAGTCGGGATCGAGATCCTCGACGGCTATCGCGAGGAAAATCTCCCGGAAGGGATCGACTACTTCATCATCGGCAATGCCCAGAGCCGGGGCAATCCGGAGGTCGAGGCGGTGCTGAACCGGAAGCTGCCCTACCTCTCCCTGCCGGGTCTGCTCGGCACCCTGGTGCTGCCGGGGCGGCACAACTACGTGGTCACCGGCACCCACGGCAAGACCACCACCTCCAGCCTGCTGGCCTGGTTGCTGGAAAGCGGCGGGCTGAAGCCGAACTTCGTCATTGGCGGGCTGCCGGGAAATTTCGAGAGGGGCGCGCGGCTGAACGGCTCGGATTTCGTGGTGCTGGAGGGCGACGAATACGACTCGGCCTTTTTCGACAAGCGCTCGAAGTTCATCCATTACCGGCCCGAGGTGGCCATCATCAACAACATCGAGTTCGATCACGCCGACATTTTCGACAATCTGGACGCGGTGCGGAAGACCTTCGGCCATTTCGCCCGACTGGTGCCGCTCAACGGTCTGCTGCTGATCAACGGTGACGACGGCGACTGTGACAAGGTCGCGAAAGCCGAGGCGCACTGCCCGGTGAAGCGCGTGGGATTCGGGGAACGCTGCGACGCCCGGATCTCCGAGGTCGAATACCAGGGGGACGGGACCCGTTTCTTGCTCGAGGACGAGGCCTATCACATCCCGCTCATCGGCGAGTTCAATCTCCGCAACGCGGCCATGGCGGTGTGCGCGGCGCGTCAGGCCGGGCTGACGCCGGACCAGATCCGCGCGGCGCTGGACACCTTTCAGGGGGTGAAGCGCCGCCAGGAGGTGCGCGGGGAAACGGCGCGCGGCATCACCGTGATCGACGATTTCGGGCATCATCCGACCGCCATCCGCGAGGCCATCACCGGTCTCCGGCGCAAGTATGAGGGGCGTCGGCTCTGGGCCGTCTTCGAGCCGCGGTCGAACACCACCCGGCGCAATGTCTTCCAGAATGAACTCCCCCAGGCCCTGTCGCTGGCCGATGCCGTGTGCGTGTCGGCGGTGCCGAGTCCGGAAAAGTTCAAACCCGAGGAGCGGCTCGATCCCGAGCAGGTCATGGCCAACATTCGCGCCAAGGGCGTGCCGGCCTTTTACGAGCCCGACGCCGACGCCATCGTGGAAAGGCTGAAAATCGAGGCCGGGGATGGCGATGTCCTGATCGTGTTCAGCAACGGGGGCTTCGACGGCATCCACGACAAGCTGCTTGCCAACCTGTGAGCGGGGAAGAACAGCGCTACCTGTCCGGGCACGACGCGCATGATTTCGCGGCGCTCCGGGCGCGGTGGGAGGCGCTGACCCAACCCTGTTCACTCATCGGCCATACCCTGTCTGATGAGTCCGGTTACCCGGTGCTCGCCTATCGGACGCGGGCCTTCGCCGAGAGTCCGGCCGGTGGCGACGAGGCGGTCTATCTCTGCGCCGGGGTGCATGGGGACGAGCCGGCCGGAGTCTGGGCACTGCTGGAGTGGGCGGAGGCGCGGCCCGATCTGTTGCGGGAGCGCGCCTGCCTGATCCTGCCCTGTTTCAATCCCTGGGGACTGGTCCACAATCAACGCGGCGACGCCGGGGGCAACGACCTGAATCGCCTGTTTCATCGCCCGGATCTGCCGCTGATGGCGGCGTGGCGCAAGGCGGTGGGGGGCGCCCGGTTCGGGATGGCGCTGCATCTGCACGAGGACTACGACGCGCGCGGTCTCTACCTCTACGAGCTGACCCGCCCGGGCCTGAGTCTGGGCGAGCGCGCCCTGCGGGCTTGCGAGGCGGAGATACCCCGCGAGACGCGCGCGGAGATCGACGGCGCGCCTTTTGAGAACGGCATCCTCCGGCGCACCGGCGATCTGGGCCGGGTGGTGGAGGAGGAGTTGGACGGCGGTTACCCGGAGGCGATCTACGTTTACCAGCACCACGCCGAGACGGCGATCACTTTCGAGACACCGAGCGAGTATTCTCTCTGGCGCCGGGTGCGGGCGCAGCGGGCCTTTTTGGAGGCGTTGCTCGCCTGAGCCGGCTCACTCCTCTTCGGCGTCCGGCGAAGCGTCGGACTCCGCATCGGTCGACTCGGGCTCGGGCGCTTTTTCCTCGGTGGCCGGGGCCGGTGCCTCGTCGCCAAATTGGAGGGTGGCGTCGCCGGCGATCAATTGGCTGATGGCTTCCCAGCCGCCGGCTTTCTGGAGCTGGAAGGTGTGGAGGTACACCCGGATGACCTCGAGATCGTGATCCTTGCGCAGGGCATCGACGGTTTTTTTCAGCTTCTTGTCATCGATCTCATCGGGCAGGTCGTCGGCGGCGCCCTCGCCGTCGTGTTCGATGCCGACTCCGTCGAGGAAGCTCACCAGCAGGGGTTGGTGGGCTTTGAGCAGCCAGAGCTGGAGCAGGTGTTCGCAGACGCCGTCGGAGCCGCGCAGTTTCGCGGTTTTCAGCATCCAGGTATATTGGTCTTCGGGGCGTTTTTTCTGCACGAACACCGGGCGCAACTTGCGGCCCTGGGCCAGGGTGGCGAGGGCGGTGCGGTAGACTTCCTTCTGCTCCGTGCGCAAGTAGTGAAAGAGTCCGCGGAGCAAGTCCGGGGACGCGTGCTGAAATATTTCGTGGGCTTTCATGCGCTTGCTGGTAGAAACAGGGGGGTAAGAAAACGAAGCGCCAACTGAACCGGAAGCCAGGAAAATGTCCAGCGATTCTCTCTCTTCTCGAAAATTTTGGAAAAATCTGAAATTCGCGTTCTTCGCGGCGATGTCGGGCACCCTGGTAGTGTCTGGTGGGCATGCGGCGGAGCGACCGAATCTGCTCTACATCATGACCGATGACCAGGGCTACTGGGACACGGGCGCCACGGGCAATCCTCACATCGACACGCCGCATCTGGACAGTCTGGCGCGGGATGGCGTCCAACTGCGACGTTACTACGCCGCGCCGGTGTGCGCGCCGACGCGGGCGGGGGTGATGACGGGCCGCTACTACCTGCGCACCGGTCTCTACAACACGCGCTTTGGCGGGGACTCCATGGGGTTGGGGGAGATCACCGTGGCCCAGTTGCTGAAGCGGGCGGGTTACCGCACCGGTTTGTTCGGCAAGTGGCATCTCGGGAAGTATCCGGGCTATCAGCCGCAGGAGCGGGGCTTTGACGAATTTTTCGGCCACTACCACGGGCACATCGAGCGCTACGAGTTTCCCGATCAGGTCTACCACAATGGTCGACCGGTGGAGGCGCGCGGGTATGTCACTGATCTGTTCACGGACGCGGCGTCGGATTTCATCGAGGCGGCGGCGCGCCAGGGTGAGGAGCCTTTTTTCTGCGCGCTGATGCTGAACGCGCCGCATTCCCCCTGGTTGCTGGATACCTCGCACAGTGCCCAGCCCGAGGGGGACAAGCTGCTGGAGAAATACCTGGAGCGCGGCCTGCCCATGCGCGAAGCGCGGATCTACGCGCTGGTGGAGCGTGTGGACGATAACGTCGGTCGGCTCCTGGCGAGGCTGGAGGAGTGGGGGCTGGCGGAGAACACACTGGTGGTGTTCACCAGTGACAACGGCGGGGTGAGCAAGTACTGGCAGGGCGGCATGCGCAGTAACAAGGCCAGTGTCTACGAGGGCGGGGTGCGGGCGCCGTGTTTCGTGCGCTGGCCCGGCACTATTCCCGCCGGCGGGGTGATCGACGGGCAGACCTCGCATGTCGACTGGCTGCCGACCTTCTGCGAACTGGCGGGCGCGCCGGTGCCGACGGACCGGATCATCGACGGGCGCAGCCTGGTGTCGCTGCTGAAGGCGGGGGAGGGGGCGCGTCACCACGAGCATGTCTATCACACCTGGGATCGTTATTTCCCCAATCCCGACAAGCGGTGGAGTGTCAGCGATCAGCGGTGGAAACTGCTGGGACAGTTCGGGTCGGACTCCACGCCGAGTCCCTCGGGCTGGAAGCTGTTCGACCTCGAGGCGGATCCGGGTGAGTCGACGGATCTGAAGGCGAAGCATCCCGAGATCGTGGAGCGCCTGCGGGGCGAGTTCGAACGCTGGTTCGCCGAGGTGACCCACGGTATCACCTACGCGCCGATCCGCATCCCCGTGGGGCATCCGGGCGAGAATCCGGTGGAGATCGAGCCCAGTTGGGCGAGCTGGGAGGGGGAGAATATCGCCTACACCTTCGACGGCTACGATTGGGATACCATCGACGCCTGGAAAACACCGGGCGAGAAGGCCGTCTGGCGCCTCGATGTGGTCGAGCCGGGGCGCTACGCCGTGCGCCTGAGCTACGGGTGTCGACCGCTCGACGCCGGGGGAGTGTTGCGATTACGCTCCGGGGACGCGGTGCTGGAACACACCGTCAACGCCACTACCACCGCGGAGCAGTTTGAATGGTTCGAGGCCGGCGAGATCGCGTTGGCGGCAGGCGAGATCGAACTGACGGCGGAGGTGGTCAGCGCTCCGGGCAAGGAGTTGATGCGACTCAACGGGATCGCGTTGGAGAGGCTGAAATGAAGCGACTTCTTTCAGCCGCCTGGTTTTTTCTCGCCGCCTCAGTGGCCGCCGAGGGGCCGCCGAATATTCTCTACATCATCGCCGACGACCAGACTTACCGGGACTTCGGGTTCATGGGGAATGAGCGGGTGTACACCCCGAACATCGATGCCCTCGCGGTGCGGTCGGCGCGTTTCGTGAACGGCTATGGCCCCACGAGCGTCTGTCGCCCCTCTCTGGTGACGCTGCTCACGGGGCTGTATCCGCATCAGCACGGCGTCACCTTCAACCACGGTCCGCCGGGCAACTCCGCCTACAACCGGATGACCTCGCGCGAGGAGTACGAGCGGGTGAGGAGCCGCGAATTTTCGCTCATCGCGCGGGTGGTGACCCTGCCCGGGTTGTTGGGAACACAGCGCGGCTACCGGGCCCTGCAGACGGGAAAATTCTGGGAGGGCCACTGGCGCAACGGGGGTTTCACCGAGGGGATGACCACTTTCGAGCCCCCGCCACCGGGCCAGACCTACGGCGGCGCGCGCGTGCTGGCGAGCGGCGGGCGAGTCGCCCACGGCAATGGGGACGCCGGTCTGCGGATCGGGCGGGAGACCCTGGAGCCCATCACCCGATTCATCGACACGTGCGCCGCCGAGGGCGCGCCCTGGCTGGTGTGGTACGCGCCTTACCTGCCGCATCAGCCGCACGATTCGCCCGAGAAATTCTACGCGATCGCCCGCGCCCGACCGGGGGTGGAGCCGCACGAGATCCCATATTTCGCGTCCATCGCGCAGTTCGACGACACCGTGGGCGAGCTGGTGCGTCATGTCGAGGAGGCTGGCCTGGCGGAGCGGACGGTATTCGTGCTGGTCTCCGACAACGGCTGGAGCCCGAGCCGGACGCCGGAAAAGTCGCGGCCCGAGGAGTACGCCCACACCAGGGAGAGCAAGCGCGCGCCCTTCGACGATGGATTGCGCACGCCCATCCTGCTGCGGTGGGACGGGGTGGTGAAACCGGCCACCCACGAGGGCCTCGTCAGCACCATCGACATCGTGCCGACGCTGCTTTCCGCCGCCGGGGTGAAAGGCCCCGATCTTCCCGGTGACGACCTGATGCCCGTAGCCCGTGGCGAGGTGGCGACCGGTGCGGATAGGCCGGTGTTTGGCGAGGTCTATCCCGGGGATGCGACGACTCTGGAGGATCCGGCGGCGGACATCGCCTATCGCTGGGTGCGACGGGGTGATTTCAAGCTGCTGGTGCCTCATTTACGCGGCGACGCGAAGGTCCCCTGGGGCGGCTACCTGCCGAATGGTGACCCTACCCTGTATGATGTCGCGCGTGACCCTGTTGAATCGACGAATGTGATCGCCAGTCACCCGGACATCGCCGCCGGTTTGCGTGGCCTGCTCGACGCGTGGTGGACGCCGTAGTCTCGAATCGCGTCCCGCCGCCCGCACGCGGATCAATCCATTTCCGTGAGCGATCCCCGGGCCTGACCGGTGAGGACGTTGGACATACCCTTCAGGCAGAGGCGCAGGCCCCACAGAAAACCCAGCACGCCCACGGCGAGCAATTCGAATTCGATCCGTTCCAGAGGTCCGGGGGACGGAGACAGAATCTGAGAACCAATATAGAGAGCGACACCGCCACCGATCAGCAGAAAACCGATCCCGGTCCTCAACGAGCGCATGCCCGAATGTCGGATTTCCAAGGCGCGTTCCTTCCGGATTTCCCCGATGATGACCTCCGCCTGTTCCTCGGTGAGTCCACAATCCACCACCAGCCAATGCTGGACATCCGCCGACGATTCGCCCCAGATGATGCGGGCGCGGGCTTCGTCGTGGGGATTTTTGAGGAGGGAATCCATGAGACTGGTTGGAGAATCCTATCATGAATGGGCAGACCTTGTCCACTTCACTGGATCGACTCCGTAGTAGTCGCGCAGTTCCCGGTAGAGCTCCGGATGTTCCTCTTCGAGGTCCTCGGGCAGTTCGAAGAAGGTCTCGGTGGCGACGGCGAAGAATTCAGCCGGGTTTTCGGCGCCGTAGGGATCGAGCAGCGGATCGGAGCGCGGATCGTTGGCCTGATCGACGAGGGCTTCGTATTCGCGTTGGAATATGGCGGACCAGTCCTGATATTTGCCGGCGGCGTCGAGGGACGGGACGCCGTCGGTGGAGCCGTCGGCCTGGTCGAGCTGGTGGGCGAACTCGTGGAGGACGACGTTCATGCCATCGTCGTCGCTGGCGGCGCCGCGTTGGACGCTGTCCCAGGCCAGGATGACGGAGCCGGTGTTCCAGCTTTCGCCGAGCCGGATATCGCGCTCGGTGTCGTCGCCATCCTCGAGGCCGAAGACCCGCTTTCCCCGGTCGCGAAAGGCGCCGGGATACATGAGGATGGAATGGAGTCGCGGATAGAGCGCATCTTTCGGTCGGCCGACGAGTAGGAGCGCGGCCTGGGCGGCGACGAGGACGCGCATTTCCCCGGTGATTTCTTCGAGCCCGCCGCAGGCCTCGAATTGTTTTTCGTTCACGAAGCGCAGGACCCGTTCGCGGAGCTGTTCGCGGAGATCCTCCGGCAAGTGAGGGTAGATGGCGAAGCGGCGTTCGAGGAGAGCGTCCCACTCTGGCGGGAAGGTATCGACCGCGAGTACGAGGCCCGCGTCCACTCGGGCGCGTCGACTTTTCCAGACGGCTAAGGCGAGCAGGCCAAAACCGAGGAGCGCGATGAGGAGTCCGGTCACGTGATCGAGGGAAGGAGATTGTTGAATGAAAGACCGCGGGCTGATCGTCCGTTTTCCAAACCGGCCCCGCCATTGTAATCGCCGAAACCGCCCCCGCGACTCAGATTCGACCCCGTGAACACCATTCTCACCGTTCTCATCGACCTCCTCGGCGAGGTCTTCCCCGTGGCCAGTCCGACGCCGGTTTCGGGTCATCCCGCTGCGAGCCCGGGAAACCGGCACGACCGCCTCGTTCGCTGGGGCCGCCGAATTCTCGGAGCGGTGATCTTCGCGCTCCTCACGGCGCTGCCGTTTCTCCTGATGGAGTGGTTGGGGTGAGCGGCGGCGGCGCAGGCTACGGTGAGAAAGATCTTCGGCCTTTTCTTCCCTCTCTCCACGCGATGCCCGACTGTAGGAATTCGCTTTTTCAACCCCGCCGCCCCGTCACCGCGCATTGTTCCGGGATGGAGGGGGTGCAGTGGTCTGGGAGCGGCGCGAAGAGAGGGGTAAGAGGGTCAAGTCGGGGACGAAAGAGGGTTAGTTCGAGGTTTTCACCGAGGTCGAAAGTGCAGGAGCTTTCGAGATTGCGTCAAAAAATGCTGCCTGGTACCCCCGTCGACAAGCCCTGACGGCCCCTACCGGCAGGCCCCGCATCCGCGCGATGCGCCTTCGCGGGCTTGCCGGTTCTGTGAGGCCGGGAGAAATTTCCGCATGAAACCATTTCCCCTGTCGTTTCTTGCCTTCATCTTGCTTTTTCTAGCGGGGACAGCCCCTGCCGAGGTCAGCCGGATCTGGCTGACCCACCAGTCGCCCGATGACTCGAAGATCGTGGTCAGCTGGCAGACGGCGGAACCGGGGCCTTCGGTGGTCGAGTTCGGCACGAGTGCTTCGCTTGGGGAAACGGTTTCGGTGGATGGCAGCCGGACCCTGCACCACGTCGAGATCCCGCTCGCCGAAAAGGACGTGGTTTATCATTACCGGGTCAGGTCCGGTTCGCAGGAGTCTGCCGTCGCGACCTTCAAAGGGTATCCCACGAAGGAACTTCGCATCGGTGTCGTCGCGAATCTAAGGGCGGACTCGAAGATCGATCTGTCTGCCCTGAGGAAGGACGACGTCCACCTGTTACTTTCCTCGGGCGACACGGCGATGCAGTACCAGTTTTGCGAGGAAAGCCAGCCGCAGTGCGTCGAATCCCACGGCACCCTCGTCGACACCCAGGCGGAACTTTTCCGTACGACGCCTTTCCTTCCCACGCTCGGCAATCTCGATCGGAAGATCCGGGCGAAGAGCGACGGTCCAGAGAAGCCGGCCTATGAGATTCCCGCGATGGCCTATCGCAGCTTCTTCGCCCTTCCCGGAAAAGAGTGGATCTGGACATTCGCCATCCCGGATTTCGACCTGCAACTCGTCTCGGTGGACATGAACCACACGGGTGATTTCGGCACGCCGGACCAGTCCTGCCATCCCTTTGGCGCGGATTCGGAGCAGCTTGCCTGGTATCGCGGGGTCATGGAGGCCACGAAAGCCGGACAGGTCGTCACTCTTTTCGGAGAGACCGGCAGCCGTGTCCGCAACCATGCCGGAGGCGAGTGGAAGCGCCTCATCGCCAGGGGCACCCTGGCCATCTCGGGCGAGGCCTACCATGCCGAGCGGACCATGGTCGAGGGACTTCCCTATTACAACACCTCGGTGCGTGGCAACGGAACTTTCGGCGTCGACCCGGATCACGACTTCATCGACCCCGCGGGAGGTTATCTTCTCCTCACTTTGGACAAGGTCACCGGTGCCATGAAGGTAGCGGTGAAGGCGCTCGACGGACGCATTCTCGATGAGCAGACCATCGGGAAGAAGGCACACTGATGACCGCGGTGGGAGACTCCTGACATGAATCCATCCCTCCGAGTGCTTCCCGGGATTCTTTTTGCGAGCCTTGGCTTTGGCGCGAATGCGAATGAGTTCGAGGGTGTGAAGTACGGGTTCGTGGAAGGTTCGGGTGTCATCACGGCGGAGGCTCTTGGAGCCTTTCGACTGCTCCTCGGATTCGAGCCGTCCTCTGGCACGCAGCGGGTCCTGAGAGTCGACCTGCCCGAGAGCGGGCCGAAGACCTGGCCGATTGCCGATGTCCGGGTCGTCGATCTGGAGGGAAACCCGCTCGCGGTTCAGCGTCCCGGGATCGAATGGGGGAAGCTCACGATTCCCCTCGATCCCGACATCCAGGGCGTCGTCGTCGAGGCGATGGAGCCGGAGGGAGGCTGGTTGGTGCGGACCTCCGCCCGAGATCGCCTGATCGAGGATCAGGCGAGCGGCGCGAGCGTGCGGATTTCGAACTGGCCGGGTGGCCGGGAGGCCGCTTTCAGTTTCCGGTTCGACGACTCCGGTCCGAGCCACCTCGACCTGGTGGATCCTGTCCTGAAGGAACACGGCTTCCGCGGCACCTTCATGGTCAATCCCGGTCCCGACGAACCCGGGAGCCGACGCCGGTCCGCCTTCCAGGAGAGGCTGGACGACTGGAAGGCCCTCGCCGCTCGTGGCGACCACGAACTCGCCAATCACACCGCCCATCACCGCGGGGCGAACGGCGACGAGGAAATGGACGCCGAGATCGGGCTCGCTGCGGGGATCATCCGTGAGGTCGCGCCGCACCAAGGCAGGCTCATGGCCCTGAACCTAGCAGCCTGTCGGACTTGAGTCCATTATTTCGCCGATTTGTCGGC
>CAYTNL010000090.1:0-27097 GCA_964439145.1 uncultured Verrucomicrobiales bacterium
GCGAAATCGACCCGGAAACCGGTTTTCAGTTGTTTCGCGAATTTTAAGTATCTAGGGTGAGTCCATCGCGATGATGGTGCCTGAGTCGGTCGGTCGCGGATTTCTTCTCACACTATTTTCGGGTCATGTTGCGATTTTCGGTTCTCGGCAGCGGCAGCGCGGGCAACAGCTCGGTGATCTGCCACGGCGATACCCGGGTGTTGGTGGACGCCGGCCTGAGCGCGAAGCAACTGGCCCTGCGCCTGGAGGCCATCGGGATCGATCCCGACAGTCTCACGGCGGTGGTGTTGACCCACGAACACGGGGATCATTGTGGCGGCTTGGAGGTCTTCTGCCGCAAGCGCCCGCTGCCGGTCTACGGGACGCGCGACACCTGCACCGTGGTGGGCGAGGGCCTGAAGCGAGGCCTGGTCTCGTGGCGGAAATTCGAGGCCGGCCAGGGGTTTGAGATCGGCTCGCTGCGTTTCGAGAGCTTCTCCGTGCCCCACGACGCCGTGGATCCGGTGGGCTACGTGATCCGCGACGCGGACGCGGCCTCCACCGTCGGCATTCTCAGCGATGTGGGCCAGGTGACCACCCTGATCCGGGAGCGGTTGCGCCTGGTGGACACGCTCTTCGTGGAAGCCAACTACGATGAGACCATGCTGGTCAACGACACCAAACGTCCCTGGGCGACGAAGCAGCGCATCAGCTCGCGGCACGGTCATCTATCCAACGATCAGACCGCCGAACTGGTGATCGACATCGCCAGCGAGCGCCTGCATCGCGTGGTGCTGGGTCACCTGAGTCGCGACTGCAACGCGCCCGAAGTGGCGGTCGGCGTGATCCACCGCGAACTGGCCAAAGCCGGGTGGATGGATGTCGCCGTGGAATGCGCCTGTCAGAAAAATCCGCTGCCCCTGCGAGATGCCGCCCGCCCCGGGCCGCCCGTCGTCGAGCCCGCGCCGGAGTCCGCCAGCGCGTCCGTGGTCCGGGAGGAGGCGTCCGTGACCTACCGGGCCCGGCGTCGGCCCGAATCGGCCGATCTCCAACAGGCGGAGTGGGTTTTTTGATGGAAAAAAGGGATGCGCAACCCGACGCGAGCATGTTTATGCTCGTCTCCACCATGACCACTCTCGGCACCCCATTCACTCCGTCCGCCACGCGGGTCCTGCTCTGCGGGTCCGGTGAACTCGGCAAGGAGGTCGTCATCGAGCTGCAACGATACGGCGTCGAAGTGATCGCCGTCGACGCCTATCCCCACGCCCCGGCAATGCAGGTGGCGGATCGCTCCCATGTCGTCTCCATGCTGGATGGCGACGCGCTCCGGGCGGTGATCGAGCGGGAGAGGCCGCACTACGTGGTGCCGGAGGTGGAGGCCATCGCCACCGACACCCTGGCCGCGCTGGAGAGCGAGGGGATCGCCACCATCATTCCCACGGCCCGGGCCACCCAACTGACCATGAACCGGGAAGGCATCCGCCGACTGGCGGCCGAGGAACTGGGCCTGCCGACCTCGCCCTACCGATTCGCCGCCACGGAGGAGGACTACCGCGCCGCCATCGCCGAGATCGGGCTCCCCTGCGTGGTCAAACCCATCATGAGCAGCTCCGGCAAAGGCCAGAGCACGGTGAAAACCGAAGCCGATGTCGAGCCCGCCTGGCGCTATGCCCAGGAGGGTGGTCGTGCCGGCGCGGGGAAAGTGATCGTCGAGGGCTTTGTCGAGTTCGACTACGAGATCACCCAGCTCACCGTGCGCCACGCGGGCGGCACCGCTTTCTGCGATCCCATCGGCCACATCCAGGTGGATGGCGACTACCGCGAAAGCTGGCAGCCGCAGCCCATGAGCGAGCTGGCCCTGGGGCGCGCCCGGGAGGCCGCCCGCGCCATCACCGACGCCCTCGGCGGACGCGGCATTTTCGGCGTGGAGTTGTTTGTCAAAGGCGACGACGTCATCTTCAGCGAAGTGTCCCCCCGCCCGCATGACACCGGCATGGTGACGATGATCTCGCAGGATCTCTCGCAGTTCGCCCTTCACGCCCGGGCGATTCTCGGACTACCGATTCCCAACCTCCGCCAGCACGGGCCCTCGGCTTCGTGCGTGATACTGGTGGAGGGCGAGAGTGACCGGGTCAGCTTCGGCAATCTCGACGCCGCGCTCGCCGAACCCGACACCCAGATCCGGCTCTTCGGAAAACCGTCGGTGCGCGGGAAACGCCGCATGGGAGTCTGTGTGGCGCGCGGGGCGTCCATCGACGAGGCCCGCGACAAGGCCCGTCGCGCCTCCGAGGCGGTGGAGATCTCCCTCTGAACGCCCGCTCAGGACCGCAGCGCCTCGCCCAACTCCCGCAGGTAGTCGAAGGAATAGATCCCGGTCCGGTGCCCGTCGCTGAAATGAAACTGGATCGCGTAGCCGCCGATGGGCGCGTAGCCCACCACCGTGACGCCGGAGAAATCCCGGCCCGGTTCCCCGCCGCCGATGAGATTCCCCAGCAGATCGCGCTCTCCGGCGGTCTCGGCACTGGGCGACAGCGCCCGCAGGCGATCCATGGGCAGGTAGTCCTCCACCCCGTCCGCCCACCGAATGGCGACTTCATTCCCGATGAGCTGTAGTGTCTCCGGTCTGACCATAGACGGTGATACTCCGCCAAGCGCCCCGGCTTTCAACCACTGTTTCCCCATCCACCATGTCCCGCCCTCCCCGCCAGTTTCATCCGCGGCCCTTCGCCTACCACGAGGAGATCGAGTTGACCATCGACTCGCTCAGCAATCTCGGTCACGGGGTGGGACGCATGGATGATGGCTGGGTCGTTTTCGTCTCCTTCACCCTGCCGGGCGAGCGCGTCCGGGCGCGTGTCTATCGGAATTCGCCCAACTATTCCGAGGCGGATCTGGTCGATATCCTCACGCCCTCTCCCGACCGGGCGACTCCATTCTGTCCCCTGTTCACGGAATGCGGCGGCTGCCAGTACCAGCACCTGGCCTACCCGGCCCAGTTGGATTGGAAACAGCGCCAGGTCGAGGAGGTGCTGGAGCGGCTCGCGGGGCTGAGCTTCCCCGTCAACCCGGTCATCGCCTCCCCCCGCGAGCATCACTACCGGTCGAAGATCACCCCGCATTTTCACAAACCGCGGCAGGACAAGATCGACGCCATCGGCTTTCTGCGCAACGGACGGCGCCAGCAACTCATCGATGTGCCGGGCTGCCCCATCGCGTCGGAGGCGATCAACGAGCGCCTGCCCTCTCTCCGCCGGGAGATCCACGAGCGGGCCGGTTTTTTCAAAAAAGGCGCCACCCTGCTGCTCCGGGAGTCCGCCGACGGCTCCGTCTGCACGGAAAACACCGACGTCTGCGAGGCCGAGGTCGACGGCATCCGCTTCGAGTTTCCGGCCGGCGAGTTTTTTCAGAACAATCCCCACATCCTGCCCGCCTTCACCGCCCATGTGGCCCGCCAGGCCGTGGCGGACGGTGCCTACGAGTATCTGGTCGACGCCTACTGCGGCTCGGGCCTGTTCTGCCTGACGGCGGCGCGGCATTTCCGCGAGGCGGCGGGGATAGAGATCAGCCAGGCGGCGGTCGATTGGGCGCGACGCAACGCGGAGCGCAACGGGATCGCCAACTGCCGGTTCGAGGCGGGCGAAGCCCACGCCATCTTCGACACGGTGCGCGGCGACTTCGATCCCGCCCGCACCGCGGTGGTCATCGATCCCCCGCGCAAGGGCAGCACGCCGGAATTCCTCGATCAGCTCATCGCCTTCGGACCCGGCCGGGTCGTCTACGTGTCCTGCAATCCCGCCACCCAGATGCGGGATCTCAAGCACTTGTCCCCGGCCTTTCGTCTGCTCGATGTCCAGCCCTTCGACCTCTTTCCCCAGACCCGACACCTCGAGTGCGTGGTCACGCTGGAGAAAGCCTGATCGGACTCACGGAGCGGGAGTCATTGCGGGCGCCTCCGCCCCTGACTCGGCCCGCTTCAGAAACTGGAACAGATCGCTGTCGGTGGAGAGTATCACCGTGCTGTCCCCGCCGAGCACCTCGCCGTAGACCTCCATGGTGCGGACGAATTCGTAGAACGCCGCCGCTTCGGCCCCTTGGTTGTAGGCTTTGGCGTAGATCTCGCTGGCCTTGGCGTCGGCCTCGCCCTGAATCGTCTGCACCTCCTTGTAGGCGCCCGACTGGATCTCCTTCAGATCTTTCTGCATGTTGCCGAGGATCTTGGCGGCCTCTCCCTCACCCTCGGAGCGAAACCGATCCGCGATCTGCTGCCGCTCGGAGATCATGCGCTCGAAGATCTGGGTCTGAACACTCTCGTTGTAGTTGATCCGCTTGAACCGCACGTCCAGCAGTTCGATCCCGAGCCCGGCGAGCTTCTCGGCGCTCTTCTGGAAAATCTCCTGCTCCAGAGCGCTCCGACCGAAGCGGATCGGCAACAATTTGCCCACTGATCCCGTCATGTCGGCCTCCACCAGCTCCTCCGGCTCGAGGGGCGTCCGATCCTTGGTGGACCGCACCACCTCGATCAGCTCATGCTTGGCGATGGTGTTTCGGGTCTCGGAGCCGAGGATATCGTCCAGTCGTGACTGCGCGCGGCGCTCGTCGCGAAGATTCTGGAAATACGCCAGCGGATCGGAAATGCGCCAGCGTCCGTAGGTGTCCACCTGGATGTAGGTTTTCTCCTTGGTGGGCATCTCCTCGGTCTGGCCGTCCCACTCAAGAATGAGTTTCTCGAACTTGTTCACCTTCCAGAGAAAGGGGATCTTGAAATGCAGTCCGGCCTCCGACGATTCCGCGCCGGGGGAATTGATCGGTTCGCCGATGGTCTTGCCGAACTGGGTGATGATCACCTGCTCGGTCTCCTTGACGGTGTAGAATGCGCCGCTGAACACGGCGAGGATGAGGAGGATCAACAGCGCCACCACGCATCCGGTGAGTTTCGTTTTCATGCTATATGGGAAAAGGGGATAAAAATTCGGTCGCGAGATTGAGTGAAATCACGGCTTTTTCTTGGGCGCGGAAGATTGATCGAGTTGCAGCAAGGGCAGCACCTGTCGGGCGTCCTCATCGACGATAACCTTTCTGCCCAGCTGCGGAATCACCACCTGGAGCGTCTCCAGATAGATCCGTCGCCGGGTGACCTCCGGCGCCTTCTGATACTCCGTGAACAGCGCGTTGAATTTCGCCACATCCCCCTCCGCCTCGTTGACCCGCTGGGTCGCGTAGCCCTGGGCTTCGCTGATCTGCTGCTCCGCCTCGCCGCGGGCTCTCGGCACCTCGCGGTTGTATTGACCGTTGGCCACGTTGATCGCTTTTTCGCGCTCCTGCTGGGCCTGGTTGACCTCGTTGAAGGAGGCCTGCACCGCGCGGGGCGGGTTCACATTCTTGAGCTGGACCTGGTTGATGTTGAGGCCCATCTCGTACTTGGTCACCAGTTCCTGCATCAGTTTCAGGCACTCCGACTCGATCTCCTGGCGACCGACGGTGATGACCTCGTCGACGGTGCGATCTCCCACCACCTGGCGCATCACCGACTCGGACGCGTCGCGCAGAGTCTCGTCGGCGTTGCGAACATTGAAAAGGTATTCGGTCGGCTCATCGATGCGGTACTGGATCACCCACTCCACCAGTGCCGAGTTCAGATCGCCCGTGACCATCTGCTTTTCCTGCTCCTGCTCGGCGGGACTCGACCACTGGGACGGGTTGGTGGCGCCCGTGGTGGCGAAGCCGAACTCCTGCTTCAACTGCCGCCGCACCGCCAGACGATGGACGACGTCGATGCCCAGGGGCAGCTTGAAACGCAGGCCGGGCTGCTCGGTCTTGATGTATCGGCCGAAGCGCAGCACCACCGCCTCCTCCTCCTGCTCCACTTGATAGAATGAGGTGAAAGCCACCGACAACAGCAGGAACGCGATGACGACTCCTCCGATTGTCTTTCCATCAAAAGGGACTTCCACCTGTTTGCCGCCGATTTCTAGCTTGATCATGGGCGCCACTGTAAGCGCGGCGCGAGCATGAACAATTCCAAAACGGCCACGTGATTGTAACCCGCAACCTCAACGGCGCGGGGGCGCCACCTCGCGCACCAGCGCGCCATGCTCCTCGCTGAGTACCAGCAGACTCAGCCGCTCCACCTCGCCCAACTCGTCGGTGTTGAGACTGACGTAGTCGAATTTCCCGCGCAAATCGGTGTAGCCATCCTTGAAAAACCTGACCCCTCCGTCCCGGAATCGCGCGTAGGCTTTCACATAAGTCTTCGGCAGGGGTTTGCCGGTGTCCGCGTGCCGCACCTCGATCTGGCCGAAGTTTTCCACCAACTGAATCCGCAGCGCGTTCGCGTAAACCGCCACCCCGCGCCTCTGTCCGCCGGCCACGATCTCCACCAGCACGTTGCGGCTGGCGAACTGTTCGGGAATCTCGAACGAGATCGTCGTCTCCCCCTCCGGCAACTCCTTCAGCAGGGTGACATTCGGGCGGATGTGGGAAAAGCGCGCGCTGTCCTCGCTGACGAAGGGATTGCTGGAAAAAAGGAACTCGAGATCCATCTCGTAGTAGTTCACCCGCAGCCGATCCAGATTGCGATGGTCCACCGTGACCTCGCGCCCCTCGGCCCGGAGCTCGAAGTTCGCCTCGCCGGCCGCCAGACGCTCCTGCCGATGCTCGCGATCATCACCCTCCGCGGGCGCCGCCGCCACCGCGCCGCGAATCTCAGCCACCTGCTCGGTCACCCGGGCAAAGCGCTCCCGCCACCTGTCCACGGGATGCCCGGCGTATCGCCCGGCGATCTCGGCCGCCTCGTCCACCGACTCGCGATAGAGCGCGGCATAGGCTCTCAGGTAGTCGAGTTGCAGGCGCTCGGCGACCGCGTCCTCATCCACCCGCGCCAGCCACTCCAGCCCCTCCTCCACCCGGTCCTGGAGCAGGAGATAGCCCGCCACCGACAGCGCATCCTCATCCGGTATCTCGGGGCGATAGCCGAGAACTTTCAGGTAACTCCGATACTGCTCCCGGAAGCGGTCGTTGAGGATCGCTCGCTCGCGACCCAGCCGATGGGCGCGGGCGTTCACCAAGGGCGAATACTCCAGGTGCTGATACCAGTGCCGGGCCACCGGATCGATGGAGACCAACTCGCTCTCCAACCACTGACCGCATTGCGCGAGAAAGTCCTCGCGATGGAGGAGATACTCGCGGGTGATCTCGGGCGCCCCGTGATGCAGCCCGTAGCTCCAGATCGTGGCGTCCCACGCGTGGCGTTGCCCGAGCAGGCGAACCACCGAGCGGAAGAAATCGACATTTTCCCGGCAGCGCCAAGCCACCCGGCCGAGGTCGAGGCGGTGCACGTTGTTCTGCTCCAGATATGCCAGCACTTCGCCCTCCGTCCCGTGCTGGGAAAGATACTCCCAGCTCGCCTTGTCCACCGTGCTCAGCCGGTCCACCACTTTGAACTCGAATGACTCCGCCCAGGCCAGCGTCCGGCCATCGTCCGACACCCGAGCCGCGTAATGGGGAAAGGCGGCCTCGCCGGAGGGGGCCGGAAAATAGAAGAAATACTCGAGCTTCTCCGTGCTGAAGCCCTCCAGGCGTATCTGTCGCGTGTCCGTGTAGCGCGCGCCCGCCGCCGGCAAGGCTCCGCGGGGAATCTGAAGCAGGACATCGAGATCCCGCGAGGAGGAGGTCGGATTCGTCACCACCACCTGGCCGCCGTACAACACGCCGGTCAGGAACTCGTCGATCACGAACTTGTCCGACCGGCCCTCCTCGCCGTGGACATAGCGGTCATCGGCGCGGAAGAAATTCTGTCCGATGAGGATCGGCGCGCCACCCTCGGCGACGGGGCTTTCCTCCACCTCCTCGTGGAAGATGATGGCCGGGCTCTTCGCGGTCAGCGTCAGCGAGCCGTCCTCGATCTTCAGGTCGTGTTCAGCCGCGCCGAAAGGCAGATCCAGCACCGAAAGCACGAACATCATCTCGGTGAAGTTTCCGGTGGCGGCGGGGAATTCCCGGGAAAAGAAAGCGCCCTCGCCGTCCCAGGCCGCGTAGTCTCGCCAGAAGGCGTTGACCGTGACGAGTTCCGCCACCTGGGCGGCGATGGGCAGCTCATGATAGTGATTCTCCGCCCATTCCCTGGTGGCCTCCAGTTTGCGAAACAGCGCCCGGTGCAGCTCGCGCAGTTGGCGCTGGTTCTCCCCCTCCGGCGCCATCACGAGCCCCAGCATCTCGACATTGTCGCCCGCCATCACCTCCGACGGTTTCGCCGCCATGGCCGCCAGACCATCCGCCGGGGCCGGCGCAGACATCGGCGCGACCTCCTCGCTCACGATGGGCAGTTCACCCATCCGCAGACCCGCGGGCCGACTATCCGCAAAAGCGACTCCGTTGGCGGCCACGCTTCCCGGCAATGCCCTCCCCGCCCCATCCATGCCCCGCCCGCGGAGAGCGCTCTGGAAATACCAGGCGCGCTGGCCGGGTGTCACCGGCGACAAGGCCAGCAGATCCCGCGCGTGCCGCGCCACCGCCGCGGGTTCATCCCCGCCCAGGCGACGCGCCAGCAGGATGCGCTCCACGATGTTGAGACGCCCGAAAGCCCAGGGCTCGGCATGGGCGGTCAGATCATTGGCCAGCAGGTAGTCGTCGAGAAAGGTCTTGCTCCGCTTGTTCGCCAGGTAGGGACGGATCACCGACGCGAAAAACCCGGGATCACGGCGGGAAAGGAAAAAGTTCAGCTCGTGACAGGCATGCTCCGAGTAGAGGGCGCGCTTTTTCTCCTCCGCCAGCGCGGGCCAGTCGAGCAGGAAGGAAAACTTCGCCAGCTTCCCGTGGTCCTCCCCTTGATGAATCGCGTCGAGCGCGCTCCAGACACCGCCGAGGGTGTCGTAGATCTCGAACTCGGACGACCGCACATCCGGCAGCGTCAGCGACTCGCCGCCTTTCAACACCGTGGCCCGCTGTCTCTGGGAAAAATGGCGGGCCGGGTCCAGGTGATTCGTCAGACGCAGATCGCGCACCGCCAACCCGTCGCCCTCCGCCAGCGAAAGCGAGCGAAACGCCGCGCCACTTTCGTCCACCGCCAGCACCTGCACATGCTGGCGATCCCCGAGGTCCTTGAGATCGATCTCGATGACCCCGTCCCCGTCGGGAGTCAGATTGTGGACCAGAGGCGCCTGATCGCGGAGAAAATCGTAGGAGGGATAAAGCGGCGGAGCCACCTCCACCGGAGAGAGATCCAGGCGGTCGCTTTCCACCATGGCGCCACGCTGGCTCTTGGCGGCCTCGGCCTTCTTCTCATACTCACCGCCCTCCCGGGCCTCCGCGATCACCGTCTCGGTATCGCGCAGCGCCCAGGGATTCAGCAGCAGGGCCGGACGCGGCAGCAGATTGCCGGGAAACTTCGTCGCCGCCCTGCGTTCGAGGATGTAGCGATACTCGTCGCCGATGTCGCGCCCGGACACGTAGAGTGTTTCCGCCGACCCCCGACGGATCAGCGTCGGCGCATTCCGGTTCGGCTCGCCCAGAGAGTTCAGGGAAAATTGCGGCACGAACCGCGTCGCCACCAGGTGCACCCGCGTCATCGGCCCCGCGTTCACCAGTCGCAGGCTCAGGCGCTCGCCCGCTTTACCGAGGGACGCGATCTGCAGAGGCTCGCGGTCGGGGAGTTGGAGGTGTCGCCAGTCGGAGAGGGCGTAACCCGCCGACTCGGCCTTCGCCGCCGTGACCCGGATCGCGACGCGTTTCCCCGTCTCGCGGAGGTAAAGCTCGTAGTCGCCCGGCGCCAGACCCGTGAGCAGCAGCAGCCCGTCGCGGACCTCCGCCCCGCCGATGGCGTCGGCCACGTAGACCCCGCCGCGGGTCTCCAGCAGCGCGAGTCGCTCGGGACTCGCCTCGCCAAAGGGTACCGGTACCCGCACCGGCTCTCCGGCCACACCATGGAGGGATGCGGGCGTGTGATTGGCGTCCGCGTACTCGTCCAGGCGCCAGCTCCTCGGCGGCAGGCCCTCGCCAAAGACCTCGACGGACTCGTGACCCAACAGGGTTGAGAGCCGGACCCTACCCTCTTTACTCGTCTTCAACGTGAAATCGAGCGGATCGGTGAAATCGCGATGCTTCACCCGGACATTCACCGCGCGATCCGCCACCGGCTCGCCGGATTTCCCCAACACCTCGAGCGTCCACTCGCCATCGATCCGGGAAAGGTGGGCGTCGGCGATGTGATCGGAGGCGTCGATGCTGTTGACCCCGAACCCGCGCGCCGTGGTGAGCGCCTCCTCGCGGTCGCCGTCGGAGAGGACCCGCACAGTGGCGCCCAGTTCGACCCGCAGATTGGCCAGGCGCTCGGGCACGCGGAATTCGTGGACGGATTCGCGATCATCGAAGAGGGCGAATCCCGGCACCTCGATCACCGATTCGACGCCCTCGTGATCGATGGAGCGCAGCGTCAGTCTCGGCTCGTCGAGCACCGTGACCGAGGCGGGCGCGCCATTGACACGAAGATCGGGGCGCACGGCGACGCGGGCCATTTTGCCGGGCAACAGCGTCTCCCGCTCGATATGGAAGCCGGCCCTCAGCGTGTAGTTTTCCGCCGGAATCCCGATGGTCTCGAAGGTGGCGAAATCGCCGTCGGTCAACACCACCGGCAGCGTTCCCGGCTCCCGGGTGAAAGGCAGCAGTATGATGCCGCTTTTCGCGTCCGGCGCGGGCCGGTATTCACGCCCGCCGAACCAGACCGACGGGGAACGGGCGGGCTGGTTGTCCGCGGTCAGCACGGTCACAGCCACGCCGGCGGGGGTGATCTCGGAGAGGTATTGCAGCCTCCCCTTGCGCACCAGAGCGCGGCTGGATCTGCCATTCCCAATGAACTCGATCACCCAGGCGCCGCGCCGACCGGCCAGCGAGTCGAAGGTGAAAGTCCGTCGCTGCCGGAGGATGGGTGCCAGGTCGATCTCGTGGGTGGTTTCCTCGTTGGCGACCAGTCCGTCGAGGTCGAGATCGGTGTTCAGTTCGCGTTGTTCCTCGAGGTAATAGTTGAGGGTGTTGATCTCGTAGACTTTCACCATCAGGGTACCGACGTTCTTGACGTGGAGATCGAGGGACACGGGATCGCCGGGGGCAAAGTATTCCGGATTGCCGGTGGCAAACTCGAGGTCGACTCGGTCTTTCAACTCCCGCACCTCGGCCGGGCTGAGGAGGGAATACCAGCGCTCGGCGTCGCCCAGCCCTTGAGTCAGCTTGGCCTCGGCGAACACGGCCTTCAGATACCCGTCGCGTATGAAGGGCGCGTAGGTCTGCCAATCGTCGTCCTCCACGAAATGACGCAGCAGGTAATCCCGCACCAGGGACTCGTCGTCATGAATGGGCGGGCAGGCGGTGACCTCGGTGAAATCGGCCCCGAGATTCACCGGAAATCTTTGTCGCTCGGGATCCTGAAGATAGCGCGGCTCCATGTAGGATGCGGCGCGCGGCAGCCGGAGATACTCGAGGAACAGATCGCGCGGATAGCGCCCGGCCCGCTGATGATGCTGGAGCAGTTGGTAGAGGGCGTGGGCTTTGAGCGAGTTGAAGACGGGATCCAGCCCGCGGCAATAATCCCACAGACGAGTCAGGTAAGCCTCGCGCTCCGCCGGATCCCGTGTCCAGTCGATGTCGGGACCTGGGCGCATCTGTCGCAGCCGCAGATGAACGAAGGCCTCCTGATCGCCAACCGGGGGATGGATGACCAGCAACTCGTCCAACTGCTCCGGGAGCAGTCGGCGGTGAATCTCGAACTCGCCGAACCCGCGACTCCGCGGTGAGCGCAGATCGGCGGCGATCAAACCCACGAGTCGGGGAAAATCCGGGTAGCGCAAGCGCCCCAGCAGATCGCGACGCCGTTCCTCATCGACCGGCACATCCGCCCGCAAGAGGGTCTCGACGCCGGAATCCTCGAATGCCGAGAGCGTGTTCGACGCCCGAAAGGCCCGCTCGCGATAGATTTCCCAGGTTACGCGATCCGCGGCGATGGCCTCGGGGAGATCCGGCCGGTCGTCGGCGTGGTCCCGTTGGTGATTGAACGCCAGCCCCAGTTGGCGAATGAGGTAGTCGAGCGAGCCCCGGGGATCCTCCCGATAACGCAGCAGAGCCTGGCGATGACGAATCTCCCGGTAGCGCGGCGTCTCCCCGTGGCGGGAGATCCACGGTTCGAAGAGCCTTTCCACCGCCGCGAAATCCGCCCGCGTCTGGGCATGCAGGGCGTGGAAGTAGTAGTAATCCTCGGTGCCGGGAATCAACTGCTCCAGCACCTTGGCGCGATTCCCGGCCAAGGCATAGGTCTCCAGGTAGCCGATCTCGTTGCCATCCTGGGCGCGGGCGATCCACGGGGCCAGCAGGGAGACGGCGAACGCGATGAGGGAGCGGGAAAGTCGGGGTGGGAAGGGGGAGGGCGCGTGCATGGGAGGGTCGGGCGGGGATTTCCAAGTGAAGTGACTTGCTAAAACTATAACGGAGCGAGGACCGATCTCGCAGTCGGAAGTTGTAAAGAATCTGTGAGCGATGGCGGGCTTCGCGGGGTCGTGGGAGAGCTCTTGCCTTGGGAAAACCGCAATGGCCGAGAGCCCGACCCGGAAAGATTTTCCGCGCGGATATTTCGTAAATCTCGACCATCAAGTTTATTTTTATAATTATGAAAAATCTAATTTTTACGGAAAGTTACTTGAGGCTGCCTGAATAATTCGTATTGTAATCATGATTTTTATAAAATGATTTCCCGTTCCTTACCGTTCCGCAAACCGGGGGAGCACGCGCGCGCCAGTTCGCTGACTGAACGGCTGCGAGGTGTCCTTTGCCAGGTGCTCTGGCCCCACGCCATCCCCCAGCCACGCCCCATCGCGACCACCATGCCCAGGGCGAAGGCTCCCAAAAAGCGGCGGAAAGCGACGCAGCCCCGCCACTGAGCCATCGGATCGAATCTGACAGCGCCTTTCCCCATCTCCGCATGAATTCCCACTCCACGCTGCCCTCGTCGGGCTCCTCGGCTTTTCCCGGCTATCCGACTCTGGATCTCGAGGGGCTGGTGCGTTCGCTGATCAAGCGCGTCTGGCTGATCGGCGGCGTTTTCGTCCTCTGCGTGGCGTTGGCGGTGGTTTACGTGCTTTTTCTGGCCAAGAAAAAATACGAATCGGCCGCGGTCGTCTACGTGGAGCGGGAGCAGGTGCTCAACGACAACATTCGCGGGGTGCTCAACGAGGACTTCAGCAAGCTCGACTCCCTCAAGTCGCTGGAACGCAGCATTGTCTCGGGGGCGGTGATCCTGAAAGTGATCGATCAACTGGGCCTGCGAGACGCGCCTGATTTCCTGAAACCCAAGAAAAACGGGAAGCCGCACTCGGACGCCGAGATTGTCGAGTTTGTGAGCAAGAACGTGAAGGCGACCCTGGAGCGCGGCACTCGTCTGATCGTGGTTGAGGTCACCGACACCTCCCCCACCCGGGCGCGCGATCTCGTGGCGGCCTTTGTGGAGGCCTTCGAGGAGCACATGATGGAGCAGAATCTGGACTCGGCGCAAAAGGCGACCGTGATGCTGCAGGAACAGGCCGACAAGCAGCTTGAGAAAGTCGACAAGGCCGAGGAGTTGCTCCAGGCGTTCCGCGAGGAACATCCCGACGTGGCGCTGGAGGACGGGAGCGTCACCGAGAAAGAGCTCGAGGATCTCAACCGTCTCGTCAGTGAGGCGAAAAACGAGCGGCTCCGTCTCGAGGCTCAGGCCATGAAACTGGAGAGCCTGGACACCGCCGATCCCGAGGCCATCCTCGAGCTTGGCGACTACGCGGAGCGCGAGGACATCTCGAAACTGCTGCTCGCTCGGAACACCAAACGGGCGGAGATCATCAAGATTCAGCGCCAGTTCGAACCCTCGCACCCCACCTATCAGGCCTACATCGCCGATCTCCAGGGGCTGGAGGACGAGGTCGCGGAGACGGCACGCAAGGTGGGCGATTCCATCCGGAAACGACTGGAGACGGCCCGCGAACACGAGAATCAGTTGATCGCCTCGGTGGCCGAGCAGAAGCGCGAGGTGCTCTCGGTGGATAGGGTCCGTAAAGAATTCCGCGCCCTGAAACAGCGTGTCGCCGCCGCCACCGACACCTACTACGCGCTGCTGGCCCGCATCAATGAGACCGATGTGACCGAGGGAGTCACGGAATCCCTCCTCCGCGTGGAGCAGGCGCCCATGGTGCCCGCGAAGGCGGCCTCGCCCAAAAAGAAGCTGGTGGTCGGACTGGCCGGAGCGATGGGGTTTTTCCTCGGATTCGGCATCGCGGTGCTGCTCTATCTCACGGACCGCAGCCTTCGGACCCGACGGCAGATCGAGCAGACCCTGGGCCTGCCCGTGCTGGCGGAGATCGCGCTCGGTCCTGATCCCGGGGCGGATCTCCGGGAATCGCTGGTGGTTTTTTCCGAACCTCACTCCCAGGCGGCGGAGACTTTCCGCGCCCTGCGCACCTCCCTGTCCACGCTCAGTCCCCGCAGTGTGTTGCTGACCAGCGCCATGCCGGGTGATGGCAAGAGCTTCTGCGCCCTCAATCTCGCGCTGCTCCAGGCGCAGCTCGGCTATCGCACCCTGCTGGTCGACGCCGATTTCCGCCGTCCCTCGCTCTCCGCGGCGCTCATGTATCGCCAGACCGATCCCGAGCCCGGCGAAGGTGCCATCGAAGCGAAGAACGCCTGCCAGCGGACCCCTTTCCCCCATCTGCATCTCATCTCCTGCGCCCAGTTCGCGCCCCAATCCGGCGAACCGATGAGCGGCGAGCATTTTGCCGCCATGCTCTGGGAGGCATATCGCTCCTTCGATTGCGTCATCGTCGACAGCTCGCCGCTCTGCGTGGTCAGCGACGCCCTGAATTTCGCCCGTCACGTGGACGCCGTCGCGCTGGTGGTCAGGGCCGGCGCGACGCAGACCGGCGATGCCCAGGAAGCCTGCCGGGAACTGCGACGCCTCCGGGTGCCTCTCGCGGGATGCATTCTCAACGGAGTCAGCGGAGGCGAACGCGCCAAAGCCTATTTCGAGACCTACCAGCCGGCGGCGCCGCGGCGCGCGCCCCTGTCCCTGCCCTCCTCCAACTCCACGCTCTGATTTCCCATGGCCGCCCCATCCCATCCTCCTCTCATGAGCCATCCCCGCCCCAGAGCCGACGCCCAGCTGGAACACCAGGTCGAGCCCTCGAAGTCCGTCTACAACAAACTGGTGGCGCTGGCTTTCCTCGGCGACGGCACCGTGATCTGGGGCGCCCTGCTGCTCGCCTATTGGCTGCGTTTCCAGACGTCCCTGGTCTCTGTCGGCGTGCCGGAGCTGACCGGCGTCGGCATCACGGGATACTTTGGCCATTTCATCGCCGGCACCGTGCTCATGCTGGCCATCCTGACGAACTTCCGCTTTTACGAACGGCGAAATTTTCTGTCATTCCACCGCACGGTGAAGATCATCGGACGCTCCACCCTGGTGTGGACGGTCTCCTTTCTCGCCCTGACGCTGATCCTGAACTTCAGCCCGTCCATCAGCCGACTCTATTGCGGCCTCGCCTTTCTCTCCGTGATGGTCATCCTGCCCGCCTGGCGTTGGATGCTCTGGCGCATGGTGAGCCATGAGAAGATCGCCGCCAGACTCCGGCAGCGGGCCATCGTCATCGGATGGAGCGATGAATTCGAGAAAGCCTACCGCCTTTTCCGCGAGGCGCCCGACCGGCCCTTCGAAGTCTGCGGATTCATCTCGCCCCCGGGCGCGGAGCTGCCGCTGGAGCGTCACGACGATCTCCGCGTCATCGGTCGCTACGAGGATCTGCCCCTGCTCCTGCGCATGCAGATCTGCGATGTGGTGCTGGTGGCCAACATGAACAACCACACCAACGAGCTGCTCCAGCTCTCCGCCCTGTGCGAGAAGGAGATGGTCGAGTTCAAACTGGTGCCCACCTGGTTCCGCGTGCTGCTGAGCGGTCTCCACCTGGAAAGCGTCTCCGGCATGCCGGTACTGGGCATTTCCCGGCTGCCCCTGCACTCGGCGCTCAACCAATACGTCAAGCGCGCGGTCGACATCATCGGCGCGATCGTCGGGCTCGCTCTCGCCGCGCCCATCATCGCCGTATTTGGCACCCTCATTTATCTGGAGAGTCCCGGCCCCATCTTCTACCGCCAGCGCCGGCTCGGTCTCGGCGGCAATCTGTTCGACATGATCAAGCTGCGCAGCATGAAGCTCGACGCGGAAAAAGGCGGCAGCCCCGGCTGGACAGTGAAGGACGATCCCCGCTGTCTCCGTGTCGGGCGCTTCATGCGCCGGTGGAATATCGACGAGATTCCGCAGTTCTGGAACGTGCTCCGGGGAGAAATGAGCCTCGTCGGCCCCCGCCCGGAACGCCCCGAGCTGATCCAGAATTTCAAGGAGGTCATCCCGCACTACAACGCCCGCCACCACATCAAGCCCGGCATCACCGGATGGGCGCAGGTCAACGGTCTCCGGGGTGACACCGACCTCGGTGAACGCGTCCGCTTCGATCTCCACTACATCGAGAACTGGAACGTGATCTTCGATTTCCAGATCATGCTGATGACATTCTTCAAACGGGAGAACGCCTGCTGAGCCGGCTCCCGCCACCCGCCCCAACGCCGCCCGATGTCCCTCTTCGCCTCAGGTTCCGCGAGCCAGACCGAACTGGACGCCCCGCCCACGCCAGCCCTCGGCTGGCTGCGCTGGTGCCTGGTGGCGTTTCTTTTCTCCTTCGCTTTCGATTACAAGGCGCCGGATCTCACCTTTGATTCCGTGGAGACGGGCGGCTCGGTATTTCAGTTCGCCTTCCTCGGGCTGGCGCTCGCTTCCTCCGGCCTCGCGGTACTCATCGGCTGGCGGTGGCTGCTGGTCCGCCCCGGCGCCTACCTGCTCCTCTTCTGGTGGGGATTCATCGCCTTCCTGCTCACCGTAGCCTTCCTCTCCGGGAACGAGCCCGGACGCATTCTCCGATTGCTGGTTACGCCACTGCTGCTCGCCCTCGGACTCACCGTCACCCACCTCGCCGCCTGTGCCGGCATGCGCCCTGGCGAGGCGGTGCGCTGGTTCCTCGCCGCCGCGCTCCTCAGCGTGGTCTGGAGCCTGTTCTTCGGCATCTTCGGCCACGGGGTTCCTTTATCCGAGGTAAGAATGGAAATTCTCAGCCCGGCCATCCGCTTCCTGTTCGCCTGGGTCGGTTGCTCGCTCCTCCTGCGTCGCACCTTCACCTGGTGGACGCTCGTCATCCTGGCCGTGCCGATGGTGCCCACGGTGCTCAGCGTCACCCGCAGCCTCGCCTTTCCCATGCTGGCCTCGGCCCTGGGCGCCGGTCTTTGCCTCGTGCTAGGCATGATGTGGCGTCTCTATCCGCCCTCGCATCCGTGGAAAAAACTCGGCCCCATCGCCATCGGCGCGGGCGGCGGCCTGGCCGCCATCGTCCTGCTGGCCCTGGCGCTGCCCGATGTCACGGAGCGCTGGAGTGATCGCCTGTTCAACAACAGCGGAGGCGGCGCCACCACCGAGGATCTCTCTGCCCTGATGCGCAAGGCGGAGGCGAAATCCATGGTCGACATCCTCTCGGACGAGCCCCTCTCCTACCTCTACGGAAAGGGTCTCGGTGCGTCCTACTACTGGGACGAAAGTTTCTTTCCCGAGCTGTTTCAGGTCTATCCGGAGGATCGCCACCAGTTCGCTGACGACATCTACACCGCCGGACACAGCATCTGGACCTACACGCTTTTCTCCAGCGGCATCATCGGCATCGTGGTCACGCTCGGCATGTTTTTCGCCGTCATGGGCTACAGCCTCTGGGCCGCGTGGACCAACGCCCAGACCGTCATGGGGCGCTGGGCCATGGACTCTCACCTGTTGTTTCTGCCCTTTGTCGCCATGCTCTGCACGCTCAGCGAGAGCATCACCCGCAATCCCTTCGATGAGCGAATGACCGGCGTGATGTTCGGCTTCATGGCCGCGCTGCCGCAGTTCTTCTTCAACCGCGCCCACTACCTCCGCCACCGCGAACGGGAAGCCGCCCTCACTCCCCAGATCATCCTGCGGGAGGAGGATCTCCCCTCCGAGTGGGAGGATACCTTCACCGAGCAATCACTCGTCCGATGACCACGCCGCTGATTCTGCTTTTCTGGGCCTGCCTGATCGGCCTCGCCCACAGTTATGTCGTCTATCCCTGGCTTGTCCGCCATCTGGCCGCCCGGAAAACGCGCCGCCAATTCGGCTGCCGCGCCGTCACCTGGGGGCCGGAGGATGCCGACGGCGACTGGCCCCATCTCGTCGTCGCCATGGCCGCGCACAATGAGGAGGCCGTCATCGGCGACACCCTCGCCAGCATCCTCGCCTCGGACTATCCCGTCGAACGACTCGAGGTCATCGTGGCCGCGGACAACTGCGGTGATCGCACCCACGAGATTGTCCAGGCCCACCGCGAGCGGCATCCCAACCTCAGCCTTCGCATCTTTCCAGGCAGAAACGGCAAGATCCGCGTCATCAACCAGCTCATCGCGGAAAACCAGCCCCGCCTCTCCCAACTCGGCGATCCGGTGCTCGTCCTCTGCGACGCCAACGTCCGCTGGTCCCCCGACCTACCCAGACAACTTGCCCGCAACTTCCGCGATCCCCGCGTCGGCCTGGTGGGCGGCAACGTGCTCGACTCGCGCGACGAGCACGACGGCATTGCCGACCAGGAGGAGGCTTATGTAAACCGGGAAAACGTGACCAAGCACGCCGAGGGCGTCCTCTGGGGCCGGATGATGGGGGCCTTCGGCGCCTGCTACGCCCTCCGGGCCCGGCTCTTCGAGCCCGTGCCGGAGCGTTTCATCGTCGATGATTTCTACCACACCATGCGCTGCTATGAGCTGGGGCACGACGGCATCGTGGAACCGCGGGCGGTCTGCTACGAGGACGTTTCGGAGGACATCGCCGTGGAGTTCCGGCGCAAATGCCGAATCGCCACCGGCAATTTTCAGAATCTCTTCCGATTCCGCGCCCTGTTCCTGCCAGGCTTCGGAGAACCCGCCACTGTCTTCGCCTTCTGGTCCCACAAGGGCTTGCGCTGGTTCGGCCCCTTTCTCCTCATCGGCGCCCTGGTTTCCAGCGGTCTGCTCGCCATGCTCGGCCACCCGATCTACACGCTCGCTTTCGTCGGCCAGCTTCTCGGCATCCTGGCCGCGTCACTGGAGGGCGCTTTGGGTCGTCGCGGCTTTCATCTCAGGGGGCTGCGCTTCCTGCGCTACTTCTATCTCATGAATGTCGCCCTGCTGGCGGGGTTCTTCCGCTATCTCCGCGGCCCGCGAAACAGCGTCTGGGAGCCGACGCGGCGGGTGGTTCACGCCCCGCCCCGCGCCCACCAGGCCGCCCCCTCGTCGGCGGCCTCCACCACCGATCCATGAGACCGCCCGATCCAGACATGGGACGTCTTCCCCGCATCCTCGTCGCCCACCCCTGGATGGGGCGTGGGGGATCGGAGGCCACCGCCATGTGGACCCTGCGGGCTCTCCAGGATCGGGCCGAGCTGACCTTCACCACCGCTTCCCCCTTTGATCTGGAGGTTTTCAACCGGGCCTACCAAACCGATGTCAACCCGGAGAGGCTTCGCTTTCTCCCGGCTCCCCGGCTCCCCGGACTCGGCTCGGGGTCGAGGTTGGTCCATTGGCAAAGGGCCCACTTCGAGCGTTTCTGTCGCCGCGTGGCGCCCGCCTACGATCTGTGCCTCAGCGCCTACAATCCCATCGACTTCGGGAAACCTGCCATCCAACTCATCGGCGACTTCAGTTTCAGCGAAAAGTCGCGGCTCCTTCTCTATCCCAACGCCGAGGACAGACTCTGCCACCGCCAGTCGCTTTTGCGGCGGGCTTACCTTTCCGTGGGCGAATGCCTCCACGGATGGAGACGCCCGCCGCTCGCGGAACGGGGCGACTGCGCGGTGGCAAACTCGGTCTGGACCGCGGAAAAACTCGAGCGCATCTTCCGGCTCACCGCCTCGCCGGTGCTCCATCCGCCCTGCCCGGAAGTGGTCCGCCTATCCTCGGACGACGACTCCGCCCGCGACCCTCTCGGTTTTGTCTGCCTCGGACGAGTATCCCCGGAAAAGGAGATCGAGCGGGCCATCGGCATTCTCGAACGGGTGAGACTCGCCGGTCATCCGGTGACGCTCACCCTCGCCGGCACCATCGGCGACGACGCCTACGGTCGACGCATCGCCCGGCTCATCGCCGCTCGTTCCCACTGGATCAGCTGCCCCGGCTTTCTCGATCCCGAGAAGAAAGCGCGCCTTTTCGCGCGAAACACCCACGCCATCCACGCCTGCCGCGTCGAGGCCTTCGGGATCGCGGTGGCGGAAATGGCCGCCGCCGGAGTCATCCCCTTCGTGCCCACCGACGGCGGGACCGGAGAGATCGTGGCCATGGACGAACTCCGATACACCGACGGCTCCGACGCAGTGGCCAAGATCCTCGCCCTACTCGAATCCCCGGACCAGCTCAGCGTCGTCCGCTCCCGGCTCCGGGCGCATGTCACCCGATTCCGCCCGGACAGCTTCGTCTCCGGACTCACCACCTTGGTTTCCCAGTTTCTGGGACATGCTCTACCCCCCGCCAGCCTGCTGCCGCCTACCCCCGCCCATGTGGTCTCGAATCTCGCAGCGTCTCAGTGACCCGGTCTTCTACCGGAAACGACTCCGACAGGCGATCGGGCTCATCAGCCCTCCCCGTCCTCCACGTCCGGTCACCCTTGATCAACTGGCCCCGCGCCCCCGCTCGGGCTCCTGCCTCGTCGTGATCGCCCATCCGGACGATGAACTCTTCACCTCGGGCCTCATCCTGGAACTGGGCGCGCGCGGCGTCGACACGGACATACTCTGCCTGACCCGTGGCGAGGGCGGAGCCGTCGGCAACGGAGGCCGCGAGGATCTCGGCGAACGTCGGGAAGCGGAACTTCGTGCCTCAGCCGCTGCCCTGGGCGCGCGGGAGGTGGCCTTTCTCGGACACCGCGACCCGGTGGGAAAGACCCATCGCACCTATGCGCCCGCCGTCACCCCCAAATCCCTGACCGATCAGTTGTCCTCCTGTTTCCGGGCGAGGTCTCCGCGCCTGGTCATCACCCACGGCAGCCACGGGGAATACTGGCACCCCGCCCATCTCCTGCTCCATCGGGCCATCTTCCGGGCACTAAGACCGCGTCACGTTCGGAATAACACCGACATCCTCACTTTCCATGCCTGGCAACCCGCGCACCCTCTGCCCAATTTGCTGAACCGCGAAGACCCCGCCGACCTGATTCTCGACTCGCAGCCGCATCGCGAAGCTCGACTCGCCGCGCTCGCCGCCCATAGATCCCAGGCGGAATTTTTCGCCACTCTGGGCGGCGGATCTCTCGAAGGATTCATCGACCGCAGGCGCCACGAAGCCTACCGGCATCACCCGGCCTGAATCAACCGACAGTCGGCAGAGCGCCGTCCCCGGCGGCTTCCCGATCCCGCGCGGCGGCACCACCCAGGCTGTCCTCCCAACGCGCCATCGCGCGTCCCATGCGCAGCGGGTAGAGCCAGGCCGTGATCGCCGCCAGGCACACGGCGATCGAGGCGTAGACGCCAAAAAGATCGACCCCTCGCGACAGACCATAGGCCACCACGCCAAGCACCGTCAGAGACTCCACGATCACCACCCTGACCGCGAAGCTGACCTCGCCGATTCCCAGCAGCAGCACCTGATTCACCTGTCGCCAGAGGTGGAGCGTGAAATACGCGCCAAAGACCGCCAGTGTCGCCCGGTCGAGGGAAAATTCCTTCCCCACCCAAAGCGGAAACACCCAGGGCCCAAGCGCCACCATTCCCGCCGTCGCCAACAGTCCGAAAGCCGGCCCCATCCATCGCACCCGCGCCCCCGCCTTCCTCACCCACGGCGCGTCGCCACGGGAATGCGCGTCCACAATTGCCGGCCAGAGAGGGATGGTGATCATCTGGATGATGCCGGTCATCGAAAAATGCACCGTGATCATCACATTGTAGAGCCCCACCTGCTGCGGCCCCAGCAGGCGACCGATCAGGTAGGCGATGGCGTTGTACTCCACCGCCGCGCTCAACAGATAGGTCACCGAGAACCTCGCACCATCGAACAGCAAGGGCTTCACCAACGCCCGGCGAAACCTCCGCAACCTCGGCCACAGATAACTTCGCTGAATCATCATGTGGGTGGCGTTCGCCAGCTTCGCCAGAGCCAGAGAGCCGTTGAGTGCCAGCACCAGAAACTCGATGGTGGGAAAAAAGCGGATACCGATGATCAACGCCCCGGCGCCGAGAAAATTTCCCGCCGCTCCCCAGGCGTTGTTGTATCGCGTCTCCTGATAGCCGTCCCGCGCCCGCTCCACCACCACGCAGACCAACTCCACAGCCACGATCACGATGGCGATCTGGCAGGCCCGGCGCATCGAGTCCGCGAAAGGCGCGAAATTTTCCCCGAACAAGGTCGGTATCGGCAGATGTGCCACCAGCAACAGCAACCCCGCCGACACCACCAGCGTCAGGCCCGCGCTCAGCAGCAACGCCGTCGCAAAAGCCCCCACCTCCCGCTCCCGATCCCCTTTCGCCAGCGCCCGCGCGATGCTCTGCGTCAACGCGGGACCGATGCCCACATGCATCATGTCGATCATGCTCACCACCATGGTGATCGCCGCGTAGACGCCGAACTCCTCCATGCCCAGGACCCGGATCGCCACCGGAATCGAGACCAGGCGCAGCAACACCGTGCCGAACTTCGAGAAGATCGACGTCATCACCGCCAGCCGGATCGACCGATTGCGGTGCCCTTGCTGCGCGTCATCACTCATCACCCCCGCCTTGTCTCCAGCAGCCCCTCGATCGCGCCACGGAGGGCGCGCCCTCTGTCTCGCCACTCAAAGGATGCCTCGCATTTGCGGAAACTCGCCTCACTCATCCGGTTGAGCCTCGGCACATCGTCCACCGCCGCCAGCACCTCGCGCACCATCGACGGCAGGGTCCGCATCAGCAGCACCTCATCGGGACTGTTGTGAGGCAACCCGTCGACCGCGTGGGCCAGCCCCGCCAAGGGGAGGCGATGGAACAAGTAATCCAACGCCTTCAACTTGAAGCCCCCGCCCAGCGTCTCCACGATCAATCCCATCCGAGAATCCAGCAGATACGGCGTCACGTCCGGCACCCGGCCCACGAACTCCACCGTCGGATACCGATCCTGAATCGATCGGCGAAAGCCCTCGTCCGTCTTGCCCACGATCTGCAGCTCCACCCCCGCCTCGGCGAACGCGCCCGCCGCGTCGCGCAGGAAGGATTCCAGGTTCAACCGCTTCGCGATCCATTCGAATGACCCCGACATCACCACCCGACGCGGCGTCGTCTCCGCGATCTCGCGCCCCGGATGACGTCCCCCCCGATAGCCCGGTGTCAGTACCAGATACTCGCGCTCGGGAAACTCCTCCCGATACGCTGCGACCTCCGTCTCCGTGATCGCCGTCACCAGGTCCACGGATGCGCAGAGCGCCCGTTCCTGACGCGCGTATTTTTCCGCGTCCCACATCAAGGCCAGCTTCTTGGGCAGGATGTCGTCGCTCTCACGCGCGATCTCGCGCCGGATCTTCGCCTCATGATTGTGCGAAAGGTATACCAGCACCGGCGATCTGTCCGACCGCTTCCGGTGACGCCGCAGGGTGTCCAGCGCCCAGCCCATGGCCGCGTGATCGATCACCACCGCGTCCCAGGGCTCCTCGGTCAGAGCCTTCTCCAATTCCCCGCTCGGCCCGCCATTCTTCAGCCGATAGGAGTCGCTCGGCAGCCGCGTCGCGAGACTGCCCACCCGACCACCCAATCGCGGACTGCCCAGACGCCACTCCACCCCCTGCTCATCCGTATGTAGGCAGGAGTCCGAGCCATTCCCCGCCGGACTCTCGTCATTGTCATGCGCGATGACCGTCAGTTCGGCGCCCGCATCCGCGAACGACGAAATCATACCATCCGAGTAGATCAGCTCGCCGCTGTTGATCGGTCGGGGATACTTTCTGGTTAACCAAAGACAACGCATGCTAGAGATGAGTCAATACGGGTGAAAACTCCACCCTTTGACTATCTCCTTAATTATGGAATTTTCAATAAATATAAAATTAATGAAAATCCGTCGCGATGGTCTCAAACCATGCCGAGTTTCATCCGGCCTTCCTCCGAGATCATGTCCTGATTCCAAGCCGGATCCCACACCAGATCCACTTGGGCGTGCGAGACGCCATCGAGCATCAGGATTTTCGACTGGGCGTCCGCCGCGATGGTCGGTCCCATGCCGCAGCCCGGCGCCGTGAGCGTCATCTTCACCTGCACCGTGGTCTCGCCTTCCTCCTCGTTGACCGTGCAATCGTAGACCAGACCGAGATCCACGATGTTCACTGGAATCTCTGGGTCGAAGACCATCTTGAGCTGTTCCCAGACCGCCTTTTCCACATCGCCCGCCTCCAGAGCCTGCTGGGCGGCGGTCTTCTTGTCCTTGTCGGCCTCGAGATCGATCCCCAGCGCGTCAGCGTTTTCCCGGGAAATGCGGGCCAGGCCCGACTGCGTCGCCACCGTGTAGGTGCCGCCCAGCGCCTGGGTGATCATCACCCGCGTGCCAGCCGGGAGCGACACCAGATTCCCGCTCGGGATCTGGATGGCTTCCACCTCGCGGCTCAGTTCGATTTCTTCGTGCGTTTTCATGAGTCAACCAATCGTTAGTCTTCAGGGTTCAATTTCACCACCTTGATCTTTCCGCCCGCGCCGGGCGTGGTCAGTCGACCCAACAGGGTCTGGTCGGCGGGCAAAGAGGGTCTGGACCCTGTCGAGTCCGGGACCCTACCCTCTTGAGTCCCCGCCTTTTCGGCCTCCTCCGCCTCGAGCGCCTGTTTCAGCGCGCCTTCGACCATCTGGCCGCAATGGATTTTCATCGGCGGCAGCGCGCCGAGTGGTTGGGAGAGGTCGTCGGCTTCGAGTCGCCTCGCCTCCTCCAGACTTTTCCCCGCCAGCAGTTCCGTCGCCACGCTGGCCACGGCGATGGCGGTCTGGCAGCCGAAACTCTGGAACGAGGCGCGGTCGATGACTTTGCGACCGTCCTTTTCGGAAAATTTCAGCCACATCCTCAGCATGTCGCCGCATTCGGGACTGCCCACGGTGCCGACGGCGTCGGCGTCCGCCATCTCGCCCATGTTTTTCGGGTTCGCGATGGCCTCGCGGATCCGGTCTTCGGTGATGTCTTCCGCATTCATCGGTTTGCTTTCTCACTCGAACTCGATGCGATAGCGCGGCACGGTCTGGTCGATCTCCCGGCTCCAGGCATCGATTCCTCCGCGCAAAGCCCGCGTCTGTCGGAAGCCATGACCGATCAGGTAAGCGGCCGCGTCGAGGCAGCGGTCGCCGGTGTGGTCATACATGACAATGGGAGTTTCCTTGTCCCAGGTGCCGAAGATCTCCTGGTTCAGCTCCTGACCGAAGAGTTTCGCTCCCGGCAGCGAGACGGCCTCGAATTCCTCGCGCGTGCGCAGATCCACCAACGCGGGCGGGTTTTCGCTTTTCAACAGCCCGGCGACCTCGGTCGGTTCGATGAGAATTTTGAGATCCTCCTCATGGCTGGAGCGGATGTGGTTGATGACTTCCTCGACGGGCAGGTTCTCATTCCGCTCGCACACCGAGGCCAGCGACTCGGTGTCGCTGAATCCGCAACTCTGGCATCCCCCGATGTGGTAACGGGCGAAGAGGGCCCGACGGGCACCGGGAAAGGCGTCCATCAATTCGCCCATCGGGGTTTCCGGGCTCAATTCGATGTCTTCAACGGGGCTGGAGGTCATGACACCGCACTATGCGGGAGCTTCGGCGGTGGATCAAGGGGCGGCAGGAATCTGTTTCCCAAGAATTTTCCACCCCGCCCGCCTTCATCGATTCGAGAAACGGGTGAAATTCGCCATGTCCGGGCCCAATGAGGGAACCGTTGACGTCGGAAGGGAGCAAGCAACCGGGCCGCGGAGTGCGGGTGGATCAAAGCAAGCAGAAACCGTTGGATAGCGCCCCCCCGTTTGATGCGATTGATACTTTGCCGGATTTCCACGACAACCGGACAGCCACGACCTGATCAGCCCGGTTTCCAGCTCTCGTGCCAGTTAGGATGGAATTTCATCCGGCGCTTGTCCGATTGGAATTCAGCCCCGCCCACCGGAGGAGATTCCACCCTCGCTCTCGTGATCTCTACCTCCTAATCACTTCCTTGCGCAAATCCCGCAACACCCGCAATTCCCCCCAATCCGCGCCCCGCATCTTCCGCGCCCCCGTCTTGCGCTTCTCCCCGTAGCGCCAGCGCTGCGCCTCGAATACACCGTTCACGAATTCCACACTCCCGAACACCGCCCCGTCGCAAAAATACCGCACCCGACAGCGCAGGATTTCCGGGATGGACAGCTTCCCGCCCCGCCGCACCTCGGCCTCGATCCGCTCCTCGCTGATTCCCCGCCGAGCCTTCACGCTCATCTGCGGATCCGCCTCACGTTCTGCCGCGTGGCCGAACAACAGCAAGCGGTAGCGCGGCGCCGTGTTCGCCCAGGTCACTGTGCGATTCACCCCATAAGACGTGTGCCGCAGGATGGCGGACAATCCCGCCCGCGCCCGCCGCTTACCCGCCACCGCCTCCGCGTAGCCGCACCACGGATAGTCCTTTGGATCGGACACCATGCCCGCCCGCACCGGATTCAGGTCGATGTAGGCCGCCATCGTCAGCAGCGCCTGCTCGGAGCCCTCCACCAGCACGCTCTTGAAGCGATCCTCCCACAGCGTGCCCCGGCGGTTGTTTTGCCGGTTGTACCATTGGGTGAACCGCTGTTTCAGCTCCTTCAAAAACACCGACAGATCTCCGCGCCGCAGCTCGTAGCGTGCCAGGATCTGCTCGATCCACTTCGGGTCGTCCGAGGCCTGCGCCCGCTCGATCTCCTGACGGATACCGAGGCTTTGGGTGTCATCATAGAGAATGCCCAGTAGCCCCAGAAGCGATTCGACCGTCAGCTTCGGCACTTGCCCTCGCTCCGGCACCCGGACCAGCAGATGGAAGTGGTTGGACATCAGGCAATAAGTCACCA
>CAYTNL010000091.1:0-26970 GCA_964439145.1 uncultured Verrucomicrobiales bacterium
CGCGATCTCGGTGGTCTCGAGGTCGCGCATTTCCCCGACCATGATGATGTTCGGGTCGCCGCGCAGGATGCTCCGCAACCCGGCGGCAAAGGTTAGCCCGATCTCCGGCTTCACCGCGATCTGGATGACGCCGTCGAGTTTGTTCTCCACGGGATCCTCGATGGTCACGATGCGGGTGTCCTTGGTGTTGAGAATTTTCAGGAAGGTGTAGAGCGTCGTCGATTTGCCTGATCCGGTCGGGCCGGTGACGAGGATGATGCCGTTGGGCTGCTTGAGCAGTTCGCGGATGGTTTTCTCGCTCTTCCCGTCGAGACCCATCATGGAAATGTCGAACTGCTTCCGAGTCAGCAGGCGCAGACTCACGCTCTCGCCGTTGACCGACGGGATCGTCGCCACGCGGACGTCGATGGGTTCGCCGTCGAGCTGGAGGTTGATGCGGCCGTCCTGCGGCAGACGACGCTCGGCGATGTCGAGCTGGGCCATGATCTTCAGACGCGAGATGAGCGAGGCCTGGAGAGCCCGGATATTCGGCGGCACGGTCACCTCCTGCAGGGCGCCGTCGATACGGTAGCGAATGCGCAGGTCCTTTTCCAGCGGCTCGATGTGAATGTCGGTGGCGCGTTCCTTGAGCGCCTCGCGAAACACCTGGTTCACGAAATTCATGACCGAGGCCTCCTCGTCCTCCTCATCCAGGAGCGTCACCTCCTGGGTCATCTCGTCATCATCGCCCGCCGCCTCGCGACCCTCGATCAGTTCATCGAAATGTTCCGCCCCGACCCCGTAGCCGCGCCGGAGACCCTCCATGATCTGGTAGCGGGTCGAGACCGCCCAGGTCACGTGTTTGTGGAGATCCCGCCCGACCGACTGTTTCGCCTTCAGGTCGAAAGGGTCATAGGTCATCAGGCAGACATCCTTACCGTCCAGCCGTCCCGGCAGCAGCCGATGGCGCAGCGCCAGTTTGGCGGGAAAGCGGCTGTGGAGCGGTTGGGTGAGATCGAGTTCCGATTCGTTCAGGTAATCCAAGCCCGTTGCCTGGGCGAGGTGTTCGGCGAAATCGACCTCGTCGACCAGATCGGCATCGAGCAGCGCCTCCACCAGCGATCCCTGGCGCGAGGCCGCCTCCTGGAGGACCTGCTCGCAGCGCATCCGGTCGCGGCAGCCACTTTCGATGGCGATCTTGGTGACAAGGGGGACGAGGGACATGTGACGTGTTTCGATTCGGGCAAGGCGAATCCCTGCCGGCGCATTATCGGCAGCAATGGAACCCACGGCAAGCCCGTTGGTTGTGGCGGAAAATTACCGGTTTTGAGAGCGGACCGACGGTCATCCGTCACGCGCCACCAATCTTGATTCCGCCCCACACATGCCGTAGACTTCCCCACCATGAGCGCCTTGGAAATCGCGGAACTCTGCTCGGCCCTACCCCCCGACAAACGGGAGGAGGTGGCCGACTTTGCCCGTTTTCTGCTCTCCCGCGAAAACGACGCCCAATGGGAAGCCTCGATCAGTCATCCGACACCCCGGCCCCGTCTCGACGCGTTTCTACAAGAGTCCGCCTCCGAAGAGGATGAACCGCTCGACCCCGATCGCCTGTGATTTCCCGGGTTCGACCCAGTTTCTGGCGGACCTACGGGGCACTTGACCCGCAAATCAAGAAGGCGGCCCGAAAAGCCTGGCACCGTTTCGAATCCAATCCCGGGCATCCTTCCCTTCGCTTCAAGAAACTTGCCGGCCACGAACGGATCTGGTCGATCCGAATCAACGATTCTTTCCGCGCTTTGGCGGAACGGGATGGCGACACTGTTATCTGGTTCTGGATCGGATCCCACAACGAATTCGACAAGCTCTTCAATTGATCCGGCGGACACGGGTTCCATCTCGCCCGCATTTCACCCGATACGGTAAGCCTATTTTACCCGACCGAAACTTTTCCGCTTGCTTGTGTGTATATTCTGTATAAACAGTATCTCGTCAGAGAAATACAAGCCTCACACATATCCATGAAACCCATCGCCAAATCCCCCACCCCCCTCCTCCGCGGCCTCGCCGCCTTCTCCGCCCTGGTCCTCGGGCTGTCGCTCACCATCGGGCGAGCTTCGGCGGCCGATCCGGAACCCGAAACCGCCGCCGCCGCCAAGCGACTCCTCGCGGTGATGAAGATCCAGGAGCAGATGGCTCCCGCCCTGGACCAGGTCGTCCAGATGCAGGACGCGATCCTCGATCAACAGGGTCTCACGGATGAGCAGAAGGCAGCCGCCAAGGAAATCATGGAAACCTCCATGGCCGAAACCCGCAAGGCGATGGCCTGGGAGACCATCGAGCCGATGTTCGTCCGCATCTACTCCGGTATCTTCACCGCCAGCGAGTTGAACCGCCTCTCCGATTTCTTCGAAGGCCCCGACGGCAAGGTCTTTGTCGACAAACAACCCGCCGTCCAGGCCGCCACCATGGCCGAAATGCAAAAGCTCATGATGGAAATCATGCCCGCCATTCAGCAGAAGACCCGGGCCGCGATCGAGAAAGCCCGGGGCGGCCAGTAGAACCACGCACCCGCCTACCGCGCTCCCCACCCATCAAGCCGGAGAAAAAACCCTCCACCGCCCTGCTGATCGGACCGATCTCGCCCGCCGCGGGTCCGCTCTATCAGCAGATCGTGGACGGGTTCCGGCGGGCGGTGAGCGAGGGGCGGCTGGAGCCGGGAGCAGCGCTGCCCTCCTTTCGCGCTCTGGCCGAGGAACTCATGGTCAGCCTCATCACCGTGAAGCGCGCCTACGAGGACCTCGAGCGTGAGGGTATCGTCTATCGCCGCCAAGGACTCGGCACCTTCGTCGCCGACCGGGGCGACGCCGCCAGCCGGGAGGCGAAACTCCTGACCGCCCGCGAACTGTTCGCCAAAGCGGCCCGCGAAGCCGCCGAGGCGGGACTGAATCCTGACGAAATCAAATCCCTCGCCAACGAGACCATCCACGGCGAAACCACAAGTCGCTGACTCGTGGCTCGCACCCACCCCCGTTATCGCCATGTCCCACCCCGCCCCTCCGGAGAACGCCATCGAGATCCGCGGACTGCGCAAGCAATTCCCCGGATTCACCCTCGGCCCGCTGGACCTCACCGTTCCGCGCGGCTCCATCTACGGCCTGGTCGGACCCAACGGCGCCGGCAAGAGCACCACCATCGATCTCATCTTCGGCATGGGTCGCCCAGATTCCGGATCGATCCGGGTCGCCGGCTTCGACAGTGTCG
The DNA here is from genome assembly GCA_964439145.1 of uncultured Verrucomicrobiales bacterium. GTDB lineage: Bacteria > Verrucomicrobiota > Verrucomicrobiia > Verrucomicrobiales > DEV007 > JAEUHH01. The sequence continues at coordinate 3,244 of CAYTNL010000091.1, forward strand.
GCGACGAAATCGCGCTGAAACAACGCGCCGCCTACGTCAGTCCCGAGCTGGAATTCCAAACCTGGGGAAAAATCCGCAACGCCATCCGCTTCGTCCGCGGTTTCTACCCTGACACCTGGGACGACACCTATTGCGCCGCTCTGCTCGACACCTTCCAGATCGATCCCGCCGCGAAAGTCGCCACCCTCTCCTTCGGCTCCCGCATCAAGGTCGCCCTCATCCTCGCGCTCGCGCGTCGTCCCGAGATCCTCATACTCGACGAACCCACCACCGGCCTCGACGCCGTGGCCAAGCGCGAGCTTTTTGCCCAGCTACTGGCCCTGATGGAGGATGGCGGGCACAGCATCCTGATCTCCTCCCACAGTCTCGGCGATGTCGAGCGCTTCGCCGACCGCATCGGTATCATCGACAACGGCGTGATGCTCCACGAGGGCGCCATGCACGAGGTGATCGACCGCTATTGCCTCGTCGATGTCAGTCTGCCCATCGGAGCCGACTTCCGGGCCGCACCCGGTCTGACCCTGATCCGGTCCCACGCCGGTCGCGTTCGCGTGCTCGTCGACACCGAACTCAACGGCCACGACCAACTGAAGCACCAGGGAGCCGACGCCTTCGCCGAAACGCCGCTCACCCTCGAGGATCTCTTCGTCGCCCTGATGCAGAAACCAAAGACCGACGCTTCCTCCGTGATCCCGTGAAAGCGATTCTCCTCGACTACCTGAGCAGGCGAGCCTGGGTCCTCGGCTCGCTCTGGATGCTTCATGTCCTGCTGACCGTGGTGTATTGTGTCACCAACCAAGCGTTCTTTCCCGCGGTCGCCCTCTTCGGTGGATCTCTGCTGTTGTCTTTCGACATCATGCAGGGCGGCTCGGGCCTCCCGCGGACCTTGCTGAGCCTGCCCGTCACCGAGAAACAAATCGGACGCGCCTGGCGAATCGCGGCGTTGGAGTTGCCCGCGCTGCTCTACCTCGGAGCGCAGATCACCGGCACTCTGGTCGCACTGGCCATGGGCATCGGCAACGTCACCTGGCAATCCTTCCTCATCCTCCTGCTCGTCCAGACCCTGATACTCGGCACCCATTTTTTCGCTCTCACCGGTCTTCCCTCCCACCAGGCTTCCTGGAACGCGTCACTCACCTCCTTTTCCAGGGCACTCGCCACCGCCCTCTGGGCGGGCATCATCCCGTTTTCCTTCCTGATTGTCAGCGCCATCCCGAAGCGCTTTGCCGACATCGAACCCGCCGCCCTCGCCGTTGGCTCTGTGATGCTCGCCCTTACCATCGCCGGCTGGTTCCGGGCCACGGGCATGGTGCGCGGCAGGCTCTCGCGATCCAACAGGGTCGGGTCGGCGACTCAACCCTCTTTGATCGGCCAGACCGACCACTCCGCTTACACCCGATTCGGCGGGCTTCCCTACTTCGCCTTTTTCAGCGCCTCCCGCTTCGGCTCCCTGTTGATTGCCATTCTGTCGCTGAATTGGGGCGCGGCGCTGATGTTCGGCAAACTCTACGGGGGCGATGTCGACATCGTCTCGTTCCTGGTCCCCCAAGTGAGTTTTTTCGCCATGTTCCTCGGCGCCATGACGAGCTTCAGGACGCTGTCCCAATTTCGGCTCCTCCAATCCCTGCCGCTCGGCACGAGAACGCTGACCCATCTCCTGATCCTGTTGCCGATTCCATTGGCCGGAGGATTCGCGCTCCTCGCCTGGCTGATTCTGCGCGTGCTCTCCGACACATCGCCAAACCCGGCCCATCTGGTTCTGGCTCTCGCCTGCGGCGCACCGCTGCTGCTGATCATGCCCATGATACTCAGATACAGCCTCAAACCCGCCGTCTTTTTGTTTGCCATCTTCTGCGCGTCGGGCTTCGTGGGAATGACGCCCACTTTGATGCGAAACGTCACCCCCACCTTGACGGAGGCGATCGGCTTGCTCTCGATCTCCATCGCGGTATTCACGTCGTTCGCGTGGATGCTGACCCAACGGACCCTCCGCACCAGCCACCCGTGGAAATCCGGCGCCCTGCGGATGCCTTTCCAGCCGCGCGAGACCTGAGCGGACAGCCATCATGGACTTGCCTTTCGGCGGGGGAAAAAATACCCTGCCTGTCATGAAATTCCCCCGGCTCGTCGCGTTCCTGTTCTCCGGCCTCCCATGGCTGTGCGTATCCGGTGCGAAAGCGGAAAATTGGCCCCGTTTTCGCGGTCCGAACGGGTCCGGGCTGGCGGCGGGCGTGTCCATTCCCGCCGAATGGGCAGATGCGGATTACCGCTTTCGGGTGGATCTTCCCGGCATCGGCCACGGCTCTCCGGTGGTCTGGGGTGACCGGCTTTTTCTCCTCGCCGCCGGGGAAACGGCAACCGCCAAATCCCAGACCTGGATGCCGCTCTGCCTCAGCACGCAGGACGGCTCGGTGATCTGGAAACACGAAATCGCCGAAGGCGGCTTCAAAGGCCATCGTTTCAACAGCCCGGCCTCGACCACCCCGGCCGTCGATGAGAAACGCGTCGTCTTCACCTGGGGCACAAAGGAAAAGCTCACCATGGTCGCGTTTTCCCACTCGGGTGAGAAACTTTGGGAAAGCGACCTCGGCCCGGTCAATGGCGGTCACGGGTTCGCCGCCTCGCCGATGCTGCTGGGCGACCTCGTCATCCTCAACAACGATCAGGAGAAGCGGGCCGGCAATCTCCTCGCCGTTCACGCCGACACCGGGAAGGTCGCGTGGACGGTCGAGCGACGCAGCGAGCGCATCAGTTACTCGGTGCCCTGCGTCTTCGAGGCCAACGGACGTCCGCTCCTCATGTTCACCAACTGGCAACACGGCTTCACCGCCATCGATCCGAAGGACGGCTCCGTGGTCGCGGAACTGAGCGTGTTCAACACCGACACCAACGAGCGTGCCATCAGCTCTCCCGTCGTCTACCGGGATCTCGTCATCGGCACCTGCGGCTTCACCGCCAATCCCAAGCATTGCGTCGCCGTGAAGATGAACGAGGAAAACGAACTCGAGGAAGTCTGGCGCGTCGAGCGCAACGCACCCCACATTCCCAGCGTGATCGTGGTCGGAGACCGCTGTTTTCTCTGGGACGACGCCGGCATCGTCACCTGCGTCGCCGCCGCCACCGGCGAGGAGATCTGGAAAGGCCGCGTCCCCGGCATCGAAGGCCCCTGCATGGGCTCGCCGGTCAGCGATGGGGCAAGGATCTACTGCGCCGACGAGAGCGGGAACGTCCACGTCATCGCCGCTGACATGGAATTGCGGGTGCTCGGTAAGAATGCCCTCGGCGATCTCTGCCGCTCGACTCCCGCCTTCGGCGACGGGGCGCTGTTTGTCCGCACCCACGGGAAATTGTTCGCGGTGTCGTCAAGCCGCCAGAACGCCCAGCTTTTCCGATAATCCCCCCGACGGATTCATTCTGAACACCCGACTCCCCATCCGCCATGCAGGTAGAGATCTTCACCCTCTGCGACGCCGCCACCATCGATCACGGAAAGCTCAACATGTTGGGCACTTTCGACACGCTCACATACCGGAAATATCCTGACGAGTTGAGAGGATTCGCCATCGTGGCCAGGGTGCGGTTTTCGGCGGAGGAGGGCGGCAACCACGAGATGGAGGTGCGGTGGTTTGACCCGGATGGAGAGGAAGTGGACCGCACGGAGCCGTTCGTGATCTCGCTCGCACTCGACGAGCGGAAGGATCTTGCCCAACACATCTGGGTGGTGAATGGGAAAACGATTTACGAACCGACCGAGTACCTGTTGCAACTGGTGGTGGACGACTGCCCGGTGGCCTCGGTCCCCCTCTTCCTGAAGGCATCGTCATGACACCCGGGGCCAAGCATCCGGGGGATAGCCGTCACGCCTCCGGCCCGGGCTTTTCCCAGTCGGAGTAGTTCCGGTTATCGTTGTCCGGAATGGGCGGGACCATTCCGAAGAGTTTGTAGGACAGCAGGCGCGCCTTCCGGGCGATCTCCGAGTGGGCGCGCAGGTAGTTCAGCGAGTTGTAGTCGTAGATCGAGTAGGCGGGAATCACGCCGAGGGTCCGGGGCATGTTGTTGACCGAAAAAGTCGTCAGGGTGCTCTCCCGCCAATCGAGCGTTTTGTCGATTTCCATGATGCCCAGGTCGAGCCAGGGGTAGGCGTCCTCGTCCCAGACCACCATGTTGTTGAAGACTTCCGGATCCTCGTTGTCGGAGGCGGGATGGACCTGGATCTGGACGCGGTAGCGGGCGCCCTCGCGTTTTACCCGGTCTTCGTATTCCTGCTTGAGGTAGTTCCGCCCCCTCGTCTCGTGCGGCAGGATGCGCTGGTTGCACTGATCCCAGTCGCTGGGGTCGGGATCGATCCCCGACTCGGGCGTGTCGTCGTCGGGGATGGCGCGGTATTTCGCGTAGTGCTTCATCCCATCGGTGCCGATGAAGAGGAAGGGCGTCTTGCAGTAGTAGTGGAGATTCTGGAAGGAGGTCGCGTGCCGGCGTCCGGCGACCTGGGACGCCTTGAGCCCGTCGGGATACTTGCGATTGAAGTCGCGATACTCGATCCCGTACTGCTCCTTCCGCAGGGAGGCGAACTTGAGAAAACTCACCGCCGACCAGAAGAGGCTGGTCTGCCCGGTGTTCATCTCGATGTCGAAGGGGCTCTTGAAGTGGTGATCGGACAGCTTGATGGACAGGCTGCGGATGCAGTTCATGGCGTCGTCGAGAAAGGTGGCCGACGCGTGGCGGATGCGGACCGGGAACACCTTGCCGGGCGCGAAGAACTCGTGGGCGGGAAATTTCGGGTCATCGACGACACGCAGCGTGCCCGCGCCGGCGATGCCGTTGTTGTGGCTCATCCGCTGCCGTTTGGGCAGGCAGAGAAAGAGCGCCAGCATGAGGCCGAAGAACTTGGCGTAGATCCAGAGCACGATCTTGTCGAAAAGGTAGCGGAAGAAGCGACCGATCAGGCTCAAGGGGGAGTAGGAATGCGATTTCATGGCGTGGAAATGGAGACGACAGGATGTGAATCAGATGTTGGTGCGCGACTCGATGGCATCGATATCGACACCCAGTTCCTTGAAAGCCCCGCGCTTCGCCTCGAGAAGCCGGGAGAAATGCGGATTCACGTCGCCCTCCTCGTTGCGGGTGATGAATCCATACTCGGTACGGGAGAGCAGGTTGGTGAACCACAGCATCTGGGTGCTGCGGACCAGGTCCGGCGCGATGTCGTAATCATCCTCGGGAGCGAGGACGCCCTCGGGCTTGTCCCCGAAACGGAGACCGCCGCAGTTGTAGAGGATTTCCCCGAGATCATCGTACTGGTGCTCGTTGATCCAGGTGTGCATGTAGGTCGCCATCATGATGGCGTAGCGACAGGCGTCCTTGAGATGCCGCCAGTCCTCCGGAGCCGCCTCGGTAAAACTGTCCGCCGAGGTGATCCGGGAAACCGCCTTCAACTCGCCATCGATGGTCTCCCGTGGCAGATCGCGGTCGAAGCTGTACTGGAGCGCGCAGTAATCGAGCCGCTCCGCCGCCAATCGCCTCATCCTCTCATCGTTGGGCGGCGCGTCGAGTGGCGCGGTGAGGAACACGGGCACGGCGTGACGAACGAGGTCGTCCGAAAAGCGGCGCACCTCGAGCCAATGCCGCTTGATGCCCTCGGCATTGCGCTCGAAGAAATCGTCGATGTATTCGCCCAGCACTTCCCAGAAAAGGGTCTCGGCCCGGGCGCAGGTGTGGGCGTCGCTGATCGGCTCCATCGGTTTCCACCCTTTCCAATCCAGGCAACCCATGATGTCGCGCGTCCGCTGGAGCAATCCCCGGTGAGTCAGCGCGGTGGCGGAGGGGAGGTAGCCGCCGATTAGTAGCCCGTTGGCGCTGTGATCGATGAGCGAGACCTCCTTGAGATGCGGCAGCAGGAGGGCGGCGACGGGATTGAGCCGCAGATTCCGATAGGCGGCGATGGCGTACTGCTCGGAATTCAGGTGGGTGCCGGCGAAATGCTCCTCGATCTCGGTGCCGTTGGCGCCGGTGATGCGGGCGAGACGCTTGGCATAGGTCCACCGGGGTTCGTCAGCGGGAGTGAAAACCCGCTTCTGGAATTCATCGTGGTCGTGACGGCTGAGCCGACCCGTAAGGTGGATTTCCTCCGGTTTCGGCAGACCGTCCTCCTTCAGGCTGAAAGCGATCTCGACGGTGGGCAGGGCGTAGATGTCGTTGCTGTCGTACCAGCATTTCCCGAAATACCTGATCCAGTAGCGCCCCGGCATCTCGGGATCGGGCTGGAAGGTGCCGCGGTTCATCCCGTTCATCATCCGCTCGCCGAACCAGTCGTCGCCGCGGGAGTAGCCGGGCAGATGTTTCTCGATGCAGGTGGTGAGATTGAGCGGGTAGTCCTCCTGTATCTCGCGGATGGTGAGAGTGTCCGGCGCCAGTCGGATCTGGTCGAGGTGTTTGCGCTTGGTCAGTTCGATGGGAATGATCTGCTCCAGGAGCGCGTCGATCCGGCCCTGTGAATAGAACTCGGGCGCCGTCTTTTCGATATCGACCACGTGGGCCCGTGGCGTGTTGGCTTCGGGATCGTAGAGCCAGTAGTCCAGCCGCAGGGTACGGAGATTGAAGTCGAGTCCGATAAGGTCGGACTTCTGCACGGGCTGTTGGTAGAAGAGATCGTAGTGAAATTTCGGCTCGTCCTCGTGGAAATAGACCCGGGCCGTCTTGTGCACCTCGAAACGCAGGCCGCGTATCCAGAAACGACGCGCCTGACGCAGGTCGAAGGGCAGGGCGAACTCCCCGTTCTCATCACTCAACCCCTCGCCGAGCTTTCTCCAGCCACCGAGACGGGTCCGCCCCCAGAACTCGAGGTGGAGGTGATGGATGGGTGGGCCGTTCCCGCGGTCCCCGGCGAAGAGCAGGCGCCCCACCAGGCGGCTGTCGTTGCGATCACTCCATATGCGGGGTCGACGCGGGTAGAGCCAGGCTACGAATCGCCGCCAGCAGTCGCGCAGCCGGATCCACTGGAGCACCACCCACTCGATAAGAATGGTGATCGGGTTGGAGATGATCTTCGATCTGCCGACCTGCAGGTGGTTGATACTCTTCATGCGCGGGCGAAAAAACCCGCTCCGCGGCGGGTAGCCGATCCGCGTCTCCCGCTTGCATTTCTCGATGATCTCGCGGACCGAGCGCTGGTCCCCCGTCTCGACGGCGCCTGCCTCGGCGACTTGGGGGCTGGTGTTTTCAGACGATTCCTCGTTCATGGGATTCCTGTTTGGTGACTGATTCGAATGCGTTCTCTGCCGGTTCCACGAAGTACATGGGCATGCGGCCCTTGCCCTTGGCCTCGCGGTCCCCGCGCGACTCGAAGCGGAACAGCTCCCGCGTCAGGTCGCGGGTGGCTTGGGAGACGTTGACCTTGCCGGGCTCGCCGGACGATTCCATCCGTGAAGCGGTGTTGACGGTGTCGCCCCAAATGTCGTACTGGAATTTCCGAACCCCGACGATCCCCGCCACGACGGGGCCGGTGTGAACGCCGATGCGGATGTCGAGTCCCGCCCCTTCACCGCGCGCGTTGCGATCCCGCATGAAATCGCGGATCTCCAGTGCCGCCCGGATCACATCCTCGGCGTGGGTCGAATTCGGCACGGGCAGCCCGCCCGCGGCCATGTAGGCGTCCCCGATGGTCTTGATCTTCTCGATTCCATACCGTTCGACGATGTGATCGAAGGCCTTGAAGCAGGCGTCGATCTCGTGTACCAACTGCGCCGGCGGGAGCTTGGCGGACAGTTCGGTGAATCCCTTGAAATCGGTGAACAGCACCGTGACGCGCTCGTAGTGACGCGCCTCGGCAAAGCCTTTCTGCTTCAGCTCCTGGGCGGTCTCAACCGGGAGGATGTTGTGGAGCAAGTCTTCGGACTTCTGCTTTTCCCTCGCCAACTCCGCGGTGCGCTCCTCTACTTTCTGCTCCAACTGCTCGTAAAGCATGGCGTTGTCGATGGAAACCGCGATCTGGCCGGACAACAGCGTGAGCAGGTCGACCCGGTCGCGGGTGAAGGCGCCGACGGCGAGGTTGTTTTCCAGATAAAGCACGCCGACGCTCTTGCCGCGATTCCGCACCGGCACACAGAGGATTGATCGCGGTCGGTGTTCCTCGACATAGGCCTGCCCCTTGCAGCGCATGTCCTCGGTGGCGTCGGCGATGACCACGGCGTCTCCCGTGCGTTCGACGAATTGGACCAGCGACACCGACAGGTCGCCGCATTCCTCCAGGGGCACGGCCTGCATCACCCGCAGATCCTCCCCACCCCGCTCGCCCCGCGCCTGCACACGCAGGCCGGCCTCGCTATCGATCAGGAGAAACCCTCGCTGCGCCCCCGCGTTTTCGAGCACGATCCGCATCAACACCGAGAGCAGCTTCGATGGCACCACCTCTCGTGAGATCGAGGTCGAGGCTTTGAGCACCGTGGTGATGTCGAGCACGGAGCCGTCGATCATCGACGTGGTGGCGGCGACGCCGATGCCTCCACCGGAGATTGATTCCAAGCCCCGTTCTCCGCCGGACAGGTATTTGGGAAACGTTTCCGCGAGGTCGCGCAGTTTCGCGCCCGCGCCCCACTCCCGGTAGGTGTTGTAGGCGGCCTTGAGATGGAACTCCGCCAACACCGGCCGCTCGCTCTCGGCGTAGAATCGTCCCGCCAACTCATAGGCCAGCGCCTGCTCGTGGAGATACTCGTTCTCCGAGGCCCCGGCGATGGCGCGGTCGTAGGCGATGCGGGCCTCGTTCGCCCTCCCGCGCACCCGGGACGTCTCGGCGCGGCAGAGCTCGTATTTGTGACGATAGTTTTCCGGGGCGAATTTCGCCCACCGTTTCAGCTTCGCCATGTCGCGACGCGCGCGCCAGAGGAGACGCTCCCTTCTCGGCTCCTTCTCGCGCTCCGCCAGCGCCAGCAATGTCAGGGCCTCATAGAAATGGTGGTTGGGGATCTCGAACTTCGCCAGGACCGCGTCGAGCAGCTTGCGGCCCCGGGTCGCATGATCGAGGGCCTCATCGTAGCGGCGGAAATAATAGCAGAGCAGCAGCTTGTTGAAGTGTATGAAAAAGGTGCCCGTCTTGTCGCTGCGCTCCTCGTTCTGCGCCATCATGACTTCCTCGTCGTAGGCTTCCCCGGTGAGCTTGACCGGATCGGCCGAGCGGCCGATGAGATTCAGCATCGCCTGCCGGTAGACTTCGTTGTAATTGCGGTTGGTTACCTGCTTGAACTGGCGATACAGCTCGCTGTAGGCGCGCGTCTCCTCGGCGACACGCTCGAGGGGACGTCCGCAGAGAAATGCCTGGATGCAGTAGATGTTGGTGTTGACGCAGGCGAACTCGACCAGTCCGGTCTCCATCCCGATCTGGAAAGACTGCTGCAGCGGACGCAAGGTGTTTCGCACATGCTCGTTCCAGTGAAAGATGAGCGCGTAGGGCGTCACGTAGATCTGCGCCTTCCACTCCTTCGCGTTGAGCTTGTCGAGCAGCTCCAGCGCGAGTTGGCCGAAGGTGTATCCCCGCCGCATCGCCCCCAGCACCCCGCAGAGGATGACCCCGTAAGCGCCGTAGGCGAAGCAGGACACCGGGTGGTTCCCGTATTTCAGGGATAGCCGCACCAGCCGGAAGGCGATCAGCGGCACCAGGTTGGGCATGCCCCAGTAAACCGATGAGGTGATGTCGGCGATGATCCGCATCGCCGCCTGCTTTTCCGGATTCTCCATCAGCGGCAGCGCCATCAGCTCGTCCTTGCCACGACCGCGCAAGGCCACCTCGGTGCGGAGGAGATCGACGAGCACATGACCGACGTGCGGCTTGCCGGGAAACCGCTCGCCCAACTGCCCCAGCACCTCGAGCCCGGTCTGAATCGCCTCCATGAACCGGTTCTCGGCCTTGTAGGCGAGGATGCGGATCTCGTAGGGTTTCACCTTTTCGAGAATCGACCGCGCCCGCGACAGGATCTGCTGATACCAGTCGTGCATCCGGTCGAATTCCCCGCTCAGATAAGCCGCCTCGGTCGCCTCGGTGTGCAGGGCGAGGCTGAGATCGTATTCGAGCGACCACGCGTCCGGCTCGGCCTCGATCAGCTCAATGCCGGCTCCGAGATAGCGCAGGGCGGTCGGAAAGGCCGAGTTCACCTTCGCCCTTCGGCCAGCCTCGAGATTCAACGCCGCCAGCTCCAGCCGCTCGGCGCGGTTCCCGAGCAGACGCCGGCTTTCGTTGAGGTGATTGACGATGTCGAATATCCGCGCCTCCCGGCTCTGCCTGTCCACCTCCGTCAGGAGCATGCGCCCGATGCGCTGGTGGGACTGTTCCCTTTCCTCCTCGGTGATCAGAGAATAGACCGCCTGCTGGATGCGGTCGTGACTGAACTTGAACTGACCGTGGCCCAGCGGCAGTACCAGCCCCTCCGCCAGCGCGGGTTTCAGGCGCCCGGCGACCTCGGCGGCGTCGCCATCCGTCACCGCGACCAGGGTAGCGAGATCGAAGCGGTTGCCGACACAGGCAGCCAGCTTCAGGATCTCCCGCGCCGACGTTTCCAGGCGCCTCACTTTTCCCGCCATCAGTTCGACGACATTGTCGGAGATGTTGCGACGCCCGATCTCGGTCGCGTCCCAGCACCACTCGGCCGAGGTGAAATCGAAAGTCAGCAATCCCTCCTCGGCGAGCGATTTGAGAAACTCGGTCGCGAAGAAGGCGTTTCCCCGCGTCTTGTCATGCGCGAGTCGGGCCAGCGGGGCCACACGGTCCGTGGTGGTGGAGAGTGCGTCCGCGAGCAGGTCCCGCAGATCCTCTTCGCGGAGATTCCTCACCTCCACCATCTCGACCTCGAGACCGGCATCGCGAATGTCCCCCACGGTGCGAATGAACGGGTGCGCCGCGTCGACCTCGTTCTCCCGGTAGGCGCAGACGAGCAGCAGGTGGCCGCCTTCGGGATCGGTCATCAACGCCTCCATCAGGTCCAGCGACGCCGAGTCCGCCCACTGGAGATCGTCGATGAAGATCACCAGCGGATGCTCCGGCGTCGCCAGGACGCGCACGAACTTGCGGAAGACATAGTGGAAACGATTCTGCGCCTCGGCCCCGCCCACCTCGGGCACCGCCGGCTGCTCGCCGACGACGTGCACCAGATTGTTCAGCACATTGGTCAGGACTCGCCCCTCCTCGCCGAGCGCGGTCCGGATCGATTCACGGATGCCCTCCAGTTTTTCCTCCCTCTCCGAGAGCAGGGTGTCTATCAGGTCGCGAAAGGCCTCGAGGAACGCGAAGTAGGGGGTCGCCCGCTGGAACTGGTCGAATTTGCCACCGCAGAAATAGCCCTTCCGCGCCGTGATGGGTCGATGCACCTCGTGGACGAGCGCCGATTTTCCCACGCCCGAATAACCCGCCACCAGCAGGAGCTTTTTCTCCCCCGCGGCGCAGGCGTCGAAGGAGCCGATGATCGTAGCGACCTCCTCGTCCCTGCCATAGAGTCGCCCCGGTAGCCGGAAGACGTGCGAGTGATCCGAGGCGCCGAGTCGAAACGGGACGATGTCCGCGTCGGCGGGCTGAAAACACTCCAGGCAACGCTCCAGGTCGCGCCGCAGACCGTGGGCCGACTGGTAGCGATCCTCGGCATTCTTCGCCATGAGGCGGGCAATGATGTCGGACAACATCCTGGGCACCCGAGGATTCGCCTCGTGCAGCGGCTCCGGCATCTGGGCGAGATGCGCGTGCACCAGCTCCATGGCATCCTTGCCGGAAAACGGGGGACGCCCCGCGAGGATCTCGTAGAATGTCGCCCCCAGCGAGTAGAGGTCGGTCCGGAAATCGACGCTTCGATTCATCCTCCCGGTCTGCTCCGGCGAACAATAGCCGAGGGTTCCCTCGATCTTCTCCGGGTTCCCCACGTAGGGCTGCTTCAGGTTCAGATTCGTGGAAATACCGAAATCGATCAGCCAAACCCGCCGCTCCTGGAGATCGACGAGCAGATTTTGCGGCGTGATGTCCTTGTGAATGATGCGGTGCGCATGGGTCTCCTCCAGCGCCCCCGCCGCGGCGATGGCGATGTGGAGAAAGTCGACAATGTCGTCGGTCTTGTTGCGGAAGGCCGTCAGGAGCGACTCTCCCTCGATCCACTCCATCACCAGGACGTGGCGATGGTTCTCCCGCGTCTTGCGGATCGCGTTCCTCACCCCGGCCAGGGACAGACCGCTGATGATGTCGAACTCGTTGTGAAACTGGGCGATGTCCTCCGGAGTGGGAAACTCGTAGTTGAGCACCTTGACGGCAAAGCTCTGCCCAGAGTCTGTTTCCTTGCGGCAAAAGACTTTCGACTTCTTGCTTTCGTATATCAGTCGATCCGTCATGTATGCGATCTCCTCCCCAGGATCGCAATCGTTCGCCGACTCTCCGAAGCCGGGCGCTTCAATAAACTCAAACAACATGGACTGCCCCGCATACGCAGGGCAAGCGGCATCTCCGCCATGTTTCAGAACCGCTTCGTGTAACTGAGAGCGAGAACGTTCCAGGTGAAGTCGTAGCTCCCGTTGTAGGCCGGGTTCGAGGCGCCCTTCACGTTCCGAGCTTCCATCGGCATGAAGCTGTAGGCCAGGTCGATCAAGTCATTCCCCCACGCATAGCCCGCCCCGATACTGAAGATATGCCGATCATTGGCCGGCACCGACGGGATGAATGTCTCGTCCCGCAGCGGCGACTCCGAATAGAGGTAGCCGGCGCGCAGCGTCAGATTCTCCGTGGCCTGATAGGAAAGGCCGAAGCCGGTGCTGAAAGAATCCCGCCACCGCAGTTCGATGCCATCCGTACCCAGCAGGGCCTGGTTCGGCCCGACCGATAGCGGCAGATCGTCGTGGGTAGAATTCTGAATCCACTCGAAATCGACGCCCAGGGAGAGACGCTCCGTAATGTCCCAGCCCCAGCCGATGCCAAGACTGCCGGGATGCTCGATCTCGGAATCGAAATCACTCCTCGAGAAAAAGGCGCCCCGCATCGGGGCCGGCAGGTTGGTGACGGTGAAATCACCGGAGTAATCGACCGTCACCGGCAGCCGCCCGGTCAGCGCGACGCGGTGATCCTCGCTGAGATCGAAATTGAGGCCGAAATAGCCACCCACGCCCCAGCCATCGCCCTCGAAGCTCATGTCACCATCCGGAAACGGCGCCCCGGTGGCGAGGGACCAGGGAAAGGTCTGATCGAGCTTCAGCCGTGAGTAGAGCACATCCACCCCGAGCCCGAGCGACACCTTGTCGGAAATCCGAACCCCGAGGGCGGGATTCAGCGCCGCCGTCTGCAGCACCGCGTCGTAGGGCGCCACATAGCGGAAGACCCCGTCGCGCGGCCAGTTGATCGAAATGCCGAAGGGAGCGCTGATACCCAAACCCGCGGTGACTCCGTCCGAGATCGGGTAGACCATGTTGAGTCCTCCCAGCAGCTTCCACGGCAGGATCATCGAGTCCTCCGCCCCGTCGAATCGAGTGAAATCCGTGTCCCCGTGCCAGGCTTGGAAATTCAGTTGGACGGCGGGATCGACCAGATCGACCAGCGTGGCCGGATTGGTTCGCACCACCGAGGGATCATCGAGTTGGGCGAAACGCCCCCCGATGGTTCCCAACGCCTGGGCACTGTCCGGCAGGGCGCGGACGCCCTCGGCCCCTCTCGCTCCCGCCAGCCCGAAGGCGGCAAACAGCCCGACAATAATGATACAGTTCCTTCCCATGATCTGATTTTTACGGTTAGCAAAAATCATCAGAGGCGCAGGGGACAGTCCCAGTCAATACAATCCGGCACTATTTTTTGGATGATCGACTTGGTTAATATGGTTTTTCTTTTTGTTGTGAAAATTAAGCATTCTGTCTCGGGGCTTTTGAAGATTTCCGTATCCGGCGGAAGTCGATCCGACATCCCCCGAGTCCCACTCACGTATATGGGCCAAGAAAAAGAGCGGGTGTTGCGGCTCCAGTTCGACTAAAGAAACGGGATGAAACGCCCGCTTACCTTTCTCTCCACCCTCGCCCTCACTGCCACGCTCGCGCTCGGTTCTCCCGATCCCGCTCCCGAGGGCTTCACCCCTCTCTTCAACGGCAAGGATCTCACGGGCTGGAAAATTCCCGAGGGTGACAACGGCCACTGGAAAGTCGTCGACGGCGTCATCGACTACGACGCCCAGTCGGAGGCCCAGGGCGACAAGAACCTCTGGTCCGCGGAGGACTACGGCGACTTCGAACTCATCATTGAATGGCGCATCAAGGAAACCACCGGATTCTACAACGTTCCCTACGTCCTGCCCGACGGTACCACGGTGAAAGGTCCGGACGGGAAAAATCTCACCCACCCCATCAAGAACGCCGACTCCGGGATCTACCTGCGCGGCACCAGCAAGGCCCAGCTCAACATCTGGTGCTGGCCCATCGGCTCCGGCGAAGTCTATGGCTACCGCAACGACGAAAAACAACCCGCCGAAGTCCGCGCCGGCGTAACACCGAAGCTCAACCCCGACAACCCCGTCGGACACTGGAACCGTTTCCACATCACCATGAAAGGCGACCGCCTCACCGTGGTGTCCAACGGCCACCTCATCATCGACAACGCCCAACTCCCCGAAGTCCCCGCCACCGGCCCCATCGCCCTCCAGCACCACGGCGGCAAAAACAAGGAGGGCGAATTTTCCCCCGCCTCCAGCCTCGTTCAGTTTCGTAACATTTTCCTGAAACGGCTGGATTGAAAGCCGCTCTCCCCCGTCACGAACTCATCGACAGCTGCCGTCGGCATCCCGACGCGTGGATGGTGGTTGTCTGACGTGGCCGCATCATGGCTCGCATACGTTTGCCCTGGAGACGGACCCGAATCACCCCGGCCTTGCGCGGATCGGCTTCCTCGGGCATCAATGTGCCCATGAGATTGCGCCCCCTGCTCCTCGCCCTCGGTCTGGCTGTCGCCGCCGCGTTGCCGCTTTCAGCCAGCGCCGCCGAACGCCCGAACATCCTCTTCATTTTCACCGACGACCACGCCCCGCACGCCATCGGCGCCTACGATGGCTGGCTGAAGTCGGTGAATCCCACGCCCGAGATCGACCAGCTCGCGGCCGACGGGATGCTGTTCGTGAACAGTTTCTGCACCAACTCGATCTGTGGCCCGAGCCGCGCCGTCATCCAGACCGGCAAGCACAGCCACAAGAACGGGTTCATGAACAACGGGAACTCTTTCGATTGGAACCAGCAGACTTTCCCCAAGATCCTCCAGAAAGCCGGCTACCAGACCGCCATCTACGGCAAGTCCCACCTGAAAGGAAAACCGCAAGGCTACGACGACTGGAAGGTGCTGCCCGGTCAGGGTCTCTACTACAATCCCGATTTCGAGACGCCCGAGGGCAAGGTCACGATCGAAGGATACTGCACCGACGTCGTCACCGATCTCGCCGTCGAATGGCTGACCGAAAAGCGCGACGACTCGAAGCCTTTCATGCTGATGGTTCAGCACAAGGCCCCGCACCGGAACTGGATGCCGGCCCTGCGCCACCTCTCGCTCTACGACGACATCGACATCCCCGAACCGCCGACGCTGTTCGACCGCTACGAGGACAACGCCCCGCCGGCCCGCTTCCAGGAACTGGAGATCGACCGCCACATGGATCTCAACTACGACCTCTTCGTGGATCTCACCGCCGACTTCGCGGGCGCCGGCATCCAGCAGCGGCAGGACCGATCCGCCTGGCAGAACATGCAGCGGATGACCGCCGAGCAGATGGACGCCTGGCGCGCCTACTACGGCCCCAAGGACAAGGAATTCCACGAAGCCAATCTCTACGGCGAAGATCTCGTCCGCTGGAAATTCCAGCGCTACGCGAAGAACTACCTGCGCTGCATCAAGGGAGTGGACGAAAGCGTCGCCCGACTGCGGAAAACGCTCGATGAGATGGGCGTGGCGGACAACACGGTGGTCATCTACTCCTCCGACCAGGGATTCTACATCGGCGACCACGGCTGGTACGACAAGCGCTGGATGTACGAGGAATCCTTCAAAATGCCGCTCATCGTCAGCTGGCCCGGCGTCACCGAGCCGGGTTCGAAGAATCACGACCTCGTCCAGAATCTCGACTACGCCGAGACCTTCCTCGACATGGCCGGCGCCGAGATCCCGGACGACATGCAGGGCAAGTCGCTCGTGCCGATCCTCAAGGGCGAGCAGAAAGGCCCGCTGCGCGACGCCATTTACTACCATTACTACGAGTATCCCAGCGTCCACATGGTCCCCCGCCACAACGGCGTGCGCACCGATCGCTACAAGCTGATGCACTTCTACCAGTTCGGCGACGAGTGGGAATTCTACGATCTCGATACGGACCCCGACGAGACGATGAATCAGTACAACAATCCCTACTACGCCGACGAAGTCGCCATGATGAAGGAGAAGCTCCAGGAGCTGATCAAGAAATACGACGACGACAGCGACATGAGCGAAAAGCCGGAGGAATGGCAGAAGGAAGTCCGCCAGCCCGCCCCGAAGCCCTGAGCCTGGGAGCACTTGGAAATAAAAATCGATACCCAACAGGGTCAGGTCGCGCACCTGACCCTGTTTGGTTTTCAGAAACGACGCCCCGCGCAGCGCGACCCGGACATCGCGTTTGACGGTCGGATACCGTCCTGTCAGTGTTCCACTGCTCCCGCTCGATTCAGATGCGCCGTTCCCCTTCCACCGCCGCCTTCGCCGCGAGGCTGATCGCCTTTTCCTCGCCGTTGCTTTCCCTCTTCGCGAACGAAGATCCGGCGAAGCATTTCGACACGGTCATCGCGCCGATCCTTGCCGAGCACTGTCTCGAATGCCACGACAGCGCGAGCCGGGAGGGGAAACTCGATCTCTCGAAAAAGAGCACCGCCTTTGCCAGCGACAAACACGGCCCCTTCCTCGTGCCCGGCTCGGCGGACCGGAGCCGGATCTGGCATTCGGTCGAGGACGACTCGATGCCGGAAAACCGCCCGCCGCTTTCCGATTCGGAAAAGGAAAAACTCCGCGCCTGGATCGATGCCGGCGCGACGTGGCCGGGCGAGGAGATCGATCCCCTGGCCCACCTGCGCGCCGGAGGCGAAGGCTCCAGCCTTCCGCGCCGACTCACCCGCGAGGAATACATCGCCACCGTCCGGGCCGCGACCGGCGTCGAGTTGGACAAGGATGCCCTCCGACAGATTCCGCCCGATCAGCGCGCCGAGGGCTTCACCAACACGGCCTATCACCTCACCGTGGATCTCCGCCACATTCAGGCCTACGCTTCGCTCAGTCGAATCATCGCCGACCGGATGGATCCCGCTCCGCTTCTCGCGAAGGGACAGAACACCGACGACGAATCGCTGCGCGCGATGATTGATCGCGCGGCGGCCCGAATCCTTCGCGCACCACCATCGGATCAGGAAATCGACGCCTACCTCGCGCTGGCCCGCGACGAGGCCGACGCCACCGCGGCCGCCCGACTCGTCGTTCAGGCCATGCTGCAAAGCCCACGCTTTCTTTACCGCATCGAGTCGCAACAGGGCGACGGTCGGCCGAAACCCGTCACGCCCCACGAACTGGCCTCGCGTCTCAGCTACCTGGTCTGGGGATCCGCGCCCGACGAGGAACTGCGCCGCGCCGCCGCCGAGAGCGGGCTCGCCACCGACGATGAAATCGCCCGGCAGGTCGATCGCCTGCTCGCCGATCCCCGCGCCGTCGATCGTTCCCTGAGCTTCGCCCGCGACTGGCTGGATCTCGATCGACTCGACGCGATGCGCCCCGGCACGAAACGGTTCCCCGACTGGACGCCCGAGCTTTCCGCCGATCTCAAGGCCGAGACGCTCGCCTACTTTCGCGAGGTGGTGTGGGTGGAAAAGCTGCCACTCGCCCGACTCCACAACGCACCCTTCACGTTCGTGTCGCCGCGATTGACGCGACACTACGATTACCCCGCTCCCGCCCCGACCGGACAGACGGAAGGACCGCGGCCCCTGGTGAGCTTCGACTTCACGTTGAACAACCACGGGCGCGCCAACAATCGCGGCACGCTGGGCGACGTTTTCCACCTCGGCATCGACAAGAAAAATGCGGTCGAGTGGAAAGCCGACGGCGAACTGCGTCTCAAGGACGCCGCCTCGCTCCAAGCCGCGAAGCCCGCCGCCGCGCTGAGCAAGGCCATCCGCGAAGCCGGCGAATTCACCGTCTCCGCCTGGATCACCCCGGCGAACACCGGCCAGAAAGGCCCGGCCCGCATCGTGTCGATCTCCGGCGGCTCCAGCGAACGAAATCTCACGATCGGACAGGAGGGCGATCGCTACGAAATCCGCGTGCGCGCCAAGGGCACCGGAAAGAATGGCACCACCGGCTGGCGCACCGACGCCGGCACGGTGAAGACGAAACGCACCCACGTGATGGTCGTCTTCGAGAAGTCCGGGCAAGTCCGCGTTTTTCTCGACGGCAGGGAAGCCGCCTCGCGAAAACTACCCGGCGACCTCGGCGAGTGGAGCGACGGCTACCAACTCGTACTCGGAAACGAGACCAGCGGAGACCGCCCCTGGCTCGGCACTTTTCACGAGGTGGCGATCTACGACCGCGCCCTGCCGCCGGATCAACCGCTGCCCGACGCCGCGCCGGCGTGGCGGAAGATCGATCTCACCGACATTCCCCACCGCGGGGGCCTGCTCACCCAGGGCAGCCTGCTCAGCATCGGCGGCGACGACGCTTCCATGGTCACGCGCGGATTGTTCGTCCTCGAGGAAGTGCTCGGCGGCGGCGTCACCAGCGCGCCTCCCGGCACCGACACCACCCCCATTCCACCGAAGCCCGGTCAATCCCGTCGCGGCGTCTCCGAGGCCCGCATGTCGAAGGGCGAATGCGGCGGCTGCCACGCGAAATTCGAGCCCCTCGCCTTCGGCCTGGAAAAATTCGACGCACTCGGAGTCTGGAGCGACCGCGACGAACACGGAAATGCCCAGCGCGAAGATGGCAACATTCTCTTTCCCGGCGCCGCGGAACCCGTCGCCTATGAGTCCGTCGATGAACTGCTCGACATGCTCGCGACCAACGACCGCGTGGCCCGCAACATCACCCGCAGGGTCGCCCAGTTCGCCGCCGGACGTCCGCTCGGCAATGCCGACGCCGCGGTGCTTGATTTGATTCATCAAAAGGCCGCCGCCGACGGAGGTACCTGGCCGGCCCTCATCAAAGCCATCGCCCTCAGCGACCTGACCCGACTCACCCCCACCGAAGATCCCCAGTCATGAATTCCCGCCCTCTCGATCGCAGAACCGTTCTCCGTGGCCTGGGTGGCATCACCGTCGGCCTTCCCCTGTTCGAGGAAATGGTCGCTTCCTCCGCGACGGCCGCGAGCGCTACCCCGCCACCTGTCCGCGCCTTCAATCTCTTCTTCGGCCTCGGCATTCCCGTGCCCGTGCAGAAGGAAGGATTCGACGGCGTCATGGAACCGCTCAAGCCGCTGGCGGACAAGCTGCTCATCCTGCGCGGCGTCGATCAGATTCGCGCCGACAAGCAGGGCGAAAACGCGCACCGCGACGGAGCCGCCGCCGCCTTCACCGCCGAGGCCCCCAACGGAAAAGATCGCGCCGGAGGGGCCTCGCTCGACCAGCTCATTCGCGCCGATCACTATCCTGCGGGCCTGCCCATCGGGCTCGTTCCCACGCTCGTGGCCGGCACTTTTTTCCGCCGCGACCGCGTTTCACGTCACACGAAAAGTTTCAACGAAGACGGCACCGCCGCCGCGCCGATGCAGGAGCGTCCCCGCGATCTCTTCGAGCGCGTCTTCGGAAAGATCCCCGGCACCGACGACGACCCGGCCGCGCGTCGGCGGGAACGAAGCGTTCTCGACACGGTGCTAGACCAGTATCACTACTTCGCCGGAGCCCGCTCCCCGCTCGGTTCGGCGTCGAAGGCGCGCCTGTCCGACCACCTCGACCGCATTCGCGAATACGAGACCCGGGTCTTTCCCGAGAATGAGGAGGGCGCACCCCTCACCATCACCGGCGTGTCCGGTCCGCCGCCGGAATCGAAACTGATTCACGGCGAAGCCGCCGATCCTGGGGGTGAAGGCATCGACATCACCCTGTCGGATCTCGTCGAAGGCTGGCACCTGATGGCCGGGCTCTACGCGATGGCGATCAAGACCGACCGAGTTCGTTTCGGCAGCCTGACCTTCTGCGCGGCGGGCGAACGCATCCGGCTGAAGGGCGACTACGAATACGCCGGCCGTCGCGTCTTCCAATTCGACGACGCCGGACAGCGCAAGGCGACCGGAGCCAAGGGATGCAGTCACGAATGGTGGCACAGCTACAGCGAGGACAAGAAGAACGAGGCCCTCCGCGCCCACGCCCACATGAAACTGCGCGAGATCGCCTGGTTTCTCCAGCAACTGGACGATGAAGAAAGCCGCGAGGCCAACGGGCACAGCATCCTCGACAACACGCTGTTCACCATCACCACCGAGTCCGGAGACGGGCGACACAACGACGTGAAGCGAGAGCTTTCCGGCGTCTTCCACGCCATCACCGGCGCCGGAGGCCGTTTCAAGACCGGCCGGATTCTCGACCTCAGCACCGAGGCGCTCGATCTCTACAACACGATCCTCGGAGGCATGGACACCCGGCGCCGACTCGGTCCCGCGGAACGCGAACATCGCGCCGTCGACGCCATCCGGGTCTGACTTTCCCGCCCAGCGCCGCGGTCTGGAAAAGCGCGCGCGATGTGCTATCGGTTGCGCCCGACCCGACCCTGTCAGGTCCGCCACCCAACCCTGTTGGGTCGGTTGTCTTCCTCACTCCCGATCTCCCCATGCCCGAACCCGTCGAACTCTCCACCAAGCTGCTCATGGACACGGGCGGTTGGCGGGAGATGAAGGAGGCCCGCTCGATGCACGCCGCCGAAGCGGTCGAGGAAGCGAGTTACCAGAACGGAAAGCTCGAGGGTCTCGTTTTCACCAAGGGACAGTCGCGAAAGGTGCGCGTCGACATTCGCACCCGGACCTGGTGGGACAATCACTGCACCTGCCCGCTCGCCAAGCGCGACGGGGCCGTGTGCGCCCACGCCCTGGCGGTGGCCCTGCAAGTGATCGACCCGGTGGAAAAACCCGAGGCGACACCGACATCGAGCGACCCGGTCTCGAAAGATTCCGCTGCTCCGCCGAAACCGAAACTCAGTCCGGACTGGCCAAAGATCACCGAACGCCCCGACGATCCCGCCGCGGTCGCGGCGCGGCTCTTCGTCGTCCTCGCGCCGAACGTAGCCAGCGCCTGGGAAAAGGGGCGCCTCACCGTCGGAATCGAGATCGAAGTCGAGGAGAAGAACCGCTCACTCCTCGGAGCCGCCAGGATCGCGGGCGGCACGCTGTTTCTCGGTCCGCGCGACGTCGTCCTCTATCGAGCCCTCCAGACGATCTCGTCCGAGCAGGTGCCCGGCATGATGCAGGTCGGTCGCGCGGATTTTCTCACCCTGCTCGACGCCCTCGCCGGCCATCCCCGGGTGACCTTCGGAAAAAAGCAGCCCGCCCGCGTCGCCTTTTCTCCGCTTCGCCCCCGGCTCGACTTTTCGAAAAGTACTCTGAGAATCGCGTGGCCGGATTCGGTGGTGGCGCTGGTCGATGAGAACCAGACCTGGGCGCTCGAAGACCAGGTCACTTTTCGCCCCGTGGCGCCGGGCCTGCCCAACGGACTGCGATCGATTTTCTCCCCGGCCGGGCTGAAACTGGAACCGGCCACCGCAACGGCGGTTCTCGGCGTTCTGGGCGAAGTCTTCGAGCTTCCGGAGGCAACCGAAAGCCGCCTTCCGAAGACGGTCGCTCCCGCGGTGGAACTGGACCTCGAAGGCTCGCTCAACCATCTCGAAGCGACACTTTACTTCCGCTACGGTGACCGCCCGCGAAAACCAGCCGGGGCAGAGACGAGCGGCTTTCTTTCCGATCCGGACGATCCCGATCGGCTGCTGGTTCCCGACCTCGCGGCGGAGCGGACGGCCGTCGAGCGACTGGCCCGACACGGGTTCGTTGGTCCGAATGCGAAAGGCGCCTTCGTTCTCAAGGACAAGGACGCCATTCTCCGCTTTTTCGCCCACGGCTTTCCGAAGCTCGATGCCGCGTGGAAAGTCACCACCGGCCAGCGTTTCGATCACGCCGCCAACCAGGTGGAACCGGTCTCCGCGAATTTCGAGTTCACCAGCTCGGGCGAGAACTGGTTCGCGATGGAGCTGGAGTTCGACACGCCCTCCGGCGGACGGTTTTCGCGCGAGGAGATTCAGCGTCTGCTCGAAAAGGGCCAGCACAGCCAACAGGTCAAGGGCGGCAAGATCGCGGTGCTGGATCCCGACCTGGTCGATGACCTCAGCGAGGCCATCACCGATCTCGACGCCACCCAGGATCGCCCCGGCGTTTTCAAGGTCGGAGCCCAGCACGCCGGCTACCTTCGGCAGACCGCCGCGGAAACCGGCATCGGCGTGCGCGGCGAGGCGCCCTGGAAAACGAAATCCGGCGCCGTCGATTTCGCGGAGATTCCCGATTCGCTTGCGCAACTTCTTCGTCCCTACCAACGCGAGGGGATCGCGTGGATGCAAGCCCTCGCCTCTCGCGGGATGGGCGGCATTCTCGCCGACGACATGGGCCTCGGGAAAACGCTCCAGGCCCTCGCCGTGATCCGTTCGCTTCGCGACGCCGGTCCCGCCTTGGTGGTGTGTCCCTCGTCGCTCGTGTTCAACTGGATGGCGGAAGCGGAGAAGTTCGCGCCCGAGTTGAAAGCGGTCGCGCTCCAAGGGCCGGATCGCCAGGAAGTCTTCGCCGCCAATCAAGACGCCGATCTTGTTGTCACCAGCCACGCTTTGCTCCGGATCGACGCGGACGCCTATCGCGAGCGCGAGTTCGGCGTCGCCATCCTCGACGAGGCCCAGCACATCAAGAACCCCGACGCCCAGGTTTCCAAGGCGGCCCATGCATTGAAGGCGCGCCACCGTTTCGCCCTCACCGGCACGCCGATCGAGAACTCAGTCCGCGATCTCTGGTCCATCGCCCAGTTCGCCCTGCCCGGCTACCTGGGACCGCGCAAGGAGTTCGCGGAACGGTTCGAGAAACCGATCGCCTCCGGCAACGCCCCCGGCGTCCAGCGTCGCCTCGCCCGCCGCCTCAAACCGGTCGTCCTCCGCCGCCTCAAGACCGAGGTCGCCCGCGACCTGCCCGACAAGATCGAGCAGGTCGTCTACTGCGAGCTCCGCGACGAGCAACGGGCCGTCTACGACCAACTCGTCCGCGAAAGCCGCAGCGCCGTGCTCGACGCCGAGGGCGGCCGCAAGCGCATGATCGCCCTGACCGCTCTCCTCAGACTCCGCCAGGCCTGCTGCGACCTGCGCCTGCTGGGACTGCCCGACGTGAAACCTGACGATGGCTCGGTGAAGATGGACGCTGTCGAGGAGCTGATCTCGGACGCCCTCGAGGGCGGCCACCGCGTGCTCGTTTTCAGCCAGTTCGTGGAGATGCTCCAGGTGCTGGTCCCGATGCTCGCCGAGCGTGGCTGGAAATCGGCCTACTTGGACGGTTCGACCCGGAACCGAGGCGAAGTCGTGAAACGCTTCCAGGAGAGCGACGACATTCCCGTCTTCCTCATCAGCCTCAAGGCCGGTGGCGTCGGCCTCAACCTCACCGCCGCCGACACCGTCATCCACGTCGATCCCTGGTGGAACCCCGCCGTCGAGGCCCAGGCCACCGACCGCGC
>CAYTNL010000092.1:0-26236 GCA_964439145.1 uncultured Verrucomicrobiales bacterium
AAACGCCGACAAATCGGCGAAATAATGGACTCAAGTCCGACAGGCTGCTAGGATGCGGTCATTCGATCATGACAGAGTTGCTATATGTTCTGGCCGCCATCGTGCTGGCGTTTGGCTTGCGGAGTTTCGATCATCCGATCCCGCGAAAACTCGGCGCGGTCTGCGTGCTGGTGGCGAGCTATCTGGCGGGCTATTTCCTGACGGGCAGCCATGCGGCGGGGGTGGCGGGGGTGTTGATGTGGTTCCTGCTCCCGTGGATCGAGCTGCTGACACGCATCCGGCGGCTGCGTCTGCCGATGCGGAAATCCCTGCGGCATCAATCGCCGCCGAACTCGCGCCGTTTCCCGCATCTGGGCGAGTTCACCGACGAGGTGGAGGCGGAGGGCTTCGAGTATGTGGAGGACGCGGGTTGGGAGTGGGAGGAACTGAAGCAGTTCTTCCGGATTTTCTATCACGAGGCGGACAAGACCCAGGCGGCGATCTGTCTGAACGAGCAGCACGGAATGGCGTTTGTCTTTGTGTCGCTGACCTCGCGGACCGCAGATGGACGGGTGTATCGGACGT
The DNA here is from genome assembly GCA_964439145.1 of uncultured Verrucomicrobiales bacterium. Lineage (GTDB taxonomy): Bacteria > Verrucomicrobiota > Verrucomicrobiia > Verrucomicrobiales > DEV007 > JAEUHH01. Next base: position 565 of record CAYTNL010000092.1, read on the forward strand.
GGAATTTTCCGTTCAGCTACACGCTGAAAATGGCGCCGGAGATCCGGATCAATCGGGTGCCTAACGCGGAGTCGTTTCAGGATCTGCTGGCGGAACACCGGGACTTCCTGGAGCGCCTGGCGGTGGCCCCGGTCGATCTGGTGGCGGAGAATCCCGAGGCACTTCCGGAGTTGATGGAAACGGAGACCCAGCGGCAGATCCACCACAATATCGAGCGGGGACTGATCGAGACGGTGATGGAGGATCCGGAGATGGTGCGCTACTCGTGGCGGGGACTGTTTTTTCTCTACGGACAACTGGTGAAAGACATGGTGAAACTGAGCTGAGGCCCCCGAGCCGGCACCGCCCGAGAGCAGCCATGAACGCGATCACCACCCATCCCGTCCCCCGCGTCGATCAGGTCGGCGTGGAGGAGCGCGCCGCGAAGTTCACGAAACGCTCGATCAAGAACGAGGCCAAGCTCGCCGGTCTGAAGCTGGCGGTGTCAATGATGGATCTGACGACTCTGGAGGGAGCGGACTCGCCCGGGAAAGTGGCCCAGCTCTGTGGCAAGGCGCGCCGGCCCATGGCGGCGCGGTACGCGTGCCCGCCCTGCGCGGCGGTGTGCGTCTACCCGACCCTGGTGGCCGAGGCGAAGCGGCGACTCGAGGGCACCGGGCTCGGCATCGCCTCGGTGGCGACGGGATTTCCCAGCGGCCAGTATCCGCTGGAGATCCGGCTCGCCGATGTGCGCGACGCGGTGGCGGCGGGCGCGACCGAGATCGACATGGTCATCAGCCGGGGCGTGTTCCTGAGCGGCGGCTTCGCCGCGGTCCGCGATGAGATCACGGCGACGAAGTCGGCCTGTGGCGCGGCGCATCTGAAGGTGATTTTCGAGACCGGTGAGCTGCGAACCTTCGACAATGTCAGGTTGGCCAGCCAGATCGCGATGGAGGCGGGCGCCGACTTCATCAAGACCTCGACTGGAAAGGTCACCCCCGCCGCGACACTGCCGGTGACCCTGGTGATGCTGGAGGCGGTGAGGGATTTCTACCTCGCGACCGGTCGGCGGATCGGCGTGAAGCCCGCGGGCGGTATCCGCACGGCCAAGGAGGCGCTCCAGTATCTGGTGATGGTCAAGGAGACCGTCGGCGACGACTGGCTGACGCCGGAGTTGTTCCGCTTTGGCGCCAGCTCGTTGTTGCGCGATGTGGAGATGCAGATCGCGAGGCTGGTCGACGGCAACTATCAGGGCGGCGACTATTTCCCGCTGGGCTGAGCCGATACGGGAAACGCGTTCATCGCCTTCTCGATTTCCGCGAGATCCCCCTCGTTGTGGGGTGAACGCCGGGCGTCGGCGATGATGAGGCGGGCGTGTTTTTCCACCGCCTCGCGCTGGGCGGCGTCGAGGCAGGAGCGGTGCACATGGGCGAGGGCGGTGAGGAGGCGGATGACGATGTCGGGTTTGTCGCTGCCCGCCTGCCGTAGTTGGTTGAAGGAGGCGTCGAGTGTTCCCTCCAGGCTGATGGGATGGGAGTGGACCCGCGCCTGTCCGTCGCTGTCGCGATGAACGGTGGGAGGCAGGCGTCGCCGCGCGATGGTGCTGTTGGCGGCTCCGAGGAAGTCGATGCAGGTGATGGCGGTGAAAGGGTCGTTGATGCCCGGCGACAGAGCGCGGAGCGCGACCTCGACGAGCTGGAGCACCTCGAACTCGAAGTCCTGCTCCGGAGTGCGGAGCGGTCCGATGAGAAAACAGTCCGTCAATGCCGTCACCTGATTGTCATCGAGCGGGCGGGCTCCGGGGATGGCCAGGAGCGGGGCGCCGGTGACCAGGAAATGTCCCGGACGCGCCAAGACCCGGCAGCGCAGGTCCAGGTCGGCGCAACGCTCGACCAGGGTCTCGAGATCGATCGCCAACAGGTAGCCATCGCGCGGCGCGGGGAGGGGGGACTCGTCCTCCAGTTCCTTCCAGGCGTCGGAATCCTCCTGGCTGTCCTCCTTCCCGCCCTCGTGATCCTCGACCCGGGGAAAGAAACGGTCTATCGCGGCCCGGAGGTTGGCGTAGACATCCGCCGTCACCTGGTCCGCCCGCAGCGAGGTGGCGATGCGGTGGATGAAGTAGATGAACACCCCGAGGGAGGCCAGGGTGCCGAGGAATCCGGTGAAGGCGGCGAGATGGGGGACGAACTCCGACTCTTCCTCACCGCGGATGCCGCGCAGCACCAGCAGGCAATAGACGAAGGTGCTCAGCAACATGCCGAGGGTGACCTGGGTGGATCGCGTGCGGATGAAATTTCGCAACAAGCGCGGGCCGAACTGATTCGACGCCAGCGTCATGGCCACCAGTGTGCCGGAAAAGGCGAGTCCCGCCAGGGTCAGCATCGCGCCCGCGGCGGTGCTGATGAGCGCCCGCGTGCCCGATGCCGAGATGCGCTCGAGTCCGGGAAAAGTGTCCAGCAGAGAGGTTCGCCATTCGCGGTCGATGCCGATGAGCAGCGGGGCGAAGACCAGCGCTCCGGCGGTGAAGAGTCCGGGCACGAACCAGAAGCTGGTACGGGCGCGTTCCCAGAGGTGAAGGATCCAGGTTTTCATGCGGAGTGGGAAATTGACTCGTCGCGAGGGCGGGGATGGGCTATGGAAAGCCATTCGCACCCCGCCGAGATGAGTCACACCGAACAGACTACGCCCGCGCTGAACTTTGGGAAAGCCTGGGACTACGCTCCCGCCCCGGAGACCACGCCGGTGCCGCTGAGAAAGACCTACGGACTGTTCATCGATGGCGACTTCGTGAAGCCCGAGAGTGGCAAGACCTTCTGGTCCGTCAATCCCGCCACCGGCCAGCGGCTGGCCCGGGTCGCCCGCGCCGGAGAGTCCGACGTGGATCGGGCGGTGAAGGCCGCGCGGCGTGCCCACGAGGGCGTGTGGGGGAGCCTGCCCGCGTCCGAGCGCGGCAAGTATCTCTTTCGCATCGCGCGGATGATCCAGGAAAAATCGCGCGAGCTCGCCATCCTGGAGTCCATGGACGGGGGCAAACCGATCCGCGAAAGCCGGGACATCGACCTGCCGCTGGTGGCGGCCCATTTCTTTCATCACGCCGGTTGGGCGGACAAGCTGGAGTATGCCTTTCCCGGTCGCAAACCGCTGCCCCTGGGCGTGGCCGGGCAGGTGATCCCGTGGAATTTTCCCCTGCTCATGGCCGCCTGGAAGATCGCCCCCGCGCTCGCCTGCGGCAACACCGTGGTCATCAAACCGGCCGAGACCACCTCCATCACGCTCCTGCATCTGGCGCGGATATTTCAGGACGCCGGGCTACCCGAGGGCGTGGTGAACATCGTCACCGGCGCGGGCGAGGTCGGGGCCGCGGTGGTGAATCATCCCGACATCGACAAGGTCGCGTTCACCGGCTCCACCGAGGTGGGCAAGAAAATCGCCGCCGCCGTGGCGGGGACGAGAAAAAAACTCACCCTCGAGCTGGGCGGCAAAGCGGCGAACATCGTCTTCGAGGACGCGCCCATCGATCAGGCCGTCGAGGGCGTCATCAACGGCATCTATTTCAATCAGGGTCATGTCTGCTGCGCCGGCAGCCGTCTGCTGTTGCAGGAGGGCATTCACGACGAGTTCATCCGCCGCCTGCGCGACCGCATCCAGACGCTCCGCGTCGGTGATCCTCTCGACAAGAACACCGACATCGGCGCCATCAACTCCGGGGAGCAGTTGGAGCGCATCCGCGAACTGGTCGATGCCGGCGTCGCGGAGGGCGCCGAACTGACGCAGTCGGCTTGTGAGCTGCCGACCGAGGGTTTCTGGTTCAAGCCGAGCTTCTTCACCGGGGTCATGCCCGATCATCGTGTCGCGCGCGAGGAGATCTTTGGCCCGGTGCTCAGTGTGCTGACCTTCCGCACACCCGAGGAGGCCATCGAACGCGCCAACAACACCTGCTACGGACTCAGTGCCGGCATCTGGACGGATAAAGGCAGCAAGATTTTCAAGTTGGCGAATCGGCTCCAGGCGGGTGTCATCTGGGCGAACACCTTCAATCAATTCGATCCCGCCAGCCCCTTCGGAGGCTACAAGGAGAGCGGCTTCGGGCGTGAGGGCGGGCGGCAAGGCCTGACGGCTTATCTGCGCTTCTGAGTTTCAGGGGGAGCTTGTACCGCTCCGTGTCGAGTTTGCGGATTTCACCCACCGCGATGCATGGCTTGCCCTCCATTAATGTTTCAGGCATCCATTCCCCGCAGAGATCCATGAACTTCACCTATCTCGGCATTACGCGCCGCGCGGGGATCGGTGATCCCATGGACCCAGGCAAACACAAAACATCCCGGCAGAGATGCCAGACCACGTAGCCACGGGTCGGCTGGGCAATCGCTTCGGCTATCTGAGTAGCGCCCACGAAAAAACGCGGCCCCTTGCGGAGCCGCGTTTTCAAAAAAAATCGTGGTGGGGGCGGTAGCCCTACCGGGTCAGTTGCTGCCGGCGGCGGCTTCGGCGGGATCGACGTTCACGCGGCGACCGTTGCGGTCGAAGCGGACCTTGCCATCCACCAGCGAGTAGATGGTGAAGTCGCGGCCCAGGCCGACGTTCTTGCCCGGCTGCCACTTGGTGCCGCACTGGCGCACCAGGATGTTGCCGGCGATGACGGCTTCGCCGCCAAAACGCTTCACGCCGCGGCGCTTGCTCTTGCTGTCGCGTCCGTTCTTGACGGAACCTTGTCCTTTTTTATGGGCCATGACGAAGTCCTCGGTGGGGAGTTGAAAGGTGAGTGAAACAGATCAGATCGACTTGATCTGCAGCTTGGTGATCTGGCGGCGATGGCCCTTGGTTTTGTGGTAGCCTTTCCGGCGCTTGAATTTGAAGGCGATCACCTTCTTGGCGCGGGCCTGGTCGACGACCTCGGCGGTCACGGCGGCTCCCTCGATGAAGGGCGCGCCCACGGTGACGTTTTCCCCCTCGCCCTTGAGCAGGACGTCGGAGAAGGTCACTTCATCGCCGACTTTCGCGTCGAGTTTCTCGACCGCGATCTTGTCGCCTTCAGTGACGCGGTATTGTTTGCCGCCGGTTTTAAAAATTGCGTAAGCCATCGGTGTTTCCCTTGGGTTGGAAGGGCGGGGAAACTGCCACCGGTCCGGCGCGCGGGCAAGCGTTTTTTACTAATCTCCGACGCCGCCCGCCTCGGCGTGGAGAAATCCCTCGTCATCGAGTCGAATTCCGGGCGGCAGGGCCATCCAGGATTCCCCGTCGCCCAGTCCCGGACCGCGCAGTTGGGGCGATCCGCCGTCGGGATCCATTCGCGCGGCGATGCCGGGGAGGAGGCGTCCGAGGGATCCCGGCCGACGGCCGGTCTGGGGTTGGTGGATGTGTCTGAGGGCCGCGGGGTTGGGGTCCGGCTGGCTGACGGCGATCACCCCGGCTCCCAGAGCGGCGGGTTGCCAGACGGGGCAAAGCGGTGCGCCGGTGATGGATTCAACAGGGTTGGGTGTCGGACCAAACCCTGTTGAATCGTTCAACATCAGCGCGCTGCGCAGCCGGGACCGCAGCTCGGGATGCCAGGGTTCCGGGTGGGCGGCGATGGCGGCGGTGGTTTCGGGTGAGAGCGCGAGCCGGCGCACGTTTTCACCGAGACAGAGGTCCTCGATGAGCGTGGTGTCGGCGCGGGCGGCGAAGGATCGGCTGACGGCGGTGTGGCGTCGCAGCACGGGTAGCCAGAGCGACCACTGGGCGCCGGCCACGGTGGCGAGGCTCTGCTCGGTGAACAGGGCCTCGTCGGCTTCGATCCAGTTGCCGGAGACGAGCCGCAGGGTCTGGGCGAGGATGTCGCGGTCGGAAAATTCGTGGCGGACGCCGCCCTCGACACAGGCCCAGACGGGGTCGTCCACGGGATCGGCGCGCAATTCGAGGCGCCTGACCGCGAACGAGGCGGGCTCCAGTCGCATGAGGAGTCGTTCGCGGATTCGGGTGAGCAGGCTGATGGCGCCCATTTCCCCGGCCATGTCGATGAAATTTCCCGGTGTCGAGGAGTCTGGCCAGGTGACTTTTTCCAATACCCCGAGAAAGGCGCGGGAGGTGATGACGGTGGCGACATCGGCGGCGCGGATGGAGGCGGAGACCGCGGCGGGATCGAGCCGTCCGTCGGTGGTGGCGGGGAAGGGCAGATTCACCGGCACGCGCCCGGCGAGGATGAGTCCGAGATTGATGAGCGCCGGGGTGGGGCCGGCGGGCAGGAGCACGCCGACGCGGCGTTCTTGGAGCGGCAGGGCGGCGCGCCAGCGCTCGGCGAGGCCGATGGCGGTGGCGAGGACGTGGTGGCGTCTGAGGCGTCGCGGGGTTTTGCCGGGGCCGGCGTGTTCGGCGAAACAGATCGATGCGGGGCGGCGTTTCAGGCCGCGGACGATTCCGACCGCGAGCGAGGTCCGTGCCATGGGCAGGGTCGCGAGAGCTTCGGCGGAGAGGGTGAGCAGTGATTCCCGCGCCCAGGGGACGGTGGCTTGCGCGGCAGGCACGGGATCGCCGAAGCAGACCGCGACCGGCCAGGGCAGGCGGTGGGGGATTTTGCGGAAGTAGCGTCCGCGCTCGAAGGTGAAGATCGAGCCCCAAAGTCCCTGCATCCACACGCATTGCACCCGGGCGCCGGACTGGCGGGCGATGAGTTCGAAGCCTTTTTTCAACTCGTTGAGCATGCCGGTGCGGGAGAGTTGCCCTTCGGGAAAGAGGCAGACGAGGTCGCCGTTTTGCAGGCATTGCGCGGTGAGGCGGATGGCATCGCGCGATTTGCCGGGCGTGATGGGGATGGCGCCGAAGAGTTCGAGGAACCAGCGGATCGCGCGCTTGCTCATGTAGCGCGACACGATGACGAAGCGCACGGGACGCGGGCAGGCGGCGTAGAGGATGAAGGAGTCGATGTAGCTGAGGTGGTTGCTCAGCAGCAGGACCCCGCCGGATGCGGGAACGCGCGCGGCGTTTCCCACCCGCAACCGGTAGAGCAGCCGCACGGGGGGGAGCAGGGTGACGCGGAAAAAGGCGCGCAACAGTTCCTTCATGTCGCCGCCAACCGTTTCGCCAGTCTCAACACGTAGATGCCCGCCAGCGCCAGAGGAATCACGAAGACCAACACCTGGATCGAAGCCGAAATGCCGGCTTGTCTCAGCAGCAGAGAAATCGAGATCGCGATCACGCCCGAGAGCGAGCCGAGGAGATTCGACGCGGCGAGGACCCGGCCGCGGTGTTGTTCCTCCGGCAGATCCTGCAGCGTGGCCGCCAGCGGGATGAGGAAGAAGCCGCTCGCGAACCCGGTGAAGAGGAAGGCGTATTCCCAGATCGCCGAGCCGGCCTCCAGCATCCCGAGTCCCGCCAGTCCCGCCGCCATCCCGAAGGCGCCGATGGGGGCCAGGCCGAGTTGGATCTTCTTCCGACTCAGGAACGAGACCATCACCGAGCCCGCCATCAGGCCCACGCCGACGAAGGCCAGCATCTTCGAAGAGGCGCTGGTGGTGCCGCCCTCGGCCACATCGGGAAACAGCTCGCGAGCGAACCCGATCACCGTGAGGGCGAGGAAATTCGCCACCAACCAGTAGAAGGCGAGCAGCAGCGCCATGATGCGGATGGAGCGGTGGCTGAAGAGGTAGCCGAGTTCCACGAAATGGCTCCACCAGATCTCCTTGCGGAATTTCGTCCCGGGATGATCCGGCGTCCGCTCGATGGCGAAGGAAAGACCCAGCGGGACCAGGGTGCTCGCGCCAATGGCGAGGATGGGAATCAGGGCCGCGCGCCAGGCGTTCTCCGGCGAAGCGCCCGTCTCCGCGTTGTAGCCTTCCAGCAGGTGATCGAACCACTCGCCGCCCAGCCACATGCCGGCGAGGATGCCGACCATGGTGAGCATTTGAAGGAATCCGTTGGCGAACCCGAGCCGTTCCGAGCCGACCAGTTCCTTGAGGATGCCCTGCTTCGCCGGGGAGAACATCGTCGATTGCACCGCCAGCAGAAAGAAGCCGAAGACCGCCAGCGGGATGTTCCGAAACCAGACGCTGATGGCGATGAAGAGGAAGATGACCAGTTGGGCCACCAGGCTGAGAAAGATGACCTGCTTCTTGGAAAACCGGTCCGAGTAATAGCCGGCTATCGGCGCCAGGAGGATGAACGGGATCGGGATCAGCGCCGACATGATGTGCTCGATCCGGTCCCCGATGGCCGTTCCCTCCGCCACCACGAGTGCCAGGCCGATGAGGGTGATCTTGACGAAGTTGTCGTTGAACGCGTTTTGCGCCTGCACGATCAGCACGGACCAGAGTGAGATCCAGTCGCGACGGGTGACGGACTTCGGTGTTTCCCCGTCTCCGGCGGGCGGGGGATCAGTGTCGGCGGACGCGGGCATGAGGGGGAAACGCTACACCGGAATCGCTGTCGTGCAGCCAAACAAAGGTGGTCGGCATTGCCTAGTCGCCGCCGGGAATCTATGCTCCTGCCATGATGCGTTTTTTGCGACTGAGCGCCGTGCTGTGTTTACTCTCCCCCTTGATGGCTTGCGCCGCCGAGGAGGCGGCGATCCCGGGTCCGCTGGCGGAGAAGGGGGATCTGCTTTTCTCCGACGATTTCGAACGCGCCGATCTGGGAGAGTGGAAAGTGATCATCCCCGGATTCAAGGTCGCGAATGGCGCCCTGGTCGGCACCCAGGACAGGGCCGATCATGGATCGGTGGGCCGGATCCATGTGCCGATGCGGGATGTGATCCTGTCTTTTCGGTTCCAGCTTGCGGGATCGCCCACTTTCAATGTGGTCTTCGACGACAAGAATCATCAAGGTTCCCACGCGGGACATATCTGCCGGGTGGCGGTGGCGGGGAAACAGATCCGGCTCGGCGATGACAAGGAGGGCGTGATGCGTAACGACATCTTCGCGATGCGCCGCGATCCCGCCCGCAAGGCCGAGTCCGAGGCGCTGCTGAAAGGCCGCGTGGCCACGGTGAAACAGACGGTGGAGCAGGATCGCTGGTACGCGATGACCATCGAGATCGTGGGGGACCAGATGCGCGTCAGTCTCGATGGCGAGCAGATTGGTTATCTGAAATCCCCCGGCCTGGCGCATCCGACCAAGGAGAGCGTTCATTTCACCGTGAACGGCAAGGAGGCCCGCTTCGACGATCTCGCGATCTGGCGGGCGAAGCCGAAGATTCCCTGACTTTGGTGACGTGTCCGCAACCCATGACCCTTCGAGAGGTTTGATGCCCCCATCATGAAACGCCTGTGCTTTCTCGTCGTCCTCGCTCTTTGTCCCGCCCTCCAGGCACGGACGAAGAACATTCTCTTCATCGCCGTTGACGATCTGCGCCCCGACCTCGGTTGCTACGGGGTGGAGTACGCGAAGACCCCCCACATTGACCGGCTGGCCGCGAAAGGGGTCGTCTTCGAGCGGGCCTATTGCCAGCAGGCGGTGTGCAGTCCTTCGCGATCCTCCATCCTCACCGGGCGGCGGCCGGACGCGACGAAGGTTTACGATCTCGACACCCATTTTCGCGCCGCGCTACCGGATTGTGTGACCCTGCCGCAGCATTTCCGGATGAACGGCTATCACACCGAGGGATTGGGTAAGATCGAGCATCACGGCTTCGAGGATGGCGCCTCGTGGAGCGCGCCGCGCTGGTTCGCCAGCGGCTATCTCGTCACGGCGGATGCCGCTGACTGGACCAGGCAGAGCGTGGAGCGCTTCGAGGGTATCCCGAGCGAGTTTGCCAATCCCCTGCCGACCGAGCAGGCGAAGAAAGGGGCAAACGGCAAGATCAAGAAAGGGCCATCTCACGAGATCAGCCCCAAGTCCGACGATGAACTTCCCGACGGCGCCACGGCGGCGGAGGCGGTGAAGCGGTTGGGCGAACTCAAGGCGAAGGGCGATCCCTTCTTCCTCGCGGTCGGCTTCGTGAAACCGCACCTGCCTTTTGTCGCGCCGAAGAAATACTGGGATCTGCACGATCCCGACGCCATTCCATTGCCCGCCATCGATCGCCTGCCGGAGGGCACGGCTGATTTTGTCGGTCATACCAATGGCGAGCTCCATTCCTATCCCGGCGTGCCCGATGGCAATCCCATCCCGGCCGACTTCGCCAAGACCCTGCGCCACGGCTACCACGCCTGCGTCAGCTATATCGACGCGCAGGTGGGACGTCTGCTGGACGCCCTGGAGAAGGAGGGGTTGGCGGACAACACCGTCGTCATCCTCTGGGGCGATCACGGCTGGCAACTGGGCGATCACGGGCTCTGGCACAAGCACACCAATTTCGAACTCGCGACCCGATCACCCCTCATCGTGAGCGCGCCCGGCTTCGACTCCGCGGGGGGAAAATGCGCCGCGCCGGTCGAATTCGTCGATGTCTACCCGACCCTTGCCGATCTCTGCGGTCTGCCGGTTCCCGCGGATCTCGACGGGGCCAGTCTGCGGCCTTATCTGGAAAATCCCGCCGCCCCCATGCGGAAGGTCGCCATCAGCCAGTATCCGCGCGGGTCGAAAGATCATGGGGGACAACTCATGGGTTACAGCATCCGCGACGAGCGCTGGCGCGCCACTTTCTGGCGCAAGCGCAATGGCGAGTCTATCGGACACACCGAGCTCTATGACGAGTTGAATGATCCCGCCGAGACCGTGAACCTCGCGGATAAGCCCGAGCACGCCGGGCTTTTGGCGGAGTTGGCCAGGCATCTCCCGCCCGTCGGTGCCGATGCTCCGGGGCCTAAATCTCCCCAGCCGGTGCGGAAAACCGTCTCCGGCGGCAAGAAAGCCTACGACCCCGACGAGCCCCGCGACGCGCGTTTCGACCGCCTCTATCCCGGCAAGCCAAAGCTGACCGAGGCCGAATACCTCGCCGGTCAGGGTGGCGACGCGGCGGCGGCGAAAGAACGCTTTGCCAAACTGGACAAGGACGGCGATGGCATGGTGTCGCGGGAGGAGTTTATTGGCGGTGGTAAGAAGAAGTGACACGACATCCATGGATTGATTCCCCCGAACGCTGAAGACCATGAAAGCCTTTGCCTCCAGTCTGGTTGCCCTCGGTCTCGTCCTGTTGGCGGGTCCGGCAAAATCCGCCGACAAGCCGAATGTCCTGTTCATCCTCGTGGACGATTTTGGTTCGCGCGATTTGGGTTGCTATGGCTCGGAGGTGTATGAGACGCCCAACATGGATCGCCTTGCCGCCTCCGGGGCGAAACTCACCCAGGCCTACGTGGCCTACCCGCGGTGTGTGCCGTCGCGCTTTGCCATTTTCACCGGCAAACATCCCGCCACGGTGCAGGGTGATCGCGACAGCCCGCATGTGGAGCCTGATCGTGATGAGATGATCGGGCAGGCGTTCCAGCGGGCCGGTTATGCCACCTTCTATTGCGGCAAATGGCATCTCGGCGAAGGCGCATCAAGTCCGGATCGGGTCGGCTTCGACACCGTCGTGGCGGCGGGGGCGGCCGGCGCCGCGCGTTCGCATTTCGCGCCCTACAATGTGGCTCGGGGCAAGGCCGGCGCCGGGGAGAAACACCCCATCGACGGTCTCGACGACGCGCCGGAGGATGAATACCTCACCGACCGTCTGACGGAGGAAACGATGAAGTTCATCGATGGCCACAAGGAAGGTCCCTTCTTTGCCGTCCTCGCCCACTACGCGGTGCACACGCCCATCGAGGCGAAGAAGCATCTCACCAAACGCTATCAGGAAAAGGTCGACGGCCTGCCGAAACCAGCTGTCGAATGGGAGCCGGAAAGCGCCGGGGAAAACCTGCTCGTCCAGAACAACGCCACCTACGCCGCCATGATTCAGAGCGTGGACAACGGGGTCGGTCGCCTGCTCAATCAGCTCCGAAAACTCGGGATCGAGGGAAACACCATCGTGGTGCTCGCCAGCGACCATGGCGGGCTCTCGGCGCGAGGAGGGAATCGCGAGGTCGCCACTTCGAATCGTCCGCTTCGCGCCGGCAAAGGGCATCTCTACGAGGGCGGCCTGCGCATTCCATTGTTGATCCGTTGGCCCGGCAATACCCAAGCCGGCGCCGAGATCGCCACACCGGTGAGCACGCTGGATCTGTTTCCCACTTTCGTGGACATGGCGGGCATCGCGATGCCGGAGAAGGGAGGCGGGGATGGACTCAGTCTCGCGGCTCTGTTGCGGGACGGCGCCGCGCCGGAGCGCGACACGTTTTTCTGGCACAATCCCGCGCCCCGTCCCACCAGCACTGGTGACACGTTCTCTTCCGCGATCCGGCGGGGCGACCTCAAGCTGCTCGATTTTCCCACCGAAAACCGAGTCGAACTCTATGACTTGGCCGAGGATCCCGGCGAGTCGAAGAACCTGTCCGACGCACTTCCGGAGGATCGTGATCGCATGCTGGCCGCTCTGAACGACTGGAGGAAATCCGTCGGAGCCTCGACCGAGCCAAAGGTTCGCAACAAGGAATCGGCCAAGAACGCCGCCGGGAGGTAAGCCGGAGGCGGATTGTCGTCGTCGGGCCGGGCGGAGGCCGGATTTCGTAAGGTCGGCGCTTGCCAACCGTCGAAGGGATAGTTTCGTTTTTCCTCCTTGAGGCGTAACCCTATCTTGAAGCAAACCCCACCCCCTCTCATGTCAGATTCTCCCAACTCCACCGTTGTCGATGCCCTTCGTCAGGCTGTCGCCGACAGCTACGCCCTCCTCGGTCAGACCCACATTTGTCACTGGAATGTTCGCGGACCGGGCTTTTTCGCCCTCCACACCGCGTTCGAGACGCAGTACACCGAACTTTTCGCGGCCGTCGACGAGATCGCGGAACGCGTTCGCGCGTTGGGAGCGCTCGCGCCTGGTGGCCTGGGAAATCTGGCGAGGATGGCCGGCATCGCCGAGATCGATGAAAATGCCGACGCCGACGCCATGGTCCGGCACCTCATCGAGGTGAATCAGAAACTGGTGTCCACCCTGGCCAAGGCGCGCGACCTGGCGGGCGAGGCCGAAGATGCCCAGACGGAGGATCTCATGATCGCCCGCATCCAGGTGCACGAAAAGACCATCTGGATGCTGAAGAGCTACCTCGGGTGATCAGCCGGGAGGCCGCTCCACACAATCGCGTTTCGGTGGCGGCCCAGCTCGTCACGCGATCTCGTTATCGCCACCGATGAGAACGCGGCGCAGACTACGGTCTCTGTGATCGCGTTTCCCAGACAGTGCCTGGTTCCGTTTTTCGCCCTCGTGGCGGGAGCTTTCGTCGTTCCCCTCAGTGTCTCCGCTCAGGATGCTGTGGCGGCGGTGACCACGCGGGGAGACGGGGTGGGCGAGTTGGATTTGCCCGGCTCGGCATTGCCGGGGAACGGGCTCCCCGCCGCCGTCACGGAGGAGAATTATTCCGCCCTGTTGGGGCAGTCGCCCTTCCTCCGCAGCCTGAATCTTTCCGAATCGCTCATCCTGACCGGTTACGCGCGTATCGCCGACGACACCGTGGCGACCGTGCTGGATCTGGAAACCCGGCAATCATTCGTGCTTTCCCAGCGGGAAACACATCCCGATGGCTGGCAACTGGTGGAGGTGAAAGGAGATCACACCGATGTCGAGTCGCTCACCGCCCGGATCCGGGTGGCCGGCGGGGCCGAGGTCGTGTCGATCCGCTACGAGAAAGCGCCACCGGCGGCGGGGGGAATCAAGGGAGCGGTCGTCTCCACCCGTGTAGGCAACGGGACCCCCGGCGGCGGGACAGGTCCCCATGGCGGTCCCGACCCGCGAGTCCTCACTCCCGACCAACTGGCCGACGCCCGCAAGGCCGCCCGCAATGTCCGCGATGGTTTTCAGGCCGACGGCTATGGTGATCGGGAGACCATCCCCCCCGAAATCGTCTCCAAGATTTCCCGTCTCAGCGTCCAGCAGCGAGAACAGATCAACGTGAAAATGTACGAATACCGCAACCGTGGCCTCGGCATGCCGGAGCGGAAACAGATCTACCACAATCTACTCGACCGCGAGCTGGGTGGACGATGACCGAGTTGGCGGGAATAACACCATCACTGTCCCGACCTGAGTCCCCCATGAATGAGGATCACATCATTACCAGACGTCGCCTTGTAAAAGCGGCCTTGGCCGGAGCGGCGGCGAGTTCGGCATTGCCTCGCGCCCGCGCCGCCGAACAGGTGCCCGTGAAACTACGCAGCCCCGATTATCCCCGATTCCGAGGGCCGTTCCCCATCCTCTCCACCCCCTACACCGAGACCGGCGCCGTCGATTTCGAGACGCTGGCCCGCTCCGCGCGCTTCGTCGATTGGTGCGAAAGCCCCGGGATGATCTGGCCGCAATCGAACGACAGCGTCGACCTCCTGACCCGCGACGAGAAACTCGAGGGCATGGAAGTGCTTGCCACCACCGCCGAGAAACTCTCGACCACCGCCCTCTGTCTCGGCGTGCAGGGCACCGACACCGACGACATGCTCGTCTACGCCCGGCACGCGAAGAAGCTTCCGTCCGTGGCCGTCATCTCGCGACCGCCCGACACCGGCAAGACCCAGGACGATCTCCGCCAGTACTGGCGCGCCCTCGCCCAGGTCATCACTGATCGACCCGTCATGATCCAGACCACCGCCCGCGGCGGCGGCATCTCGCCTTCCACCGAGCTGCTGATCGAGCTGGCCCGGGAGTTCCCCCATTTCGGTTACGTGAAGGAAGAATCCGGCGACGTCATCGGCCGCACCCGCGCTCTCCTCGCCTCGCCCCACATCCGCAGCGTCTTCAGCGCCCGCGGCGCCTTCGGCTGGCTCTACGAATCACGCCTCGGCACCGAGGGACTCGTCACCGAACGCACCGCCTACGCCGACCTCCTCGCCGTCATCTGGAAACTCATGCGCAGCGGGTCCGATCCCGAGAAACTCAAGGACGCCTACGGCAAGCTGACCCTGATGTTGAATCTCTCCCGCGTTCTCCCCGGTGACCTCCGCGGCTACAGCCTGCACCTGCTGAAGCTGCGCGGTGTCTGGCGCAACATGCTCTCGCGCGAATACGGTCCCAACGGCAGCACTCCCGAAAAACCCATCCTCCGCGACCTGACCCTCAACGCCGAAGAAATCGCCGAGATTGAATGGCGCTTCGAATCGCTGAAGCCCTATCTAAAACCCGGTCAGTTCGAAGGTTGACCGAACGTGACAGCGGATTGGCTGGAGATGGAATTATCTACCGGTCGTCGTTGCTAGCGCCGGTGGCGGGAAGTTGCGCAGTCGAACTTTGCAGACACGGAAGTCGGATAAGATCGAGAAATTTTCCGACAGTCACAATTCTGTAAGAGAAGTGCGTCGTTCTTGGCGCATGAGAAAGATTCTGATTTCGCTTTGCCTCCTTATCGGGGGAGCAACGCCGAGCCTTCTTGGGCAGTCGCCCCTGACGGCGAGTCAGTTTGAGTTCTTCGAATCGAAGATCCGACCGGTGCTGGTCAAGCATTGCTACGAATGTCATTCGATCGATTCGGAAAAGGTGAAGGGCGAGTTGCTGCTGGATTCGCGAGAGGCGCTGCTTCGCGGCGGGGTCACCGGGCCGGGAGTGGTTCCGGGAAAACCGGAGGAGAGCCTTCTCATTGAAGCGATCCGCTACGAGGATGAATACCTGGAAATGCCGCCGAAAAAGAGCGGTGGAAAGCTGCCCGACGTGGTCATCGCGGATTTTGTCCGGTGGGTGGAAATGGGTGCCCCGGATCCCCGGAACGAGTCGACCGAGTTCGAAAAAGCCTACGATCCGGAAAAGGCGAAATCGTGGTGGTCGTATCAGCCGATTCGCTCGCCGAAGGTTCCGGAGACGGGGGATTCGTCGTGGTCGCGGACGGACATTGATCGCTTCGTCGAGGTGACGCTTCGCGAAAAGGAACTGCGTCCGGTCGCGGATGCGGATCGATCGTCTCTGCTTCGTCGCGTTTTCATCGATCTGATTGGTCTGCCGCCATCGACAGAATTCTTGGCGAAATTCGAGAATTCTTCCGATCCCGCGGTGTATGACAGAATCGTGGACTGGCTGCTCGACTCCGAGCATTTCGGCGAACGCTGGGGGCGCCACTGGCTCGACGTGGCCAGATACGCGGAGACGACGGGGCGCGATGTCAACATGACCCTGCCCGAAGCGTGGCGCTATCGCGACTATGTCATCGACGCGTTCGCCAGCGACAAGCCGTTCCACGAGTTCATCCGCGAACAACTCGCCGGCGACCTGCTTCCGGCAAAGGACGAAGTCGAGCGGGCCAGGCACCTCATCGCGACGGGATTTCTCGCCATCGGACCGAAGGGACTCAATGAAACCGACCCGCGCCAGTTCGCGGTCGATCTGGCGGATGAGCAGATCGACGCGACGACCCAGGCGTTCCTGGGGATGACGGTCTCCTGTGCGCGTTGCCACGATCACAAGTTCGACCCGATCACCCAGACGGATTACACCGCGCTGGCGGGGATTTTTCTCAGCACGGAGACCAAGTTCGGAACCCCCGGCGGAGTGCGGGCGCGGAATGCCTCGAGCCTGATCGAGGTCGCTCCCGACGCCGGCCTGGAAACCCTCGGGCGCTCGATGGATCCGGAGGTCTGGGCGGAAAAGAACGCGCAGCGCGAGGCGACCATCGCCCGCCGTGACGAAGCGCTCGCCTCGCGACGTGGCGGTGGGGAGGGCGGCGGAAACTCGACCATGAGCGGTTTCGACATTGTCCGAATGATCACCCGCGCCCAGCAGCTCGAATCGGAGCTGGCGGGATACAACTCGGATGGGAGTCCCAAGCCAAGAGTGATGGGCGTCGAGGACAAACCGGAAACGGCACCCGTTCAGCGCAGCGGCCCGGGTCGTATGCCGATGGGTGGGCCGAACAGCTCGGGACGAGCCGACAGCGGATTCACTGCCATTTCGGACAGCCCGCTTTTCGCCCGGGGCGATATCGGCCGCGAAGAGGAGACGGTTCCTCGCGGGTTGCCGGAATTTCTGTCTGGAGGACACGATCCGTTGATCGCGCCGGATGCGAGCGGTCGTCTCGAACTGGCCGAGTGGATCGCGTCGCCGGAGAACACCCTGACCTCGCGCGTCATCGTGAATCGGGTTTGGCATTGGCTATTCGGTCAGGGCCTGGTCGCGAGCGTCGACAATTTCGGCGCCAGTGGCAGCGAGCCGTCTCATCCGGAGTTGTTGGACCATCTCGCCGTCGAGTTCATGAAAGACGGCTGGAGCATCAAGAACCTGATTCGCCGTATCGTGACCAGTCGCGTTTATCAGTTGGGATCGCATCATGACGAGATCAACTATGAAAAAGATCCGGCGAACCAGTTTCTGTGGCGCAGCAATGCGCGGCGGCTCGATGCGGAAACGATTCGCGACTCGATGCTTTCCGCGAGTGGGTTGATCGATCCGGTCGCGCCATCGGGATCGATGGTCGCGATGGTCGGAGATGGTCCTGTCGGGGGTGACCGGATGAAGGTGCTGACCGAGGAGGAACTCGCCACCGCGGAGCACCACCATCGTAGTATCTACCTTCCGATTGCGCGAAATGTGCAGCCGGATGTCCTCGCCGTGTTCGATTTCTCGGAACCGAGCATCGTCCTCGGCGCCCGCGACACGACGATCGTTCCGCCGCAAACGCTGTTTCTCCAGAACAGCGATTTCGTCGAAGAGCAGGCCGTCGCGATGGCGAAGCGCGTCATGCAGGAAGAGAGCGGGTTCGACCGCCGCTTCTCGCTGGCCTGCCGACTCACCTGGTGTCGCGAGCCGGTGCTTGCGGAAAGCGTTGCCGCCCGCCGACTGGATCGCGGCGATCTCGAATCGTGGACGAGCCTCTGCCGCGCGCTGCTGGCGAGTGCCGAATTCCTTTTTTTGAACTGAGTGAACCGACCCTGTTGCGTCATCCATTCAACCCTATCAAATCATGAATCGCCGTCATTTTCTTCAGACCTCCTCGCTCGGGTTCGGCTGGCTCGGATTCAGTGCCCTCGCCTCTGCCCAGAGTCGGAATCCCGCCGCGAAAGCGAAGCGCGTCATTTTTCTCTGCATGCGAGGAGCGCCATCGCATGTCGATACCTTCGACTACAAACCGAAGCTCGATGCCGATGCGGGAAATCCCGGCCCGCGTCTGGGAACCAAATTGCTCGGATCGCGCTGGAAGTTCTCCCAACATGGCAACAGCGGCATGTGGATGTCCGAGCTTTTCCCCGAGCTGGCGAGTTGCGCCGACGATCTCTGCCTGCTCAAGGGGATGCAGACCGACATTCCGGCTCATCCGCAGGCCTACATGCAGATGCACACGGGCAGCTCGCAGTTCGTCCGCCCGTCGCTCGGTGCCTGGACGCACTACGGATTGGGTTCGACGAATGAAAACCTGCCCGGCTTCGTGACGATCACCCCGGCGAGCGGAAACGGCGGTGCGCAGAATTACGGCAGTGCGTTTCTCCCGGCGCATTTCCAGGGAACGCGGATCGGTTCGCTGAACCGCCCCGTCCTCGGTGCCGAGATTCCGAATCTGAAACCGAAGCTGGACCGGGTGAGGCAACGCTCCGAGTTGGATTTGATTCAGGCGTTTAATCGGACCAAGCTGGAGCGTGAGAAACACGATCCGCAGGTGGAAGGGCTGATCGAGACCTTCGAACTCGGCTACCGGATGCAGAGCGAAATGCCCGATGTCATGGATCTCGGCCAGGAGACCGAGGCGACCCGCAGCCTCTACGGGATCGACGAAGGAGCGACCGATGATTTTGGCCGCAAATGCCTGCTGGCGCGTCGCATGGTCGAGTCCGGGGTGCGCTTCGTCGAAATCAACCACGGCAACTGGGATCATCATCGCGATCTCGGTACCGCGCTGCCGGCCAGTTGCGCGGAAGTGGACAAGCCGCTTCGCGGACTGATCACCGACCTGAAGGAGCGAGGATTGCTCGAAGACACACTCGTGATCTGGGGCGGCGAATTTGGACGAACACCGCATGTCGAGGGGGCCGACGGTCGCGATCACAATGTGAAGGCGTTTTCCCTATGGATGGCCGGAGGCGGGGTGAAAGGCGGCTACACCCACGGCGAAACCGATGACTACGGCTACGAAGCCGTCTCCGGCAAAGTGCCGATCGTCGATTGGCATGCGACCATCCTGCACCTGTTGGGGTTGGATCACGAGGAGTTGACCTATCGCCACGCGGGTCGTGATTTTCGCCTGACCGATGTAAGTGGGATGGTCGTGAAAGAGATCCTCACGTGAGGAGGAGCTGAGCTAAAATGAGAATCCTCCTGATCGAAGACCATCCTGTGATCCGCCAGAACGTGGCTCGTGCGCTGCGCGATTCCAACTACGTCGTCGATGTGGCGGAGGATGGTCGCGAAGGATTATGGAAAGCGGAAGACGCCGAATACGACGCCGTCATTCTCGATTTCATGCTGCCGTTGATGGACGGGTGGGAAGTCCTTTCGCGGATCCGCAAGAACAGCAACACTCCGGTGCTGATGCTGACCGCGCTCGACTCGACCGAAGATCGCATCCGGGGTCTCGACGGGGGAGCGGACGATTACCTGCCGAAGCCGTTCGAGATGGGCGAGCTGGAGGCGCGGCTCCGCGCACTGATCCGCCGATCCGCCGGGGAAGCGAAGCCGGTCATCGACGTCGGGGACTACCAACTCGACCTGAACCGGAAAGTCCTGCTGAAAGTTGGCGAGCCGGTGGCTATCACGGCCCTGGAATATGCGATGGTCGAGTTTCTCGCGCTCAAACGCGGCCAGGTTGTGACCCGCACCGAACTCTACGATCATTTGTTCGAAGACGTCGGCTCCAGCCTCTCCAATACCATCGACGTCCGAATTTCGAGGATTCGCTCGAAGCTGGGGAAAGACTTCATCACCACCCATCGCGGAATGGGTTTTTCGATCAGCTGATCCCATGTTTCGATCAATCTCAGCACAGTTGCAATTTTCCTACGGGCTACTCGTGCTCATGGCTCTTGCCGGGCTGGGTGTGTTCGCCTGGCAGTTCGGGAAATCGGAAGTCTATCGGGAAATCGACGAACGACTGCTGCTCCGTTCCCGACAGATCCATTCGATGTTGGTGCGATTCGATCTGGATCAAAACCGGCTGCGGGACGCCGAGTCGACCGTCCCCGCACTGCCTCCCTTACCCGGCAGCGCGATGGATTCGCAGCCGGAGGTGATCGACTACCAGGTATGGAGGGTGGTGGACGGGAAACTCGCGCTTCAGTTTCAGTCGGAGGATTTCCCGGAGACAACCCTCGAAGTTCCCTTTCCCCGGGATCTTTCGGAGACTGGGATTGTCGAAACGACCGACTCCCGAAGAATGATGCTCAGTCGGGCGGTGCGGAGCTACATCATTCTGGTCAGTCGCGATATCGCCGATCAGAAGGCGAATCTGCGACAGTTCCTGTTAGGACTCGTTGCGGGTGAATTGCTCTTCCTCCTCTTCTTTCTCGGGGCCGGCTATTGGCTGACGCGGAGAGCCCTGAAGCCGATAGGAAAAATCTCTGGAACGGCCCGACACATTGCCGATGGAAAATTGGATCAGCGAATCCTGGCGGAAGGAGGAAGCTCGGAATTGACCGATTTGTCCGAAGTTCTCAACAGCACCTTTGACCAGCTGGAAACTCATATTCTCCGCGAGCGGCAATTCACCGCCAATGCCTCGCATGAGCTGCGCACTCCGATCACTGCGATCCTCACGGCCGCCCAGTCGAATCCGAAGACCATCGAAGACTTTCGCGTGAGCCTCGATCAATGCGCCGATTCGGCGCGTTCGATGAAACAACTGGTCGAGCAGCTCCTGCAGTTGGCGAGAGTCGATTCCGGGGATGCTTTCGGAGATCGTGCGTTGGTGGATCTCGATCTGCTGGTGGATCGCTGCCTTCAATCGGTTCAGCCGGCGGCGGGTAAAAAATCGATCACCATCGAAAGCAGTCTCGAACCCGTTCAGGCCGAGGTCAACGCGGTAGGAATTTCACAAGTCGTCACCAATTTGCTAGCCAACGCGGTTGCCTATACCAACGATGGTGGTCGGGTAGAGGTGCGGCTGAGCGAGGCTGCTGGCGGAATCGAAATCTCGGTGAGCGACAACGGAAAAGGAATTGCCGAAGCTGACCTGCCGAGATTATTCGAGCGCTTCTACTGCGGAGACAAGTCCCGCTCCGATCACGGAAGTCATCATTTCGGTCTTGGCCTCGCGATATCCAAAGAAATCGCCGAGGCCCATGACGGTAGGATACTGGTCGAAACCGAGCTGGGAAGCGGCTCCGTCTTCACCTTGCGACTGCCGGCGTAGTTGCCCGCCAGGGACAAAACGAATCCACCCCGTCAATTCTCTCGGCATTTTACGTCGTCGGGTTCGCGACTCCGTTTGGGCAGGAAATGACGCAAAAAACCGTTTCCTAAACTTTGGTGGAGACTCCGAAAACCACCGCTTGGGAGCAATCGCCGAGTGCGGAATAGAGTTCACAGTCCCTGGTGGCCCCCCTACGGGTCCTCGCCCCTGCGCATCGCAACAAAAAAACCGCCACAACTGGCGGCGTTTTCTTTGGCGAAGCGATCGTGAGGAGGAATCGAACTTTCCTGACGCAAGTCTTCATTGTCGTGGTGCCGGGAAACCAGTGGCACGGAGCCTCAATCGTCGAGCCCTTCAGTTGGAATCGGTGTAGGGAAATCGCGAAATTCTCGGGCTGCGGCGCGATTCCGAGAGCGCTTTATTGGCAGCAGATTCGCGATGAGAATCCTTGGCTGACCAAGCTGCAAATCGCTGAAAATGAGTGGATTAACCGGTCTTCGCTGCATCTCCACATCAACCTACTCAAACTGCCCGATGAGATCCTCGATTTCGTTTGTAGTCTGGAGGATCCGGGAGACCAGAGCTACTTCACTGAGCGGTGTCTCCGACCGTTGCTGAAACTGTGCCTGGAGGACCAGCTCCGGGAATTCGAGAGGATTTGCGCCATTTGGCGGGGTGTTCAGGGACTACGGCAGCGTAAAAAAACTGCAAAACTTGACTCACTTGTTTCATTTCTGAGAGAAGTAGGGGTTCAAAATCTCGGTATTTCCATTTCGTTTCGAAGGCCCTCCATTTCTATCTTGCGACTGCAAAATATTGCAAGGGGAGAGAAGCTTGCCACGATCGATTCGCGATCCGAAAGGCCTTCTTCTCTGATTACGCCAGTAGCTTGCTTCAGCAGATGGGCTTTCTACTCTTCGATTTCGAAAAACCTGTGTCGTTTCTGGAATCGGTGAAACGAGCCGATGACCAATAGGTACATTCGAGGACTCCGGAAGGATTTCCGCCACGAACCCGGAGATTCCGTTTCAATAGAATCAGATGAAAAAAAGGTCCCTCCTCATTTCCTGCATCCTCGTGAATCTGACCCTCGAGGTCGCCTCCGCGCAGCCCGGGGACGCAATCGCTACGTTCGATTCTCTGCCAACCACACCGGCAGGACAGGTCGTCAACTTGCCGCTGGAGCCGGACGGCGACTTCTCGTTCTCGGTCACGTTCACCCTGTCATCCTTGGAAGACGCGACGCTATTCGAGTGGAGTTCCACCCCCGCGCAAAAGGGTGGGCGGCAATTCCTCGCTCTGGAGATCATCCGCCCGGGAAACATGCCCATTCCGGTGCTCGGCGCTTATTTCAACGGGTCGCTGATATGTGGCCCGGCGGATTCACTTGCGGACGGAAAGGCGCATACAGCAGTGTTCCGGGTTCGGGATGGAGTGAAGGAGTTTTTTCTCGATGGCGTCATCCAGGAGCGGGCGGGAGACCGTGGGACGTTCAGTGCGAACTTCGACCTGATCCAGCGCTTCGCGCCTGTCAGCGACGCGCTGATTTCCCAATCCGGCTTGGTTCTTGGTCGCGATCTTCGGGCGAAATATCCCTTCGCCGGTCATTTGCCCAGGTCGCCTTCTGGAACCGGTCGATGACCGATTCGGAGATCGGGGATCTCAGCGGCGTCGAGAAGGTCGATAGCGAGTGGGAACGCTACCCCGGCTACTACGAGATCGGGGGGCGATTCTACGATCCCGGGATGCCGCTGGAGAAGCGATTCCTCGCAATTCAGGACGACTACGAAGCGCACTATCGGCGCTCTCTTTCCGAAAATCGATACTTCCCCCGCATCCACGTGACGGTGCCCGGATTCATTACCGAGCCGGGGACGAGCTTTCACTCCGGGATTTATCATTTGTGGCCGCACGGACACTTTGAATGGGGCTTGAATCCCACCCACCTTTTCCAGCACCTTTCGTCCCGAGATTTGGTTTACTGGAAATACGAGACTCTTCCGGGATGGACCTACGCACGGGCCTGCAACATTGCGGTCTTGGAGGAATCGGGGCAGGGAGTCGTCTACGCGAACAATGCGCACCGAAAAGGGGCAGACGGGGTGTGGATACCCGGTCTGCAGCGCTGGACCAGCGACGACGAAGGGCACCGCTCGTGGAAACGACAGGAGAACATCCCGCTCCCCTTGCCGGACTCCGGCGTTCCCACGCTCGACCACTGGATCTTCCAATACGAAGGGGAATGGCACATGATCGGTGCCACCCCCGGCACGGAACCGGAACCGGGACGGCAGCCCACGCTGCAACTCTACCGGGCAGCGGACGATACGCTGTCGTCCTGGACCTATGTCGGTCCTTTCTACACCGGAGATCATGCAGCGCATCATCCCAAGATCTTCTTCGTCGGCGGGAAGGCGGTGCTTTTCTCCGACCTCGCGATCGACGACGATGGGCAGTACGTGATCGGGCGCATCGAGAACGACCGCTTCGTCAAGGAAGGCGCGGGCCGTTTCCATCTCGATGAGGAAAACGCGAATCCCTTCGGAGGAGTCATCACCACGGACGAGGGGCGGAACCTTCTTTTTTTCTGGATGCGGGACAGCTTCTGGC
The DNA here is from genome assembly GCA_964439145.1 of uncultured Verrucomicrobiales bacterium. Taxonomy (GTDB): domain Bacteria; phylum Verrucomicrobiota; class Verrucomicrobiia; order Verrucomicrobiales; family DEV007; genus JAEUHH01. Next base: position 24,381 of record CAYTNL010000092.1, read on the forward strand.
ATGCCGACCACGTCGCCCGGGACGCCATGCGGGAGGGATGGCTCAGCGCCTACAGCGTACCCCGGGAGATCGCGCTCGATGAGGATGGCGAGACTCTCCTCTTCGCCCCGGCTCCGGAGCTGGCCGCCCTGAGATCGAATCCCCTCCACCGAAGCGAGCGGCGGCATCTCGGGCCAGGTCTCACGAAGTTGCCGCTCGAGGGCGGACACACCGGATGCTTCGAATTGGAGACCACCCTCGAATTCGGAGAAGAGTCCGCCGCGGAAATCGTTCTCCATGCCAGTGAGGATGATTCGATTCGGATCGCTTGCGATTCCGAGGGGAACCTGTCGCTCGATCTGCGTGGCGCGAAGCGCGCCGCCAGGAACTCACGAGGAAAGGGGATTTCCGCCGGTCAGATTCCCCTTCGCGAAGGACGTTTCGCCGACCTTCGCGTTTTCTGGGATCACAGTCTTGTCGAAGTGTATGCGAACGGTCGATGCCTCGCGGCGTGGTGGCGTCCCGACGATCCGGCTGCGGTCGAAGTCGCTTGCCGCGGATTGTCCGGTAGCGCTGCCTTGGTCGAAGCCGGCGCCTGGAGTCTGGCCACGATCTGGAAGGACTTTGCCGGAGACAGCCCGGAAGCGAAGAACGATTCGGAAGAAAAGAGCGATTCGGATGAGGAGAAGAGCCTGATCGATGAGGCGGCAGTCGCTTGGCGATTCGACGGAAACGACCCGGTGGAACTTCAGGTCAGCGGCGATGCCGAAATCGTCTCCCACGACGGTGCATCCGACGGATCTGCCGCGCGGATGGAAGGTGGGTTCTTCTCCGTCGTCGATCCGGATTCGGTTTGGGACAAACTTTCCCCCGACGAGGACTTTACGATCTACGCCCGCTTTCTCGGTGCGGAGGATCCTTTCGACGGTCAACTCCTGAGCTCGGCCGGCGAAGCGGGGCAGTTCGCGGTTGATCTCGGCGCTTGGGAGATTCCGTGGGGATCGCTCAGCCGTCAGAATCTCGGCCTGCGTTTCGGTTGGGACGACCGGAAAGTCTACAAGGCCGGATTCAACCATCGTCTCGAAGAAGCCGATGAGGCAGGCTGGCGGACCTTGGTCATCCGGACGGATTTCGCTGCGACCAAGAAGTATCTGGCCAATCTCGATTTTCCGGCCACGGATGTTGCCCTCGATAGCGAGGAGATCGTGCGTAGCTGGTACAGTGGCAGATCGATGCTGGGTCGCCTGTTCGTCGCGAAGGAACAGGGCATCTGGGTCGGAGCCGAACCGGGGGGACGGTTTCCGTTCCAAGGCTGGATCGACGACCTCGTCATCTGGGATCGTCGGCTGTCCGATGGCGAGGTCGAAGAGTTGACCGGCAGGCCGCTTGTGAAATCACCACGGTGGAGAGAACAGGCGCCTCAGAATCTCGATTCTTTCGGGGGCGAACTGTTCGCTGACGAGATCCCGAAGGAGGAGCGCATCGCCCTGCTCGACCGGGAGATGGCCGCCGTCATCGCTCAACAGGTAAACGACTCGCCCTACAAACCCCGATTTCACGTCGGATGCCCCGGGGTGAACATGAACGCCCATGCGATCACCTATCGCGGGGTGCATCATCTCTTTCCGATCACGGCCATTCCATCCAAGAACTACCCGGGCTACAATCCGCACGTCTATCGCCACTTCGTGAGCGAAGACTACGTGACTTGGAAGCCGATGCCCTTGTTGTTCGGTCAGGCCGAATTCTTTCCGAACGCGACGTTCGCCGTGACCAACGACGAGGTCTGGATGGTGGCTGGTCCGAGGGCGTCGTATGCCCGGTCTAGCAGCCTGTCGGACTTAGGCGAGTGACAATTGCAGGTGAAAAGGTAACCT
>CAYTNL010000093.1:0-26041 GCA_964439145.1 uncultured Verrucomicrobiales bacterium
TTCAAAAAATGCCCTTGCCAACATCTGATACTTCTGACCCCTATCGGCAGAGCCCACCGACAGCCTTTGCGCGCCGCCGCCACCAAAATCGCCGCTTATCTTTTGGTGATGTGTCAAAAATTTTTACATGACCCCTGCGAAGCCCTTTAATGCCGAGAAGTATAAGCACAGAAATATTGAGAATCAGGGAGTTAAAGCGCCTCATCCCCTGGTTGGCCGGGGGTTTCGGGATTTTGCATCGGCTTAGTTTTTATCAAAAAAAGTCGTTAACTACGTGCCATTCGAGCCTGACCCCTATCGGCAGAGCTCATACGGTTCATACCTTGCGGCGGAGTCCGCTTAAGATCGAAAGCTGATCCTCGAATTGCCAACGAATAGCCTCACATGAATCAATTCTACCGACCACTTCAAACACAGCCCTCAGTTTTTCATCATCCAACAAGCCATCTAGCATCCAATCTGCGTGACAGAGATAATTCAAAAAAGAAACTGTTATATATACATTCTCATGCCATCCTGCTGAAATCATATCAATCTCTTCTAGAAAAAAAACCAAATAAACGCCTAGCAATTTCCACCTATCAACAGATTCAACATGCTCCACAAGAAAGCGAGTTCCTAAAAGGTAAGAGTCTCTGTCGAGACTCCAAATAGACTGGCCGTCTAAATATCTTTCCACAAATACATCCTCATAGCCGCATGAAATTTCTGGATCCCCCCACAAAGCCTCTATGTCGCTCTTATTCATGTGTCGAAGTAAAAATTTTCAAGAATTCCGGAAAGCCGCATGGAAGAGTCCGAAACACTTTTCTTGTTAGCGGATCGTCAAATTTGCATTGATGATCCGAAAATGCAATACGGTCAAAGACACCTAGCTGTGCTTTATTGTCCTTCAGAATAATGGAGAGAAGCAGAAAACTATCTAAAATCGCCAACGGAAACACTTTTTCTGATTCCATCCTCTCAAGTTCTGACTTTATACTATCTATCGATAAAAAAATCACCTCCGAAAAGTCTAAAATATCCCGATCATCGAAAACCACTTCTACAGGCAAGAGCGCTTCAATCCTTGCATTCCGGAGAAAATCCGGACCAAACCTACCGGTTATAATCCTTGTTAGGGATGAATCCGGAGTAACTAGGTCTTTGCGAAATATTTCATATGCACTCATTTGTCGAAATGGGAAAACGCTTTCAGCTTCCTCTCTCAATTCACAGTCGGATATGCGGGCTGAGGCGTTGGTGGTCGGCTTGGGTTGGTCGGCCTTAGTGGCCCGGGGCGGACGGGCGGACGTGTGCGAGAAATCTTGGGAAGATATCGTCCATATTTGACAAAAACGTATGGCCCGTAAAGTGCGTCGTCACCAGGGAAAGGAGTCGCTGCGATTATCATGCCTATTGTGATGTCACCGAAAACTTCTACGACAATTGGAGGGACCTGCTGCGGAGGTCCGACTTCAAATGGTATGCTATCCCTCATATGATTATATAATGATCGATGCTTATGAGGTGCTCGGAACTGCATCGTTTCCTTAAATACTTCATCAATCCTATCGACAATCCAATTTCTTTGGGGATCATTCCGATCTCCCTCCCTTCCGCGACAGCAGCGCATTCGCTCAAGGTTCCAAGACAGATTGGTCGTATATCTCGCTCCACTTTTCCTCTCGCTGAACTTATGAAGCTCCGGTCCGGACATCTGATAGTGTCCATGCTGATATCCCCAATATGTGTCAACAAACTGGAGAATTGCATCATATGCTTTCATCGCGACATCAAGCATATTGTAAAACTTGCAAGCATCTCCCATCGAGCTTCTTCGAATAATTTCATAAATTCTATTGTATTGCAATTCGTTGTGCAACAGGTTGTGGGGGGTGCCATTCCAACCTGATCCTTGGTACTTTTGCCCCCATATTTCAGTTGTGTAATGGTCAATATCACAGATGCATTTTCCCTTGGTAATGGCATCAACTCTAGCTTGGCCTTCTTTTTTCGATCCAAAATACGGGCACCAGTGATGGCTATCTAACCCTAGGTAGTCATAAATCATGACGCCTCGATTCCGTACAAACCCATACAAGTTCGCCCCACCTTCTTCGTTGATCGGATCCCGCGACACCCACCGCCCCGTCCCCGCATCCAAATACCGATAGCCGTAATACAACAACCCCGTCCCATCCTCCGGCTTGGTCGAAAAACGATACCGATTCGCTGCCAGCAAGTCGGCGTCGCCCCACGAGGCCAGCACTTTGCCGAAGGCTTCGTAGTCGTAGAACGCGGTTTTCCGGTTTTCGGTTCCTCCGTTCCCGGTGGTGATCACCGCGCTGACGTTTCCGTTGCCGTCGTAGGCCACATACCAGGCGCGCGGTTCGCCGTTGCCGTTTCCATTGCCGACGCCGGGTCCGCTTTCCCGCAAGCCTTCGCGGGTGGTGGTGCCATTGTCCCAGGTGCCCAGCAGTCCGCCGACGCCCCCGGCTCCCTGCGCGGTGCCGCTGAGATCCAGTCCCCAGAGGTGACGCTGCACCACGGCGCCGGTCGCGTCGATCTGGGCCACGGGGTTCCACCCGTCGTAAACGGTCCGCTCGTCGCGCACCAGCACGAAGGCCCCCAGGGTGCCCGCCGCCTCGCCGGGCGCTTCCTCGTCCCAACGCCACACCCGCTGGCGCACCCGCCGCCATTCGGCGTCGTAGGTGAATTCATACCGCTCCTCGGGCACGCCCGCCGCCACCGCCGCCGGGTGGGTGCGCATGGCGACCAATCTATTGTCCGCGTCCCAGGTGTAGCCCCAGCGTCCGTCGCTGAGCAGGTTGCCATCGGCATCGTGTCGCGGCGCCAGGAACACCGGATCGATGAAATGTCCGCCGCGCTCCACCACGCGCACCTCGCCGCCGCCGGGTCCGACGCCGGTCCGGGTGGCCTCGACCTCCACCTCGGGGAAAGCCGGGCCGCTGGCGTTGCCCGCTTCGAGTTCCTTTCGCCAATGGGCGCCCTGCCGGTCGGCGGGCTGACCATTGACGGTCACGGTGGCGTCGGGATGCGCCAGACCGAGGGCATCGAAGAGGGTGGGGTGGACGACCTGAGTGTATTGATTGAGACGATTGGCGGTGTAGTCGGTGACGCGCAGATTTTCGCCGTCGGCGTCGCCGCCTTTTTCCATCGATTTGCGATTCCCGATGCTATCGTAGGCGAAGCCCTGCTGCCAACCGGCGAGGACATCGCCCGAGGGCAGGTGCTTTTTGGCGCTGATGACTTCGTCGCGATCATTGTAGCCATCGAGCCAGAAGGCCCCATCCTCCCGCGTGGCGGTGGTGCGCCGATGAGCGGCGTCGTAGCTGTAGATGTGCGCGGTCATGGTTGCCAAGAGGTCCAGCGAGTCGTTGTTGGCGGTGATGTCGCGAGTTAGGGCTGCGTTGGCTTCATTTCTTGGCTGATCATACTCAGCCGCCGGGCCGCTGAAAGGCTTGTCGCTCCGCCTCCACTGTTTCTCTCGTCGCGCAGCCCGTGATGTGGTCGTTCACCAGGCCCATGGCCTGCATGAAGGCGTAGGCGGTGGTGGGGCCGACGAAGGTCCAGCCTCGTCGCTTCAGGTCTTTGCTCAGGGCTTTCGATTCGGCGGTCTGATTGAGTTCGCGCAGCTTGGCCCAGGTGAGCCGCTTCGGCCTGGTCTTCGGGTCGGGTTCCCAACGCCAGAAGTAGGCGGCGAGGGTGCCGAACTCGTCGCGCAGTTCGCGGGCGCGGGCGGCGTTGTTGAGGGTGGAAACGATCTTGCCGCGATGTCTCACGATCCCGGCGTCGCCGAGGAGTCGGGCGATGTCGCGTTCGTCGAACTGGGCCACCCGATCAAAGTCGAACCCGGCGAAGGCGGCGCGGAAATTTTCCCGCTTCCGCAGGATGGTGAGCCAACTGAGGCCGGATTGGAATCCCTCGAGGCACAGTTTCTCGAAGAGTCGAAAGTCGTCGCTGACGGGGCGGCCCCACTCATCGTCGTGATAGGCGAGGTAGTCCGGCGATCCGGCGCCCCAGAAGCAGCGGGGGCAGCCGTCGTCGGCGATGACGAGGCCGGTGGTGGGTTCACGGTTCACGGTTCTTGGTTCTTGGTTCTTGGTTCTTGGTTCTTGGGGCTTGGGGCTTGGTTCTTGGTTCTTGGTTCTTGGTTCTTGGGGCTCAGCGTCTGGCCAGGATGAGGCAGGGGTTGGCGGGATTGCGGAGGTAGCCGACGCCGAAGTCGATCGGTTTCACCGGATGGGGGGAGCCGGTGCGGTAGGCGGCGGCGAGGTCGTCCTGCTGGCGCTCGGCGAACACGTCGAGGGGGCGGGTGTAGTTGCCGTAGAGAGTCAGGCTCAGTCCGCTGTCGTTCAGCATCCGGTAGGGCACGCCGGAGGCGTCCTGGAGGATGGCCTGGCTGTCGGAGAGGATGAAGTTGCGGATGCGGGAAAAGCCGTCGGTGTGCATGAGATAGCTGGCGCTCTTGATGAAGGTGACGGGGGCTCCTTTTGAGCGGACGAAGGACAGGAGCCGACGGTCGCCGCCGAGGGTGCTGTTGGAGAGATCCTCGCGGAGGTAGTAGAGATGCTTGCCCCCGGCGACGATGTGCCAGCCGGGACAGGCGGCGTCCCCGGCCCGCGAAGTCACGGCGCCGGAGGTATCGAGGCCGACGGGGGTCACCGACTGGATGCTCTGGCCGGAGCGGGCGATCATGACCAGGATGATGGGCAGGGTGCCCCTGAAGGCGGTGGTCTCGAGGTCGACGCGCATGTCTTTGGTGATGAAATAGCTGGCGCCGGTGATGTCGCGGAGGGATTTGGAGAGTCCGGCGAGACCGGCGGCGATGTCGGCATCGTCCAGAGTCTCCAGATCGGGGAGGGGATCGACGCCCTCCAGTCCCACGAGCACGGTGTGTCGGGCGCCGGGGAAGAATCCGTTGGCGTAGAGGTAGTCGGGGCCGCCGAAGGGGTAGAAAAGGACGCCGGGTGCGGTGAGGCCGCCGAGTTCGGAGCGGAAGTCGCGCACTTTGGGCAGGTAGCCGCGATCGAAGTAGCCGAAGAGCTGGTCCATGCGGTCGGCGTGGCTTTGCCAGGCGGCGGTGGCGCGCAGGGTCCGGAGCCGGGGGGTGCCTCCGCCGGGCAGACCGGCGAGGAACCGGGCGGTGTCATCGAGGTCGGAATAGGACCCGGTCTCGGCGGGAATCGCCGGGGCGGGGGGAGGGGAGGTCAGGGGTGCGCAGCCACCGACGAGGAGGACCGCCAGGAGGGCGGGGAAACGGGGAGAGGACATTGGGAAATGAGGAAATCGCTCAAGTTTCCTTAAACAATTCTCCGCTCGCGGGCAAGTCCGGTCTTTGCTTCTGTGGGTGAATTCTTCTCCATGTCCGCGCCCGATCCACTCTCCCCCGTCCCGGTTCGCCGGGTGACGCTGCCGGTGGCGATCGCCATTGTGGTGGCCAACATGGTGGGTACCGGGGTGTTTGGCAGCCTGGGATTTCAGGTGGCGGGATTGCCGAGCGGTTTTCCGGTGATGCTGTTGTGGGTGCTGGGCGGGGTGATCTCGTTCTGCGGGGCGGTGTGCTACGCGGAGTTGGCGGCGATGATGCCGCGTTCGGGCGGGGAGTATCACCTGTTGCGGGAGGCCTGGCATCCGGCGGCGGGTTTTCTCTCGGGCTGGGTCTCGGCGACGGTGGGTTTCGCGGCGCCGGTGGCGTTGAACGCGGTGCTGATGGGCAACTATCTGGGAGCGATCTTTGACGCGCCGCCGTGGGTGTTCTCGGTGCCGGTGGTGGTGCTGGTGTCGGCGGTGCACCTGGGCAGTCTGAGCCGGATCGGTCAGTTCCAGATGTTTTTCACCGGGCTCAAGATCGGGCTCATCCTGATGTTGGCGGGGGCCGCTTTCCTCCTGGGGGCGCGGCAGCCGTTGTCGTTCCTGCCGGTGGCGGGGGACGCGGCGCTGATCGGGAGTCCGGCTTTCGCGATCTCGCTGGTCTACGTGCTTTACGCCTACGCGGGCTGGAACGCGGCGGTCTACATCGCGGGCGAGCTGAAGAATCCGCGCCGTACTCTGCCCCTGGCACTGTTGATCGGGACGGGGGTGGTGACGGCGCTCTATGTGTTGCTGAACGCGGCTTTTCTCTGGTCCACCCCGATGGCATCGATGGCCAATGTGCCGGAGGTGGGTTTCGTGGTGGCGACGGGGATTTTCGGAGAGCGCGGGGGCGCGGTGATGGGGTTGCTGATCAGTGTGGGGCTGATTTCGACGATCAGTTCCATGACCTGGGCGGGGCCGAGAGTGACAGCGGCGATGGGGGAGGACTACCGGGCTTTCTCCCGGCTGGCGCGACGCAATCGCTCCGGGGTGCCGGTGTGGGCGGTGCTGCTCCAGGCTCTGGTGGTGCTGGTGCTGGTGATCACGGCCCGTTTTGAGCAGTTGATCCAATACATCCAGGCCATCCTGACCCTGTCGTCGCTGATGACGGTGCTGGCCTTGTTCTGGCTGCGATGGCGGATGCCCCGCGCGCCGCGTCCGTATCGGGCGTGGGGATATCCGGTGACGCCGCTGATCTTTTCGCTGATGAGCGCCTACGTGCTCTACTATCAGGTGCGGGAAAAACCGGCGGAGACCGGCTGGGGGCTGGTCACCTTGGCGGTGGGGGCCGTGGTGTACGCGCTGTGCCGCCGGGGGCGGGGAGCGCCCGCGGAATCGCCGGAGGATTGAACGGGCAAGGGATTTTCCGCGAAGACGCGAGTCGCCCGGCGGGAAAATGTCTCGTTTGTTCCCGTGGTGGCGCGGTAATCTCGGGCCGCCTCTGATTGCCGTTCCTTTCCTGTTTGTCCCGATGAAAATCCCCCGGTTCGTCCCGTTTCTCCCGCTGTTGATCGCGCCCTTTTTCGCCGCGGGCGAGAATCCCAAGGCCGAGCCCGTCGGTTATCACGATCATCTCCGCAAGATGCTGCCGGTGGCGTGGTGGTCGTTCGACGGAGATCGCCCGGCCTACGGGGAAATCGAGGGCCGGGTGGAGTTGGGGCCGGGGGGTCCGGGGCCGGCGGAGTTCAAGACCTTGCCGGAGGGGAATCGGGCCGCGTTTTTCGGCGTGTCCGAGGATGGCCGGGGCGGGGTGATCCGTCTGGAGGATCTCGGGCCGGGCAGCCAGTTTGATTTCGACAACGGGGATCCCATCACCATCGAGGCCTGGGTGAATCCCGAGGACGTGCCGGGAAACACCAATTTCTACATCCTCGGCAAAGGCCGCACCGGGAATCCGGGGCAGGAGGCGAACAACCAGAACTACGGCTTTCGCCTCTTTCGCGCCGGCAGCGCGCTGAAGCTGAGCTTCCTGTTTCGGAGCCGCGCCGAGGGGGATCAGGTGGCGGACTGGCATCGCTGGGATTCCTCCACGGGTTTCACGCCGGGCTCCGGCTGGCATCATGTGGCGGTGACCTACGTCTTCGGCGAGCCGGACAGTATCCGTGGTTACCTGGACGGCGAGTTGGTCGAGGGCGCCTGGAGCACCGCCTACGCGGGCGCGACGAAGCGTCCGCCGGTGGTGGATGACGACGAGGTCTGGGTCGGCAACTCCATGGGGCGGGGACCCGGCGGCTCCTACCGGGGGCTGATCGACGAGGTGGCGCTGTATCGCCGGGTGTTGACCGAGGCGGAGCTGACCGAGCGCTTTCCGGTGCCTCCCTACGTGCCGAGTTTCACCGACGGAGAAATTACCGGAGACAAAATCCGGGTGGAGATCGTGGAGAATCTCGGAAAAGTCGGCGCCTGGCCGAAGAAATTTCCCGAACCCAGTCTGGCCTACGACGAGGAGGTGTTCGGCTTTTTCCGGATTCCGGAGAAATACACCGGCGCCGGGGTGCGCGAGGACTGGAGCAATCCCTACCTGCTGCGGGCCGCGGCGAGGATCACCCTCCCGGAGGGGGAGCGGGAACTGCTGATGCGGACGCGCGGCAAGAGCCGGCTGTGGATCGATGGCGAGGTGGTGGCCGAGAGCGAGTTCGGCAACTTCGGCGGCGGCGCGCACAACGAGATCGACACCGAAAAGCTCGACACAGTGGACGGCGATCTCCGCTATCTCGGTCCCGGTGACCGCGAGCAGGTGGTGAAAATTTCCGGCGACGGTCGCGAACATCTCGTGGTGTTGGAAATGATCGCCGGGAATGGTCGGGTGCGCTCCACCCTGGGCGAGACCAGCCTGAGCCTGAAAACCGACGATGGACGCGTGCTCCTGCTGGGCCCGGGGGATCGCGAGGTGCCGCTGACCGACGCCGGTTGGGAATCCTATCGGATAGAGCGGGCCGAGTATCACCGCGCGCTCAACCAGGAGCGGCGACTGGTCCTGCGGGAAAAGGAGGCCGACTACTGGCGGCGCCGTCATGAGAAGGCCCGCGACGTGGCGACCTCCCTGCCCAAACCGGCGCACCAGAGCATCGACGCTTTTCTCGCGGCCTCGTGGGCGCAGACCGATGCCGAGGCGGGATCGGCGGGAGGCGGAGTGGATTTCGCCACCCGGATCAAGCCCCTGCTGGCGGAGAACTGCTATCGCTGCCACGATGAGAAATCGAAAGGCGGTCTGCGCCTCAGCTCCCGCGAGGCGGCGATGAAGGGCGGCGATTCGGAGATGGCGGCGGTGGTGCCGGGCAAGCCGGAGGAAAGCCTGCTGTTGGAGCTGATCCATCCCGACGCCGGGGAAGACATCATGCCGCCCAAGGGCGACCCCCTTTCGGACGCGGATCGCGAGCTCATCGCGCAATGGATTCGCGAGGGCGCCTCCTACACCGAGAGCGCTGGGAAGGTCGAACCGACCGAACTGACCGGCGACTTGGAATTCCTCCGCCGGGTGACACTCGACACCGTGGGAGTCACGCCGACCGCCGCGGAGATCGCCGCCTTCCTCGCTGAGGCGCCCGGGAGTCGGCGCGCGGCGGTCATTGATCGCCTGCTGGCGGATGATCGCTGGGCGGATCACTGGACCGCCTACTGGCAGGATGTGCTGGCGGAGAATCCCAACATTCTCAAGCCGAGCCTGAACAACTCCGGTCCGTTCCGATTCTGGATTCATGAGGCGCTGCAGGACAATCTGCCCATGGACCGCTTCGTCACCGAGCTGGTGATGATGGAGGGCAGCGTCTATGGCGGGGGACCGGCGGGGTTCGGCATGGCGGCTCAGAATGACGTGCCCATGGCGGCGAAGGCCCACATCCTGGGCACCGCCTTCCTCGGGGTGGAGATGAAGTGCGCCCGCTGTCACGACGCCCCCTATCACGAGTCGAAACAGCGCGACCTGTTCGAGCTGGCCGCCATGCTGGGACGCGCGCCCATCAAGCTGCCGGAGAGTTCCTCGGTGCCGATGTCCACCTTCGAGGGGCGCAAACCGCTCATCGAGATCACCCTGAAACCGGGTGAGACCGTGGGCGCCGAATGGCCGGCCCCCTTCGCCGAGAGCTTTGTCCCCGAGATCGATCCGGCGCTGCTGCGCGATGCCGGGGACACGCGCGAGCGGCTCGCGGCCCTGATCACCTCGCCGGAGAACGGGCGTTTCCCCCAAGTCATCGTCAACCGGCTGTGGAAACAGTTCATGGGCGCCGGCATCGTGGAACTGGCCGACGACTGGGAGGCCTCGCAGCCTTCCCATCCCGAGTTGCTCGCCTGGCTGGCGCGCGAGTTGGTGGCCAACGCCTACGACACCAAGCACATCGCCCGGCTTATCCTCAACTCCGAGGCCTATCAGCGCAAAGCCCGCCCCCTCGAGCCCGGGGTCACGCCCGATTTTTCCGCCCCCATCCAGCGCCGCATGACGGCCGAGCAGGTGGTCGATTCCCTCTTCTCCGTGGTCGGCAAGGATCTTGAGTCCGAGGAACTGACCATGGACAACGACGGCACCCAGGTGGAAAAAGCCATGATCAGCCTCGGGTTCCCGAGACGCGCCTGGGAGTTCACCTCGCTGTCGAATGAGCGCGACCGCCCCAGCCTCGCGATCCCCAAAGCCCAGGCGGTGGTCGATGTGCTGGAAAATTTCGGTTGGCGCCCCTCGCGGCAGGAGCCGAAGAGCTTCCGCGAATCCGATCCCAACGTGCGCCAGCCCGCCATCATCGCCAACGGCTCGCTGGGCAACTGGGTCACCAACCTCAGCGAGGACAACGACATCACCGCTTTGGCGACCCGCGCCGACCTGTCGCTCGACGAGTTGATCGGGGAAGTCTACCTCCGGGTGCTGACCCGCGAGCCGACCGACGACGAGCGCGTCGTTTATGCCGAACTGCTCAGCGAGGGCTTCGCCGACCGCGTCATTCCCGAGGATCAACGCCCGCCCGCCATCCGGCCCGCGCCGCTGAAGCATGTCTCGTGGTCGAATCACCTCTCCGCCGAGGCCAACCGCATCAAGATCGAGATGGAAAAGCGCGCCCGCGAGGGAGATCCGCCCACCGTCGCGCTCCGGGCCGATTGGCGCGAGCGGATGGAGGACATGCTCTGGGCGGTGATGAATTCGCCGGAGTTTCTCTACGTGCCCTGAGGCGGGACCTTTTCCCATCAAACACCGATATTCCCATGAAAAGACGCCAGTTTTTGCAGATCGCCGGAGCGGGAGGACTCGCCGCCGGAGTCCACCCGGGACTCTCCGCTTTCGGTAGTGAGAGCGGACACATCGCCCATTTTCCCAAAGGCAAAGCCGAGCACTGTGTCCACATCTGGCTCGGTGGTGGGGCCGCCCAGGTCGACACCTGGGACCCCAAGGCCCTCGGCGACGCCAAGGCCAAGAAAGCCGGCAGCTACTACCCCGCCATCGACACCGTCGTGCCCGGGGTGCGGGTGTGCGAGCACCTCTCGCGTTGCGCCGGTGTGATGGACCGCATCACCGCCGTGCGAACGGTGAACCACGATGTCATTGACGAGCACGCCGCCGCGTCGAATCGCATGCACACCGGGCGCAACGTCAGTGGCACCACCGTCTACCCGTCGCTGGGCTCCATCGTCGCCCACGAGATGGGCGCGGCCGAGGAGGGCGTGCCCGCCTACGTGGTCATCGGTTATCCCAACTTCTCCCGCGGGCCCGGATTCCTCGGAGCCAGGGCCGGTTTTCTCTACCTGCTCGACACCGAAGCCGGACCGGCGGGACTGAAGCGCCCCGAGCACATCGACGGCACCCGTCAGAGCCGCCGCGAGGCCTTGCTGGCGAAAATGCGCGAAACCGCGGGCGAGTTCCGCCCCGAGACCGCGCTGGCCGGTTACGACGAGGCGCTGGAGGAGAGCCTCCGGCTCGCGGGACCGAAGTTCATGGAGGTCTTCGACCTGAAATCGGAGAAAGGCGATCTCCGCAACGCCTACGGTGACGAATTCGGCCAGCGCTGTCTCCTCGCGCGCCGACTCATCCAGCGGGGCGTCCGTTTCATCGAAGTCTCCCACAACATGAACTTCGTCAACGGGACCGGATGGGACACCCACAACGCCGGCCAGCTGAACCAGCACATCCTCATCCAGGAACTCGACAAGGCCATGTCCACGCTCATCACCGATCTCGAGGCCCACGGACTCCTCGACAAGACCCTCATCGTGGTGAACACCGAGTTCGGTCGCCCCTCCGCCTTCGATGGCGGCGGCGGTCGCGGTCACCAGGGCACCGCTTTCTCCGTCGTGCTCGCCGGCGGAGGCCTGAAACATCGCGGCGCCTGGGGCGTGACCGATGATCTCTCGGAAAAGCCGGTGGAGAACGCCTGCGGTGTTCCCGACCTCTTCGCCACCGTGCTCGCCGACCTTGGCATCGACCCGCGCAAGGAACTCTTCGATGGGGACCGCCCCGTGCCCATCACCGATCAGGGCACCCCCATCAGCGAACTCTTCGCCTGAGACGCCCGCGCGAACGCGTGCTTGGCCTTCGGCGGGGAAAATGGCACCTTGTTTGCCCGCCGAATTCTCCGTAAGCGCCCCGCGTTTTCGGACATTCCCTTTTTGCCAGAAAAGGGCGGTGCCCCCGTCTTGATGGACGTCCGCTCCTCCGGAGCGCGCCGCCTTCTCTCTCCCACACCTGCCATGACTGCTGAAAAACTCCCCCATCTCTTCGCCACCCTGCTCGGCGCGACCGCGGCGCTCGTCACTCCCGCGGCGGCGGAAAAGGCCGACGCCCTGCCCGAGACCGTCAGCTACTACGAGCACGTCCGCCCGGTCTTCCAGGCGAAATGCCAGGGCTGTCACCAGCCCGCCAAAGCCAAGGCCGACTACATCATGACCGAGGTGGCCAAACTCATCGCCGGCGGCGAGACCTCGCCCGTGGTGGTACCGACGAAGCCCCACGAGAGCTACCTCGTGGAACTCGTGACCAAGCAGCCGGGCGAGGAACGCCCCGAGATGCCGCCCAAGGATGAGCCGCTCACCGACTACGAGCTGAAGCTGGTCACCAAATGGATCGAGCAGGGGGCCAAGGACGACACCCCGGAAAACGCCCGCCAGCGCTACACCCGGGAAAATCCGCCCCAATACGCCGAGCCCCCCGTCATCACCTCCCTCGATTTCTCGCCCGATGGCAAATACCTCGCCGTGTCCGGCTTCCACGAAGTGCTGGTCCACCGCGCCGACGGGTCCGGACTCGAGGCCCGGCTCGTGGGCCTCTCCGAACGCGTCGAGAGCGTGCGCTTTTCTCCCGATGGCAAAAAGCTCGTCGTCGCCGGTGGTCTGCCCGGTCGCATGGGAGAGATCCAGGTGTGGGACCTCGCCAAAAAGGAGCTGGAGATGTCGAAACCCGTCGGCTACGACACCGCCTACGGCGCCAGTTGGTCGCCCGACGGCAAGCACATCGCCTACGGACTCCCCGACAACACCGTGCGCGCCATCGACGCCTCCACCGGCAAGCAGACTCTCTTCATGGGCGGCCATAGCGACTGGGTGCTCGACACCGTCTGGTCCATGAAAGGCGACCACCTCGTCTCCGTGGGGCGCGACATGAGCACCAAGCTGACCAAAGTCGAGACCGAGCGATTCATCGACAACATCACCTCCATCACCCCCGGCGCGCTCAAGGGCGGCGTCAACGCCGTGGTGCGTCACCCGAAACAGGATCACCTCCTCGTCGGCGGCTCCGACGGCGTGCCGCAGATCTACCGCATGCACCGCGAGACCGCCCGCAAGATCGGTGACAACGCCAACCTCATCCGCAAATACCCCGCCATGAAAGGCCGCATCTGGAGCGTGGCCTTTGCTCCCGACGGGAAACGATTCGTCGCCGTGTCCAGCCTCAACGGCCGGGGCCAGATCAACTTCTACGCCAGCGACTACGACGCCACCATTTCACCCGAGCTGAAAAAAGCCTTCGAAACCGCCAACCGCCAGGCCAACACCAAAGACGACATCGTCGAGGAATTCCACACCCGCGGCGCCACCCTCATCAAGAGCCTCGATATCGAGGCCGCCGCCTTCGCCGTGGCCTGGTCGCCCGATGGCAAGACCGTCGCCGCCGCCGCGGATGACGGCCAGGTCCGCCTCATCGACGCCGCGAAACTGGAGCCGCGGACCGCCTTCGTGCCCGTGGAGATCAGCGACGCCGCCACCCTCGCCGAGAGCGCCCCGGCCGATGCCAAGCGCCCCGTGAATCTCAAAAAGGGCAAATCCAGCTCCCGCAAGGACGAACTCCCCGCCGGCGCCAAAGTCGACACCCTCGAGATCCTCCCCGCCGTCATCGCTCTGGATACCCCCAACGCCTACGCCCAACTCCTTGTCACCGGCAAACTCGCCGGGGGCGGCACCACCGACCTCACCCGGCTCGTCACCTGGAGCTTCGACCAGCCCGTCGGCACCGTCGAAGCCCTCGGCACCGTCCGGCCCGCACGGGCGGGCGAGGCCACCCTCACCGCCACCTGGGAGGGGCGCACCGCCACCGCCAAAGTCAAAGTCAGCGGACTCGACCAGGCCTATCACCCCGATTTCCTCCGCGATGTGAACCCCGTCATCACCCGCCTCGGCTGCAACGCCGGCACCTGCCACGGCGCCAAGGACGGGAGAAACGGGTTCAAACTCAGCCTCCGCGGCTACGATCCCGTCTACGACGTGCGCGCCTTCGGCGACGACCACGCCGCCCGCCGCGTCAACTACGCCTCGCCCGATGACAGCCTCATGCTCCTCAAAGCCACCGGAGCCGTGCCGCACGAGGCCGGCGCCCTCACCGACATCGGCTCCACCTACTACCAGACCATCCGCCAGTGGATCGCCGATGGCGCCGAGCTGAAACGCGACACCCCCAAAGTCACCCGCATCGAGCTGTTTCCCAAGAATCCCGTCATCCTCAACACCGCCGGTCGCCAGCAGATGCGCGTCGTCGCCCACTACGCCGATGGACTCCAGCGCGACGTCACCCACGAGTCCTACATCGAGAGCGGCAACTCCGAAGTCGCCGAGCACGACGACTTCGGTCTCATGACCACCATCCGTCGCGGCGAGGCCCCCATCCTCGCCCGCTACGAGGGCGCCTACGCCGCCACCACCATCACCGTCATGGGAGATCGCGAGGGCTTCACCTGGCAGGAGCCCGAGACCTGGAGCGAGATCGACCAACTCGTCGCCAAAAAGTGGCAGCGGATGAAAATCCAGCCCTCAGGACTCGCCGGCGACGAGGAGTTTCTGCGCCGCGTCTACCTCGACCTGACAGGGTTGCCTCCCACACCTGACAGGGTTGAGTCCTTCCTCGCCGACAAGACCCCCACCCGGCAGAAACGCGACGCCGTGGTGGATTCCCTCATCGGCTCGCCCGAATTCATCGATCACTGGACCAACAAATGGGCCGACATGCTCCAGGTGAACTCGAAATTCCTCGGCCCCGAGGGCGCCAGGCTCTTCCGCGACTGGATCCGCGAACAGGTCGCCGCCAACACCCCCTACGATCAGTTCGTGCGCTCCATCATCACCGCCAGCGGCTCCAACAAGGAAAATCCCGCCGCCTCCTACTACAAAATCCTGCGCACCCCCGAAGAGCTGGTGGAAAACACCACCCACCTCTTCCTCGCCACCCGCTTCAACTGCAACAAGTGCCACGACCACCCCTTCGAGAAGTGGAACGTCGACAACTACTACCAGACCGCCGCCTACTTCGGCGAGCTGGACCTGAAACGCGACACCAAGCACGCGCCCAAGGAAAACCTCGGTGGCACCGCCGTCGAAGGAGCCAAGCCACTTTACGAAGTCGTGGGCGATGCCGGCCAGGTCGATGTCATCAACGTCGTCACCGGAGAGGCCGCCAGCCCGGTCGTGCCCTACCCGGCCAAGATCGAGAAAGCCGCCTACACCGATCCCAAAGCACCCACCCGCCGCGAGCAACTCGCCGCCTGGATGACCAGCCCGGACAACCGCTACTTCGCCATGAGCTACGCCAACCGAGTCTGGGGCTACCTCACCGGCACCGGACTCATCGAGCCGCTCGACGACATCCGCGCCGGGAATCCGCCCACCAACCCCGAACTCATGGAGCACCTCACCCGGCACTTTGTCGACAGCGGGTTCAACGTTCGCGACCTCATGGCCCATATCTGCAAGAGCCGCACCTACCAGCTCTCCATCGAGTCCAATCGCTGGAACGCCGACGACACCATCAACTATGCCAAGGCCAAGGCCCGCCGCCTCCCCGCCGAAGTCCTTTACGACACCGTCTACGCCGTCACCGGAGCCGTGCCCAACATCCCCGGCGCCAAGCCCGGCATGCGCGCCGCCGAACTGGCCGACGCCAAAGTCGACGCCAAAGGCGGCTTCCTCGCCACCCTCGGCCGCCCGCCCCGCGAGAGCGCCTGCGAATGCGACCGGCAGAACGACCTCCAACTCGGCTCCGTCATGGCCCTGCTCAGCGGACCCGCCGTCGCCGACGCCATCGGCGATCCCGCCAACGCCATCGCCCGCCTCGCGAAATCCGAGCCCGACGACAAACAACTGATCGAAAAAATCTACCTCCGCGTCCTCATTCGCAAGCCCGCCAAGGCCGAGATCGACGTCATCGCCGAAAACTGGACCGGCATCGAGAGCGACCACGATGCCCTCGTCGCCCGACTCGCCCGCGCCGAGGGCGAATGGGTGCCGCGTCGCGCCGCCCTCGACAAACAGCGCCTCGTCGCCATCAACCAGGCCCAGGCCGCCATCGATGCTCACACCCCCGAGTATCAGAAAAAGAAAGCCGAGGCCGAGGCCGCCCAGAAACAGCGCGTCGCCGCCGCCGAAAAAGCCCTCAAGGAAGCCGAGACACAGATCGCCGCCAAGGCCACCGCCTGGGAGAGCCAACTGCCCCTCAAGAGCCTCTGGACCCGCTGGCACCCGCTGACACCCGAGACCGCCACCGCCTCCGACAAATCCGCCGTCGAGATCCTGCCCGACGGTTCCGTGCGAGGCAAACCCGGCGTGAGAAACCTCGACTACCTCGTCACCGGCACCACCACCTTGCAGAACATCACCGGCATCCTCCTCGAGGCCCTGCCCGATGAGGGCAACGCCGCCTACGGTGCCGGCCTCAACCCCAACGGCAACTTCGTCGTCACCGAGTTCCAGGCCAAGTGGATGTCCTCCGCCGAACCCAAGAAAGAAAACGGCATCGCCTTCGCCGAGGCCCGCGCCACCCACAACCAGCAGGGCTTCGATGTGAAAAACGCCATCAACGGGCTCGTGGACCGCAGCGACAAAGGCTGGGCCCTCGCCGGAGCCGATCCCAAAGTGCCCCACCGCGCCGCCTTCAAACTCAAGACACCGGCTGTCGGCGATCCCAAGGGCGCCAAACTCAGCATCGGCGTGCTCGGTCGCTATTCCAACGGCGACTACCCCATCGGGCGCTTCCGTATCTGGGTCACCACCGATCAGGACGCCCTCGCCCACGAGGGACTGCCCGCCCCCCTCGCCGAAGCCGTCGGTCTGCCCCCCGCCACGCGGAGCAAAGAGCAGACCGCCGCCATCCACGAGTGGGTGTCGCGAAACGACGCCCCGCTCGCCGCCTTGCGCGCCACCCTGCTGGCCGAGCAGCGCCCCCTGCCCGCCGACGAGAAGATGGTGGCCCTCCAGGCCGCGTTGAAGACCGCCGAGACCCCTGTCTTGGACGATCCCAAGATCGTGCAGTTGCGCCAGGATGTGCGCATGTCCATCGAGCAGGCCGCCAACCGCCGCCTCACCGCCGCCCAGGACCTCACCTGGGCGCTCATCAACAACTCGGCCTTCCTCTTCAATCACTGAGCGCGCGGCGCCAACTAGGTTCATAAAGACCCCGAATGCCGCGAGGGATTCGCATAGGTAGGGACGCCTCGCCGAGGCGACCGTGCCATCGGTCATCCCGCCGCGACGGAAATTTCCGGTATCCTCATCCATGCCGCCGAACTCACCCACGACCTCATCGTGGGACGACCCGGTTAAGCCTTCCAACTTGGACGCTTGGAATTGAATTCCAAGCAACAACGGCGTTTGCTGCCCACTTCAACATTGCTATAGCAGGCGCCGCCACACCGCCCCCGGCGGCAGAGCCCGGAAATGCTTTTTACTTTTGCCTCACCCCCTTGTTACTTGCACCCCATGGGCAAGATCCGGCTACTCTCCGACGCGCTCGCCAGCCAGGTGGCGGCGGGCGAGGTGGTGGAGCGCCCGGCTTCGGTGGTCAAGGAACTGGTGGAGAACTCGCTCGACGCGGGCGCTTCCAACATCGAGATCGCGGTGCAGCGGGGCGGCATCGCCCTCATCCGGGTGCTGGATGATGGCAGCGGGATGAATCGCGACGACGCTCTCATGTGCGTGGAGCGTCACGCCACCTCCAAGATCCGCACCAAGGACGACCTCGCAGCCATCGGCACGCTCGGCTTTCGCGGCGAGGCCCTGCCCAGCATCGCCAGCGTCTCCAAATTCCGTCTCGCCACCCGCGAGCCCGGGGCGTTGACTGGCACCGAGGTGATCATCAACGGCGGCAAGATGGCCTCGGTGAAAGACTGCGGCGAGCCGCCTGGCACTCAGATCGAGGTGCGCTCCCTGTTTTTCAACATTCCGGCGCGGCGGAAATTCCTCCGCGCGGAGAACACGGAGTTCAGTCACCTCGAGCAGACGGTGCGGGTGCAGGCGCTGGCGCATCCCGAAGTCCGCTTCGCGCTCGTCCGCAACGACCGGCTCGTCTTCCAATTGCCGGCGACGAAAGATCCGCGGGATCGCATCCGCGGCCTGGCCGGCGCCGACCTGGCGGGTCGATTGCTGGAAGTGCCGCGGCAGACTCACGGCGGGGTCACCGTGTGGGGCCACATCGGTCCGCCGGGCATGGGGCGGTCGGATCGCAAGCAGATGCTGACCTTCCTCAACGGACGCCCGGTCGAGGCGGCCATGCTCACCTACGCGTTGCGCGAGGGCTATCATACCGCGCTGATGAAGGGGCAGTATCCGGTGACTTTCCTGTTCCTGGAAACCGATCCCGGCGCGGTCGATGTCAACGTCCATCCCGCCAAGCGCGAGGTGAGGTTTCACGATGGCAACGCGGTGCGCGACGCGGTGATCGCGGCGGTGTCCGACACCCTGACCCGGCAGATGCGCCGACCGGTGAGCGGGGTCGGCCTGACCGGGAGTGACAAGCCGTCGCCCGCTCCCGTGGCGCGCGTCGAGCAGCGCGATCTCATCCCCGAGAGCGAGCAGCGGAGTTTGAGAAACGACTGGAGCGAGATGCTGGCGCCGCCCCCCTCGGTGTCCGAGTCAACAGGGTATGCTCCGCGACCCAACCCTGTCGAGTCTCCTCCGGAACCGTTTGACGAGGCGCCGCCCATCGCGGCGGCACCGGTCGCCACACCCAAGGCGGAGGATTTCCGCCTCCTCGGGGTGCTCGGCAAACTCTACGTGCTGCTGGAGGGCGCGGAGGGGCTGGTGTTGATGGATCAGCACGCGGCGCACGAGCGGGTGCTCTTCGAGGAAATGCGTCGGCGCATGGAGGCGGAGGGCGTGCCGACCCAGGCGTTGCTGGTGCCCCTGATGGTGGAGCTGGCGCCCCGCGATTTCGACCTGATCTGTCAGAACCTGGAATCTCTTTCCAAACTCGGGGTTTCGGCCGAACCCTTCGGTGGGAACACGCTCAAGATCGACGCGCTGCCCACTTTCCTGAAAAGCGATGATCCGGAGCGTTTCATCCACCAGATCATCGAGGAACTGCGCGCCGCCAGTCGTCAGACCTCGAAGATGCGGCTGGGGGAGGACATGGTGGCCACGACCGTCTGTCGCCACGCGGTAAAGGCCAACGACCCGCTGCATCCGGCCGAGTTGGAGAAGCTGCTGCGGGATCTGCTGGTCTGCGAGATGCCCTATTGCTGTCCGCACGGACGGCCGACGCTGATCCAGATCGGGTATGCCGAGTTGGAGCGGAAGTTCGGGCGACGCACTTGAGGGGGCGGCGGGATTTTCAGTTGTGGGTCTGGGGCTTTGACCGGACATTCCCACACTGCAATGGCGCTGGGCATCAAAAATCAGGAACACAACACGGGACTCAAGGTCCTTTTGTCACTCGCCTGCTTCGTCATCGTGGTGACCGGTCTGCGCGCGGCGGGCGAGTTGTTCATGCCGGTCTTGCTGGGGCTGTTCCTGGCGGTGCTTTCCCTTCCGGCGCTGAATTGGCTGCACCGGCACGGCGTGCCGAGACCGCTGGCCATCCTCATGACGGTGGGGCTGAACCTGCTGATCCTCTTCCTCATCGTCTTCATCGCCACGGCGGCGACTTCGGAGTTCCAGAGCGAGTTCAAGGAGAATCAGCCGGTCTACGCCAAGGCTTTACAGGAGAGGGTGGCCACGTTTACGGAAGCGATCGACTCCAAGCTGGACGCGATCAGCGGTTTCATGGAAAGCCCCGATTCCGAGAAGGCGCCCCAGACAGCGGACGACGAGTTGGCGGGCGCCGACATCCCGACGCTGAACGAGTGGTTCAACGAGAACTGGGACTCCAAGCTCATCCTCGACTGGGTCGGGGCCACGGACGCGGTGGGGCGGCTGACTTCGCTGGCGTCGAAGTCGTTTTTCGTGCTCATCATCATGGTGTTCGTGCTGGCGGAGTCGAATCGCTACGCGGAGAAAGTGAAGGAGGTCATCCGGGTGAGGGGTCCGGATCTGCGGCGTTTGCAGAATTCCTCCCGGGACATCCAGAAATATCTCGGCATCAAGACGGCGGTCAGCGTGGTCACCGGCATCCTCGCCTGGGTCGCCTGTTTGTTGTTGAAGATCGATTTCCCCATTCTCTGGGGACTGGTGGCCTTCCTGTTCAACTATGTCCCGGCGATCGGCTCCATCGTGGCGGCGATCCCGCCCATCATCCTGGCGCTGATCAAGGGCGGCTTCTGGCCGGCGGCCGCGGTGCTGGCGTGCTATCTGGCGATCAACATCACCATCGGCAATTTCATCGAACCCATGCTGCTCGGGGATCGCTTCGGCATTTCCACGGTGGTGGTGATCCTGTCGGTGCTTTTCTGGGGATTCATCTGGGGGCCGGTGGGCATGTTCCTGGCGGTCCCGCTGACGATGGTGGTGAAGGTGATGCTCGACAACAGCCCGGATCTGCGCTGGATCTCGGTGATGCTGAGCAAGGCGGGGGAGGGAGGTGTCGGCGCGCGCCGGCGCCGGCGGAGGCAACGCCAGCAGGCCTCGGTCGCGGAACCGGAGACCGGGGGCGATGTGACTCTGCCTCCGGCGGCGTGACGGATCAACTGTGCATCACCTGGCCGCCATCGATGTTGATGACCTGCCCGGTGAGGTTGCGCGCGTGTGGTGAGGCGAGAAAGGCGGACACGGCGCCGAACTCGGACGGTTCCTGCCAGCGGCCCAGCGGGGAAATGGCGCGGATTTTTTGCCCGGCCCAGGTTTCGTAGTCCTGGCGTTCGCTCTCCGGCAGTGTCTCTTGTCCGGCGGCCCACACCGACCGGTTCAGGGAGGTGCGCACCATGCCGGGGGATAGGGCGTTCACGCGGACGCCGTGAGGGGCGAGGTCTTTGGCGAGACATTGCATGAAATTGATCTGCGCGGCTTTGGCGGCGCTGTAGGGGGGATCGGTCTGCGAGCCGATCTGTCCGGCGACGGACACGATCACCTGCAGCGTGGCCCCGTGGGCGGGATCGGCGGTGGCGGCCTCGATCAGTCGCGGGGCGAAGGCGTGGGCGGTGTGGATGAAGCCCATCAGATTGACCTCGAGTACACGGCGCCAATCGCCCGGCTCGAGTCGGGTGAAGGGAAAACCGAATTTCCCCGAACCGATCCCGGCGCAATAGACGACGTGGGCGGGCGGCCCCATCGCGTCGGCGAGATCGCGTGCGGTGTCCTTGAGGCTGGATTCCTCGGTGACATCCGTGGTGCGAGGGTGTGCGGAGACGCGGTGCGATGCCGCGATTTCCTCGGCGACCTGGCCGATGTGGGGGTCGCGGTCAACGAGTCCGACCCGCGCGCCCTCCGCCGCGAAGGCCTCCGCGATGGCCCGCCCGATGCCGCGGGCGGCGCCGATGACGACAGTGTTTTTGCCGGAGAGGGAGAGGTCCATGGGGGAAGGTTCTTCAGTTTTCGGTGTTTCGGTTTCCGGTTTTCTCGTCCCAGGGGAGGTGGCGATCGAAGAGGGTGCCGAATCGTTGGTAGTCGTGGAAATCGACGGCTTCCGCTTTCCAGTGGGTGACGGCGGCGTCGTAGCTTTGGCGAAGCTCCTCGAGTGTCTGCTGTTTCGAGGTGTCGGCGACGTAGTTGACCAGTTCGAGCGGGTCCTCGGTCAGGTGATAGAGTTCCTCGGTCGCTTCGAAATCGCCCTCGGCCCAGGGCCAGTAGACGTATTTCCAGTCCTTGGTGACCACGCCGAAACTGTGGACTTCCCTGGGTCCCCAGACGTTGATCAGGGGGAGGGATTTGTGGATGGCGCCGTTCTCGGGATCGTCGAGCAGGGGAAGCAGGCTCTTGCCATCGAGGCCCTCGGGAATTGGCAGGCCGGCCAGTTCCAGGAGGGTGGGGGCGAAGTCCACGTTGCCGGTCAGGGCGTCGCAGCGCATTCCCTTGCCCATGTTCTCGTGCCGGGGATCGAAGACGATGAGCGGCACCCGGCTGGCCTCCTCGTAGGGGAGCACCTTCGATCCGTAGCCGTGGGAACCGCAGAGGAAACCGTTGTCGGAGGTGTAGATGATGACGGTGTCTTCGGCCACGCCAGCCTCGTCGAGCGCATCCCGAATCATGCCGACCGCGACATCAATGCCGTAGATGAGCTGGTGATAGCGCGCCATGACCTCGTCGTAACGATCAGCGTAGCCCCAGCTGTGGAACCGCTCGTATTGACGTCCCTGGCGACTTTGCAGGGAGAAGTGATTGCCGTGCTCGCGGCCGTAGTTTTCCGGCTTGGTGAACGTCTTGCCGGCGTAGACCTCGTCGAACGCGGGATCGGGAGTGTCCGGCATGTGGGGCGCCTTGAAGCTGATCGAGAGGCAGAACGGCGCCTCGGTCTTCGCCGACTCGAGGATGAAATCGCGGCTGAAGGCGCCGTAGGCCCGGGTCGAGTGGGGGAATTCCTCGGCGTATTTCCGGATCGAGGGATTCTTGGCGGTGGCGTAGTTCGTCTGGCCGGGCCCGGCGCCCCAGGCATCGAAATCCGGCTCCGGCAGCTTGCTTTTTTTCCCGGGCGCTTCGGCGACCTCGATCCCGATCTTGCCGGCAAAGGCGGTGCGGTAGCCGGCCTCGCGCAGCAGGATGGGGTAGCTCTTTTCCCAGAACTCGCGCACCAGCGGACCGTGATCGAAATTGCACCCGGTTCGGTATTCGAAGTTCCCGGTGAGAATGCTGGCCCGGCTCGCCATGCAGATGGCGGTGGTGTCGTAGTGGTGGTCGAAAACGATCCCGTCGGCGGCGAGCCCGTCGATGTTCGGCGTCCGCACGTCCTGGTTGCCGTAGCAGCCCAGCGAGTAGGTGGCCTGGTCGTCGGCCAGGAGGAAGACGAGGTTGGGGCGGTCGTCGGCCGCGACCGCGACCGCGGACACGGCGAGGAGCGCGAGGGCAAAGAGAGCGTAAAATTTCATGATAGAGTCGGGCCAAGTCTGTTCCACATTCGAGGGAATCGACAAGGCCGGAAAGACGGGTAGGGTCCCGGAATGAAACCCTTTCCCTCCTTTTCTTCCCGGTTCCTGGTGGCTTTTCTCGCGATGGTCGCGTCGGTATCGGTCGCCCAGGACGACGACTATCCCCGGCGCGAGGCGGTGGAAAGTCGAACGCGGGAGGGACTTCCCAATTTCTTCGGCAAGCTGCGGGCGGACGGAAAAAAGGAGCTACGGGTCGCCTACCTCGGCGGATCGATCACGGCGGCTCCCGGTTGGCGGGTGAAATCGCTGGAGTGGCTGCGGGAACGCTATCCCGACGCCGAACTGTCGGAAATCAACGCGGCCATCGGCGGCACCGGATCGGATCTCGGGGTCTTTCGGCTCGAGCAGGACGTGCTCCGGCATCGGCCGGACCTGATGTTCGTCGAGTTCGCGGTCAACGACGGCGGGGCGCCCCCGGAACGCATTCACCAGGCGATGGAAGGCATCGTCCGCCAGACCTGGCAGGCCGATCCGGCGACGGACATCATCTTCGTCTACACCCTGAGCGAGCCCTTCCTCGCCGATCTCCAGGACGGGGCCTTTTCCCGCTCCGCCAGCGCCATGGAGGAGATCGCCGATTTCTACGGGATTCCCTCGATCCATCTCGGCATGGAAGTGGCGGCGAGGGAGAAGGCGGGCACCCTGATCTTCAAGGGCGAAAAGCCGCGGGACGGAGCCGCGCCCGATCCGGACGCGCCGATGGTGTTCTCCACCGACGGCGTTCATCCGCTCGTGGAGACCGGGCACGAACTCTACCTCCAGGCCATCGCCCGTTCCTGGGAAATGCTGGAGAAATGCCCGGACTCGCGGGAGTCCAAGCCGCATGAACTCGGCTCCCCGATGCGCGAGGACCACTGGACCGACGCCAAGCTGGTGCCGTTCACGGATACCATGCTGAGCGGCGGCTGGCGGAAGCTGGACAACGGCGACGAGGGCGACCCCATCGCGAAGCGCTTTGCCCGACTCATGCCCGAGATGTGGCTGGCGGAAGAGCCGGGGGCGAAGCTCCAGTTCCGGTTCCGCGGCAGCGTCGTCGGCATCTACGACATCGTGGGGCCGGACGGCGGACAGCTCACGGTCGTGCTCGACGGCGGAGAGCCGAAGACGATGCGCCGGATCGACGGCTACTGCACCTACCATCGGCTCAGCAAACTCCAGGTGGGCGGCGGACTCGATCCCGAGACGGAACACACCGTGAGCATCACCCTCGACAGCGAGGCGCCGGACAAAAAAGAGATTCTCTTCGAAAAGAACCGGCCCGACCTGGAGAAGAACCCGGAGAAATACGCCGACAACGTCTGGCACGCCGGTTCCATCATGCTCATCGGGGAGATCGTGGAATGAAACGTCGCCGCCTGCTTCCGATCATCCTTTCAGTGTTCGCTACCGTGCCCGTCGAGGCCTGGAGCCAGGAACTCCCCGACGGCGGCGCACTGACCGGCGAGCGCTTCCGGGTCATCATTTCCACCGACGCCGGCGGCAGCGATGACGACGACCTCCAGTCGCTCGTGCACTACTTCCTCTACGCCGACCTCTTCGACACCGAGGGACTGATCTCCTCGCCGCCCGCCGAAGGACGCACCCGGGACATCGACGAAGTCATCGCCATCTATGAAAAAGATTTCCCCCAACTGCGAAAACATCGCGAGCGCTACCCCGAGCCCGCCGCGTTGCGATCGCTCCTGAAACAGGGAGCGATCGATCCCGCGCCCCAGGCCGGCTTCTCCCAGCCGACGGCAGGTTCGCAGTGGATCGTGGAACGAGCCCGCGCCGCCGATCCGGAAAAACGCCCCCTCTGGGTGCTGGTCTGGGGCTCCATCACCGACGTGGCCCAGGCGGTCCACGACGCGCCCGACATCAAGGACACCATCCGGGTTTACTACATCGCCTCCTGGAATCGCGAGCAGGATCCGCATTCCTTCCGCTACCTCGACGAGCAGCATCCCGATCTCTGGATCATCCAGTGCGAGACCACCTTTCGCGGCTGGTGCCAGGGAGGAGACCAGAAAGGCGACCTCGACAATCGCGCCTTCGTCGAGTCCCACGTCGCCGGTCACGGCGCGCTGGGAGCCTACTTCGACGGACTCCAGGCCGCCGGCCCGAAGCGCGGGACCATCAAGATGGGCGACACGCCCTCAGTGGCCTACCTGCTGCGCGGCGACGCCGACGATCCCACCACCCCGAGCTGGGGCGGAAGCTTTCGGAAAAAAGACGGACGCCCGCATTGGTTCACCGACCGCACCGAGCCCGAGCTGGCCCACGGCGACAAGCTGGGCGCCCGCACCGTGAATCGCTGGCGCGAGGACTTCCTGCGCGACTGGCAGCGGCGGATGGATGATTGCAGATAGCCAGCCGTAGCCGCATTGATCAGGACCGCGAAGGCGTCGCCGGGAAGCGCGCCATCAGTCTGGCGACCCAGACCGCCCGCCTTTTGCCTGGGGAACCCCTTCCGAAAAATTCGGAAGACCTTCTCACCCGATGAGAACCCGCTCCGAAAATTTCGGAAGACCTTCCCGAGCCTCGGAACCCGCATTTTCCAGGACAGAGAGCCGAATTTTCGTCCCTCGGAGGCTCCACTCACCTCCGATCCGCCCCCCACAGCCTCGATTGTGGCCCATCCAACAGGGTTGAATCCCAGCCCCAACCCTGTTCCATCGCCCGCCCAACCCTCTTCATCGCCCCCGCCACGTCCCCGACCGGCCCACCCCAGCCCCCCGCTCCCGTTCCTGGAATATTTGGATATACGAAGCATGTGATATCACCAAAACCGCCCCTGATATCAGCCCCGAAACCTTCCCGAATCATCCACCAACCCGAAAGAAACTTCGCAGCCCAAAATCCCGCATCAAATGCGCCGCCAAACCTTGACGCGAAAGGAAATAACCCTCACCTTTCCCCAACCCGCTGACTCGATATCGCCAGAAAAATATCGATATCACGATGGGTAAACTAATACTGTTGGACGAAAAAATAAAACCAGTTCGGGAGCCGAGATGTGT
>CAYTNL010000094.1:0-25518 GCA_964439145.1 uncultured Verrucomicrobiales bacterium
CGACCCAAACTTCCGCGCTGAAATTATCTGCCCGCTTCATGCGTAAGCCCTGCTCCCCACTCGGCTTGACGGCTATTTCGGTTTACAAAGCCCGCGCCCAATCCTTTAGTTTCGCCCCCCGCTCCGAAACCGGGGCTTTTTTTCTCATGTCGGCAGAAATTTCCAAAGGCTATCAACCAGGCGAGGTCGAGACCCAGTGGTACGCGCGCTGGGTCGAGGCGAACTGCTTTCGCGGCGATGAAAACTCCGACCGCGAGGCCTACTCTATCGTCATCCCGCCACCGAACGTCACCGGCATCCTCCACCTCGGCCACGTCCTCAACAACACCATCCAGGACATCCTCGCCCGCCGCGCCCGCATGGAGGGCAAGGAAGTGCTCTGGCTCCCCGGCACCGACCACGCCGGCATCGCCACGCAATCGAAGGTGGAGCAAAAGCTCCGCAAGGAGGAGGGCAAGACCCGCCGCGACCTCGGCCGCGAGGCTTTCCTGGAGCGCGTCTGGGACTGGAAGGAGGAGCACGGCGGCATCATCATCCAGCAGTTGAAGCGCCTCGGCTGCTCCTGCGACTGGAGCCGCGAGCGCTTCACCATGGATCCGGCCTATTCGCGCTGGATCTCCAAGATTTTCGTCGATCTCTTCGAGGAAGGCCTCATCTACCGCGGCAAGCGGATGGTGAACTGGTGCCCGAAGACGCTCACCGCTCTCAGCGACGAGGAGGTGATCATGAAGCCGCAGAAATCGAAGCTCTACACGATGCGCTACGAGATCGCGGAAGAGCCCGGTCGCTTCGTGGAGATCGCCACCACCCGTCCCGAGACCCTCATGGGCGACACCGCCGTGGCGGTGAACCCGAACGACAAGCGCTACGCCGACCTGCTCGGCAAGCATGCCATCCGTCCGTTCCCCGAGGCGCGGATCCCCATCGTCGCCGACGAGCACATCGACCCTGAATTCGGCACCGGTGTGCTCAAGGTCACGCCCGCCCATGACAAGGCCGACTTCGAGATCGGGCTCCGTCACAACCTGGAAATCATCGACGTGCTCCATCCCGACGGCACCCTGAACGAGCTGGCGGGCGAGGAATTCGCCGGTCTGGATCGCTTCGAGGCCCGGAAAAAGGCCGCCGAGAAACTCGAGGAGATGGGCCGTCTGGTGAAGGTCGAAGATTACGAGAACAACGTCGGCTTTTCCGAGCGCGCCGACGTGCCAGTGGAGCCGCGCATCTCGATGCAGTGGTTCCTCAAGTATCCCTGCAAGGAAGAGGCCGCCGAGGCCGTGGCCAGCGACGCCATCCGCTTCCGTCCCGAGCGGTGGAAGAAGACCTACGCCCACTGGATGGAAAACCTGCAGGACTGGTGCATCAGCCGCCAGCTCTGGTGGGGGCACCAGATCCCGGTGTGGTACCGGAAGGAAAAGGCCGACGAACTCCAGGCCCGCGAATCGCTCGACACCGAGAGCGCCGGTGGCGACATCCACGTGGGCATTGATCCGCCTGCCGACGAGGAAAACTGGGTGCGCGATGGCGACGTGCTAGACACCTGGTTTTCCAGCTGGCTCTGGCCCTTCGCGACCATGACCGACAGTGACGGCGAGCGCACCGCCACGGTGGAAAAATTCTACCCCACCGCCGATCTCGTGACCGGGCCGGACATCATCTTCTTCTGGGTGGCCCGCATGATCATGGCCGGCTACCGCTGGGAGAAGGAGCTGCCGTTCCGGAACGTGTTCTTCACCTCCATCATCCGCGACAAGCAGGGGCGGAAGATGTCCAAGCAGCTCGGGAATTCGCCCGACCCGCTCGACCTGATGGCCGACTACGGCGCTGACGCACTGCGCTTCGGCCTCATGCGCATCGCCCCCAGCGGCACCGACGTGAAGTTCGACGAGGATCAGATCGTCGAGGGCCGGAATTTCGCCAACAAGCTGTGGAACGCGGCCCGCTTCCGCCAGATGCAGGGCGAGGCGGTCCGGGAAAAACCGGGCCGACTCTCGATCTTTGCCATCGACATCCTCGCCAAGCTCGAGGCCCTCGAGGCCGACATGGAGCAGGCGCTCGCCGAGTATCGCTTCAACGATGCCGGGAATCTCCTCTACCAGTTCTTCTGGAGCGAATACTGCGACTGGTATCTTGAGAGCGCCAAGGGCGACTTTTTCGAGGAAGGCACCCCCGCCTCCAAGGCCGCCACTTTGTGGACCATGGACACCGTCCTGCGCCGGTTCCTGCTCCAGCTGGCGCCCTACATGCCCCACATCTGCGAGGAGCTGTGGGAAAAGATGGGCTTCCGGGCCGAGGGCGGTCCGGAGTTCCTCATGCAGACCACGCTGGACCGAGATGTCATCCTCCACCATCTCCCGGCCGAAGAGATCGCCGAGGCCCAGGCCCGGGTCGCCGCGATCTACGAGGCCGTCGGTCGGGCGCGCAATCTCAAGGCCGAATACGGACTCGCCGCGAATCGGAACGTGAAATTCATCCTCGATCCCGCGGGTGCTGAACAGGGTTGGGTCGGCGAGTCAACAGTGTTCAGTCGCCTCGCCGGCGCCGGAGAGGTCACCGTCGATCATGGTCACGCCGCCGAGACCGGCGTGCCGGTGGCCCTGACGCAGATCGGGAAAATCTACATGCCGCTGGCCGGCCTCATCGACGTCGCAGCGGAGCGCGAACGCCTCACCAAGGAACTGACCAAGGCGCAGGACGAACTCAAGAAAGTCAACGCCAAGCTCTCCAACGAGAACTTCGTCAGCCGCGCCAAGCCGGAGGTCGTTCAGGAAAACCGCGACCGCCAGGCTCAGTGGAAAGCCCGCGTTGAGGAACTCGGCCGCATGATCGAAAACCTCGGCGGCGCCTGAGGCGTCTCTTTCCGCCATGACCACGCCCCGCCGATACCTCCTGGCCGCGTTGTTGGTGGTCGGCGGAGGACTGTGTCTCGCGGGTTGCCACCAGATCCATCAGGCGCGGGCGGAAAAGCTAGCCAATTCCGCTCTCGACCATTTCGACCGGGCGGAATACGACCGGGCGCTCGACCACTCCGAGATCGCCCTGCGTCTGGGCGCCCAGTATCCGGAGCTTTTCCAGATCCGGGCATCCATCTTCCTGCGGCGTGGCGACGCCGGGGCGGCCGTCACGGAGGCCGACGCCGCGCTGGCTCTGGTGACCACCCTCAACACGGATCCGAAAAACCCGCGCTCGCCGGTGGAGGATTCTCTCGTCGCCATGATTCACTTCGTGCGCGGAAACGCCCTCCAGGGTCTCGGTCGACTCGCGGAGGCGAGGACCGCGTTCGAGACGGCGGTCTCCCTCCATCCCGACTATTTCCCGGCGCAGAACAATCTCGCCTGGCTGTTGGCCACCGCGCCCGATGACGCCGTTCGGGACGCCGAGGCGGCGATCACCCATGCCCGGGCCGCCGCTGATCTGACCCGCCACCAGGATGCCGGCATCATCGATACCCTGGCCGCCGCCCACGCGGAGGCCGGCGATTTCAAAGAAGCCGTGAAATGGCAGCGGGAAGCCATTGCCCTGATCGGCAAGAAAGAGCTATTCGTGGACACCAGCGGCTTTGCGGAACGCCTGGCCGAGTATGAGGCCGGGAACCCCCATCGCGAGGACCCGCAGGCCGCCTACGAGACCGGACTGGAGACTCCGTGATTCCTTCCCCGTTGCGCCCGCCGTGTTCCGCGCGCAGTGTGCGCCCTGTTTTTTAAAATCAATTTTCCCCATGAGCAGCGATCCCTCTCCCACGACTCCTCCCGATCTCTGGCACGCGTTGAGTGACTCCGCGCGCGGTCAACTGGACACGCGCAGCTACGCCAAGGCCGATCTTGCCACGCGTCTCGGCACTGTCGGGGTCGAGGCCGGAGAGGTCGCCACCGAGACACCCGGACCCAAGCCCGGTCTCGAGGAGGTGTGGATTCCCGGTGTCGAGATTTTCCAGCGCCGCGTCTGGCAGCAGCGCCACCGGGGCTGGTTCGGAGAGTTCACCCGTCTGACCGAGGGCCGGCTCCACGACATCGGGCTCAGCCCCCGCCAATGGGCCTCCGCGACGATGTTCGCCGGCACCGCCAAGGGCTTCCACATCCACCCGCCGTCTATCCCGGCGGGAATCGATCCCGCCGACCATTTCCGGAAACTCTACGTCGAGCATCCCGCCGACTACGGCGCCCGGCCCTACGGCGAGGAGCAGTGGGACGCGATGTTTTTCGTCCAGGGCGTCATCGAGTTTCTCCTCGTCGACGAGCGCGCCGGCATGCCCCGCCGGGTGATGCGTTTCCTCATCGATGGAGACAACATTCCCGGCCCCAACAACATCGGTCTCATCATCCCCGCCGGCGTCGCCCACGCGCTGCGCTGCGGCAGCTCGCAGGATGTGATCATGGTCTACGGCACCAGCACGGTGTTCACCCCGCCCTTCGAGGGTCGCATCGCCAGTGGCGTGGAGCAGTGCCCGCTCCCGGCCGAGTGGCAGGCCTATCTCGACGGTGCGGAGGGCTGACCAGCTCCTCGCAATCGGGCGTTTGCCACGCGACGCAAGCGCCTTTAGTGTCCCCCTCCCGCGAAACATTTTCGGAGGACGTACCTCGTCTCCCGCATCCCCTTTCTGGACCGCATGGCCGGTAAATCCAAGACTCTCGAAGAGGTCAAACAGAAGAAAATCACCGGCAAAGACATCGCGCAGATGTCGACCGGCGAGTTCATCGCCACTGCCAAGGGGCCCTACAGGCGCATTCTCGGCTACTTGAAACCCTACAAGGCGCGCTTCGCCATGGGGGTGATATTTGGCGTGCTGGCGGGCCTGTTCAATGGCGTGCTGCTGCTGGGGATCCGCACCGTGTTCACCGTGGTGCTGCCGCCCGATCCGGAGAAACCACCGGAAGCCATCAAGCCCTTTCACGATCTCCCCTTCTGGAGCGATTTCGAGATCCCCCGACCCGATGTGCCCCCCGATCAGCAGCTTCATTTCGTCATCCTCGTTTGTCTCAGTGTGCCGCTGCTCATGCTCATCCGCGGACTGCTGACCTACCTCCACCAGTATTGCATGATGTGGGTGGGCAACCGGGTGCTCTACCAACTTCGCGACGAGTGCTTCTCGGGCTTGCTGCGCCAATCGCAGACCTTTTTCAACAGCGCCAAGCAGGGCGAGTTGATGCAGACCGTCTTCAACCAGACCCGCATGGCGGCCTCCGCCGGGACGGAGTTGGCCAGCGCCTTCATCAAACATCCCGTCGCCATTCTCTCCATCCTCTCCGTGCTGCTGTTCATGGAGCCCATCTACACCCTCGGCGCCTTCGTGGTGTTTCCCCTCTGCCTGCTGCCGGTGATCCACATCAGCCGCAAGGTGCGACAGGCCGGAGGCCGGGAGGAGGAGGAGGCCGGCGCCATCATGGTCACCATGCAGGAGAGCTTCGCCGGCATTCGCGTCGTCAAGGCCCACGCCCGCGAGGACTACGAGCGCGAGCGTTTCAACAAAGGCAGCCAGAAAATGATGGAGTTCATCATGCGCTGGCAGAAAGCGATGGAAATCGTAGGCCCCATGGTGGAGACCGTCGCCTCTCTCGGCATCGCCATCGGCCTGGTCTATGCCTGGCATCAGCAGATCGATGCCGGGCGCTTCCTCGTGCTCAACATGGCCCTGATGAGCATGTATCCGCATGCCAAGGCCCTGAGCCGCGTGCAGATCCAGCTTCAGAAATGCCTCATGGCGACCTCCAAAGTCTTCGCCTACATGGACGCCGATCCCGAGGTGGCCGACAAACCCGGAGCCGTCGAGCTGACCGATGCCCGGGGTGAGCTGGAACTCGACAATGTCACCTTCTCCTACACCCCGGGCATCCCCGCCCTGCAGAATGTCTCGCTGAAAATCGAGGATGGAAAAACCTACGCCCTCGTCGGCCAGAGCGGCGCCGGGAAATCGACCATCATGTCGCTGCTGATGCGGTTCTACGATCCCGACGAGGGCGTCATCCGCTTCGACGGACACGACATCCGCGACCTCACCCAGCGTTCCCTGCGCGACCAGATCGGGCTCGTCAGCCAGGAGACCTTCCTGTTTCACGACACCATCTACAACAACATCCGCTACGGCAAACTCGACGCCTCGCGGAAGGAGATCGAGGAGGCGGCCAAGCTGGCCCACGCCCACGAGTTCATCATCGAGCAGAAAGAGGGCTACGACACCATGCTCGGCGACAAGGGCTGCACCCTGTCCGGCGGTCAGCAGCAGCGCATCTCCATCGCCCGGGCCATCCTGCGCAACGCCCCGGTGTTGCTGCTCGACGAGGCCACCTCGGCGCTCGACTCCGAGTCGGAGAAAAAAATCCAGGAAGCGCTGGAGCTTCTAGCCAAAGGCAAGACCGTGATTGCCATCGCCCACCGCTTGTCCACGGTGCTGAACTCTGACAGGATCGTGATGATGAAAGACAGCCGCATCGTCGATGTGGCGCCGCATGCCGAACTGTTGGAGCGCTGCGAGGAGTATCGGCAGCTGTATCGGCTGCAATTCCACGGTCACGAGACGGCGGAAGCCGTTGGCGCGGCTTGACTCAACCCTGTTGAGTCCCTGACCCAACAGGGTTGAATGGCCGCTATTTTGTCAGCTCCAGCATCGCTTTAGCGTAGCGATGGCCGAGTTCACGCTGGCTCCTGGAATCGAAGTGGGCCTGATCCATGTTGGTAAGGCCGTCGGTCATGACACAAGCGCTGTGGGGAATCTCGGCGGCCTGTTTCACGATCATGGCGTTGAAGGCCGTGTAATCGGGATTCCATTGCCCGATCTGGCCGAAGACGAAGGGGAGATCCGGGTTCCCGAAATCCGCCCGCCACCGGGCGACGAGCGCCTTCAGTTGCGCGGGATAGCCGGCGGGCTCGGGAGAGTTTCCCTCGCCCTGGTGCCAGAGGATGCCGACCAGGCGGCTCTTCGGATCCGCCGCCAGCGCGGCCCGGGCGGCAGCGAGGGCGGTGTCGTAGAGCGGCCAGGGTGCCTGCCGACCTTTCTCCCACTGCTCGATGGTGGTACCGCCGCGCACCGAGCAGATGATGCCCACCCGGACGCCGGGATGGGTGTCGCGCCAGGCTTTGGCAAAGGTGGGTCCGGGATTGAGCCGCTGCATCGACAGCTCCTTGCGGTGGGGGGAATGGCGGTTGAACGGGACGGTGGCGGGTTCCCAGCGGTTTTCGGCGATGTTCCACAGTTCCACCCCCTCGATCGGGCCTTCGTCCTCGGCTTCGATGGCCGCTCTTCCCGCCATGTTGGACTGGCCGACGAGGAGGAACACGTGGCGTTCCTCGTCGGGGTCGGCGGCGGGGGAAATCCGGGGCGTGGTGAGCAGGGCCATGGCCATGACGAGAGGGAGCGCGGTTTTCATGGGTGGTGATGCTAAACAGGTGGGCGCGCAAATCCGATATTTTTTCGGGGACGGATTCCTGCTACCATCGGGGTCCGCATGAAAACCCCGTCTCTCTTTCTCCTCTCGTTTGCACTCGTCCTGTTACCCGCCGCCACGTTGTCCGCGCAGGACGGTGACCGGCCCAACATCATCTTTTTCCTCGCCGACGATCTCGGCTACATGGATGTGGGCTTCAACAATCCGGACACTTTTTATGAGACGCCGAATCTGAACCAGCTGGCGGCCAGCGGGATGGTGTTCACCGATTTCTACGCCGCCTGTCAGGTCTGCTCGCCCACGCGGGCCAGCATCCTCAGCGGGAAATACCCGGCGCGGACGAACACGACGAATTTCTTTTCCGGTCGCCGCGGGGGCAAGTTCGAGGCCGCGCATTTCGAGACGCAGATGGCGCTGGAGGAGATCACGCTGGCGGAGGCGCTCAAGGAGGGTGGCTACCGCACCTACTTCGCGGGCAAGTGGCACCTCGGTCCGCGCGGCAACTGGCCGACCGATCAGGGTTTCGACATCAATCAGGGCGGTGGCGAGAACGGGGCGCCGCGCAGTTTTTTCTCGCCCTACAAGAATGTGGAGAATCTAAGCGAGGGTCCCGAGGGGGAATTTCTCACCGAGCGGCTCGCGGCGGAGTCGAAGGCCTTTCTCGGTGAGGTAGCGAAGAGCGGCGAGCCTTTCCTCCTCTACCACTCGTTCTACAGTGTCCACACGCCGCTCCAGGCGCCGAAATCGCTGGTGGAAAAGTACGAGGCCAAGGCGAAGCGGCTCGGATTGGATCAGGACGCGGGCCGTTTCGATCCCGGTCGCGAGCGCCAGGTGTGGCCCGACGTGAAGGAGTCGCGGAATGTGCGGGTGCGCCAGGATCACGCCGTCTACGCCGCCATGGTCGAGAGTCTGGACAACGCGGTGGGCGAGATCCTCAAACGACTCGACGAACTGGGTCTGACGGGAAAGACCGCCGTCGTTTTCATGTCGGACAACGGGGGTCTCTCGACATCAGAGGGCCTGCCAACTTCGAATCTCCCGCTCCGGGGCGGCAAGGGTTGGATCTACGAGGGCGGCATCCGCGAACCGGTGGTGATCCGCTGGCCGGGGGTCACGCCTCCGGGCACCCGTTGCAATGTCCCGGTGACGAGCACGGATTTCTACCCGACCCTGCTCGAGGTGGCGGGTCTGTCGCTGAGACCGGAACAGCATGAGGACGGGAAGAGTCTCATGTCTCTGTTGCGCAATCCTTTCGCCAAATTTGATCGCGGTCCCATCTTCTGGCATTACCCGCACTACGCCAACCAGGGAGGCTTTCCCGCCAGCGCGGTGCGGGTGGGGGATCTGAAGCTGATTCAGGATCTGGAGGACGGCGCTTTCGAACTCTACAACCTCACTGACGACCCCGGTGAACACAACAATCTCGAGCAACTCTACCCGGAGAAGGTGGAGGAGATGAAAACGCTGCTCGATGACTGGCGTCGCGAGGTGAAGGCCCAGCCCCTGCTCCCGAACGCGAAGACCAAGGAGAAGCCGCCGGTGTTGTGGTGACGGCTGGGCGCGGCTACTTCCCCGTCGACTTGCGGACGGCCTGAATGGAGATCGACACCGAGGCGGTGCCGCGGAAATCGTTGCGGTCGATGGTGAACGCCACGTCCCACGGGGGGCGCGGCAGTTCGTGGTCGACTCCGTTGAAAAACATGGCGTCGCGGACCACTCCGCCCTGGGAGAGGCGGAGTTTCAGGTGCCGCTCCTTGAGCACGCGCGGCTCGGTCAGCACCTGGACCTGGCGGGTGAGGAAGACGGGCTGCGGGTTGCCATTGCCGAAAGGCCTCAGCATCTCGTAGCTCTCCAGCAGCTCCAGGGTCAGCTCGCCCAGACTGACTTCCGCGTCGATGGCCAGGCGCGGCAGCAGCTCCCCGTTGCCGGCGGCGGCGAGCATGTGTTCGGTGAAACGACGCCGAAAAGCGATCAGGTTTTCCTCCCGTATGCTGAGTCCGGCGGCCATCTCATGCCCGCCGCCCGCCTCCAGCAGATCGCGACAAGCCTCGATGGCGCCGATGAGGGAGAGGCCCGGCACGCTGCGGCCGCTGCCTTTGCCGATGCCGTTTTCGTCGAACCCGATCACAAAGGTCGGCCGGTGATACTGCTTCATGATGCGCGAGGCGACGATGCCCACCACTCCGGGATGCCAGCCGCGCGAGCCCACCACAATGCCGGCGGAGCGTTCCTCGTTGGTCAGGGCGTGGATCTGCGCCTCGGCCTCCTCGCGGGTGTGCTGCTCGAGGGTCTGGCGTTCCCGGTTCCGCCGATCCAGCTCGGAGGCCAGCAGGCGGGCGCGGGAGGGGTCGTCGGTAAGAAGCAGCTCCAGCGAAGCCTCCGCCGTGTCCAGGCGACCGGAGGCGTTGAGACGGGGGCCGAGTTTGAAGCCGATATCGTGCGCGCGGGTGGGGGATCCCGACCCGGCGACGGCTTTCAGCTCACGTAAACCGGGCAGCGCGGTGCGATCAATCTCGGTGAGGCCGCGGCGGACGAAGATGCGGTTTTCCCGCACCATGGGCACGATGTCCGCCACGGTCGCCAGCGCGACCAGGTCGAGGTGTCGGCGCAGATCGAAGGCGGGGTTGGGCCGATATTTCAGCAGAGCGTGGGCCACTTTGAAGACCACGCCTCCGGTGCAGAGGTAATGGAAGTCGGGACCGAGCTTGGGATTCACCACCGCCACGCAGTCGGCGATGCCCTCCGAGGCCGGCTCATGATGGTCGAGGATGATGAGATCGATGCCGCGCTCGCGCAGCATGTCGGCCTCGGCCCGGGAATTGGTCCCGCAGTCGGCGGCGATGACCAGAGTGGGGGCCTCGGCACCCTCCAACAGACATTTTTCCAGTCCCTCCCGGCTCAGTCCATAGCCCTCCTCGGTGCGTTGGGGGAGGAAGGTCCTCGCCTCGACACCATAGGCTTGGAGCAGTTTTTTCAGCAGGGCCAGCGAGCTCACCCCATCGACATCGTAATCCCCGTAGAGCAGGATGGACTCGCCCACGCTCACGGCGTCGGCGACGCGGCTGATGGCGGTGAGCATGTTGGGCAGGAGGAAGGGGTCCGTCAGATCCTTCAATCTCGGGTAGAAGTAGCGCTCCAGCGCTTCGGCATCGGTGAATCCGCGCTGCATCGCGAGGGAGACGACGAGCGGGGCCACACCGAAGCGGGCCGCCATTTCGGTCACCTTTTCCTTGGTCGGGGTGTCGGAGAGCACCCATTTGGCCCGCGCAGGCATCTGTCCACTTTAGAGAGCCCGGCGATCCTGTAAAGGGAACGCCACGATCACTCACTGGCGCTTCGGCTGAGGCGGGCCTTTGGCGTGCTCATCGGCGATGATGACTTCGACGTCCGGACGGGCGGCGCTCAGTGCGGCGACGGCGTCGGTGGAGACGGGGGTCCGGCGGGCGTCGATGAGCAGGGTGGTCAGAGTCTCGATGTCGGCGAGGGTCTGAAAATGAGCGATGGTGAAAGTCCCGGCATTTTCCAGGCCCAGGACTTTGAGGGGCAGCTTCTTCAAGGCGGCGAGCCCCTCGGGGGTGATGTTGGTCCCGGAGCCGCGCGGGGAGGCGAAGTCGAGGCGCAGCTCCTCCCGAGCGGGGAATTCGGCCGCGATGTGCGCGAGGTGGGCGTCGTCGGGAATGAGCGGGGAGTGATACCAATTGCCCTTTTTCAGGCGGGGCAGATCGCGCAGGGTGAGAATGGCGTTTCTGAGCCGGTCGGGGTGGTCCTTGTTCAGATCCCGCAGGCCCATGCACCCGCCGATGGTGAGAGACTCGACGGTCAGGCCGCAAAAGGGCTCGAGACTGGAGAAGGCGTGGCCGTGCCAGATGGAAAGCTGTCGGAGGCGGGTGAGGGATTTGAGGAATCCCCACTCGTTCCCGCGCAGGGGCGCGCCATTGATCCCGGCCTGCTCGAGGTGGGTGAGCCGCCCGAACAGCGCGTATTCCGCCGGGGTGAGGCCTTCTTTACCGGATGACATCAGCCGGGTGGCGTGTCCGTCCCCGTCGAGGGTGAGGGTCACGCCTTTCTCTTTGAGATAAGCGATGGCCCCGGCTTCGTCGGTGGGCAACGCCGCGCGCGAAGGGATGTTGGCGGCGAGTAGGGCGAGGGTGATGAGGAGCGGGGTTTTCACGGTGGGAGTTGGCGCGGGGCGGGGTCACAGGTCGAAGTTCTCCGGAAACACCTCAATGGTGGCCACGGTCTTGAGCCGGTTGAGAAAGGTGTCGATGGCGTAGCGGCGGCGCTCGGTCTCCAGCCGGGCGGCGATCTCGGGTTTCAGCGTCTCGAAGTCGAGCCGCTCGGGGGCGCGGGTATCGGTGACCTCGATGAGGTGCCATCCCAAGGCGCTGCGGAAGGGCTCGCTCACTTCACCGGGGCGGAGGCCGAAGGCGACGTCGGCGACATCGCGCGGCACGCGGTCCGCGGCGAACCAGCCGAGGTCGCCGCCGCGGTGCCGGGTGCGCTCATCCTCGGAATGGGCCGCCGCCAGCGCCTCGAAGGTGTCGGTGCCCGAACGCAGACGCTGGTGAAATTCGCGCATCAGGGTCTCGCGCTCCGGGGTGTCATTTTCCACCGTGCTGAGAAACAAATGCCGGGTCCTGACCAGGGGGGGATTTTCGGTTCCGGGATCGGAGGCGGCGTTTTCCCCGTGCCAGGCGCGGAGTTCCTCGTCACTGACGGCGGTGGCCTCGGAGACTCGCGCCTCCAGCCATTGGGCCTGGGCGACTTGTTCGGAGAGCAGAGCGTGGAGTTCTCCCTCCGTCAGGCCGAGCGCCTCGCGGCGGGCGGCGTAGGATTCGGGATCGGGAAACTGGGCCTCGAACTCGGCGACGCGCCTGGCGACGGCCGCTGGGTCTGGCTGGAAGGCGTCGGCGCGGGCGTACTGGCGCACCAGGGTGTCGTCGATGAGCCGCTGAAGCGCCACCCGCCTGCTGATACGCAGGGCTTTTTCGGTGATGGTGTCGGGGGTTTTTCCCTGGGCAAAGAGGTAGACCGTGGTGGCCTGGTCGAGCTGGCCGAGAGTGAGAGGTTCGCCGTTCACCGTCGCCACCCAGCCGTTCTCAAGGGCGCGTTGCAGAGCCTGCTCGGTGAAGGCGTGTCGCGCGTCGATGCGCTGGCGCAGCGGACCCCGGAACCAGTAGAGATCGGCGGCGAGATAGAGGATGATGACCGTGTACAGCAGCGCCCGCCAGGGGAAGCGGGCGGGTTGGGTGGTCGGTGTCACGGCGGATGGTGGGCGCGGACTTCCTGGCGTCGGTGATCAGGCGATGTGGAGGGCGTCGGTGTCGCGCAGTCCGAGGCTGGCGTAGATCTCCCGCGTCGCGGCGGACTGGTTCAGGGTGTAGAAATGGATGCCGGCGACTTCGTTTTCGAGAAGATCGAGGCATTGCTCGGTGGCGTAGTGGATACCGACGCGCTCGACGGCTTCGGTATCGTCCCCGGCGCGGTTGATGGCCTTGAGCAGCCGCGCGGGGAAACGCGCTCCGGCGGCCAGCTCGGCCATGCGGGCCATGCCTTTGCGGGAATTGATGGGCATGATGCCGGCGATGATGGGCACGCGGATACCGGCCAGCTCGCAGCGGTCACGGAAATCGTAGAAGTCGGCATTGCTGAAAAACAGTTGGGTCACGATGTAGTCTGCCCCGGCGTCGACCTTGGCCTTGAGGTGATCCATCTCCAGCAGTCGGTTCGGCGTGGCGGGATGGCCCTCGGGAAAACCGGCGACGCCGATGCCGAAGCCGCGCGGGTCGGGATGGGCGCCGCCGTCGTTGAATCGTTTCAAATAAGCCACCAGATCGGCCGCGTGGCGGAAAGCGTCGCGCGAGCGGTCCCAGTCGGCGCGGTCATGCGGCGGATCCCCGCCGAGGGCGAGGATGTTGCTGACTCCCGCCGCGGCGTAGCGCTCCACGATGGAGCGGATCTCGTCCTCCTGATGACACACGCAGGTGAGGTGGGGGATGGGATCGAGCGAGGTGGTTTGCTTGAGCCGGACGACGAGGTCGTGGGTCAGCTCCCGGGTGGAGCCGCCGGCACCGTAGGTGACGCTGACGAACGAGGGCTTGTAAGGCTCGAGTTCCGCGATGGTGCGGTATAGCGCCTCGGAGCTGCTTTCCGTTTTCGGGGGAAAGAACTCGAACGAGATCATCGTCCGATAGCGCTGGAGAATGTCCTGAATGTGCATGGAGAGCGGGTGTCCGGGGAGTCAAACCCGGCGCGGCCTACCGTTTCACCCTTCGGGGGCGGGATCAACGGGTTTTCCCCCTCGACGATCCGGCTCTCGGATTCGTTGACAAGCCCGCAACGGGGCGTAGCGTACCCGCGTAACGTGGATGGTCCGAGGAGTCGGGCCGCCTGTTAAACCCCCCTGAAAAATGGCAAGAAACCGAAGCAAGTCGGAAGCTGCCCGTTGCCCGCTGATTCGAGTGGTCGGCACCAATGAGCATGGCATCATCGCCATCTCTCGCCGGGAACTGGAGATCGGTTCCAACTTCGCTCTCGGGCTTCACGTGAGTCTCCCGGATTCGCGGCAGACTGAATTCGTCAGCGCGGAGACCATGGTGGTCGCCTGCCAGCCGGAGGTCGATGTAGATGGTCGTCCGGTCTTCCGGGTGGCGCTGCTGTTCTACGACATCAGTTGGAGCGACCGCGATCTCCTCGAGCTGATGGCCTATGACGAGGGTCTGCTGAGTCCGCGTCACGCCGCCTCGCCGCTCGATCTCTCGGGCAAGGCGCGCCTCGGGGAGGCGATCTCCGCGATTTCCTTGAACTGACCGCGGCCGTGTCTCAGGCGCTCAAGCCGAAGGCGTCATGCACCGCCTGGGCGGCGGTCTCGATCTGGTCCTCCGCCACGGTGACAGTGATCTTGATTTCCGATGTGGAGATCATCTGGATGTTCACTCCGGCGGCGGACAATGTCTCGAACATCTGGGCGGCGACGCCGGCGTGCGAGCGCATGCCGATACCGACCACGCTGAGCTTGGCGATGCCGTCCTCGGCCTCCATGGTCACACTCTCCCCCAACTCGGCGAGTACGGGCTTCAGCGCGGCCTCGGCCTTGGCCAGATCGGCCTTGTTCAGGGTGAAGGAAATGTCGGTGATCCCGGTTTTCGACACGTTCTGAACGATCATGTCGATGATGACGTTGGCTTCGGCGACGGGGCCGAAGATCTTGCTGGCGGTGCCCGGGTGATCGCCGACACCTGTGATGGTGACTTTGGCTTGATCGCGTTCCAGACTGACGCCGCGGATGACGACGGATTCCATGCTCATGGTTTCTTCTCGGACGAGGGTTCCGGGATGATCGTTGAGGCTGCTGCGCACCTCGAAGCGCACGCCGAATTTTTTCGCGAACTCGACCGAGCGCGACTGCATCACTTTCGTGCCGCTGCTGGCCATTTCCAGCAGTTCATCGTAGCTGATCTCGTCGAGCTTTCTGGCGACGGGCACCACGCGGGGATCGCAGGTGTAGACACCGTCGACATCGGTGAAAATCTGGCAGAGGTCGGCGTCGATGGCCGCCGCCATGGCGATGGCGGTGAGGTCGGAGCCGCCGCGCCCCAGAGTGGTGATACGCCCCTCCGGAGTGCGTCCCTGAAAGCCGGCGAGGATGACGATGTTTCCCTCGTCGAGGAAACGATGCACCTCGCTGGGCGTGATGTTGGAGATGCGGGCCTTGGTGTGGACGCCGTCGGTCTCGATGCCGGCCTGGGCGCCGGTGAGGGAGACGGCTTTGCCGCCCATGGCGTTGATGGCCATGGCGGTGAGGGCGATGGTGGTCTGCTCTCCGGTGGCGAGCAGCACGTCCATCTCACGCTCGGTGGGTTCCCGGTCTTCGCCGGTGACTTGGGAGGCCAGCTCGATGAGTTTATTCGTCACCCCGGCCATGGCGGAGACCACGGCCACGATCTGGTGCCCCTGGGCACGATACTCGAGGATGCGCGCCGCCACGTTGCGGATGCGCTCGGCCGTACCGACGGAGGTGCCGCCGTATTTCTGGACGATGAGACTCACGGGGATGAGGGGGGAAACCGAAAACGGGGACTAATGCCGCAAGTTTGTGGAATGTCGAGAGGCGATTACGCTTGCGCAATGCTGCCGATTTCAACTATACCGATGGCACGATGACTCTCCGCGCGCTCACTTGCCGAACTCTGGGTTGGCTGGCATTCTCCGTCGGGGCGGCGGGAATCTGTGACGCTCAGGAGGCACCGGATCCCTTCGCCATCTCTCCGGCGACAAAGCCCGCCGTCGCCGACGATGCTTTCGCGGAGGCGAAGCGTCTGGAGGCCGAAGCCCCTCACCGGGTCGATCCGCGCATCACCCTGCTGACCGAGTTCATCGAGATCACCCAGAACGACTGGAGCCGACTCGCGCGCGATCCGGAATCCGACACCGAGGGGCCGGACCTGCGCAAACGTCTCACGGAATGGCTGAAAACCGGGGGCGCGACCCTCATCGACATGAGCCTGGTGTCGGGCATCAGCGGCGATTCGCTCTTGAACCGATCCTTCCGTTTTCACATCTATCCGAGCGAGTTCGAGCCGCCCCGGATCGATGAGAAAAACGGGCGCATCGTTCCGGCGTCCTTTACCGCCGCCGAATGCTGGGCGGCGGGGTGCGGGATCCAGGGCGAGGCGACTTTATCCGGCGATGGCCGGGTGAACCTCGATCTGGTCCCCGAAATCGTGGAGATGACCGGCGACGGCGCGACCGGAAAGGCGGAGGGCGAGGTTCCCTTGCCGGGCTTTCAGATCCAGAAAATCTATTCCCATCTCGATGTCGCCGCCGGCGAGTCCGTCCTGGCGGGAGTGATGCAATCCCACACCCAGGGAAGTGAGGATTCGGTGTTGCTGGTATTCATGCGCGCCGATGTCCATCAA
The DNA here is from genome assembly GCA_964439145.1 of uncultured Verrucomicrobiales bacterium. Taxonomy (GTDB): domain Bacteria; phylum Verrucomicrobiota; class Verrucomicrobiia; order Verrucomicrobiales; family DEV007; genus JAEUHH01. The sequence continues at coordinate 16,298 of CAYTNL010000094.1, forward strand.
TCGGAGTCCGCCCCCTTCCCACTGAAGTGAGCGCATGAAGAGCCGTCTTCTACTGGTCGCGATGTTGGGTGTGTACCTCGGCAATGCCGGGGCGAGGGACGGAGACTCCATGCGTTGGTCTTTCGAATGGATCGAAGTCAGCCTCGCCGACCTCGACACCCTGCTCGCGAAGGGGGAAAGCCCCCTCGACGGCCCGCGGATTCGCCAGGAGCTTGATCGATGGATGGCCGAGGATCGCGCCGACGTGGCGCGGACGGCGATGGTCACCGCTCGATCCGGTAACCGGGCGCGGGTGGAATCGGGTGAGTGGGTCCGCTTTGCCGACGCGTTCACCGTGCCCGAGGCCAGCACTGACGGCGTCCTCAGAGCCCGCCCTGTTCCCGACTCGACCGTGTCGAGGCTTGTCGGCGTTTCTGTGGAGCTGGACCCGACGCTCAGCGCCGCGCGCGACCGGGCGGAAGCCGCGTTGTCGGCGGAGATCGTCTCCGCGCTTGGGCGCCGGAGTTTTGGAAAAGACATCGCCGAGATCGAGATGCCGGAGTTTCACTCGATGAAAGCGGTCACCTCGCTGTCCCTGCGGAGCGGCGAGACGCGACTGGTGGGCACCTTCACCCCGCCGACATCGACCGATAGGCGGCTGATGTTATTCGTCACCGCCGAGTTCGGCTCCGCCGATACTACCGAGTCGGCCGGGACGGAGGATTTCGCGGTCCACTACGAATTCATCGAGACGGATCTCACCACCCTGAACACCTGGATCGTCGAGGAGGGACTGTCGACGGCGGGTCCCGCCCTGCGCGCGCGCTTTGCCGAGTCCGTCCGGAGAGGCGAGTCGCGGCTCCTGGACTCCGTCGTCGCCGCCGGCCGGCCGGGCCATGTGCGACTCGATTCGGTGCGCCAGGTGCTGTATCCCACCGAGTATGACGAACCGGAGGTGGATCGCGAAGTGCCCGCGATGCCCGCGGCTTTTGAGGAGTGGCCTGTCGGGCTGATGTGCGACTTCACCGCCGAGTGGCTGCCCAACGGTCTGCTGCGGATCAATCCCCGGGAAACCAAGCGTCGCGAACGGCTTGCGGAGGCTCACTCCATCCGTCTCAGTCGCGAAATCGGCGTCCAGCGATGGATGCGAGGCGAGGCTGAGGTGACCTTTCCACTGTTTTATGAAATGGAGATCCGGCAGCGGGTCGATCTGGCGCCCGGAGTGCCGACGATGCTGGGAACGCTGCGTCCCGAGCGATCCGGGGGCGGGGAGTCCGCGATCATCGCCGTGTTTGCCCGCGCGGAGCGGATCGGCGTCATTTCATCGGCGAAAAGTCCGTCGGCGTCAGGAGCAGGGACTGAACCCCGCCCTTGATCAGCAGAGGGCCGGCGGCTTCCGAAGCCTCGCGCGCTTTCTTCCAATCCGGATCCACCCGAAAGGCCTCGAAGGCGGCATCGCGCGATTTGTTGTCCGTGTGGGCCAGCAGATAGACCAGTGTGTTTTCCGCGCCCTCCTGTCCCGCGGCGAGGTGGAAGTAGATCACGTTCGTCATGCCATGCTTCCCGAACAGGCCGACGGTGTGATCGCGAAACCGGGCGTCGAGATTCGGCAGTTTGCCCCCGTTGGTGGTGTAGCGCCGCAGTTCGAAAAGCCGGGCCGGGGCCAGTGATTCCGTCTTCAGCGGGGGCGAGTAGTCGGTCGGCAGGAGAAAGACGCTGTCCACCTTGCGAACCAGTTTGCCGTTCCCGGTGGATGCGGCGTAGGCGGCCTTCCACTCGGGATCGTCCATGAAAGCCTTCCAACTCGCGTCGCGGGCCGCCTTGTCGGGATAGGCCAGGAGGTAGACGAGGAGCTGCTCCTCGTTCGGGTTCGGCACCCAGTAGCCCACGTTGGTCATCCCGTGTTTTTCGAAAAGCGCCACGGTATGATCGCGAAAGCGCTTCAACAACGCGTCGAACTTGCCGGGATGCGTGTAGTAGGTGCGCAGCTCGTAGAATTGGCCGGCCCCATCCTCAGCGGCGTGGTTTTTTCCGGGGGTCGCGAGGCACGCGAATACGAAGAATGAAGTCAGCCAGAAACGAATCATGCGGGGATGATACCGGGACGCGACCCACGCGTCAAATCGCCTCCAGCCCGCCGGGCCGGCCAGACGCTCGCCGTGTCTTTCGATCCTGAGCCCCGGAGTGGGGTGGAAGAGGCTCCGGATCAAGAGACGGACGACGCGCGTCGGCCGATATTTTCCAGCCAGCGGAACAGAAGGATGACCCCGGTCGCGAGCACGACCCACCAGACCAGATCCGGGATCGGGGTCACGTCGGAGAGTCGCACCTTGCCGAGCGCGCCGACGCCGAGGAGGTGCTGTTGGAGCCAGGGAAAAGTCAGGGCGTAGACCACGCCACCGGCAATCATGCCGAAGAAGCCGACCAGTGCGTGGAGGCTACCGGTGGCGACGGCCGCCACCCCGGTGCCGGGGCAGTAGCCGTAGAGCACCATCCCGACACCGAACAGGGCGCCGCCAATGACGAGGGCGAGCAGATTGGCGTCCTTGATGTGCCAGCCCTCCAGCCAACCGAAGCTCATCATGGCGAAGACGCCGATGCCGCCAACCACGATGGCGGTGAGCATGATCTTCAACACGGTGAGGTCGCGGAAGCGGAACAGATTCACGATCACGTCGTAGCGCGTGACGCGTCCCTTGTTGAGCAGGACGCCGAAAAGCGTGCCGAACACGGCGGCGAGAATCAGGCCGGCGGGGGTGCTGGTGGAGAGCGGGAGATTCATTGGATCAAAGAGGGTTGGGTCGGGGACTGAAGAGGGTAGAGTCGGGGCGTGATCACTCGGTGGCCCCCTGCTTGCGGAACAGAAGTCGGGCGGTGACGATGCCCGCGGCGAAGAGCACGGCGAAGAACACCCAGCTCGATACCGCGAGTTGCAGGGTGCCGGAAATGCCGTGGCCACTGGTGCAACCGCCCGCGAGCCGAGCGCCGTAGAACAGGATCATGCCACCGATGAATGCCGCCAGCAGGCGCTTGCCGACGCTGCCGCCGTGATGGGCGACCCAGAGCGCGGGCACTTTCTCCCAGCGGAAAGTGCCGCCGAGCAGGGCGCTGAGTCCGGCGCCGATGGCGGTGAATATCAGAAACACCGTGCTGTAGCCGAAGGACGGGGTGGTTTTTGCCCAGTAGGCGTTGGAGACCATCGCTTCCCAGCCGGTGACCAGCCCGGTGGCGCATCCGGAGAATTTCGAGATTTCCGTCGACATGCCGAGGGGCTTGTTGACGATCAGAAACACGAGCCAGCTCAGCAGACCAATGCCCATACCCACGATGTAGGGACTCCATGAGGCGGCACGCAGTGACAGGCGGGAAGAAGGTTTGGATGAAGGCATGTTCCGTAATATCGCTTAATAGCGATATAGTCAAACAATTATTTCTTGCGTCATCGGGCTTTCGCTGGCATTGTCTGTGCGGAAGCGAACGATCTCCCGTCGGCCTTTTTCCTCTCTGGAAGATCGAATGATGGGAGATCCCAGTCCAGTATCTCCTCCGGCACGTCTCTTCGAACCGCTCTCCACCCGTCTCCCCATGGCAGCGTCGAAACAGCCACGACCCAACCGTGAAAACCTGATCCGAGTCGCCGAATTATTCCGCGTCTTTTCCGAGCCCACCCGTCTCGCCATCCTGCAGGTGCTGCGCGAGCAGCCGCATTCCGTCAACGATCTCGTCGAGCAGTTGGAAACCTCGCAGGCGAATGTCTCCAAGCAGCTCAAGACTCTCTACGAAGCCGACCTGCTCCATCGCGAGCAGCGCGGCAATCAGGTCTTCTACTCCATCAAAGAGAAGATGGTCTACGAGTTGTGTCAGATGGTCTGCGACAAGCTCAACCGATCCGCCCGCGCCAGTGCCGAGGCACATTACCAGATCTGATCGATTGCGACGCGGGCTGGTCTGGGCGTGGATGCTCGCCGCTCCGTTGCCCGTCCGGGCCCACCGGACTGGCGCCGGTTTCGGCACGGGCACCGATGCGGAACCCGCCAGCAATGCTTACGCGTTGTCCATGGCCGGGGTGGTGGGAGGCATGATCGTCTGTCTGCTCGGCGCGCTGTTTTACTTCCGCTGGCGTTCGGCGCACCCGTTGCCGGAGCCGGACTCGGTGCGGACAGTGCTCTCGGAAAGCCCGGAGACCGGGGATCCCGGTGAGGGGGGGTGGGAAAAACCGGCCGATTGGTGGAAATCGCGCTGATAGCCGGGCGGGGACGGCTTTGCGGGCCGGTTTCGAGTGGACGGTCGGGCCTTGGGAGCCGAAGCTGGGAGGTCATGTCAGGGTCTTCGTTCATCGGCTCCCGCCGACAATTTCTCGACACCAGTGGCCGCGCCCTGGGAACGGCGGCGTTGGCATCGCTGCTCGGGCGGGATCTCGCGGCATCGGCTCCCGCTTACCTGAATCATCAGCCGCGGGCGAAGCGGGCCATTTATCTGTTTCAATCAGGTGGTCCGCCGCAGATGGATCTGTTCGATCACAAGCCGCGGCTCGACAAGGTGCATGGGCGGGAAGTGCCGGACTCGGTGTTTCAGGGGCAGCGGCTAACGGGAATGACCGCCGGGCAAAGCAGTTTTCCGGTGGCGCGCTCCATCTTCGAATTCGGGAAATACGGTGAGAGTGGCCAGGAGATGAACGCCAAGCTGCTGCCTTTTTTGCAGAAGGTGGCCGACGAGCTGTGCATCGTCCGCTCCATGCACACCGAGGCCATCAATCATGATCCGGCGATCACGTTCTTCCAGACAGGCTTTCAGATCGCGGGACGTCCCAGCATCGGGGCATGGCTGAGCTATGGCTTGGGCAGCGAGAACGAGAATCTGCCGGCCTTCGTGGCGATGACCTCGAATCGCGGGGGTCAGGCGCTCTACGACCGGCTGTGGGGGGCGGGCTTTCTGCCGTCGCAGCATCAGGGGGTGCGTTTCCGTTCGGGTCGTGATCCGGTGTTGTATTTGAACAATCCCGACGGGATGAGTGTCGGCCTGCGGCGCAGGACGCTCGACCACCTGGGTGAGCTCAATCGTCTCCGCCACGCGGAGACGGGGGATCCCGAGATCGAGACCCGGATCGCTCAGTACGAGATGGCGTTTCGCATGCAGACTTCGGTGCCGGAATTGACCGATGTGTCGGGGGAGCCCGAGAGCACCTTCGCCCTCTATGGCGAGGATGCGCGCAAGCCGGGTACCTATGCGCACAATTGCCTGATGGCGCGCCGGCTGTCCGAGCGCGGGGTGCGCTTCGTGCAGCTGTTTCATCGGGGCTGGGACACACATGGCGGTCTGCCGGGGCAGCTCACCGCCCGCTGTCGTGAGACCGACCAGGCGAACGCCGCGCTGATTACGGATTTGAAGAACCGAGGCCTGCTTGACGACACCCTCGTCATCTGGGGCGGGGAATTTGGTCGCACGGTTTATTGTCAGGGTGATCTGAGTGAAAAGAACTATGGGCGCGATCACCACCCGCGTTGTTTCTCCATGTGGTTGGCGGGTGGCGGGATCAAAGGCGGCCTGACCTACGGCGTCACCGACGACTACAGCTACAACATTGTGGAAAACCCCGTGAGTGTGCACGATCTCCACGCCACGGTCCTCCATCTGCTGGGCATCGATCACGAGCGTCTGACCCACAAATTCCAGGGACGCCATTATCGCCTGACCGACATCCATGGATCAGTCATGCGGGAGTGGCTCGCCTGAACCCGTCGGAAAGGGGGACTTGCCCAGGCATTCGAAAAAGCGTAGAACTCCCGCCGATGAAAATCCCATCCTTTCTCACGCTCACGACCGCGCTGTCCCTCGGTGTATTCGCCGCCTCCACGCCTGTCGGCACCGCCGACGAGGGCTTTGTCGCTCTGTTCAATGGCAGGGACCTCACCGGCTGGACGCCTTCCAAGGAGAACCCGGAATCCTTTTCCGTGAAGCAGGGAATCCTTGTCGTCAAAGGCGGTAAATCCCACCTTTTCTACACCGGCGACGTCAATGGGGGGAAGTTCAGGAATTTCGAGTTGAAATTGAAAGTGCAGACCACGCCCAAGTCCAACAGCGGCGTCTATTTTCACACCCAGTATCAGGACACCGGCTGGCCGGACGCGGGCTTCGAGTGTCAGGTGAACTCCACACACAAGGACCCGAAGAAAACGGGGAGTCTCTATGGCGTGGTCAACATTCTGGTTCTCGCCGAGGGCCAGGAAGAGCCCAAGGGTGGTGAGCACATCAAGCGGGATCGGGCGCCCAATCAGGATGGCCAGTGGTTCGACTATCATATCACGGTGAAAGGCGACAAGATCACGATCAAAGTCGATGGGGAAACGACGGTGGAATACACCCAGCCCAAGGACGGTCCCAAGACGAACTTTGCCGGGCGCAAGCTGGGTGAGGGCACCTTTGCTCTCCAGGCCCACGATCCCGACAGCGAGGTCTACTACAAGGACATCCAGGTGAAGGTGCTGGATTGAGCGGGCCGAGGTCCGCGAGAGTTTTTCAACGGCGGGAACCGTTTTCCTTTATTGGGGATTGCCCAAGGGGCCATTCCCGGCGCAGGATGTGTGTGATGAGGTATCTGATCGCACTTTGTCTGTGGCTGCCGTGGCCGTTGTCGCTTCGTGGAGACGAGAATGCTGTGCCGAGAGTGGCGCTGTTCGTGGACGCGGGCACGGGCGAGAGTCGCGAAAAAGTGGCCTCCGCCCTGGGGGCAGCCACGGAAGTCATGCGGTTGTCGGCGTCGGATATCCGGTCGGGCCAATTGGAGGCGCGCTCGGTGGATGTGCTGATCCATCCCGGCGGTAGTGGCAGTGGGCAGGGGAAGGCGTTGGAAGAGACGGGCCGCGAGGCGGTGCGCCGATTCGTGGCGGGTGGGGGTGGCTATGTGGGTTTTTGCGCGGGGGCCTATCTGGCGACGAATGATTACAGTTGGTCGCTGGGGCTCATCGACGCCCGGGTGTTGGACCGCAAACACTGGGCGCGGGGAAAAGGCCCGGTTCGGGTGCGGCTTTCCAGTGCGGGAAAGTCGCTGTTGGGAATCGATTCCAGCGAGGAGGATATTTCCATCTTCTACGCCCAGGGTCCCTTGCTGGTGAGGCCCGAGTGGCCGGACTCCTCCGCTCCCGCCTACGAGAGCCTGGGCATTTATCAAAGCGAGATCGCGAAAAACGGCGCCCCCAGCGGTATCATGGCCGGCACCACCGCCATCGCGCGGGCGGAATTCGGCTCGGGAAGAGTATTCGTTTTCAGCCCCCATCCCGAACTCACCGAGGGACTGGAATCTCTGGTGCCCCGGGCGGTGCGATGGGCGGCGGGCGGGAGGTTTGAGCGTCTGAGAGTAGAAAAAAAAGTTGAAAATGAGATCAGGTAGACCAGACTAAGTCTGGTCAGGATGAAGAAAGTGATCAACATTCAGGAAGCGAAGACACATCTCTCGCGCTTGGTGGAAGAAGTGATCTCCGGAGAAGAGATCATCGTGGGCAAGGCGGGCAAACCTCTGGTGCGGTTGGTGCCCTACACGGTGGCGCGGGCACCACGGGTGGGCGGGCAGTATGCCGGGCGCGTCGTAGAAGCCGAAGACTGCTGGGCGCCGGACGATGATCCATTCGAGGGCGCCCTGGATGCGCCGGTGCTTTATCGTTCGGTGGCGACACCGTCTCCGAAAGTAGCCGACGAGGGGGCATCGACCTGATCGAGGCAGATGCGGGCGCTGGTCGATTCCCACATCGCCGTGTGGTGGCTGGCTGACCCGGACCGACTGTCGTCCAGTGCGCGGCAGGTGATCACCGATCCGGGGAATGAGATCTACCTCAGTGCCGCGAGTGTCTGGGAGTTGGGTCTGAAGATCGCGCGGGGCAAACTGCTGATGCCGACGGATTTTGTGGCAGTGTTGCGAGCGGACGGATTTGCCGATCTGCCGGTGGCGGTGGATCACGCCGAGGCGTCGTTGAGTTTACCCCGGCGTCATGGCGATCCGTTCGACCGCCTGCTTATTGCCCAAGCCATGGTGGAGGACTTGGTGCTGATCACTCGCGACGGGGCGATCCTCGAATACGAGGAGGTCGCCTTGCTGAGAGGGTGAGGTGTCCGGGTTTCCCGCGCGGGATCAGCGGCCCGAGCGGGGGGGCACTGGCGGCGCGCTGAAACCCGCTGGGGGCGGCGGTTGAGTGGCGCCGTTCTGGTTGCCGCGGATGCGCTCGCTGAGTTGGGGGATGAGGCCCTTGGGACGGGCGATATCTTCCCGGGAATCGGGTGAGACGGAGGTGGTGGCGCCCGGTCGGTACCAGACAGAGCGCAGCGTTTCGCCGGTGATGGCGGAGATGTAGAGGACGCCGACCGAGCGTTGGGTGCCATTAATGAGATTCAACACCCAGATGGGCTCGTTGCGCAGATCGCGACAACGCAGTTGGTAGTGAATGGCGTCGAAACCGATGCCGGCTTTTTTCGCGTTCTGGTCGGCCAGCACGAAAGCGCGGGTGGAATCGACGGCCACGCGGGAAAGCTCGATGGGGATGGTGGGCAGATCCTGGCTGGGATCGCGCCAGAAGCGTCGATAGGCTTCCGGTCGGCCGCCGCGGACCGCGTATTCGTGAAGCAGATTGGGGTCCTTGGCATCCAGTTGGAGGATGAGCCATTGCGCGGGCTGATCCTGGCCATGGAAACCGACCAGGCCGACGACGCGGGAGCCTTCCGCCGTTCCGCGTTCTCTGGAAAAACCGCGCAGCACGCTGAGCGCGGAGGGGGCGGATGGCTGTGCGTGGGCTTGGGGAGAGAGGGCTGCGAGCAGCGGGGCAAGCAGTAGTAACGAGAGGTACCGGCTCATGAAGTTCTTGGAGGACTGAGGTTGAATACGGCCCGACCTGACAGCGAAGTTTAGCAATTCATTATAATAAATCAAATTTAAATAAAAAATCTTAGCCACTGGAAAGAGGGAGTGTCGGCCAAAGCCTCGTATCACCGGGTAGATGTCATGAGAGGTTGCCAGGCTGGTGGCGACATCGTTTCTTGCGGAGGAGAAAAGCGGACACGTGTTTTCTTTTTCTGGATTTCGTCCGAGATTGGCGCATCCGCTGCTTTCGGAAACCCCTGAAACTCAACTTTGTCCAACATGGAGTCCCCTTCCCCGATGCCCGCCGCCAGTGATCCGAATGAAATCGCGCAAATTCTCAAAGCCGAGCATGCCGATCCCTTCGCGTTCCTGGGCATGCACCCCCATGAGGCGACCG
>CAYTNL010000095.1:0-24724 GCA_964439145.1 uncultured Verrucomicrobiales bacterium
TCTTCGTCACCCACGACCGCTACTTCCTCGACCGCATCGCCACCCGCATCGTCGAACTCGCCGAGGGCCGTTTCTTTTCCCACGAGGGCAACTACAGCGACTACCTCATCGCCAAAGACGCGCGCCAGGAGCGCGCCCAGGCCGCCGAGCACAAACGCCAGCGCTTCCTCTCCCGTGAGATCGAGTGGGTCCGCGCCGGCGTCAAAGCCCGCGGCACCAAGCAGCGCAGCCGGCTCGACAACTACTACGCCGTCAAAGCCCAGCGAGCCCCCGAGCGCGAGCTCGACATGGAACTCGTCATCCCCCCGCCGCCCAAACTCGCCAACGTCGTCGTCGATCTCGTCGCCGTCGGGCATTACTACGACCGCGAGGCCCTCTTCAGCCAGCTCGACCTCGAATTCAAAGCCGGCGAATGCGTCGGAGTCGTCGGTCCCAACGGCGTCGGCAAGACCACCCTGCTCAAAATCATCATGGGCCAGCTCGCCCCCGCCGAGGGCGACGTCACCATCGGCAAACGCACCGAATTCAACTACGTCGACCAGACCCGCCTCGAGCTCGACGAGGACAAGAGCGTCCTCGACGAAGTCTCCCAGAATGTCGATTTCGTGAAATTCGGCGACGAAACCATCTCCGTGCGCGGCTACCTCCGCCGCTTCCTCTTCACCGACGAGCGCATCAACGACCGCATCGGCAGCCTCTCCGGCGGCGAGAAAAACCGCGTCCTCCTGGCCAAGATCCTCCGACGCGGGGGCAACTTCCTCGTCCTCGACGAACCCACCAACGACCTCGACCTCCAGACCCTGCGCGTGCTCGAGGAGGCCCTCATCAACTTCGAGGGCAGCTCCCTGGTCGTCAGCCACGACCGCTGGTTCCTCGACCGCGTCTGCGACCGCGTCATCGTCTTCGACGGTCGCGGCGGCGTCAGCGTCCACGTCGGCAACTACTCCTACTACCTCGAAAAGAAAAGAGCCCGCGAAGCCACCGCCCCCAAAGCCGAGAAGAAAAAAGAGCCCCCCCGCCAGGCCGCCTCCCCCGCCCCGGCCGACAAACCCCGGAAACTGAAGTGGAAGGAAGCCCGCGAGCTGGAGAGCATCGAGGAAGTCATCCTCGCCGCCGAAGCCGAGGCCGCCGCGATCGAGGAACAGCTCAACGATCCCGCCTACTACATCGAGCACGCCGCCGCCGCCCCCGCCCTCGCCGAAAATCTCGAACGCCGAAAAACCGAAATTCAGGCCCTCTACGAGCGGTGGGAAGAACTCGAAGCCATCCGCCTCGCCGCCGAGAGTTGAGAGAAACGCCAGACCGCATCCCGGACGGCCGCTTGATATCTCCGCAAGTCACTTCCGGGCCATATAACCCTGTTCAGTCCCGGACCCTACCCTCTTCAGTCCCCACACACCCTCGCAGAGCCAGCCCCCGGATGGAGCGCATCACCGCCCGGCCCGCCGCCACCTCGCGCAGGGCCTGGAGTGTGCCCGCGTCGATCAGGCGCGCCAGCGGTTGCTCCACCCGCTCCAGACGAGTCAGCGCCGCCGCGATGCGCGCGTCCCACCACTCGTGATGGCGGGCCAGATCATCCGGCCGCACTTCGCGCCGTCCATCCTCGCCGGGCTCACCCCGGGGGGTGAAGGCTTCGATGATGTTCAGGCAGCCGTAGTCGTTGGTCAGCTCCTCGCCCGCCGCGATGTCCCGCACCGCGATCTCCACCCCGTAGGCGGTCGGCAGACAGGTGGGGCGAAAACTGTGGTTCATGTAGCGGGTGTGATCCCAGCAGAAGAAGTAGTCGCCCGACGCGGTCCGGTAACTGTAGCGATCCAGAATCTCCCGGTGCGCCGGATCGAATGCCGCGACCTCGGCGGGGGAAAACTCCCGGTCCAAACCATCCCGCGCCCAGGTGAGGGTGCCACGCGGGATGAAGGCGGTGGCAAACACGCCGCTGCCGATCTCCTCGTCGATGTGGCGGACTTCGGTGTGGGGATGGATCATGGCGGGCGGGGTTTTCAGGCGCGAGCCTGTTCGATCCTGCGTCGGAGAGAGCGCGCCACCCGCCGGTAGAGTTCCTGCCCGAGCGCGCCGTCCTCGACGCCGGCATCGACGCTGGGGTTGTCATTCACCTCGATGACCATGAGGCGGTCGCCGACCTGCTTGATGTCCACGCCGTAAAAGCCGTCGCCGATGAGCTTGGCCGCCCGCACGGCGAGATCGATGACGGGCGCGGGCGCGAACTCCACGTGCAGGGTTTCGCTCTTCCCCGTGCGGTGGCGGGGATTCTCCGCCTGCCAGTTGTAGATCTGCCAATGGCCCTCGGCCATGTAGTACTTGCAGGCGAAGAGCGGCTGGTGATCCAGCACCCCCACCCGCCAATCGAACTGGCTGGGCGCATACTCCTGCGCCAGGATCAGCTCCGACTCCCGCAGCATGGCGGTGAGTTGCTCGCGGAGTTGGGCGGCGTTTTCCACTTTCCTCACCCCGAGGGAAAAGGCCGCGTCGGGCAGCTTCAGCACCAGGGGGTAGGTGAGCGCCTCCGGCTTGTCACCCTCCAGATCCACGCGCGTCAGGATGGCGGTGCGCGGCGCCGGCAGCTTCGCCTTGGCCAGTGATTCGGCGAGGTAGATCTTGTTGGCGCATCGCAGGATGGACCAGGGATCGTCGATCACCACCAGTCCCTCCGCGTGGGCCAGCCGGGAGAGCTGATAAGTGGGATGATCCACCGCCGTGGTCTCCCGGATGAACAGGGCGTCGAACTCGCTGATGCGCTCGGCGTCGGCGGAGGTGATGGTCTCCACGTAGAATCCCACCTCCCGCGCCGCCTCGGCGAAAAGGCGCAGCGCCCGCGGGTTCGATGGCGGGCGGGGCTCGTCGGGATTCACCAGGATGGCGAGATCGTAGGGAAAACGCTGCTTCGGCGGACGGGTGGCGTGACGTTTGGCAAAGTAGCGACCGGCGAACTCGACGATGCGGTCAAAGTGCGAGTCCGGCACCTGATCGGCCGAAATGGGCAGCACCGAGGTCAGCAGCCAGCGATCCTGACGATGAAACTCGGCCCGAATCAAGGGGGCGGGAAACAGCCGATACAGCTGCGCGCCGAGTCGGGCGTGGGCCCGCTCCAGCGTCTGGCCGAAATAGATCGACATGGTGAATTCGCCCGCGGTTTCACGTCTCAACGCGCTCTGGATGGTCTCGTCGATTTCCTCGCCGAAAGTCCGGGCGATGGCCACCGAGCGGAAGTCGCGGAGTGTGGCCACGCTGGGGATGGAGTGGTGGCCGCGCGCCTCGGCCAGCAGGGACACGTAATAACCCAGACTCTGGTAGGCGTATGAGTGGCAGAGATTGAACACCCGCGCGCTGCGGTGACTGGTGGCGGATTGCGGCGCGAGGTAGTCGCGCGCCGAGACCACGGTGACGGACTCGACCGGGATCTTCCAGTCGCGCGGATCATCCACCACCAGCAGGTTCACGGCTTGCACGGGAAGATTTCAGGCGGGAGCCGCGGATTCCAGAGCAAGTCCCAGCCGCCAGGCATGGTGGCCTTTTCCGTAGTAGTCGGGCAGTCGGCGGGTCCGGCGAAAGCCCCGTCTCTCGTACCACGCCGACAACTCCGGCCGTTCCGCGTCCGCCTCCAGCGTCAGCCGTCGATGACCGGTCGCCAGGGCGCGGGCGCGGGCGAAGTCGAGCAGCGCATTGCCCAGCCCTCGGCCTCTCGCCCCCGGATGCACCGCCAGCGAGTGCAGCCGCATCGTCGCCCCCATCGATCGCAGCACCAGAGCCGCGACGAGAGTGGCTCCGCTTTCCTCGAACAGCCACACCTCGTGGCGGGGATGCCTCAGACTGCGGCGCAGGATGCCGAGGCTGTCGCGTCGGGCCTCCTCAAAACAGAGCGCCTCCAGCGCGGCCATGGCTCGAAGATCTCCCGGACCCGCCCGTCGGGCGCCTGGGAGTGGATGCGGATCTGGTGAGGGAGGAGCGGCAGGCGGGGGAGCGTGCATCGTTGCGGGTCCGATGACACGGCCACGCGCCGTACGGATCGATCCCGCCGCTTCTTTTGCAATGGATATTTCTCGCCCGCACTCAACCCTGTTTCCCCGCGAAGTCCCGCGAATAGGTGCTGTTCAAACCGGGCCGCCTGTGGTTGGCATAGACTGCGGTCCCACCACCCATGAGCCAATCCGCCCAACCCCCCACCACCCTGCGCGAGCTGGCCGATCATCTCGGCCTGGCGGTGTCGACGGTGTCGCGGACGCTGAGCGGGCAGGGCGATCAGTATCGGATCGGGAAATCGACCCAGGCGCGGATCGAGGCGGCGGCGACGGAGTTCGGGGTGCGGGCCAACCCGGCGGCGCGCGGACTCCGATTGAAGCGCACGCTGACGCTCGGGTTGCTGCTGCCGGACATCACCAATCCGTTCTTCGCGGCGATCGCCCGGGCGGTGGAGCGCGGGGCGTCGGGGCGGGGTTACCTGACGATTCTCTGCGATGCCGGTGATGATGCCGAGACGGAAAGGAAGGCGCTGCGGGTCCTGCGCGAGCGGCGGGTCGATGCGCTCATCGCCTGTCCGGCTGGTGACGATCCCGAGCCGTTCGCGGAGTTGGCGAAAAGCGGAACGCCGCTGGTTTTCGTGGACCGGTTTTTTGAAAAGCTCACCGCTCCGTCGGTGACCTCCGACGATTACGAGGCGGCGCGCAAGGTCGGGCAAACCCTGGCGGAAGCGGGGCACCGGCAGGTCGGCTGTCTCCAGGGCGATCCGCGAACGTCCTCTAGTCGGCAACGGGGCGCGGGTTTTCGCAAGGGGCTGCGCGAGGGCGGATGCGAGGCGGCGCCGGTGATCGCCGGGAACGCCTTTTCCATCTCCGACGGCTACGCGGCGGCCCAGTCTTTGCTGAAAAACGATCCACAACCGACGGCGCTGTTCTGCTACGGAAACGTCAACGCCCTCGGGGCCCTCCAGGCACTGGGCGAGGCGGGGATGCGCATTCCCGAAGACATCTCGCTGGTGACCTTCGATGATCAGCCGTGGGCGACAGTCCTGGCCACGCCGCTCAGCGCGGTGGTGCAAGACACAAGCCGCCTCGCCGATGAAGCGCTGAAACTCGTTTTTTGCGAACTCGAAACGCCCGGCAGTCAGTCCGGGGTCCGGGTTCAGATTCCCACCGAAACCACCGATCGCGGTTCGATCTCCCGACTCACGCCATGAGAAAACTCTTGTCATTCAACCGGAATTTGCGCAATCGTTTGCGCAACATGAAACCCCTGACTGTTTTTTCTACCCTGGTTCGTGCGTGCCTGGGGCTTGCGGCCGTGTTCAGCCTCGCTTCCTGCGGTGGCGGCGGTGATGCCTCTCCCGGCGATGGAGAGACCGGTGCCGATGGTGGATCCGGTCAGCCGGAGATCGCGCTGATCATGAAGTCGCTCGCCAACGAGTTCTTCAAGACCATGGCCGACGGGGCCGAAGCTTATCATGCCGAGCATGACGGCGAGTTCGACCTCATCGTGAACGGCATCAAGAACGAGACCGACCTCGCCCAGCAGGTGGCGCTGGTGGAGCAGATGGTGGCGCGCGGCGTGGATGCGATCGTGATTGCCCCCGCGGATTCCAAGGCGTTGGTGCCGGCACTGAAGCGAGCGCAGGACGTCGGGATCGTGGTGGTGAACATCGACAACAAGCTCGACGAGGGCGTGCTCACGGAAGCGGGCGCCGCGATTCCCTTCGTCGGTCCCGACAATCGCGAGGGCGCGAAGTTGGTCGGCGACGAACTGGCCAAGTCGCTGGAGAAAGGCGCCAAGGTGGCGATTCTCGAAGGCGTGCCGACGGCGTTCAACGCCCAGCAGCGCCGGGCCGGATTCGAGGATGCGATGAAGGCGGCGGGCGTCGAAGTCGTCGCCGTCCAGAGCGCGCAGTGGGAGATGGAAAAGGCGAACACCGTCACCGCCGCGTTGCTGCGGGAACATCCCGACCTCGCCGCCGTGCTCGCCAGCAATGACAGCATGGCGCTCGGCGCCGCCGCCGCGATCAAGGCCGCCGGAAAAGAGGGCGCGGTGCGGATCGTCGGCTTCGACAACATCTCGGCGGTGCGGGCCATGATCAAGGAAGGCCGTGTCCTGGCGACGGCGGATCAGCATGGTGATCAACTGGCGGTGTTCGGAATCGAGGCGGCGCTGGAGATTTTGGAAAGCGACGTCGCTCCCGAGGACAAGAAGACGCCGGTGGATCTGGTGACGAAGGAAACGATGCCGTGATTCGACTGGGAGCGTGGGCGTCTCGCCCGCCCCGGAGCCTACCCGAACGACAAAGCGGGCGAGACGCCCGCACTCCCAGTGCCCGACCGATGATGCGTGCAGGGATGCTCGCGCTCCATTTCTCGCCCCGATGACCGCCACGGAACACCAACCTTCGCTGCTGAGCCGCTTTGGTGAGTCGCTCGGGCTGGTGGTGGTGTTGCTGCTGGTGATCGGAGTGTTCAGTTTGCTGAGTGATCGCTTTCTGTCCGCGGCCACGCTCAATTCGATCGCCAACCAGGTGCCGGCGCTGGCGGTGGTGTCGGTGGGCATGACCTTCGTGATCATCACGGCGGGGATCGATCTCTCGGTTGGCTCGGTGCTGGCGTTCGCCGGCGCCATGCTCGGCGTGGCCATGGTCGACTGGGGATGGCCCTTGCTGGTGGCGCTTCCCCTCGGGATGCTGGCCGGACTCGCCTGCGGGCTTGCCAACGGCTGGGTGTCGGTTCGCTTTTCGGTTCCCAGCTTCATCGTCACCCTCGGCATGATGCAGGTCGCTCGCGGACTCGCCTACCTCGGCACGGATTCGCAGACGAAGTACATCGGTAAGCCAGTCGAGTGGCTCGGCGCGCCGTTGCCGGGAATTGGGATCTCGACCGCCTTCGTCCTCGCCGTGCTCGTGGTCGTCATCGGGCAGTTCGTACTCAAGCGCACGGTGTTCGGTCGCTACGTGCTCGTGATCGGGGCGAACGAGGAAGCCGCCACGCTCTCGGGCATTTCCACGCGACCGGTGAAGATCGCGGTATTCGCCATCGCCGGTGCGCTCGCCGGCCTCGGGGCCGCATTCGACAGCTCGCGACTCGGCGCGGTCGATCCCAATGCCGGCGTCGGCCTGGAACTCTCCGCCATCGCCGCGGTCGTCATCGGGGGCACCAGCCTGATGGGCGGACGCGGATCGGTCGTCGGCAGTTTTCTCGGCGTGCTCATCATGGCCACCCTCACCGCCGGCCTCGCCCAGATCGGAGCCACCGAGCCGATCAAATATCTCGTGTCCGGAACCGTCATCGTGCTCGCCGTCATCGTCGATGCCTGGCGCGCGAAGAAGCTCAAGAAAAACCCCGCATGAAACTCCCCACCCGAATTCTGAGTCTGATGCTGCCTTTCGGATTGGCTGGCTTTCTCCAAGCCGCCGAACCGGAACGCGTCATCTTCGATACCGACATCACCGGCGATGTCGATGACGTCCTCGCCCTCGCCATGCTGCACACGCTGGAAGATCGCGGAAAATGCGAGTTGCTCGCCGTCACGATCTCGAAGGAGAACCCGCTCGCCGCTCCCTTCACGGACGCGGTCAACACCTTCTATGGTCGACCCGACGTGCCGATCGGGATTTCGAAAACCGCGCCGCATCGTGATTCGAAATACCTGAAACTCGCCGAGCAGAAGGACGGCGACGCGCTGCGCTACCCGCGCGACATCGGTGTCTCGGCAGAACCGGAGGAGGCGGTTTCCCTGTTGCGGAAAACGCTCGCCGGCCAGCCGGACGGATCGGTCACGATCATCCAGGTCGGGCTCGCCACCAATCTCGCGGATCTGCTTTCGTCGAAAGCCGACGATCACTCGCCGCTCGATGGCCCCGCGCTGATTCGAAAGAAAGTGAAGCTGGCTTCCGTCATGGCCGGTTCGCTGGAAACGATCAACGACAACAATCGCTACCTCGAAGCCAACGTGAAGAATCACGTTCCCTCGATGCAGCAGCTCGCCGCCGAGTGGCCGGACGAGGTGCCCGTGATCTGGAGCGGATTCGAAATCGGCATCGCGGTGCCCTACCCGCGCGAGAGCATCGCCCACGACTTCGACTACGTGGCGCATCACCCGGTCAAGGAAGCCTACCTGCTGCACAGCGGACCGGATCACGATCGCCCCACCTGGGACCTGACCAGCGTGCTCTACGCGGTGTTTCCCGAGCGGGACTACTTCGGCTTTTCCAGTCCGGGCCGCGTCACCGTCGAAGACGACGGCTTCACCCGTTTCGAGCCCGCCCAGAAGGGCCGCGACCGATTTCTCACCATGACCGACGAGCAGGCCGCCCGGGTCCGGGAAGCCCTCGTCCAACTCGTCGTCCAACCCCCGAAGCAACTCCCATGAAAAACCGACCACTCACCACCCTCTTCGCCGCCCTGGCTTTGGCGATCGCGGCACCCGCCCACGCTTCCGAGCCGGTGAAGCTCATCTTCGACACCGACATGGGCAACGACATCGACGATGCCATGGCGCTGGCGATCATTCATCAGCTCGAGCGTCGTGGAGCGGTCGAGTTGCTCGCGGTCACCTCGACCAAGGACCACCCGAAATCGGCGGCCTTCATCGATGCGGTGAACACCTTCTACGGGGCTCCCGACATTCCCATCGGCGCCGTTCGCGGCGGGGTAACTCCAGAGATCGGACGCTACAACGGACTCGTCGATCTGAAGAACGACGCCGGCGAACCGCTCTATCCCCACGATCTGAAGAGCGGCGAGGACGCGCCCGATGCCGTCGCCCTGCTGCGGAAGACGCTGGCCGCCCAGCCGGACGGTTCCGTGAAGATCGCCCAGGTCGGCTTTTTCACGAATCTCGCGCAACTTCTCGAGTCGAAGCCGGACGAGCACTCGCCTCTCTCCGGTTCCGAGCTCATCGGGAAAAAGGTCAAGGAACTCGTCATCATGGCGGGCGCCTTCCAGACCATCCGCCACGAAACCAAGCACCTCGAATACAACGTGCGCGAGGATGTGCCCTCGGCCCAGCTCTTCGCCGAAAAATGGCCCACCACCGTCATCTGGAGCGGCTTCGAGATCGGGATCGCGGCGGCGTATCCGTGGCGGAGCATCATGGAGGACTACGACTACGTGAAGCCGCACATCATCAAGGAAGGCTACATCGCCTGGGTGAAGGATCCGCCCCATGACCGGCCGACATGGGATCTGACCGCCGTGCTCCACGCGGTCTATCCGGATCGCGGCTACTTCGAGTTGTCACCGCGCGGCAATGTCACCGTCAGTGACGAGGGGCGCACCGATTTCAAGACCACCGACACGGGAAACGATTTCTACCTCATCATGGACGAGGTCCAGACGGCCCGCGTTCGCGAAGCCTTCGTTCAACTCTGTTCCGAACCTCCTCCGGCAAAATGAAGACGCTGGCGCTCACTCTCGGTCTCGCCATTCTTACCTCCCTCTCGGCGAACGCCCAGCCGGTGAAGATCATTTTCGACACCGACATGGCCAACGACTGCGACGACGCCGGCGCGCTCGCCGTGCTCCACGCGCTCGCCGACCTCGGGGAAGCCGAGATTCTCGCCGTGGTCACGAACCGCAAGGATCCGTCCAACGCCTCGGCCGCCGCCGTCGATGCGATCAACACCTGGTATGGCCGCGGCGACATTCCCATCGGCACCGATAAGGATGGCGCCAAGGTAAAAGGAAGGCCCAGCAGCTACTGCGGCGCTCTGCGGGACGAGTTTCCCCACGATGCCAAGCCGGACGACGAAATGCCCGATGCTCTCGAAGTCTATCGAAAGGCATTGAAAAGCCAGCCCGACGGGAGCGTCGTCATCTGCAGTGTCGGCGCGCTGAGCAATCTGGAGGACCTCGTCCGCGCCGAGCCGGAACTGGTGAAGGCCAAAGTGAAACAACTGTTCGTCATGGGCGGAGGCTTCCCCCGCACCGCGCGTCCGGAGACCAACATCAAGCTCGATCCCGCCGCCGCCGTCACCGTGGCCAACGAGTGGCCCACCCCCATCCTCTGGCAGGGCTACGAGATCGGCGCCGCCATGGACAACGGCGTCGAACTCCAGTCGGCGCCGAAGGAGAATCCCGTGCGCCGGGCCTATGAACTGCGGCCTTTTCACGAACACACTTCACTGGAAGTCGGAAAACCGAACCACGATCTCGCCACCGTGCTTCTCGCCGTGCGCGGTGCCCAGGAGGAATACTGGACCGTGGTCGAGGACGGACGGGTCGTCTTCGACTCCGACGGCCATTGCGAATGGCGACAGGATTGGAGAAAAAAGCACGCTTACGTCCGCATCAAGGGACACCCGCGGAAACTGGAGCGGGTGTTGGGCGAATTGCTGGCGGCGCTACCCAAGCGAGAAAAGAAATAGTGAAAGCGCGAACTCTACTGGTCTGTCTTGTCCTGTCGGTTGCGAAATGGACCGCCGCCGCCGACAAGCCCAACGTCATCGTCTTCATCACCGACGACCAGGGCTATCCGGAACTGTCGGCCCACGGCAACCCGGTCCTCCAGACCCCGCACCTCGATGCTCTCCACGCGCGAAGCGCCCGACTCACCGATTTTCACGTCGCCCCCATGTGCACCCCGACGCGTGGACAACTCATGACCGGGATGGATGCCGCCCGCAACGGGGCCATCAATGTCAGCAGCGGGCGGACTCTCCTGCGGGCCGAATTGCCGACGATGGCGGATCATTTCCAGGCCGCCGGTTACGCCACCGGGATCTTCGGCAAGTGGCACCTCGGCGACAACTATCCCTTTCGACCCGGGGACCGGGGATTCCAGGAAACGCTCTGGTTTCCCAGCTCCCACATCAACTCGACGCCCGATGTCTGGGACAACGACTACTTCGACGACACTTACCACCGAAACGGGCGGCTCACGAAATACGAGGGTTACTGCACCGACGTCTTCTTCGACGAAGCCATCGCCTGGATGAGGCGGAAAGCCGACTCCGGCGAACCCTTCTTCACCTACATCGCCACCAACGCCCCGCACTGGCCTCACTGGGTTCCGGAGGAATACCGAATCGCGATGGAGATGGAGTACGCCGAAGCGGAGGCGACCGACTCGGTGCCGAAGCTCGGGCCGGGACCGCGCGGCGAGCTGATCCGTTACCTCGGCATGATCAAGTGCATCGATGACCATTTCGGGAAACTAGATTCCTTCCTTCGAGAGGCCGGGATCTTCGATGACACGCTCGTCGTCTTCCTCACCGACAACGGCAGCACCTTCGGCGAGACCTACTTCCCCGCCGGGATGCGGGGAAAGAAAACCCAGCTCTGGGAAGGCGGTCACCGGGTGCCCTGTTTTCTGCGCTGGCCGGGTGGCGGACTCGGCGAAGGACGCGACATCGACGGTCTGACCCAAGTTCAGGATCTCCTGCCGACCCTGGCTTCGCTCTGCGAGGTGCCGCTTTCCCATGCCGACGACCTCGACGGGATAGACCTGGCGCCGGTCCTGCGCGGCAAGGCGGAGGTTCCCCGGAACCGCATGCTGGTGATCAATTACAGCCGCATGCCCCAAGGCTTCGAGTTTGCGGCGCCGGACGCGCCCTCGCTCATGCGACGCGACGGGGCCGGGGTTCTCTGGAAACACTGGCGACTGCTGGAGGATCGCGCACTCTACGATCTCGACGCCGATCCCATGCAGCGGACCAACGTCATTGATCGCTATCCCGACATCGCGCGGCGAATGCGCGATCACCTCGACCAGTGGTGGGCCGGGATGAAGGACATCGCCAACGAGCCGCAACGCGTGATCATCGGTCACGAGGCCGAGAATCCCATGATGCTCACCGCCTGTGAGTGGCTCGACGTTTTCATCGATCAGCAGAAACAAGTCCGCAGAGCCGATCTCAAGAACGGCTGGTGGGAACTCGAGGTGGCCGAGGCCGGGCAATACGAATTCGAACTGCGCCGCTGGCCCCGGGAGGCCGATCTCGACCTCAATGCCGGACTCGAAGCGACTCCGGTCACCGATGGCACACTGGAGCCGGGAAAAGCCCTCCCCATCGCGACGGCCAGGCTGCGCGTCGGCTCGGGCCCGATGCTGCGCCAAGCCGTCGGGCCGGAGGCCGGGTCCGCCGTCTTCACCGTAAACCTCGAGGCCGGGCCCACACGACTCTACACCTGGTTCGATGACGCCGAAGGCCAGGCCATCCTGGGCGCCTACTACGTGTATGTGAAGCGGTCCGATTCGTGACCGCCCGCTACCCAACAGGGTTGAGTCCCGCACCCGACCCTGTCACATCGGGTCCGCCGCGAATGCGCCCGTGATTTGGGCTTTTACGGACCCGCGCGGCTTGGCTACGCTTCACTCATGAAACGCCCCTCCCCCTTCACCCGTCGCGATGTCCTCAAAGCCGGCGCCGCATCCATCGCGGGCGGCACCCTTGGCTTTCCGGCCATCACGCGTTCCCAATCGCCGAATTCGAAACTGGGCGTGGCCCTGGTGGGCGTGGGTGGTCGTGGTGGTTCCCATGTGAAAGCGGTGTCGGATATCGGCGAGGACATCATCGCGATGTGCGATGTGAACGAGAATCATCTCGGCCGCGCCCTCCAGTCCGCCGCGCCGAAAGCGCGCAGTTACGTGGATTTCCGCGATCTGCTCGCGAACCTCGTGGGGATCGACGCGGTGGTGGTTTCGACGACCGAGCATACCCACGCCTTTGTCACACTGCCGGCACTGCGAGCCGGGAAACACGTCTACAGTGAAAAACCGCTCACCCGCGATGTGCACGAGTGCCGCCTGATCGTGGAAGAGGCCGCCAGACGACCGGAACTACAGACCCAGATGGGCACCCAGATCCATGCCAGTGAGAATTATCGCCGCGTGGTGGAGTTGGTCGAATCGGGCGCCATCGGGAAGGTGACCGAATGCCACGTCTGGACCAGCCGCGCCTGGGGCCACCAGACGGAGGAGGAGGCCAAGGCCAACAAGGACATCATCTACACGCCCGACACCCCGAAGCAGGGCATGCCGGTGCCGGAGGGACTCGACTGGGATCTCTGGATCGGCCCGGCGCCCTACCGGGATTTTCACGAGTTCTATTTTCCGGGACCGCGTTGGTATCGGTGGTGGGATTTCGGCAACGGCACCATGTCCGATCTCGGCAGTCACCGAAACGACCTCCCCTTCTGGGCGTTGAAACTCGACGCGCCCCTGACCATCGACGCGGGCGGTCCGCATCCCGCCCACCACGACATCGCGCCCGCCTCGATGTGGGCGCGCTACACCTATGGCGAGCGCGGTCCGGATCTGCCGCCGGTGACGCTGACCTGGTACCAGGGCACGGAAAAGCCGGACGCCTGGAAGCAGGGAAAGATACCGAACTGGGGCGAGGGTTGTCTCTTTGTCGGCGAGGGTGGCATGCTGCTGGCCGACTACGGCAAGCATGTGCTGCTCCCGGAGGACAAGTTCGTGAATTTCGAAAAGCCGAAGCCTTATATCCCGCCCTCACCCGGTCAACAGGCCGAGTGGATCCTCGCCTGCAAGGGCGAAGGCCCGCAACCGCTCTGTCATTTCGGTTATTCCGGACCGCTCACCGAAGCCAACCACCTCGGCAATGTCGCCTTCCGCGCCGGGAAGAAACTGGAGTGGGACGCGAAGAACATGAAATTCCCCAACGCGCCCGAGGCGGAGAAATTCCTCGGCCGAAAATACCGCGAGGGGTGGTCGCTGGAGGCGTGATCGTTTCCGGTGGGAACGCCGATTGAATTTCAGACGAAGTGTCGCTACTCTGATACATGATCAAAGCGGCGGACCTCGAAGAATCGGCAATGGGACTGTCGGAGAGCGAGCGTGCCAAGCTTGCCGAAAAGTTGCTGAGTTCGCTTTCTCCGGTCCTGTCTGACGATGACGAAGGTATTTCCGAGGCGATGCTTAGAGACGCTGAGATGGATGACGACCCATCTCAGGGCATCAGTCTGAGGGAATTCAGAGCGAGATATGAGACCTGATGCCGAGAGAGGTGGTATTCACCGACTCGTCTAAAAAGACATGGATGATGTCCGGAAGTATTACTCGCAAGAAGCGGGCGAGAAACTGGCCGATCAATTCTATTTCCGATTTCTCGAATTCGTTGGTCGAGCGGCAGAAAATCCCCGGCGGTATCACCCCGTTCACGACACTTACCGCCGAGTGAGTATCAAAGGATTTCCCTACCACTTTCTCTATCGGGAAACCGCAATGGGAATCCGGGTGCTGGACCTGAGGCACGACAAACGCCATCCGTCATTCGGGTTGACACGGAAGTGATTTTTTCATCCCGAGACGATCTTTTCGCTGTTTGAGAAAGCTTCCCCGAACCACTCCCCGTCAGGTTGCGCGTAGGGGCGGAAGGTTTCCAGGTAGCCTTCCTGCTCATTGTAGAAGAGCGCGCGGTGAAGGCCGAGGCCGCTGGCTTTGGGGGAATCGATGAGACTGGCGGAATCGTTGGCGCTCATCTGGAAAAGGACGCGCATCTCGAATTCGCTGAGGGCTTTCCGACTGAGGGAGCGGTTGAGATTGTTGTAGGTGTCGCAGGTCGCTACCACGTGCATCCCGAGCGCGGGGCCCTCGGCGATCAGGTTGTTGAGCACGGTCCCGGGATTGTCACCGCCAGCGTCGTCATCGAGTGAGAAACTGAAGTCCTCCTCGTAGCGCAGTTTTTTCAAACGCTGGAGCCCGTTGACGAGCACGAAGACCGAAGGCGCGGTGGCGGAGGCGGATTCGTCACTCTGCCGCCGACTCAGCTCGGTACCGAGTGCGGTCATGGCCTCGTCGATGTCGCCGCCCCGCACCACGGATATGGACTGCGGCAGCGATCCGGCCACCATCTCGAGGTGCTCGCGTTCGGGCGTCTCGGGCGCGCTGCTATCGAGCAGGACGAAACGGACGCCTTCCCGGGGAAACTGGGCCGCGAGAGCGGTGATCCCAACGGTCAGCATGGTGAGGGCGGCCTCGTCGCGCTGACCGATGATGAGCAGGTGATTGCCGCTCTGACGTTGGAACACGGCCTGGGTCGGCCCCTTGATGGCGTTGGGAGCGCCGAGCCAGAGATGGGCCTCGACCGGCAGTTTCTCGGCGGGAAACGCCTCCAGGGCTTTTCGGAGGGGCACGTTTTCTCGCACCTCGGCGGGGGCGTTGCCCTCGAAGACGATGGGCGCGGAAAATTCCCGGCCGGTGGAGGCGGCCTTGTCGGAGACCTGACGCAGGCAGGCGTCGCGCTCCTCCTCGGACAGCCAGACGACCTGGAAAGGATTGTTCCCCTCGACACGGCCGGCCTGGTCGTTGTAGATGCCCTCGCCCGGACGGGTCAGAAGTCGCGGCGCGGGATTGGTGTCGTCCATGATGAGGTAGGCGTCGGCCTCGTTGCATTGGAGGGCGATGCGGATGACCATCTGGCCGAGGGTGGTGCGGGCCAGGGTGTAGGCGCCGCCGAGGGTCTGGGAGCCGAGGATGACGTGGATGCCGAAGGCGCGCCCCTGGCGGACGATGCGGTCGAGGAGGACGTTGGCATTCTGCGCGATGCGGTCGTCCTCGACGAAGAACTCCTGGAACTCGTCAATGAGCAGCAGGGTGCGCGGAATGGTCTCGGTGCCGCCGGCCTTCTCATAGCCGGGCAGGTCCTGGACGCCGAGTTTCCGGAACAGATCCCCGCGGCGCTTCAACTCCTCGTCGAGCCGCTGGAGCACGCTGAGGCCGAACTCGCGGTCGCTCTCGATGGCGATGACCCGCGCGTGCGGCAGCCGGGCGTTGGCATAACATTTGAACTCGACCCCTTTCTTGAAGTCCACGAGATAGAACTCGACCTCGTCCGGACTGCACCAGAGTGAGAGGTTGGTGATCATGACGTGGAACAGCGTCGACTTCCCCGAACCGGTTTTCCCGGCGATGAGGGCGTGCTGTTTGGTGTCGCGACCGATGGCCAGATACTGCCGTTTGGTGGCACCGGTGCGGCCGATGGGGACGCGCAGTTCTTTCGTGGTCTCCACGCTCCAGATTTCCTCGGGAGTGGGCGTGATGTCGGAGAAGGGCACCTCGACCCGGTCGGCGTCGCGGGTGGCGGCGCCGAATTGGTGGATGAAGTCATTCATCAGCGCCTCGTCCGCGCTGAGCCGATCAAGGTAAAACGCGGCGCCGGGCACCGACTCGCCCTCGAGGAGCAGGGCGCCGCTTTTCATGCCGATGACGCACAGGGCGTGGTCGCGCACCTGCTCGGGATCGAAGTCCTGGGGCGCGGGTTTCCGCCGATCCCAGTGCATGAGGAGGTAAACGCCGCAGCGGGCGCCACTGGCGGCGATGCTGGTAAGGCGCTTGGCGGCCAGCTCGCTGAAGTTGGCGGGGAAGTCGGCGATGACGACGAAGTGGTATTTCTCCGCGATCTTCCCGGCCTGCCGATTGTACTCGGTGATACTGGCGAACTCGTTGCGGAGATACATCTGGATGACCTTCTCGATGTGATCGTTGAGATCGCCGAGTCGGGCCTCGATCTGCTGCGACTGCGTCCAGATGCGGCTGTTGATGAGGCTTTCGTCGTAGTCGCCCAAGTGCATGAGGCCGGAGAAGCCCTCGCCGAGACCGACCGGGTCGATGATGGTGAAACTCAGCTTAGCGGCCGGAGCTACCGAGAGCAGGCGGAGGATGAGCTGGTTGAGCCCGGCGATCATGGCCTCTCGTCCGCCGCCCTCCTCCGACTCGAACAGCAGCGAGCCCCGCCCCGGCATCAGCATGGAGACCGGCAACTGGAAGCGATCCGGCCCCGGCAGGGCGAGGCGATCACTTTTCGGCAGGCCACCCGCCAGCGCCGCGACATCCACCTCGAAATGGCCGAAACGCGCCGCGTGGGCGAAATCGGAGGGTGCTTTCCAGCGGTCGAGAAACTCGCGGCTCCATCCCGGGAAAAGCGCGTCGGCGTGACGGCGCAGGGCCTCGATCTCACCGTAGATCGCGGTCGCGGCCTCCCGCCAGGCTGTCTCCAGCGCGTCGTGGTTGAATGCGTGCGCCTGTCGGAGCTTTGCCTCCGCGACTTCGTGAGCCGTGTTCAACCCGGCGATGGCGGCCTCGGAGTCCGCCAGCAGGCGCTCCCGATGGGTGTCGTGCTCCGCGGTCATGCTCGCGGAGCGTTGGGCGAGCAGGGACTCGAACCGCGCCTTCGCCCTGGCATGCCGGACATCGAGCCGCTTCTCGTATTCCGCGCGGGCGGCGGCCACCTGCTCCGGCGACTGCTTGCGGGCCTCGTCGAAGCGGGAGCTGCTCTCCTCCGCGTCACTCTCCAGGCTCGCCATCGCGGCGTCAAAGTCGGCGGCGGCGCGTTGCTCGCCCCTCTCCAGGTACTCGCGCCCTCGCCACAAGGCCCCGGCCACAGCCCCGGCCAACTCCGCCCCCTGGGAGCTGCCGCCGAAATAGAGGATGATGGTTAGCGCGAACCCGATGGCGAAGACGGCGACTCCGATGCCGAGGGCCGGGGAATTCCCCATCCCCGCGGCGGGCAATCCGAAGGCGACGCCCCCCGCGAGCAGGGCGATGAACACGATGACGAGCATCACGGGCAGCGAGGCGAACAGACGCGGCAGGGCGAGTCGCCGGAATTCTTTCAACGCCTCCCCGGCGACGGCGCGCTCCTCTCGTGAGCGCTGGATCAGCCCCTCCGCCGAGACGGCCACCGCGTCTTCCGGTATCGGCGCCCCGGGCACGGCCAGGGCGCGGGTGAGGGCTCCGTATCCCCGAAACGCCCTCGCGGCGGCCTTGCGCAGCTTGGCCAGCGACTCGCGATCCCGGGCCAGCTCCGCGAGCTGTTCCTCGCGCGCCTGATGCCTCCTCTCCCGCGTGGCGGAAAGGTCGCGCTTTTTCTGGATCATGGACATTTGCATCTGGTAGACGCGATGTCCCTCCCGCTCGGCCAGAGAGCGGGCGACCCGGTTGCGGCTGGCGAGATGGGCGCGGTCAATCCACTCCCGGCGATGTTTCATCCGATCATCGAATTGCTCACGCCGACTCCGCCACGCCTCCTCGGTGGTCTCCAGCAGACTGGCGAGTCCCTCCCGCTGTCGCTCGATCTGCTGCTCCCAATTCTCGCGTTCCCGGTGTGCCTGGAGGTGGTATTCCCGCTCGATGGTGGTTTCACGCTCGAGGAAGGAGACCACCGTCTCCCGGAGTCGTTGGATGAGCCGTTTGACGTGCTCGAGTTGGAGGGAGGGTTCAGGATTCACCACAGTCTTTGCGTATTTTTCCCAGCGTTTCGTCCAGTTTATCCAACACCACCATGGAGGCATTGACGTTGTCCACCAACTCCGCGAGATACCTTTTTTCGAATTCGCCGGCCTTGCTGTCGCGCCAATGAACCTTTGTCTCGGACCATTGCGCCATCAGTTGTTTCATCAGGGCGCCGAGCTGGTTGCGTTGTGAATGGACACTCATGAATCGGAGGGGGGCTCCTCAACCGTCGGGGCATCGGCCGGTTTCGGGAGTGTCCCGGGTCGGCGGATGTCGGCGTAGTCCTGGAGGTTCTGGATGGCCTGGTTGAGAAAATGCGCGGCTTTCTCCAGGTCGCCGTTGAGGAGATTGTCCAGCTTGCCTAGCTGTTTGGTCAGGGGAGCGACGCGGCTGTCGAAATGCCGGTGCCATTGTTTCACCGCCCGCAGCTTGTCCTCGGCCTCCCGCACCGCCAGCTTGGCGCGCTGGACGGCCTTGTGATGCGCGTGGGTGGCCTCGCCGAGAGCGGAAATCTTGGCGCTGAGCAGCTGAGCCTGAGCCTCGTCGAGATCCTGGTTGCGGCGTTTCAGCTCCCGCATCCAGTGCATGCGCTGGTCCCCCTGCAGCCACAGTCGGGTGCGGCTGGTCTCGGTGTTGACCTCGTCGATGACGAGCTTCGCCCGGTCGATGAATACGAGCAGGCTGGCGCGGAAGCGCTCCAGGCTGTCGATGGAGGTGATGTGGGCGCGTGGATCGTCCATGGGGCGCGGGGCGGAGCAGCGGGGGAAAAGCCCGCGTTTCAGCGCTGATTCAGGTAATCCTCGATCCGTTGCGCCTTCCGCAGGAGGTAGGGACCGTGCTGGTTCGACACCTCGATGAACTTCTTCACCGCCTTCATCGTCTGGACGAACTCCTCGGCGAACTTGGCGTGTTCCTGATCCTGCCAGGTGTCACTGAGCGCCGCGAACCTTGCCTGGAGCGAAGCGCTGCGGTTCTGCAGGTCCATGTTGAAACGTTTCAACTCCTCGGCGAAACGCCGCACTTCCTCGGGATCGATGATTGCCTGTGCCATGAGAGGTCATATAACGGAAAAGGGAGCGAATTGGAAAGAGAGAACCTTCCCGAAAGCTCACTCCACCCGCCTCAGCATCATCATCCGAAACTCCATCACCTGCTTCCCGGGTTTCTCCAGCGCCCTCAGGGTGAGGGTGCCCGGGCCTTTCTCCAGGCGCAGGATTCCGAGTTTCATCGGCTTGAAATCCTTCACGTAACTCTCCACCCGCTCGACCCGGTCGTTCTCCCCGCCACGCTGAGGCGGATCGTGGGGCTCGGTGATTTTTCCGGTGAGACGATTCCCGCCGAGACCGAGTTCGATGACCGCTCCGACATCCTCCGCCGGGCAGGCATACCACAGCTCGACCTCGTAGTCGCCGGAGGCGCCGACTTCCACCTCCCAGGTGATGCGGTCGTCCAGACTGGTCCAGTGGCGGAAAAAGGAGCAGTTGGGGAATTTGTTCGACCGCTCGATGCCGCCATGCGCGGTGCCGTCGCGCGCGGGGATCTGGCTCCAGGGCACGTCGGGATGGCCAATGAGGAAGGGCCGGTCATCCTCGCCGAAGTCGGCCAAGACCGACTCCCTCCAGGCGGCCACCGCGTTGCCCAGCTCCCGGGTCAGATCGGGATGCTCGACCGACACGTCTTTCTCCTGACCGGGATCGGCGGGAATGTCGAAGAGTCCGCCCTCATGATCGAGTCGGAAGCGCTGGGTGCGCACGCTCACCTTGCGATTCCAGTGCGAAAAGATCATCCGGTTGGGCCAGTCGGCGGCGGCGGCCCCGGGGCCGGTCAGCAGCGGCGCGAGACTGACACCGTCGAGCGGCCGGGGACTATCCAGCGGGATGCCCGCCATCTCAACCAGCGTCGGCAGCAGATCGATGGCGGCGGCGATCTGGGGTATCGACTTTCCCGCCGGCACCTTGCCGGGCCAGCGCACGAGCAGGGGAGAGCGGACCCCGCCCTCGTCGGTGGCGCCTTTTCGCCCCTTCATCCCGCCATTCCACCGCCAGCCGTTGGGACCGTTGTCGCAGAAGTAGAGCACCAGGGTGTCCTCGGCGACGCCCATCTCGTCGAGCTTCCCGAGCAGGCGTCCGACGTTCCAGTCGATGTTCTCGCACATCGCCAACGCGGCCCGGGTGTGGCCGACATCCTCCTTGTCGGGATCGCGATGGCGCAGCGCCAGCTCCTTGTTCTCGAATTTCTCCCACCACTCGTCCGGCACCTGCATCGGTGAATGCGGCGTGTTGTAGGGCAGGTAGACGAAGAAGGGTTTGCCGGCGGCGTGCTGCCCGGCCATGTGGGCCATGGCGCGGTTGGTGAAGTCGTCTATGACAAAGCCGTCGCCGGTCACGGGCTCCCCGTTGTGCTCGAGCGGCGGGCTGAAGTAGTCGCCCCAGTGCCCGGAGCAGAAGCCGTAGAACTCGTCGAACCCGCGCCCGTTCGGATGGTAGGGATACTGCATCCCGTTGTGCCACTTGCCGAAGGCGGCCGTCGCGTAACCGGACTCCTTGAACACATCGGCGATGGTCCGCTCGTCGAGATCCAGACGCTCGCCACCGGCGGAGGTGCTGTAAACGCCCCCGCGGGGATGGTAGCGGCCGGTGAGAAACTCCGCCCGCGTCGGCGAGCATACCGGGCAGACGTAGAAGTGCTCGAAGGCCGCCCCGTCGCGCGCCAGGGAATCGATGTGGGGAGTCGACAGGTTGGGGTTGCCGTTCAGGCTCAGATCGCCCCACCCCTGGTCGTCGGTCAGTATGACGAGCACGTTGGGACGATCTCCGGCCGCCGAAGCCGAGAGGGCACAGATGGTGAGTAACGGGAGCAGGACGCGGATCATGGTTTGCTGGCGCGGGAGGCTCGGGGATGATCACTCACCCAGTTTTCCCAGGGTCCAGAGCATGCCGCGTGTCACCAGATCGAGGTAAACCGGGTCCGCCATGGTCTCGTTGTGATGTCCCAGCGTGGTCGAAAAGGTGCGCATCCCCCGATACTCGTTCACCCAGACGCAGACCTGCGGCTCGGCGGTCGAGGGGATCGTCCCCTGGGCCAGGGCGGTGGCGCTTTCCCACACCTTGGCGTCGGGATGGGTCTTCGGGTTGGTGTTGTAGAGCTCGCCATTCGGCGTCACGTAGCCGTCTGGCAGAGGATCGATCACCGGATGCGAGGCCAGCTTTTTCAGGGTGATCGGGTGCTTGGCCCCGTGATTGAACGAGCTGACCCCGATGAGCTTGCGATACTCGTCCGTCGAGGCGGCGCGATAGCTGTGCATCGAGCAGTGCAGAAACACCGCCGTCGCCCCGGCTTTCAGGTGCCCCTCGACTATGCGGTTCACGAACGCGTCGTTCGTCACCCCGCCGTAGCATTCGTTGTGAACCACCACATCGTAGCCCTCGGCCCAGTCGGGATCCTGGTAGAGGGAGATCTCGTGCTCCTTGCCGTCGAACTGCTCGTGGACAAAGTCCCACTTCACGTGGGCACGCTCGCCGATCCCCGCCATGAGGAGGTTTTTCTGCGTGTCGTAGTCGTGGCAGCAGCCGCCCGTGACCAGCAGAGCGCGGATGGGCGCCGGCGCCGGCTTGGTGTCTTTCTTCTTTTTATCCTGCCCCACCAACGAGGCGGCGAGCAGGAGGGAGAGGAGCGCCATGGGCAGGGCGATGCGGAGACTTTTCATGGTGACAATCGGCGGGGTTCGGAATGTGGCGATTGTTGCCACGGGCGGGCGGGATTGAAAAGCAAAGAAAGCCCCTCCGCCGGACGCGTCGGCGTGATCGCGTGGCGGCCGTCCGGGATCGGAGCTTGTCTCATCGCCGCGTATCCGGTGAACTGGGACATCCGCCGCCCGCCAGATCCCTCATGAGCGCCAAGAAATCCGATCCCTCCAAAGCGCCCGACGCCGGGCGACTCCATTCTCTGGACACCTATCGCGGGCTGGTCATGTTTTTCCTCGCGGCGGGCGGATTCGGCATCGCCGCCGCCGCCAAGGCCGCCGGTGACGAGAGCGCCCCCGGCTGGCTGAAGATGCTCGCCTTTCACAACTCCCACCCGGAGTGGATCAGCCAGTTCCGCGTGGTGGGTTTTTCCCTCTGGGACATGATCCAGCCCTCCTTCATGTTCATCGTGGGCGTGTCCATGCCCTGGTCCTACGCCAAACGCGCCTCCCTCGGCCACTCGTGGGCGAGGCGAGCCCGCCACGCCTGGACGCGCGCCCTGCTGCTGGTACTGCTCGGGGTGTTCCTCCAATCCACGCGAGCCGGGGAAACGAACTGGATATTTACCAACGTCCTCAGCCAGATAGGGCTCGGCTATGGCTTTCTCTACTTCCTGGTGGGAAAATCCTTCCGCCTTCAGATCATCGTGGCCGCCATCACCCTCGTCGCCACCTGGCTGGCCTTCATCCTCCACCCCGCCCCCGAGGGCATGGCGGGATTCGCCGCCCACTTCCAGCAGGGCACCAATGTCTTCGAGGCATTCGACCGCTGGTTCCTCAATCTTTTCCCCCGCGCGCAACCCTTCGAGGCCAATCCCGGCGGCTACGCGACGCTGAACTTCGTGCCCGCCGTCGTGACCATGCTCATGGGGATCATGTGCGGCCAACTCCTGCGCGACCGGAGCCGCCCCGACGGCAAAAAACTGCGTCTCCTCCTCGTGGCCGGAGCGGCCTGTCTGGCACTGGGGATCGCTCTCGGCGCCACCGTCTGTCCGGTGATCAAGCGCCTCTGGACGCCCTCCTGGGTGCTGTTCAGCGGCGCCTACTGCGTCTGGCTGCTGGCCCTGCTCTTCTACCTCGTGGACATGGCCGGATGGCGAAAATGGACCTTCCCCTTCGTCGTCGTCGGGCTCAATCCCATCACGGCATATGTCATGAGCATGACCATCCGCCGCTGGTCCGGCGATCAGCTCAAGACCCACCTGCCAGACACCTGGTTCGCCGGTCCCGGCGGCATCGTGATCGAGTCCTGCCTGGTGATGGCCTTTTTCTGGTCGGTGCTCTGGTGGATGTACCGGAATCGCGTCTTTATCCGCATCTGAGAGACAAGCCATGAGACCATGCCTTCCCATCCTCCTCAGCCTCGTCATCGCGGCCCCGGTCGACGCGGCGGAAAAGCGGAGCGTTCTCCTGATGATCTCCGACAATCAATGCTGGTTCGATACCGGTTGCTACGGACATCCGCTGGTCAAGACCCCGCACCTCGACGCCCTGGCGGCGCGTGGCGTCCGCTTCGAGCGGGCCTTCGCCACCACCGCCTCCTGCGGTCCCAGCCGCGCCGTCATCTACACCGGACTGCTCACCCACGCCAACGGCCAGTACGCCCACCCCCACGCCGAGCACAACCAGCAGCTGCGCGAACCGGTCGAGACCGTCTTCGCCATGCTCAAGGGCGCCGGCTACCGCACCGGGCTCATCGGCAAAGACCACATCAAGCCGATGGAAAAATACCCCATCGACTATCAGCCACGCGTCAACGCCCGCGACGTCGTCGCCATGGGAGAGAACGCCGCCGAGTTCCTGGCGTCGACCGGGCGCGACGATCCCTTCTTCCTCGTCATGTCGTGGCACGATCCCCACCCGACCTCCCGCGAGGGCGTCGGTTGGGGCATCCAGCGGGCCATACCGGGCTACGAGCCCGTGACCTACGATCCCGCCGCCGTGCCCGTGCCCGGATTCCTGCCCGACACCCCGGAAGTCCGCGAGAGCCTCGCCGGCTACTACCAGCAGATCACCCGCATGGATCACGGGGTCGGTCTGGTGATGGATGCCCTGGAAAAGTCCGGCCGCCGGGACGAGACCCTCGTCCTTTTCATCAGCGACCACGGCACCTCCGAGCCCGGCGCCATGGGCACCCACTACGAGCCCGGGGTGCGGGTGCCCTTTCTCGTCTGGCACGCCGGATTGGGGAAACCGGGCGGCGTCCACCGCGCCCTGGTCGCCTTCACCGACATCACCCCCACGCTCCTCGACTGGACCGGTACCGGCTTCGACGCCTACCCGCTTCACGGTCGGAGCATCCTGCCCATCCTGGATCAGCCAGGCCTCACGGAAGGCTGGGACACCGTGATGCTGAGCCACGTCGGCCACGACGTCTTCGCCCACTACCCCATGCGCACCCTGCGCGAGCGCCGCTGGAAGCTGATTTGGAATATCCTCCCCGGGCAGGAGTATCCGCTGCCCATCGACACCTATGAACGGCGGCTCTGGGCCGGTATTCGCGCGCGCGGCGGGACCACCCTCGGGCCGCGCTCCGTCGCGCAGTTCCTCCATCGCCCGCGCCTGGAACTCTACGATCTGGAGACCGATCCCTGGGAGACGAACAACCTCGCCGCGCATCCCGATCACCGCGCCCGCGCCGAGACGATGGCCGATGAACTGGTCAAGCGACTATCGGCACAGGACGATCCCTGGCTGCGGAAATACCATCCCCTGCGTGACAGTCAGGTGACCAAAGAGGGTTAGGCCGAATGGCGCAAGGTTAAGCACCCTGATCGGTCAGGAATGGCGATAATT
>CAYTNL010000096.1:0-11179 GCA_964439145.1 uncultured Verrucomicrobiales bacterium
ACGATCCCGATTATGTAGTCGAGCCGACATCTGGGGTTGGAGGCTTTCTAGGCGCAGCGGCGAATTACTGGAATGGAACTGCAAACTACGAGGGCTACGAGATTAACAAAGAATATGTCGAAGCTTCTCGTCATCGATTGGCGGGACTTGGCGTCGAAGTGCATCACCGAGATTTTTTTACTGAGGATTGGGTCACGAATTTGTCAAAATCGGGTAAGCCCAGAGTCCTCGTTATTGGCAATCCGCCTTGGGTTACGAATTCCGATTTAGGTCAGCTCGGGAGTAGCAATCTTCCAAAGAAGACCAATTTCCAAGGTTTAAGAGGGTTTGACGCGCGGACTGGCAAAGCGAATTTCGACATTGCAGAGTGGATGTTGATACGTCTGATCGAGGCTCTTCCTCCGACAGGAGCGATTGCTATGCTGTGTAAGACAATGACAGCTCGTAAGGTTCTGAAGCATTTTTGGAAGACCGATGGAGGGCGGAAAGATTCTCATTTGTTTAATATTGACGCGAAAGCTGAGTTTGATGTTTCGGTTGATGCCTGCTTATTCTTTACGACTGGAAAGAAGATTTCTGATCGAACAGCGACTGTCCACGCCGACCTAGATTTAGAATCAGCCCAGACTAGGATTGGTTTTATTGATGGGGACTTAGTTTCAGACATTGATTGCTACGAGGCTCACCGGAATCTGGATGGAGGATCGTCTTTCTATACTTGGCGATCGGGCGTTAAGCACGATGCGTCCAAGGTTATGGAGTTTACCAACAAAAATGGACGGTTGATAAACGGATATGGTAATGAGGTTGATATTGAGACTGACTATTTATTTCCATTGCTGAAATCGTCTGACCTTGGCAACGGACGCATTGCAATACGCAAGTCGGTTTTAGTTACTCAACGACAAACAGGAGACGACACGTCCGTGATCGAGCAGAAAGCTCCAAAGACATGGGCTTATTTGATGCAACACGCGGATGTCCTAGATGGGAGGAAAAGCTCTATATACAACAATCGACCAAGATTTTGCGTGTTTGGGATCGGATCTTATTCTTTTGCTCCTTGGAAGGTTTGCATTTCTGGACTCTACAAGAAGATTTCGTTCGTGCTGGTTTCACCTTCTGATGGTCGTCCCGTCATGGTCGATGACACTTGCTATTCGATTCCTTGCTCTACCCAAAAGGAGGCAGAGCTTCTTTATGATTTGCTGTCTTCAAAAGCAGCAACTTCGTTTTTGAGTTCCTTGATCTTTTGGGATTCAAAAAGACCAATGACTGTGGATGTGCTGCGCCGAATGTCTATTGTGGAATTAGCGAGAGAGTTGGGGCGGCTTGATGAGCTTCAACAGGTCTGTCAGTTCGACTTTATAAATAACGATGGAGCTGATGCACAGATGTCGTTGCTGATGGAACCAAAAACGAAATATCGAACAAGGCGGTGCAGTCAACGCGCTACCGCGCGTGACTGACCTTTGACGTTGATAAAAAAATGAATTCCGATCAACCAAAGTATGCGGCGATCGGCCTGTCATTTTCCTTCGACATTTTCGAGCGTCTCTCAGGAGTGCTTGCAGATAAGAAATTCGGTGTGGCCGGAGAAGGCTCAGGTGCGACGGGATTCGAAATATACGTGATTCGTGACCACGCTGAAGAAGCGGTCGAACTGATCCAATCCAGTCCGGAACTGAAAGATGTGAAGATTGAACTTTACAAGCGAATTCGAGATTTCGATGACGGAACGCGTTATGATCGTCTAGCTGATCACCTCGACGGTGAGGATCCTGATAGACCGGCAATCACGGGAGTCCGGATCGAACTCTAATGCCCCACTAACAAACCAGCAAAACAAGCCGACGCTGGTAAGCCCTACTCCGCCGCGAGTTGATTGACTTCCCTGACTCGAGTCCTTAACCTCCCGTTAAGACCGCGCTCCCGGTTCGGGCTTCCAGGTCTCAAGCGTTCTCCAACGAAAGAGTCTTGTTCGACAACAAGGGAGTTTGGGTGAACCACTCCAGGGGGTGGTGGTTAGGGACGCCCCGGCGGTGCGTCCCTACCGGGGCATCGCGGCCAGCTGATCATCCGAGGGAGATCACGCGATCAACTCCGGAATCGCCTTGCCGTTGTTGACGATGTGGGTGGGGCGGCCGTTGAAGTCGTTGATGGTGGTCTTCTGGTAGTCGATCCCGAGGTGGTGGTAGATCGTCGCGAGATAGTCGTGGGGGCCGCAGGGGCGCTCGACGACATCCTCGCCGCGCTTGTCGGTGGCGCCGATCACCGCGCCGGTCTGGATGCCGCCTCCGGCCCAGATGTTGGAGAAGGCGCGGGGCCAGTGATCGCGGCCGGGCTGGAGGGTGCCGGTGGGACCGCTGGCGTTGCCGGCGCCGGTGCTGCGGTCGAAGCTGATCTTGGGGGTGCGCCCGAACTCGCCGGTGACGACAACCAGAACCCGCCGGTCGAGTCCGCGGTTGTAGACGTCCTCGATGAGGGCGGAGACGGCGCGGTCGTAGTTGGGCATGCGGAAGCGGAGGGCCTCGAACTGGTGCTGGTTGACGGCGTGGTCGTCCCAATTGTTGACCCGGCCGCAGAGGGGACCGCTCAGGGTGCTGGTGACGACATCGACCCCGGCCTCGACGAGGCGGCGGGCGAGCAGGAGTTGCTGGCCCCAGCGGTTGCGGCCGTAGCGGTCGCGCAGTTGGGGATCCTCCTTGGAAAGGTCGAAGGCGTCGCGGGTGGCCGGGTTGGTCATCAGGGACATGGCCTGGGCCTCGAACTCGTCGAGGGCGCCGAGTTCGTTCTCGGTGTCGAAGGCGCGCTCGAGTTTGTCGAGGCTCTGGCGCAGGGCGAGGCGATTGCTGAGGCGGCGGGTCTCGGCGGGATCGGTGATGCCGATGTTGGGCACCTCGAAGTCGGGGCGATTCGGGTCGCCGGTGATGGCGAACGGGGAGTAGGCGTTGCCGAGGTAGGCGGAGCCGCTGTAGTTGGCGGGCGCGGGATTGACGCCGACGTAGTGGGGCAGGGCGCTGATGCCGTCGGCTTCGCGGGAGCGGAGGTAGTTGGCCACCGACATCCAGTCGGGCAGCTTCGGCTTCGGCTTGTCTCTGGTGTCGGGATCGCCCGAGAACATCTGCATGGAACCGGCGGGGTGACCGCCCGCGCCCTGGTGCATGGAACGCAGGATGGTGAACTTGTCGGCGATCTTCGCCTGCATCGGCATCAACTCGGAAATGCGGGTGCCGGGAATCTTCGTCGAGATCTCCTTGAACGGGCCGCTGTATTCGCTGCCGCTGTCGGGCTTGGGATCGTAGGAATCGACGTGGGAGAGTCCTCCGGGTAGCCAGACGAGAATGATGGCCGTTTTCTCGGAGTCCGGCTTGGTGGCATTCTCGGCGCGCAGGCGCATCAGGCTGGAAAGGCCGAGCGTGCCCATGCCGGCGAGCCCGATCTGCATGAAGCCGCGTCGATCGAGCGGTCCGGCGCAGCGGTGCGGGGAGGAAGGGGGAGTCAGGATGGAGGACATGGGTCGATGAGGTTGGCGAGTTGGCTGGGAAAAAAAAGTTACCGCATTCCGAAGGCGACGAGTTCTTTGCCGTCGGCGCCGTTCCAGACGCGGAGAAAGCTGTCCTCGCCGCCGGCGACGATCATCGCGCCGTCGGCGGTGCTGGCGGCGGCCTGCATGAAATCGGGAAGCCCGGAGATGGAACGGACCTGGGCGCCGGCGTCGGTGACGATGCGGACGAGATTGTCGCCGGCCGAGGTGACGATCTTGTCGGTGGCGCCGATGAACTGCAGGGAAGTGACTTCCTTGGTCCAGCCTTCGATCTTCTTTTTCCGCTCGCCGATGGTCAGGTCCCAGGAATTCACCACCCCGTCGGCCCCGGCGGTGGCGAGGACGCGTCCATCGGAGCGGAAGGCGACGTCGTTGACGTAGTGGGTGTGGCCCTCGAAGAGATGAACCTCCTCGCCCGAGGCGACATCGGTGATGCGGGCGATCTTGTCGGCGGCGCCGGAGGCGAGTTGCCTGCCGTCGGGAGAAAAGGCGAGGCTGATGACGCTGTCGGTGTGGCGTTCTTTCCAGGTGGCGGTGGGTTCGCCGGAGGCGGGATCGAATAGGGTTATGTCGCCGGATCGAGAGGGTTCACCGCTGCCGGTGGCGAGGATCTTTCCGTCGGGACGGAAAGCCACGGCGTTGACGCGGTCGGCGAAAAGGTCGGGCCGGGTCTCGCCGCCGAGGGTGCGTTCAAGTTCCCAAACCGGCGCCTTCGCCGTCAGCAGGGCGCCGGTGTCGGGTCGGCAGAAAACGAAGGAGCCATCGGCGGCGGCCCGCAGTTGGCCGGCGTTCGTCGCCGGACCGGTCGCCGTCTCCAGCGGCGCGCCGGTGGCCACGGCCCAGGTGCGGACGCCGCCGTCTTCGCGACCCGCGGCGAGGCGGGCGGAATCGTTGGAGAAGGCGACCGCGATGACTTTGCCGGCGACGGTGGTTGCTTCCTTCTTCGCGGCGGCGAGTTCGGTGGCGGCGTCAGTCTCGCGTTTTTTCGCGGTTTCACCGGCGGCCCTGGCTTCGGCGATCTGACGGGCGTAGTCAGCCTGGGCGTCGGTGATCTCCTTCTGCTTGGCCTCGGCATCGACGATGTTGCTGCGGAAAGCGGCGAGCGCGGCGACGGCGTCGTTCTCGTTCGTTTCCGCCGTCTGCAGGGCGACCTTGGCTTTTTCGAGAGCCGCTTCGAGAGCGGTCGCGCTCTGGCCTTCCGGCGGATTCTTCCTCGCGGCCTCGGCATCGGCGACGGTCTTTGCGGCGGCAACGCGGGCTTCCTTGAGCGGGGGAATGGCCTTTTCGGCCTCGGGAAGTTTCTTGTTCATCGCGACCACGGCGTCCCTGGCCTTGGCGAGCAGATCGACGAGGGCTTTGTCGCGCGCTTCGAGGGACGCGGCGTGCGCGGACTGGTGGGCCTGCTCGAGTTTTTCACGGTCGATGGCGCGCTCCAGTTCGGCGATGCGGGCGGTGATTTCCGGAGTGCCTCGCAGGTCGGCGAGTGGTTCGCCTTTGGCGGTGTCCCAGAGGAGGACGCGCCCATCGTTGGTGCCGGTGGCAAGGCGTGTGCCGTCGGGAGAAAACGCGGCGCTCAGGGCGGAGACGGCGATTTCCCGGACGACCTTGCCGTCGTCGAGATTTCGGATCCGAACCTTGCCGTCGTTTCGACAGACCGCGATCTGTCGACCGGTGTCCGTGGCGATGGCGGTGATGGGTGCCTTCTGGTCCTCGAAGATCTCGGGTGCGGTGAAGGGCTGACCAGTTTCGGGAAGCGTCCAGACGGCGAGATGGTGATCGGTCCGCGCGGCGACGAGGCTCTTCCCGTCGCCGCTCCAGTGAAGCGAGTTGATCGCTCCCGCATCGGCTTGCCGGGCGACGAGCGCTCCGTCGTCGACAGTCCACAACGCAAGGTCGCCACCGGACGAGAAAACGGCCACGCGGGTTCCGTCGGGCGAGACGGCGAGAAGCGGATTCTTGCCGGCCATGGCCAGCTCGATGCGGCGAAGAATTTTTCCGGAGACGGCGTCGAGGAGAAACAGGCCACCGGTTTCGTCGGCGGCAACGAGACGCCCGCCATCGGGAAACAGTGCCGAGGCCACAGCGGCAGCGCCGGGATTGGCGGGACGGGCGATGGCGGATTGCTGCCGCTTTTTCCAGATTTTCACCTCGCGATAGCTGCCCGATGCCATCCGCGTTCCGTCGGGACTGAAGGCCAGCGAGTTGACCAGGGCCCGATGGGCGGACCCGTCCGGCCCGTTGCCGATGCCGCCGACTGGCCGCTGCTCGGCGAGGTCGTAGAGAAAGATGCGGTTGCCGCGACCGCAGGCGACGTAACGTCCGTCCTCTGTCATGGTGACGGCGTAGATGGGATCGACTTCGGCGGCGAGCGCCTGCCAGGCGACCTGGCGAATTTCTTGTTTCGACGATTTCGCGCCCTCGTCGATCCACTGCCGCAGCCTGGCGATCTCCGGCTCGGTCAGGTTGCGGGCGCCGGTCTTGTTCTTGCTCGGCGGCATCTCGATGGATG
The DNA here is from genome assembly GCA_964439145.1 of uncultured Verrucomicrobiales bacterium. Lineage (GTDB taxonomy): Bacteria > Verrucomicrobiota > Verrucomicrobiia > Verrucomicrobiales > DEV007 > JAEUHH01. Next base: position 6,057 of record CAYTNL010000096.1, read on the forward strand.
CCGAATGCACCGAAGCCTCGACCAGCAGGCTCTCGTCGCTCTTGCCGGGAATGATCGCCGGACCCGAGTCGCCGCCGTCGATCATCAGCTCGGGCGTCTCCATGTTCAGCCCCGCTTTGGTGGTGGTCTTGTTGTGGCAGGAGATGCAGTTGCCCTTCAGGAACGGGTAGATGTCCCGGTAGAAATCGAGTTCCGCGCCGCGGGCGACACCCGACAGCGACGCGCACCCGAGGGCGAGCGAGCCAACGACGAGACTGGGAAAAGGGGACCGGTTCATGGCTTCGATTCCGCCGTGGCCACGGTGGTTTCGGCTTTCGGGTTCACCTTGATGCGGATCGGGGTGGAAACGTGGATATCGACCCGGTCGGTCGGCGTGGCGGCCTTGGTGGCGGCGGCGAGTTGTTTCTCGGCTTCGGATTTCGCCGCCTCGGCGGCCTTCTGTCTTTCGGCGGCGGCTTTCGATGCGGCTTCGGCCTCCGCCTTCTTCTCAGCCGGCGCCTTTCCAACTGCCTCGGTCAGTTTCTTCGCCTCCTCAGCCGCGGCGAGGGCGGCGGCTTCGGCTTCCTGTTTCGCCTTCTCCGCCTCGGCGACGCCGCCGGGATGGTAGCGATATTTGGCCACGCCGCCGCCGTAGAAGGCGATGGTGTAGTCGCCCGGCTTGGTCTTCAGCGTGGCCAGATCGAGCACGACCTCGTGGGTAGCGGCCTTGAGGGGAAGCTCGAAGGGCTTGAGGGTGTCGAAACCGGTCCCGTAGGCGCTCATCTTGATCGAGGTGCCGGTGAAATCCTCCCGCCAGGTCGCCGCCAGCGGCAGGGTCAGTTTTTCCCCCTCGGTCACTTCCCAGACCTTGTCCTCGGCGGCCGCGAAGCTGACCGGGGCGGCCTCGGAATCGCTGACCGATACCGGGATGCTCTCCACGAGCCGGGGCGCCGGGGTCTCCTGCTTGGCGTCCTTGACCGGCCATTCCATTGTGGCGAGGCGACAGGGGCGAGTGACGGTTTGCTCACCGATCACGGCACTGCCGGTGATGGTGGCGAGGGAAAAATCGCGCGTCGCGTTCTCATCGGCGGTGACCACGATGTGTCCCACGGATTTTCCGGCCGGAATTCTCAGCCCGGTCGCGTGAACCCCGGCGGGCAGCCCGTCCATTTTCAGTTCGATGTCGCCGGCGAAACCGTCGCGCCGAATGGCCAGCACCTCGAGAACGGTGGCGTCCCCGGTGCGAAGCGCCAACGGCTTCGACAGCGCGGCGCGGTCGCCGTTGCGCAGGGTCATGTGCACGGTCCACGCGGCGAGGGCGAAGTCGGGCCGGGCCTGGCGAACCACGAGGCGGTATTCGTTGGCAGGCTCGTTGCGGGTGCCGCCGAACAGGTCGCGAACCTGGAGCCGGTAACGACCGTCCTCCGGGATCTCCACTTTGCCCAACACATCGGGCGAACCGATGTCATAGGGCGGACCGTCGTAGGAATAACCGTTGCTGCTGATCTTCAGCGGGCTGGGAATGTCGTGGAGTTCGGCCACGTCGAGGAGGACTTCCGCGCCGTCCTTCTCCGTGACGCGCTGGACGAGGACGAAGGGATCGGTGGAAAGCCCGAGCCGCTCCGAGGCGACCTCGATCCACCAGGTCTCGCCCTTTTTCGCGGTGAACTCGTAGGTGTCGACATCGGCGGCGGGATAGAAGCTACCGCCGATGTCGCAGGGCAGGCTGATGACCTGGACCTGGGCAGCGTCGTCGTTCGGCTCGGCCTCGCGCTGCTTCGGATCGACGGGCAGGCCATGCGGAGGCCAGGAAACCGAGCCGACCTTCGCGGTCGCGGGCTGACGCGGGGGCGGGCCTTCCGCGGGAATCTCCTGGAGAGCCAACCGGTAGAAATGGTGATCGCTCCCCTTGAATGTCAGATCATTGACCTTGATGAGGTGCTTCCCGTCCGCGTCGGGCGTGAAATCGATGACCCCGCCGGTACGGTTGACGAGGAGGTCGCGTCCCTTGGCGTCGGCGACGATGACCACCGGCGTCAGTTTGGAATCGATCCCCCGCGCGGCGCACTCGATGGCGTAGCGTTTGCCCTTCTCGGCCTCGAAGGCGTAGTAATCGATCGCCCGTTGCGGCATGACCGCGTTGCCGACCGAGTTCACCGGCAGCTCCGCGGCCTTGTGCGGGTAGTCGCGCGCCTCCGTGATGGTCTGCTCGGGGAGCGTTCCCACGGTGAAGGCGCGGGGCGAGGAAATGCCGAGGCGCGACATGACGCGGGCGTCGTGAACCCCCACGGTGGCGTCGGCTGAAACGGTGACGAGAAAACGATCCACGACCGGCTTGCCGTCCTCGCCGACGACCGGTCTGGCGGTGATCCCGGGATCGGAAAAGAGCAGTTCGGTGACTTGCTCCAGATTGGCGCCGCTGATCGTCACCTCCACGCTGGTGCCTTGCTGGGCGCCCATGGGCATGAGGGTGAGCAGGTGCGGGTCAGGGAGACCAACCAGTTGTGCCCGGGCCACGGGAACGGTGATTGAGAAAAGGAGCAGGCCGAGAGCGGCGGTAAAAAGGGCGTTCCGGAACATGGGAGCGAACGGTCAGTGATTGTAGAAGAATTCCTTCGTGTTCATGATCGCCCAGATGAGGTCCTCGTAGGCGCGGCGGCGGGCCGTCTTCGGGTCGATCGGGTTGCCCGCCGAATCGGTGCGGGGCTGGGAGAGGAAATCCTCCGCGATGCTCAATTCCTCGCCCGTGGCCGGACGGGCATAGGCGGCAAGGTAGATCTCGTCGATGGCCTTGGTGTCGCCCTCCTCCGATTTCGCGAGCCGGTCGGCTCGACCGTCGTTGGTGGCCAGCTTGCCTTTGACCTCGGCGGAATTCAGCAGGTGGAGACTCTGGGCGAGGCTGGAGGATTGAACCCGCTCGCATTCACAGACACTCGCCGCCTCGGGACGGCCGAAGACCTGGAGAAAGGCCGACGAAGCGTTGTAGCTGTTGTCGGGGAGAGCCACCGCCCGGGTGCCGAGCGGGAGATCGGCGAAACTTGTCTTCGCCCCGGTGAGGGCGTCGATGGAATCGAGCAGCACCTCGGCCTGGAGCCGCTTGGGATAGAAACGCGAGTAGTTCTGGCGATCGACGACGTTGTGCTCGTTCGGTTCCGAGCTGAGCTGGTAGGTCGAGCTGTTGACCATGACGCGGATCGCTTCTTTCAAGTCGAACCCGCTTTCGACGAAGTGCGCCGCGAGTGCGTCGAGCAGTTCCGGATTCGTCGCCGGGTTGGTGTCGCGGAGATCGTCCTCCGGCTCGACCAGTCCGCGTCGGAAAAAGTGTTTCCAGTAGCGATTGACGAGGACCTTGGCGAAGAAGGGGTTCGACTCCTCCGCCATCCAGTCCGCCAAGGCCAGCCGGGGATCGTCGTCCGGCGCGATCTCCAGCGTCGGTCCGCCAAGTCCCGCCGGCTTCACCGGCAGCTCCGTCTTCTTGTTCACATACTCGGCCGCGCCGCGCTTGTGGAAGATCAGGTCCTCGTCGGCGATGGCGGTCGGCTTGCGGCCGACCTGGCTGAAAAAGGCCGCCAGACTGTAGTAGTCGTGCTGGCTCCAGCGCTCGAAAGGGTGGTGATGACACTGCGCGCACTGCATCCGCACCCCGAGGAAGAGCTGGGCCACATCCTCGAGCTGGGCCTCGGGTTGCTTGACCCGTTTGTACCAGGCCACCGGCGGATTTTCCACCACCGTGCCGGTCGCGGCGAGAAGTTCGCGGACGAACTGGTCATAGGGCTTGTTGGCCAGCAGGCTGTCCCGCACCCAGGAATGGAAGGCGAAATTCGCCGTGATGTCCGCCGTGCTCTCTCGGCGGTTCTTCAGCAGAGCCGCCCACTTGTTGGCGAAATAGTCCGCGTAGTCCGGGCTGTCGAGCAGCTCATCGACCACCCGTTGCCTCTTTTCCGACTCCGCGTCTTCGAGAAACGCGGTCGTCTCTTCGGGCGTGGGGAGGCGTCCCGCGATGTCGAGCGTGACCCGGCGGAGAAAGGTGGCGTCGTCGCAGACCGGGGAAGGGGGCACCCCGATCTCCTCCAGGTTTGCGAAGACCAGTTCATCCACGAAATTGTTCACTGGAGGCAGCGACTCCACCGGTGCCCCCAGCGGCACGGAAATGCCGAAGACGGAGACTTTTCCCGAGTAGCGCACCATCACCGCGACCTTGCCGGGGAGGTCGCTGGTTTGGACCAGTCCGGTTTCGCTCACCGAGGCCATGGCTTCGTCGTTGGCCTCGAAGAGCGCCAGTTCGGTCACGTCCCGGGTGCTGCCGTCGGAGTAGGTCGCGGTCACCGTGAGTTGCTGGCTGGCTTTTTTCGCCATCGTCATCCGCTCCGGCGCTACCTCGATCCCGGTCAGGCTGGGGTCGCCGGGATCGGCAAAAGGCATTCCCTGGCCGATCCAGCGGGCGATCGTGGCGTAGCCTTCCGAGCCCGGCTCCAGTTTCTTGCCGCCGCCGTGGGGAACCTCGTTGATCGCCTTGGTGAGCAGCAGGCTCTGCTCGGGAGCGTTCGGGAACACCCGGCGACCCTTCGACTCCTTGACGATGTGCTCGTAGTCCTCCCGCGGCTCGAAGCCGAGCAGGGAAAGGCGGAAGCCCCGCTGACCCACGTCCGCCTTGGCGTGACAGGCGCCGGCGTTGCAGCCGGCCTTGGTCAGGACGGGAACGATATCGTTGACGAAATTGAGCCGACCCGAAGTCTCCTCTTCCCCGTGGGCCGTGGCGAGAGCGAGCAGCGGTGGCAGCGCCCAGAGGAGGATCACTGGGCAGAGAGATCGCGGCGGGATCATGACTGGGGTAAGTGCTTGGAATCGAAAGTCATCCGGAGCGCCATCCCGTTTCGGGGATTGCTGAGGGTAACTTAACGATTTCCCCGGGAGGCGACATTCCCGCATCGCGCCACGACGGACCGGCGCGTTTCAGTGAGTTGTCGGAAGCCGGGCATCTCGGCGCCGGTCCGGGAGGGGCCGTGTCTGGGTCGTTCTTGCGGAAAACCAGCCTGAGGGCGTGGACGAAACCCTGTTGAGTCTCCGACCCAACCCTCTTGGCTCCTGAATACCGGCCAAGGCGGGGGGAATTTGGCCGAAAACGGCCTCCGGCGCAGCTTTCC
>CAYTNL010000096.1:11279-23684 GCA_964439145.1 uncultured Verrucomicrobiales bacterium
GGGGGGCAGTTTGCGACGCGCGGGGGGCAGTTTGCGACGCGCGGGGGGCAGTTTGCGACGCGCGGGGGGCAGTTTGTGACAAGAGGAACTCCGGAAACGACAAGAGGAGTTCCGGAAGGGTTTCGCGGACGCGGGCGCTCGCGATGATTGCTGTGGGGTGGCGGGAGTCGGGAATATGAGGGGTGGCCAGGGGCGGAGGGCGATGCGATAGGTGGTGGCCCGGATTTCTCCTGGTGAGGAACGGGTCCACCACTGATGATGCCCACCGTGTCCGCCTCTCCCGCCGTGAATTTTCGCCTCTCCCGGTTGTTGTCGACCGTGGGATCGATCATGACTTTGCCGCTGCTGCTCCCGGGGACGACGCGGGCGGCGGACGGGCCGGTTCCGGTCGAGGTGGTGACGGCGAAACTCTCGGAGGATGTGGATCGCACGGTATCGCTGACCGGGACGGTGACCTCTCACCGGAACGCGCGGCTTTCGGCCCGGACCGATGGTCTGGTGCTGAAGATGGAGGTGGACGCGGGCAGCGTGGTGCGGGAGGGTGAGGTGCTGATGACGCTCGATCCGCGGCTGGCGGAGATCGAGCTGGATCTGATTCGCGCGGAGCTGGAGGCGGCGGAGGTCCAGCTCGCGGACGCGAAACGCCGGGTGGAGGAGGTGAGGGATCTGGTGAAGACGGGCGGTTTCGCGAAATCGCAGGCCGAGACGCTGGAGTCGGCGCTGCGTATCCGGGAGGCGGAGCTGAAGCGACTCCGGGTGCGGGAGGAAGAGCAGCGGGAGCGAATCGAGCGCCACCGGCTGGTGGCGCCTTTCGCGGGGGTGATCGCGCGGCGACACAGCGAGGCGGGCGAATGGGTGGACACGGGCACGCCGGTGCTGGAGCTGGTCGAGACGGATCGGGTGTGGTTCGACCTTCAGGTGCCCCAGGAATTTCTGGCGCCGGTGCGCGGGGCGAAGGGGGTGAGGGTGCTGCTGGACGCGTATCCGGAGCGGCCGATCAACGGTTCGATCGCCGTGGTGGTGCCGGTGAAGGACGAGGTGTCGCGGACTTTCCTGACGCGGCTGGACCTGGATGATCCTGAGGGCCTCGCCGCGCCGGGCATGTCGGGTGAGGCGGTCATCACCTGGCAGCCGGTGGCCGCCGCGACGACGGTGAAGGTGCCGCGGGACGCGGTGGTGCGCTTTCCCGACGGATCGGCGAAGGTCTGGGTGGTGGAGGAGGGGAACGACGCGGACGGCGCGGTGGTGAAAGCTCGGGAGATCCGGACGGCGGGCATTCTGGGTGAATTGGTGGAGGTGGTGGACGGGCTGCGGGGCGGCGAGAAAGTGGTGGTGCGCGGAAACGAGGGCCTCCGTGAGGGGCAGGCGGTCTCGCCGCGGGAGGGGGAAACGGCGAGCCGGGTGGGGAACCGCAACGATGTCATCGCGCCCTGAGTTTTCATGATCGAACCTCTCCTGAAGCGCGGCACCCTGGTCGCGGTGGTCGTGGCGATGATCCTCCTGCTGGGCATCGTGGCGGCGACGCGCGTGCCGGTGCAGATGATCCCCGATCTCGACACCCGCATCATTTCCATCGAGACGCGCTGGCCGGGCGCCACTCCACAGGATGTGGAGAAGGAGATCCTGATCGAGCAGGAGCAGTATCTCCGCGGTCTGCCCAACCTGCTGCGCATGACGTCGGAGGCGTCGACGGGCGCGGCGGAGATCGAGCTGGAATTTCCCTTCGGCATCGACACCAACGAGGCGCTGCTGGAGGTGAACAACGCGCTCAGCCAGGTGCCTTCCTACCCGGAAAACGTGGACGAGCCGGTGCTGCGGACGGATTCGTTTTCCTACAACCCGTTCATGTCCTTTCGCATCGTGCCGCTGCCGGGGAATCCCGAGGGGCACGACATCAACATGCTGCTGGATTTCATCGACGACAATGTGCGTCCGCCGATCGAACGGGTCGAGGGCATCTCCCAGGTCCAGCTGGGCGGCGGGGCGCGGCGGCAGATCCGCATCCATGTGGACGCGGCGAAGTTGGCGGAGCGCGATCTGACCCTGGCGGCGGTGCGACAGGCGATCCGTGACCGCAACATCGACGTGTCGGCCGGGGACATCGACAGCGGTAAGCGGCGCTACCTGATGCGGACGGTGGGGCGATTCAAGACGCTCGAGGATCTGGAGAATCTCATCCTGGTGCGCCGGGGCGACGCCATCACCCGGCTCGGGGACGTGGCGCGGATCGAGCTGGATCACGCGGAGCTGCGCAGTCTTTCCTACTCCGACGGCGAGGCGAACATCCGGCTCAGCCTGGTCCGCCAGACCGGCTCCAACGTCATCGAGATCAAGGAAAAGGTGCTGCCAGTGGTGGAGCGGCTCAACGAGGATGTCCTGAAGCCCGCCGGACTGGAGATGACCCTGACCAACGACGATGTGCGCTACGTGGAGGACTCGGTGGCCAATGTCGTGCAGAACATTCTCCTCGGGGCGATTCTCGCGGCGCTGGTGATGTTCCTCTTTCTCCGCTCCGGCTCGGCGACGCTCATCGGGATGGCCGGCATGCCGATCTGCGTGGTGGCGGGATTCATCGGACTGCTGCTGCTCGACCGGACCATCAACGTGATTTCGCTGGCCGGGATCGCCTTCGCCATCGGCATGACGATCGACAACACCATCGTCGTGCTGGAGAGCATCGAGCAGGAGCGACAATCCGGAAAGACCCGGCTCCAGGCGGCGCGGGACGGCGCCCGAAACGTCTGGGCGGCGGTGCTGTCGGGTACCATGACCACGGTGCTCGTCTTCCTGCCCATCCTCTTCGTGAAAGAGGAGGCCGGCCAACTTTTCTCCGACATCGGTATCGCCATTTCCGCCTCCATCATCGTCTCCATGCTTGTGGCCATCGCGGTGGTCCCGGTGGCCTTCGCCAATCTGCCGGACCGGCGCTCGCGAGACAGAGGGAACAATGGAAATGGCGACACGCCGAAGCCGCGCCGTCTCCGCCTGCTGCGTCCGATCGAGTGGCTCATCGCCGGGCCGGTGCGTCGGCTCGTCTGCATCGGGGGCATTCTCGCGGCGACGGGGGCGGCCTTCATTTTCCTGACCCCTCCGGCCGAATATCTGCCCGAGGGCGAGGAGGCGAAGGCGTTTTCCACCATGATTGCTCCTCCTGGCTACAGTCTGGAGGAGATCGACCGCATCTCGCGGGAGTTGCAGGCGGAATACCTGCCCGCGATGCGGGATGATCCCGCCGACTTCGACGCCGGGCGCGCGGAGATCCCGGCACTGAGCCGGATCACGTTCATTGGACGACCGGAATCGCTCTGGGTCATCGCGGTGACCAAGGATCCCGGCCACATCGACGCCTTCATGGAGATCATCAACGAGCGTTTCCGCTCCTATCCGGGAATGCGGGCGTTTTCCACGCGGGGATCGATCATTTCCAGCAACGATGGCGGCACCCGCGCCGTGGCGCTCGACATCAGCGGCCGCGAACTGCCGGAGATCTACGAAACCGCGTCAGAGGTCTATTGGCAGGCCGAGGAGTTGATCGAGAACGCGCAGATCAACTCCGTGCCGTCGTCGCTGGTGCTCGGCCAGCCGCTGCTGGAGATCCGGCCGAAATGGGAGCGGCTCGAGGAACTCGGCTTCGACGCGCGCGACTTCGGTTTTGCCGCGGCGGCGCTCAGCGACGGGGCCTTCGTCGACGAGTTCTACCTCGGCGATGACAAGGTGGACATGTTCCTTTTCAGCGAGGCCGCCGACCGGCAGGAACTGGGCGAACTGGAAACGTTACCGATCTACACCCCGCAGGGAACCGTGTTACCGCTGGGGGCGCTGGCCGAGATCACCGAGACGGTCGATACCGCCGAGATCCGCCGCGTCGATGGACGCAGGACGGTGACGCTCTACATCATCCCGCCCCGTTCGCTGGCGCTGGAGACGGCGGTGGAGCGGATTCGTGGCGAGATCGTCCGCCCGATGCGGGCCGAGGGAAAACTGCCGCCCGGTGTGGCCATCGACCTCACCGGAGCCAGCGACCAGCTCGACGCCACCCGCGAGTCCCTCGGCAACAATCTCTGGATCGCGGTCATCCTCTGCTACCTCCAGTTGGTGATCATCTATCGACACTGGGGCTACCCTTTCCTCATTCTCGTTACCGTGCCACTCGGCATCAGCGGGGGAATCGTCGGGCTCTGGCTGCTGAACTGGGTGGGGGGATTGCTGCCCCAATTCGGCATGGAACCGATTCGCCAGCCCTTCGACATGATCACGATGCTGGGCTTTCTCATCCTGTTGGGTACCGCTGTGAACAACCCCATTCTCATCGTGGATCGCACCATGCAGAATTTTCGGGAGCATGGCTTCGACGCGCTCGCTTCGGTGAAAGACGCGGTAGCCTCGCGCCTGCGCCCGGTGCTGATGACCACCAGCACCACCCTGATGGGGCTGGCGCCGCTGGTGTTTCTGCCCGGAGCGGGAACCGAGCTTTATCGCGGACTCGGGGCCATCGTGCTTTTCGGATTGGCGTTCACGGCCTTCATCACCCTGACTTTCCTGCCGGCGCTTCTGGTGAGCTGGCTGAAACTGGTCGAGCGTTTCGGGCGGAGTGGGGTGAAAGAGCAGGCGGCGGGAGCTGCGGTCTGAGCGATTCGGTGGAGGAAGATCACTTCCCGCCGACCGTCACCTTCGTCCCGCGCATCGTCACCGCCTCGATGAGGCCGGGGAGGTCGCCGTATTTCACCGCTCCGGGAATGAAGGCGGCGTCGCGATAGCTGGTCAGGTCGGCGAAGCGAAACCCGTCATCGAACATGGTCAGGTCGGCGACACTACCCTCTTTGCTCGCCGCTACGGCCGCCAGGGCGATGGCTTCGCTGCCTTCTCCGGCAACGAGCGTGACGGCATCGCCCGATTCGTGAGCCTCGTTGATCCGGGCGAGCACCTGCCGGGCGTGCTGCGCGAACTGGCTGTGATTGTAGCCGTGGGTATAGCCGGCGAACTCGCGCTTGTTGGCGACCACCGGGGTCGGTTCGACGGCCGGCGGCGCGGTGAGGGTGAGAACGGTGCGACCGTTCTCGCGTTTCGCGGTGATCCACTCGGTGTTCTCATCGAGAGTGATCGGGTCGTCGATGCCGACGAGAATCTGCCAGGCCTCGGCGACGACGCGGGCGCGTTCTTTGGGAGACAGGGCGGCGAGCTGGGCGTCGGATTGATCGGCCAGCCAGCGGGTCAGCTTTCGCTCGAAGGCGTCGCCTCCCTCGGGGCGCGGGTGGGCGTCGTCGTAGACCGCGTGCTCCGCTTCGGTGAGCGGCGGGAAGTCCTCCTCCACGATGGGCGTATCCAGCCCGAGCCCTAGATGCTGGTTGAACCATTCATACATCAGCTTGCGGGTCGGGTAGTTGTAGTTGTGCGGAAAGCGCAGCATGTCCCCGCAGATGACGTGGTCCGGCTTCCCGTACAGCGTGTAGAGCTTTTTCAGCTCGGGAAATCCCTTGCCGGGCACGAGCATTTCCTTGGTCCAGTCGTTGGCGGCGGTCATGCCCTGGGGTTTTGGGGCGAAGAGGGCGGCGAGTTCCACGTTGCCGGTTCCAATGCGGAGCAGGCTGGCGTTTTCACAGGTGCAGCCGCCCTGCATCGAGCTGGAAACCATCCCGTTGGGAAAGGCGACCACGGGGCGGTCGTCGATGGCGCAGATCATGATCGTCTGGGTGCCGCCGCCGCTGCCTCCGGTGACGCCGATGCGCTCCGGATCGACATCGGGCAGCGCGGCGAGGAAATCGAGCGCTCGCACCGAGTTCCAGGTCTGGAGGCCGAAGATCGACTGGAGCCGCATCTCGGCCTGGGCGCTGTAGAGTCCCCAACCGTCCTTGCCCTCGAAGTCGGGACGCTGCTCGGCGAAGCCGTGGCCGAGATGACGCGAGAGCTGCTGGTTGTCGGCGTAGCCGATCATGTCGTAAAGCAGGGTGACGCACCCGAGCCGGGCCAGCGTGGCGCAGCGGGCGATCTTGGGGAAACGTCCCGAGCCGGCGAATTTCTCGCCGCCGCTTTCGAGCTGCGCCTTGATGCCCTCCTCGCCGAGGTCGTGGAGACGTCCGCCGTGCCCGTGCGGCGAGAGGACGGCGGGATACTTCTTTCCGGGCTCGGCGTTCTTTCCGGCCGGACGGAAGAGCAGGCCGGTGACGTGGAAACCGGGAACGCTTTCGAAGTAGACCTTCTCGATGGTGAACCCGTCGCGCTCGATCCTGCCGTGAACGACGGCGTTGAGCGGCGTCTTTTCCGGCATCGGTAACAGGCCGTTGGCCACGAGAACGCGTCGCTTCAGCAGGTCGGCGCGGGTCTCCCAGGCGTCGAGGGAATCGGGAACGTGAAAGGGGAAGAAGCCGTTGAGGTCCTTGAGTGGCGGATCCTCCTGAGCCTGGCCGGGAACGACGAACAGGCCGACGGCGATCGAGACGCGGATCGCGAAGTGCGGGAGGGAAAACGGAAAGGCGGGCATGGGAAAAGGCGGGGAGGGTTGACGCAATGGCGCGGAAGTCCGGAGAATGGTCGTTTTCCCGGCGAAAGAAAAGGGACCGATTCGGGCCACTCGCGCGGGCGCGCGCCGGGTTGCGGACTTGTCCCGGAGCGGGTGTGGTGGTCTATTCCCTGCCTTCGTCGCCGTCCCATGATTCCCAGAAAGAACGACTCGCGCCTGTTGCTCACCCTTCGTCTCGGCACGGTGCTGTGTTTCGCGGGTTGGACCTGGGTGCATTTCTATTGGCAGGGGCCTTACGGCATTCTTCTCTGGCAGGACTGGGTCTACTCACTGGCGGAGCGGTGGGGGATCGGGTGGGACGACTTCGTCGGCTCGGGCGCGAACGACGGCGTGGTGCAGCGATGGATCGGAGGCGTCGCCTGGCTCTACCTTGCCTGCTGTGTCCTTTCCCTCACCGTGAGGAAAGGAGCGCGCTGGCAGATGGCGGGACTGCTCGGGGGCGCGGGTCTGCTCGTGATCCTGTCCTACGCCAAGTATCTCGGGGCGCAGCGTCAGCCACCGATGTTCATCGAGCATGGCGGACAAATGCTGATGCCGGTGCTGCTGGTTTCTGCGCTGGCGCTCGGGGTGCGGCATCGGGCCACCGTGATTCTCGCGATGGTCGCGTTCATCACGACCTTCGCCGGGCACGGAGCCTACGCGATCGGGGCGCCTTGGCCGACGCCGGCGAATTTCCATGGCATGACCCGGGTGATCCTCGGGGTCGACCAGGAGGCGGCCCGCGTGTTGATCCGCGTCGCGGGCATTCTCGATTTCGTCGTCTGCGTCGGCATCTTCATTCCCGTGCTGCGTCGATCCTGCGCGCTCTATGCGGTGGTCTGGGGATTTCTGACGGCGCTCGCGCGGCCGTGGGCGGGCATGTCGTTCGATCTGAACTACTGGGGCGCCGATCAATTCGTTCACGAGATGGTCCTGCGCGCGCCGCATTTTCTGATTCCGCTTTATCTCTATCTGCTCTGGCGTCGGTCGGTGCCGTCCCCGGTCCCGGAGGAGGCATCGACTTCCGATCCGATCCCCGATTCGAAAACCCTCGCCATCACCTGAACTGCTTGACTGGCGGGCTCGTTCCCGCACCATAAAGCCCTCCATTCTCCCCCCATGAAACTCCGAAGACTCCTCACTCTCACCTGCGCGGCCGTGCTGACCGTCGCATCCGCCGAAGCTCAGCAGAAGGGCAACAACCAGAAGAAACGTGGCGCCCTGCTGGCGATTCCCGAGGTGGAAGCCAAGGACATCATCTGTTTCGCGCTCTACACGGTGCACGACGGGACGTTGAAACTGACCGCGCAGCTGTACCCGATCCCCGAGGGCGCGACGCGGGAGGTTCGCCTGGAAATCGAGCGCGACGGAAACTGGGAGGAAGTCGCCCGCACCGAGGTGATCGAGCGTGGCTGGACGGCGCCGTTCCGGGTGGAAAACTGGGACGATTCCCAGGCGTATCGCTACCGGGTCGCCCACGGGACCGAGGCCTTCTACGAGGGCATCATTCGGAAGAACCCGGTCGACAAGGACGAGATCGTTGTCGCCGGCTTCACGGGAAATTCCATCAGTCCGGCGCACGGCGGCGACATTTCGCGGGAAGACATCGTCGAGAACGTGAAGCGGATCGACGCCGACGTGCTCTTTTTCTCCGGCGACCAGGTCTATGATCACCATCGCCACTACGCGGCGTGGCTGAAGTTCGGTCGCGATTTCGGCGAGATCATCAAGGATAGGCCCGCCGTTTCCCTGCCCGACGACCACGACGCCGGTCAGCCAAATCTCTGGGGCGAAAGTGGAAAGGTCTCGACGCTTCCCGGCGCGGCTGACGGCGGCTACATCCAACCGGGCGACTACGTCCAGGAAGTCGAACGCGCCCAGACGAGCCACCTGCCCGACCCCGTGGATCCGGGCAAGATCGGCCAGGGCATCGGCGTCTATTTCACCAACCTGAACTGGGGCAACATCGACTTCGCCATTCTCGAGGATCGCAAATTCAAGACCGGTCCCGCCGGTCGCGTGCCCAAGCAGGGGCCGCGCCCGGATCACATCCTCAATCCCGACTACGACCCGGCCAGTGTCGACATCGAGGGCGCGGTCCTGCTGGGCGAGCGCCAGCTGGCTTTTCTCGATCGATGGACCCAGGACTGGAGCGATGCCGACATGAAGGTGGCACTCTCCGCCACCATCTTCTGCGGCGGCGCGCACATTCACGGCAGCGCCAACGGGCGACTCCACGCGGACATGGATTCGAACGGATGGCCGCAGTCCGGTCGCAACCGGGCGCTGGCGGCGCTGCGGAAAGGCTTCGCCTTCCACTACGCCGGCGACCAGCACCTGGCGACGATCTTCCATCACGGGATCGATGAACATCGCGACGCGATCTGGTCGTTCTGCGTGCCGTCCATCGCCAATCTCTACCTCCGTTGGTGGGAACCGCTCGAGCCGGGCGCCAACCGCGAGCCCGGCGCTCCCGAATACACGGGAGATCACCTCGACGGCTTCGCCAACAAGGTCACCAACCACGCCGCGGCCAATCCCGAGAAGGAACCCGCCGGAAACCTGCTCAACACCCGAGCCGCCGGTTGGGGAATCGTCCGTCTCAACACGAAGACCCGCGAGATCACCATGGAATGCTGGCCCCGCAATGTCGATGTCACCGGTCCCGACTCCGCGCAGTATCCCGGCTGGCCGCGGACGATCTCTCAGTTCGACAACTACAATCCGCCGTCGTGGGGCCAGCTCGGTGAGTTGACCTTCGACGTGGAGGATCCCGTGGTGCAACTCGTCGATGCGGAGACGGACGAGATTCTCTACACGGTTCGCGCCCGGGGAAAATCCTTCACCCCCGGAGCGCCGAAAGGAAAGACCTTCATCGTCAAAGCCGGGAAGGACAGTCCCGACACCGTGGTTTCCGAGGACGCCAAGGTAGGCGGTGAGCCGCGGGAAGTTCGCCTTGAATGAGCGTGGGGCTCCGGTGGATAATCCGGATTACTTTGGTGCACGGGGGGAGGGATCGAACCGCCGACCAACTGGGGAGGGAAAATACCGCGCGTGGATTTTTCCTTCCGACGCGAGTGGGACGGTATCGGTCTCGGAGTAGTACCGCCGAAGCAGCCAATTTTTTGTTGACTCGATCACAATGGCGATGAAGGTGGCTAGTCCACCGTCCACTATCCGGTTGGCCCGACCGATGAAACTCCCAAAGAAATCCTTCGCCTCCGACCCGGTGCACCTGCGCCTCGCGGACCTGTGTCGCGACGCCATCGGCGCCGGCAAGTTCGCAGCGGGCGAGAAGTTTCCCTCGGAGCGCGAACTGGCGGAACGCTACGAGGTGAGCCGGGCCACGGCGAACAAGGTGATCTCGACCCTGGTGGCCGAGGGCTTGCTGGACTTGCAGAAAGGCATCGGTACCCGTGTCCGCAAACGTCGCACGCTCTTCGCATCCCTCGGCGGAATGGAAAGTTTCACCGTCCACGTCCGCGAGCAGGGCCTGGAACCCTCAACCGAGGTGCTGTCCTTCGAACGCGTTCTCACCGGCGCCCTGCCACGGGAGGTGCGCGAAGGGCTTGGCCTCGCGGAGGGAGGCAGCGAGGTCATCATTTATCTCGAACGTCTCAGGCTGGCCGACGGCATTCCCATGATCCTCGAGCATCGCTGGGTGCGGGAATCGCTCGCGCCGGGATTGTGTCGCGAGGATGTGGCGGAATCCTTCTACCGGGTGCTGGAGGAGAAGTTCGGCTTGCCGATGACCGGCGAGCGACATTCCATCTCGGCGGAGTTGTTCGATCCCGCGTCCGCGAAGCTGTTTCGGCTCAAGAAAAAAAACGTGGCCGCGTTGGTGGTCGAAGGCGCCGGCTATGTGAAGGGCGATACCCCGCTCTGGTATCAGCGGCTGCTCTATCGGGGCGATCGCTACCGACTGCACAACGAAACTCGTGGTCCCGCCGGCTCGGCCATCGAACTCCGGCTCGCCGACCGGCGGCTCAGCGCCTGAATTTTCCGAACATGAGAACCATCAACGTAGAATCCCCGCTCGACGGCTCGACCGTCGGCAAGATCGAGGTGGCCGATGCCGCTGCCGTCGATGCCGCCGTATCGCGCGCGAACGAAGCCTTTCAAAGCTGGGGCGTTACCCCGGTGAAGGACCGCGTCCAGCCGCTCTTCCGGTTCAAGCAACTGGTCGAGACGAACCTGCGCGAATTGTCCGAACTGGTCACCGCGGAGAACGGCAAGACCGTCGCGGAGTCCGAGGCCGGCATCCGCAAGGGGCTTGAGGTGGTCGAATACGCGACCTCGCTGCCGGTGGTCGGTCAGGGAGGAAAGCTCGAGGTTTCCCGCGGCGTCGACTGCTACACCCGCCGCTATCCGCTCGGCGTCGTCGCGGGCATCACGCCCTTCAACTTCCCCGCCATGGTCCCGCTGTGGATGTATCCGCTCGCGATCGCGGCCGGAAACACCTTTCTCCTCAAGCCCTCCGAGCAGGTGCCGCTGACCTCCGTGCGGATGGCCGAACTTCTTCTCGAGGCGGGCCTCCCGGGAAACGTCTTCCAGGTCGTCCAGGGGGACCGGGAAACGGTGGAGGCCCTCCTCGACCATCCCGGCATCGCCGCGACCGCCTTCGTCGGATCGACCAAGGTGGCGAAACTGGTCTACGAACGCGGGATCGCGAGCGGCAAGCGGATGCTCTGCCTGGGAGGAGCGAAAAACCACCTCGTCGTGGTTCCCGATGCCGATCCCGAGATCACCGCGCAGAACGTGGTTTCGTCCGCCACGGGCTGCGCCGGTCAACGCTGCATGGCTGCGAGCGTGCTCATCACCGTGGGTGACTGCGCGGCGGTGATGGAGGCGATCGAGAACGAGATGCGGAAGGTCATTCCCGGAGAGAACCTAGGCGCCATCATCAGCGCGGAAGCCAAGGCGCGCATCGAAAGCTACATCGACCGGGCCGAGGCGGCGGGAGCGAAGATCCTCGTCGATGGCCGTGGCGCCACGGTGTCCGGGAAAGAGGGCGGTTTCTACGTCGGACCGACCCTGATCGACGGCGTCGATCTCGGCAGCGAATGCGCCTGCGACGAGATCTTCGGCCCCGTCTTGACCGTTCTTCACGTCGACACGCTCGACGAGGCTCTCGCCATCGAGAACGCCAATCCCTACGGCAACGCCGCCTCGATCTACACCACCTCCGGCGCCACCGCCCGCTACTTCGAAGACCGCGCCAGCGCCGGTATGATCGGGGTCAACATCGGGGTGCCCGTTCCCCGTGAGCCGTTCTCCTTTGGTGGGTGGAACGACTCCGCTTTCGGGGCCGGGGACATCACCGGCGAGGACGGGATCCGTTTCTGGACCCGGCAGAAGAAAATCACGCAGAAGTGGTCGGCCTCGGCCGCGCAGAACTGGATGAGTTAGCACGAATGGACACGAATGTAGTTCTTCGGGACGGGCTTGTGGGGCTGTTTGAAAAAAGAACGGAGTATCGAAATGAAGGGAGAACTGATTCTCAAGGAAGAGGTCTACAAGATCGTCGGATGTGCCTTCTCGGTGATCAACGAACTGGGACACTGCGGAAAGGAGAAAATCTACGAGAGAGCGTTGTGTGTCGAGATGGAGAGCGAGGGAATTCCTTTCGAGCAGCAGAAGCGCTACCCGGTCATCTACAAGAATACGGATGTCGGGGTTCTGATTCCCGACCTCGTAGTTTACGATTCGGTCGTCGTGGACACCAAGGTCGTCCCGGAAATCTCCGATCGCGAACGTTGGCAAATCCTGAACTACCTGCGCATTACCGGTCTCCGGGTCGGACTTCTGCTCAATTTCTACCATCCGAGACTGCAATGGGAACGCCTCGTTCTATAGTAAACGTCTCACTCGGACCATTCAGTCCTGGCGCTGGCTCTTGGCCCACTGTC
>CAYTNL010000097.1:0-23668 GCA_964439145.1 uncultured Verrucomicrobiales bacterium
CGAAGTGTAGCGATCACCCATCGCTTCGATAGATGCTATGTATGAGACGCTTACGAATGTTGATGCTAAACGCTCACTCTTTCACCGCCACCCAGGAGGGGAAGGGCTGGGCGAAATCTCCCGAATCATGGGCTTGTGATCGGGGAGCGGGACGGATAGACTTTTTGCCGTGGGTTGGCATTGCGGGCGCCGGGCGCCCGTGTCGCGCGTCCCCGGAAACATCCCCAACGTCAGCATTTCGTGAAAATTCATCTCCTGCCCAATCGGGTTGAGTCCACCCTCGCCCTCGCTTTCACCCTTCTGGCCGTCTGTCTGTCTCCCTCGCCGGGAAGAGCGCAGTCGGCGGCATCGTCCCCCGGCCTGACCGCGGATCAGATCGCCAACATCCGCGCCCAGTTGGAGGAGATCCGGATGGTGGTGGATGGCCATGTGTCGAATCTGAACCGAAGCGCCGGAGCGGTGTTTCGTCAGGCGTCGCAGGATCCGAAAGCGGCGGTGGAGCTGTTCGCCAAGAGCCACAAGATGGTGAATTTCGACCGCAAGGAGCGACCGGAGTCGGAGTACCGGGATTGGGAAGACCAGCAGAAGGACACTTTCCGCGATCCCCGCTTTCTCGAGGGGCTCATGACCCAACTGCGCTGGCTGGCGCTCAGTTGCGAGGCGGCGGAGGCCGATGAGTTGAAGGATGTGTTTCCCGCGCTGCTGGCTTATGTCGATGGTTTGTCCCGGCTCACGGAGTTGCCGGGGCCGCAGTTGTTGCAGGGGGTGGACAACTCGATCTTTGCCGAGGCTTATCAATTGAGGGAGCTGCTCAGCAAGAACGAGTCCTGGGAAATGGTGCCCATCAACATCGGCGGGATCTACGACAAGACGATCCTGCCGCATCTGCGCGCGGAGGAGCCCGAGAGTCTCATCGGCGCCTGGGATCGTCGCATCGCGCAGGAAACGCAGATGGTGGCCTTCTTTTCCAATCTCGAGGAGCAGGGCAACAACCGGGACGACCGTCGCGCGGCGGGGAACCAGGCCCGGCAACTGCAGCAGGGGCGTGGAGGCAACCTCGTGCGCGCCTACGACGAATATGATTTCCGGACGAACACGCTCCCGATGCTACAGTGGCGCCGCTTTCGTGACATGGCGCTGCATGTGGACGCTGTCCAGGGTGTCGCGGGCATGCTCGCGCAGGTGAAAGCCAATACCGAGCACCCGAAAGTGTCCGATTGGTTGGATGATCTCGCCCAGGTCGTCGAGCAGGTGAGTGGCTCTCCGGGAGGGACTCCCGCGCCCGCCTCGCCTCCACCGGCGGTGGCGCGTCCCGCCGTCCCGTCGTCGCCCCTGCCGGGCAGTCCCGGGGCCACGGGGGCGGTGCCTCCGGGGTTGGAGTGAGTTTTCTACGTCAGGCAGCCGTGACGGGGGCGCGACGGAGCCAGCCGCGACGCGCCCCGCTGGTGGGCTCCTCGATCTCGACGAGGCATTCCTCGATGGCGTCATCCTCGTCGGGTGTGAGTTCGGCGAACAGTTCGAGAAATCTCCGCCGGTGACCGGGATCCTCCACGCGGAGATGTCGGGCCGCTTTTTCGAGGAGGTCGGCGAGGGCGGGGGATTCGCTCAGCGGCTGTTGGTCGGGGATGCCTTCGACGAGGAGCTGAGCGAAGCGTTCGCCTTCCAGCATCCAGGCCAGCAGTGCGGGTAGAGATTTTCCCCCCAGCCGTCGCCCGAGCAGATAGCGCCACGCGCCCGCCTCGGGGGCGGTGAGGGATTCCGTGGTCGGGACTGGTCGGAGGCGGGTAGTGAAGGCGGGCCATTCCGTCACCGGCACCGAGGCGAGCAATTCGTGGAGAGGCTCGTCGCCGAAATGAAAGACCAGCCGCCACGGATCGAGCCGGTCCAGATCGAGATCGGCGCCCTCGAGGTGAGCCAGCAGGCGGTTGATCTCCTCCAGCAGCGCGGCGGAGTCCGTCCGCGTCAGCGAGCCGCGCCGGGTGACGAGGGACAGGAGGCTGAAGCCGTGGGTCGGCTCCGAGGCGACGAGGGTGAAGTCGCGATCACACACCAGGGAGCGGCTGCGGGTGAGGTAGGGATGCTCCTTGAGAAATCCGTTGCCCATCTGCCGATTCAGTCGGGGCAGGAAATGGCCGCCCACGAGCCTCTCGGGAGGCAGCAGGAGCAGGTCGAGGCATTCGCCGCGCTCCCCGAGAGTGGCCGAGGGCGGGCGGGGGGCGCGGGTCTGATGGAGAAAAGGCGTCGCCCCGTCCGGGGGGAAGGCGTCCGGTCGCGGTCGCCATTTCTCGCGGGTCAACTCCTCGAACTCCGCCGAGTCGCGCAACATCTGCGCCAGCGGTCCGCGGGGCAGATGATCGGGATCGCTCACCTCTCCCCATTCGCGTCGCGGGAGTTCCGTCTCCGCGAGCCCCGAAGCCTGCTCCAGGGTGCGGCCCAGGCATTTCAATTCCCGAATGGCGGCCGAGCCCGGCGCGCGTTTCAATCGCGAGATCAATTCGCCGAGAGTGCCATCGAGGTCCGATTCCAACTCGGCCGACTCGGCGGCGACGCGTCCCGTGTCGGTGAGCGGCGCGCCATCCAGCACCCGGCGCAGCAGGCGACCGACCGTTTCGATCCAATGCGCGCCGAGGACCGCGTCGGAGACCGGGGCGTCGTCGCGATCTATGCCCAGATTCGTGAGACGTAGCGCGAGGTGGCGGCCGCGATCCAGGGTGACGGAGAAATCCTCCAGACTGACCGTGGCGAGGAGTCGGGGAAAATCGGCGAGGTAGCCCGCCGCCTCCGCCACTTGCAGGGCCAGGTGGACGCCGAGCGTTTTCGGATAGTGGGGCAAACGACGCAGGTAGGAGACGAGGGGCTCGCCCTCGGCGAATTCCGTCACGCAAATCAGTCGACCCTCGGGGGTGATCTCCGAATGCAGCGCCAGCGAAAGGTGCGGGTGATGCAGCCGCCGGGCCAGGGCCAAGCGCTCCTCCAGAGCCCGCCAACGCTGCCTGCCGAGGGTGGATTCGGCGCCCAGATCATGAATTTCCACCAGCCGCAGTCCTTGGGGATCAAAACCCAGGTAGCTGGCGGAGTCACCGGTCGATTCCCGCAGGCGCTGGGGATCGCCCTCCTCGGTGAGACCGAGCAGGTATCCGCTGGACAAAGAAAACGCCATGCCGTCGGTAGCCAATGAATTCAGAACAGTGAAATAATTTTGGAATTTATCGCCCTTAATCTGTAAATTTCAATAATTTTCGCAAATTTTGGTGGCTGCATTGAGAAACGACCGCGGGTGAGCGGGCGGCGCACCATGCCTGCGCTGGCTTGGCCGATCACGTCCACGCGTTTACCGCCCGGAGTCCGACGCTCCCGAATTTCCCCAAATCGTGGGGACTCTTCGTCAGTCCTTTTTCACCGCCGAGATGCCCTCGATGCGGCAGTTGGAAAGCTGCAAATCCAGCCCCATGCCCTCGCAGGTGCCCAGCACGGAGATGGGCTGGCCCACCGTCAAGAGAGTCGAGCGGTCATTGCGATTGATGACCCGATCCTGGGAGGAAAGCACCTCGGCATGGAAGTTCGCGTCCCGCTTGATTCTGCAGCGCACCCTGGTGTCGGAGTCGGATCGCAGCGCGACCACGATCTCCTGGGTGCCGGTCTCGAACGCCTCGATCACGCCCACGACCTTGAGGTAGCGCCGATTGTAGGTCTTGGTGGCGGCTTCCCGGTCGTCACGGAAAGCCTTCACCAGATTGGCGGCGCTGATTTCCCGCGGTGTCAGCAGCTCGCTGCGACTGTCGGTCGCGACCTTGTCGCCGACGGCGTCGCGCAGCTCCGCGTTCTCCGATTTCAGGGCCTCGACCTCCTCACGCAGGGCGGAGACCTCGAGGCGCAGGTCCTCGACCGTTTTCGCGGTCTCGAGGTAGGCGTTCTTCAGTTCGGTGAGCTGATTGGGCAGGTTGCTGACCGATTCCGGCACCTTGATGTCCTTGACCTTGTTGAGCAGATCGCCGAGCGAGGAGCCCCCGCTCTCGGACTGGGCCCGGACTGTGGGGATCGAGGCGATCAGGAGCAGACCCGCCAGGGCGAGTCGGCGGACCTGGGGGAGGAATGGGCGCAGCGTGACCATGGCCCATCCTCAGGGATGGAGGGGCCGCGCGCCAACCAAAAATCGCGCCAGCCAGGCCCGCCCCATCAGAGGATCGGCACCGGTTTCAGATCCCAGATCTGCTCCGCGTATTCGCGGATGGTGCGATCCGAGGAAAATTTCCCGACCCGGGCCGTGTTCAGCGCCGCCATCCGGGTCCATCGGTTCACATCGCGATAAGCCTCGTCGACGCGCGCCTGCGCCTCGATGTAGGCGGCGTAGTCCGCCATCACCAGGAAGGGGTCGCCGTTCTCCAGCAGACTGCGGCGGATGCCCTCGAAGGCTCCACGGGTACCGCTGAAATAATCCGAGGACAGCCAGTCGACGACTTCGCGCAGCTCCTCGTTGTTCCAATAGTAGTCCATGGAGCTGTAGCCGCCGGCCCAGAGTCGCTCCACCTCCTCGACGGTGAGTCCGAAAATGAAGATATTGTCATCGCCCACCTCCTCGCCGATCTCGACATTGGCCCCGTCGAGCGTCCCCAGAGTCACCGCGCCGTTGAGCGCCAGCTTCATGTTGCCGGTGCCGGAGGCCTCCTTGCCGGCGGTCGAAATCTGCTCGGAAATATCCGCCGCCGGGATGATCCGCTCCGCCAGGGTGACCCCGTAGTTGGGGAGAAAGGCCACCTTGATTTTCCCCCCGATGCGTTCGTCGTGGTTGATCTTCGCCCCCACCGCGTTGATGGCGTGGATGATCTCCTTCGCCAGGGTGTAGCCCGGGGCCGCCTTGGCGGCGAAGATGAAGGTCCGCGGCACCACATCGAGATCGGGGTTGTGCAACAGGCGGCGGTAGAGGGTGAGGATGTTGAGCAGGTTGAGATGCTGGCGCTTGTATTCGTGGAGTCGCTTGATCTGCACATCGAAGATCGAGTATTCGCTCACCTCCACTCCGCACAAGTCGCGGATGATGCCGGCGAGCCGGACCTTGTTCCGCCGTTTGATGAGCAGGAATTCATCGCGCCATCCGGCGTCTTCCACGAAAGGCTCCAGCGCCCGCAGACGGTCCAGATCGCGCGGCCAATCCGGGCCGATGCTGCGGTCGATCAGCGAGGAAAGCCCCGGATTGCAGACCCTGAGCCAGCGTCGCGGGGTGATGCCGTTGGTCTTGTTCTGGATGCGGCCGGGAAACAGCTCGTCGAAGTTTCTGAACAGGTGGCGCTTCAGCAACTGCGTGTGCAGTGCCGCCACCCCGTTGGTGGCGTGACTGCCGACCACTGCCAGGTGCGCCATGCGGATGGATTTCGGGTGCCCCTCCTCGATGAGGGAGAGTTGCTGTTTCTTGACATCGTCGCCCGGCCATTTCGCCTCCACCTCCTCGGTGAGGAAACGCCGGTTGATCTCGTAGATGATCTGCAGATGGCGTGGCAGCACCTTGGCGAACAGCGGCACGCTCCAGCGCTCCAGCGCCTCGGGCAGCAGGGTGTGGTTGGTGTAGGCGAAGGTCCGCTGACAGATGGCCCACGCGTCGTCCCAGGGCATCTCCTCCACATCCACCAACAGCCGCATCAGCTCCGCCACGCCCACCGCCGGGTGGGTGTCGTTGAGCTGAATGGCGGCCTTCTCCGGCAGGGTGTGGAGGCTGGCATTCTCCCGCTTGTGGCGCATCAGGATGTCCCGCAGCGAGCAGGCGACAAAGAAGTACTGCTGCACCAGGCGCAGCTCCTTGCCGCTCTCCGTCTCATCATTGGGATAGAGCACCTTCGAGACCGTCTCGCTCTCGGCCTTTTCCCTCACCGCCTCGACGTAGCCGCCCTCGTTGAAAGTCTTGAGGTCGAAATCGCGGGACGCCCTGCTTTCCCAGAGCCGGAGGATGTTCACCGTGCCGCCGCCGTAGCCGGCCACCGGGATGTCCCAGGGCACGCCGATGATGGATCGGGTGCCCACCCACACCGTCCGGCCGTTGCCGAACTCGTCGAACTGCTGCTCCACGCGGCCGTAGAGCTGGACATCGAAGGTCCAATCCGGTCGCACGATCTCCCAGGGATTGCCGAAACGGCGCCACTCGTCCGGCGACTCCACTTGTTTGCCATCGACGAAATGCTGGCGGAACAGGCCGAACTCGTAGTTGATCCCGTAGCCCACCGCCGGCAAATCCAGCGTGGCCAGCGAATCCATGAAACAGGCCGCCAGGCGTCCGAGACCACCGTTGCCGAGTCCGAGATCGGTGCCCTGGCTGATGACCGAGTCCAGATCCTGACCCATCTCCGCCAGTGCCGCGCGCGTGTTTTCCAGCAGGCCGAGACTGACGAGATTGTTCTCCAGCAGCCGCCCCATCAGATACTCCAGGGAGAGGTAGTAGAGGCGCTTCACTTTTTCCGATCGATGCACCCGCCGCGTCTGGCAGGAGCGCTCCATGATGCGGTCCCGCACCGAGAGACAGACCGCCGACCACCACTCGTAGGGCGCCGCCATGTCCGGATCCACCGCCAGCGTGTGCGCGAGGTGATTGCGGATCGCCAGCTTCAATCCCTCCACCGAGCCGTCCAGCGCCTGGGGCGTGGGGCATGCGGGTGGGGCGGTAGTCTCAAATGGCGGCGTTTCCGTGTCAGTGATCATGGCAGGTTGTCGAAAAAAAAAATCGGGAAGGTGCGGTCAGAAAAAACTGCGGTCGGGCGACGCAAAGATCAACCCGACTTCGGTGTCATCCTCGTCGCGGGAGATTTGCGGTCCACTCGTTCGCACGATGCGTGCCGAGTCGACGGATTCTTTGTCCCACGCCAGCCGCGCGGGAGGGCGAGTCAAGAGGGTTGGGTCGGCGACCCGACAGGGTTGAATGCGAGCGGGGCGGGGGGCTATTCGCCGATACCGAGCAGCTCGACGTCGAATATCAGCGTGCTGTAAGGCGGGATGTCCGGCGGGGCGCCCTGTTCGCCGTAGCCGAGCTGGTGCGGGACGAAGAAACGGAACTTGGCCCCGGTCTTCATCAGTTGCAGGCCTTCGGTCCAGGCGGGGATCACCCGGTTCAGCGGAAAGCTGGCCGGCTCTTTGCGGGTATAGCTGCTGTCGAACTCGGTCCCGTCGATGAGCGTGCCGCGGTAGTGGACTTTGACGATGTCTTCCGCCGCGGGGCTGGCACCGTCGCCTTCCTGGATGATCTGGTATTGCAGCCCGGTGGAGGTGGTCTTGATGCCCTCCTTCTTGCCATTCTCCTCGAGAAACACCCGCCCGGCCTCCGCCTTCACCTCCTCGGCTTTCTTTTGCGCGTCGTTGAAGGCGGCCTGGATCTCCGCGTCGCTGAGCGCGGGTTCTTTGTCGGCGAGGGCGTCCCGCAGGGCGCGGTTGAATTGTTCGAGATCAATGGGTATGCCGGCGCGTTTCAGTTGTTTGCCGATCTGAAAGCCGTAGGCGTAGCCAAAGCGGCCCTCCAGCGACTCGGGCGCCTCCTCGGCGGGAGCGGCGTCCTGGGCCCGGAGCCCGCCGACGCCCAGGCCGATGGCTAACAGGGTGAGTTGGATTTGGAAAAACGTGCGCATGGGAAAAGTGGTGTTCTTCAAAGTGGGCAGCCGACAGGGTAAGCCCTCGGGAGGTGTGGTCAATGGCTTCCTCGATGAGTCTTGACAGGGTTTCAAATGCAATTTAGTTGCGTTAATGATTCCCCGACTCCTCGTTTTCCCGACCGTGGCCGGCATCCTTGCGGCGCTGGCGCTTTCCTCCTGCGACACCCCGCCAAACTCCGGCATCGACGCCTCCGGTCGCCGCGTGGTCTTTGTCTCCGTGGCGCCGCTGGCGACCCTGGTGAAACGCATCGGGGGGGATCGCGTGGTGGTGGAAACGCTGGCGGGTCCGGAGCAGGATCCCCATGGCTTTTCCCCGACCCCGCGGCAACTGGTGGCGCTGGGAGAGAGCGCCGCCTTCTTCGTGGTCGGCATGCCTTTCGAAAAACGCCTGGTGGAAAAATTGAGCGACACCTCGAAAGGGCTGCGCGTCATCGATGTGACCGGCGGGATCGAAAAGCTGGAGTTGGACGAGCATCATCATCACGATCACGAGCATGACCACGATCATGGACATGCACACCACGATGAGGATATGGGCGATCCCCACGTCTGGCTCTCGCCGGCCCTGCTCAAACAACAGGCCGTGGTCATCGAGCACGCGCTCCACGATCTGGACCCCGAGGGGCACGATGTGTTTCATCGCAATCTGGAGGCGTTGCTGGCCGATCTCGACACGCTCGACGCCGAGTTGCGCGCCGCCCTGGCGCCATTGAAAGGGAGCGCCTTTTACGTTTACCACGGGGCGTTCGGCTACTTCGCCAAGGCTTATGATTTGAAGCAGGAAGCCATCGAGATGGGAGGGCGTAGTCCGGAGCCGAAGCGGGTGTTCGAGTTGATCGAGGCGGCCAAAGCCGAGGGCATCAAGCTGGTGCTGGTGCAGCCCCAGTTCGACACCCACAGCGCCGAGGCCATCGCCGAAGGCATCGGCGGCACCGTGGTGCCGGTGAATCCGATGGAGGAGGATGTCTTCGCCACCCTGCGGTTGCTGGGCGAAAAAGTGCGGGCGGCGCGGGAGTAGAGACGGCCGGGTCCGCCCCTCGTGAAACGGAGCGGTCACCCGATCGCGATGCGGGCTCTCGCACCCAGCCCAGCGCCTATTGCAAGCATCTCGACGAGATCCGCACCCCGCGATCCGCAAGGTCGCACGGCCTCGACGCCCTCTTTGTTTCCCTCCAGCACCGCGCCTTCCGGCGGGGAGCTTTGAACCGCTTGAGCGTTTGTCTTTCCCCTTAATTACTGCCACATTCGGCAAATGTTCACCCGCATCCAAGCCCTCCGCTTTCGCTGCCTTCGCTGTGTGGATCAGGAGTTGAACCGATTCACAACTTTGGTCGGGCCGAATGCGAGCGGCAAGACGACCTTTCTGGATGTGATCGCCCTTCTGGGTGACTTGATGCGCAACGGTGGCAAGGTCTCCGATACGGTGTTGGAGCGCAGCACGGATTTTCGGAAGCTGCTCTGGATGGGCGAAGGTTCCTCTTTCCAACTCGCAGTGGAGGCTAGGCTACCCGCCGACGTGCGGGCGGCGATGGCCGAGGAATGGCGGGACCACACGCGTGTTCGGTACGAGGTCGAGATCGGGCTGGATGAAGCGTCGAACTTGCTCGGCCTCAACCACGAGGTGTTGTGGCTGCTGAGAGATACGGAGAAACCACCCACGCGGGATTTGGATTGGTTTCCCTCCCTTCCGGCACCGTTGAGTACCCTCTTCCTCAAATCGGGAAGAGGGCGGAAGTCGATCATTACGAATCGCCCGGGGGGCAATGCCAATTACTTCCCCGACGGCAAGAAGACTTATAACCCGTCCTTCCGACTAGGTCGCGAAACGGCGGCGATGGCCAACATTCCGGCTGATCGGGACAGCTTTCACGCGGCCCCGTGGTTTCGCGACCTCCTTGTCAACGGGGTCCAGACGCTCACGCTGAACAGTCAGAAGATCCGCCAACCGAGTCCGCCCGGACTCGGAAAACGGTTTCAACCCGACGGATCGAATCTGCCCTGGGTGGTGGCTGAACTCCGGAAGGACGATGACCGTTTTGAACAGTGGCTCGCCCATGTCCGAACTGCCCTTCCGGATATCGAGGACATCAAGAGTATCGAGCGTCCGGAAGATAAACACCGCTATCTGTTGATCCATTATCAGGGCGGGGCGGAGGTGCCCTCATGGCTTGCCTCTGATGGTACCTTGCGACTTCTTGCCCTAACGATTCCGGCCTATCTGCCGGAAGTGGACGGTGTTTTCCTTATCGAAGAGCCAGAGAACGGGATTCATCCGCGCGCCATTGAAACTGTGTTGCAATCGCTCTCCTCGATTTACGATGGCCAGGTGCTGCTTGCGACCCATAGCCCGGTCGCCTTGAACATGCTCGATCCAAAGGATGTCCTCTGCTTCGCCAAGAATGAGAGCGGGGCGACAGCCATCGTCTCGGGGATACGTCATCCCGCCCTGAAGAGTTGGAAGCACGGCGAACCGGATTTTGGCGTCCTCTTCGCATCGGGGATATTGAGCTGAATCATCGACATGAAGGATCTTTTCGTTTTCGTGGCGGACAAAAATATGGAGTTCGCTATGAAGGGTGGACTCCAGCGGCCGGAAAGTTTGGGAATTCGTCCGATCACTTTTGAGATTCGCCAACACCCCGGCCGCGATGGTGGGATGCGCACAAATGGAACGCAAATTGTCGCACTGGAGACCTCCCGATTCCAAAATGCGTTGCTGCTTTTCGACTACGAGGGCAGCGGTGCCACTGAATCTCCGAAGGAGCTCGAGTCCAGACTGGATGCGGCTCTATATCAGCGGTGGGGTGATCGAGCCAAGGCGATCGTGATCGAGCCGGAGGTGGATATTTGGATGTGGGGGGCTGATTCCGTCTTGATCGAGGTCTTACGATGGAAGGGTAAGGAATCGATTCGGGATTGGTTATCCGCCGGGGGCTTCAAGTTCCGATCCGACGGCAAACCCGAGAGTCCGAAAGAAGCCCTCGAAGCTGTTTTTGCCGAAGCTCGCCTGCCTCGGTCTTCCGCGAACTACGAGAAGATCGTCCGCCGGATTGGTCTGGCAAGATGTAAGGATCCTGGATTCCTGCGCCTTCGAGAAGCCCTCTACAGATGGTTCTCGTTACCGATTGATTGAGATTATTCGCATGACGATGTGTTGACTCGGTCGGGATTGGAACATCGTTTCGGTAATGCCCCACCGGTGGTCCCTTCGACGAATCATGACTGCCCGAATCCGTGGGCAATGAATGCGGCGTGGTCTTCACAGAGCATTGGTCCACCGGGTTGCGATGCGAGGTGACAAAGTTGAAAAAAGCGCTTTCCTCGCGGTTCGAGTCGATTCAATGCCGCTGAATATGCCCAGTCCCCAGATCCTCTCGGCTCACCCGATCGCCACACGGGCGCCCTTGGCATCGGCCTCCAGGGCGGCTTCCATCACGCGGGTGATGCGGACTCCGTCCCGGAAATCGGGGGTCAGTCCGCTGTCCGGTCCCGCGGCGATGGCGTCCAGGAAATCGGCGGCGGCGTGCACGAAGCCGTGTTCATAACCGATGATGTGGCCGGGAGGCCACCAGTTCTTCACGTAGTCGTGGCAGCGCTCGGTGGCGAGGATGTCGCGGAAGCCGCGGACGTTCTCCGGATCGCCCTGGGAGTAGTACTGGATCCGGTTCATGTCCTCCATGTCCCAGGTCAGCGCGCCTTTGTCGCCGTAGATCTCGAAGGTGTGGCGGTTGCGCCGTCCGGTGGCGTAGCGGGTAGTCTCGATGGTGCCCAGGGCGCCGTTGGCGAACTCGGTGGTCATGAGCGCGGCGCACTCGACCTCGACCTCGCCGCGCTGGTCGGGGCTTTCGGCCAGTGGACGCTCGGTGATGAAATTTTTCATCCGGCAATCGATGGAGGTGATGTCGCCGACGAGGAAGTGGGCGAGATCGATGGCGTGCGAGCCGAGATCCCAGAGCGGCCCGGCGGCGGCGGTGGCCCGGCGCAGTTTCCAGTCGATGGGGTGGTCGGGGTTCACGAGCCAGCTCTGTTGGTAGGCGCCGCGCCAGTGGTAGATCTCGCCGATTTCGCCGGCGTCGATGAGCTGTTTGGCGAGGACGACGGCGGGGCAGCGGCGGTAGTTGTGGTTGAGGTAGTGGACGACGCCCGCTTTTTCCGCCGCCGCCAGCATGGTCTCGGCCTGGTCGAGGGTGTTGGCGAAGGGTTTTTCGCAGAAGATGTGTTTGCCCGCTTCCGCCGCGGCGATGGCGGTCTCGGCGTGGAGAAAAGTCGGGAGCGAGATGTCGATAATGTCGATGTCGTCGCGCTCGATGACTTTGCGCCAGTCGGTCTCGATCTCCTCCCAGCCCCAGCGATCCGCGAAAGTGCGCAGATCGTCGGCGTCGCGTCCGCAGGCGACTTTCAGCACCGGTTCGAAGGCGGGGTCGAAGAATTTCGTCACCTGCCGCCAGGCGTTCGAGTGCGCCCGGCCCATGAAGCGGTGGCCGAGGATGGCGACGTTGAGTTTCGGCTTGGGGGAAGGGGAACTATCCACGCCGTGACCTTTAGCGGGGTGGGGAGGAATGGCAAGAATTGATGGTCGCGAAAGGGGTTTCTCCTCCCGTCTGATTGGCTCATTCCGCGCTCGCCACCTCCATGCTCAGGCCCTGCCGGAGGCACCAGGCGAGGGCGTCTGGCTGGCCGAGGGCGGCGGCCTTGCGCATCCAGTCCACGGCGGCCTCGAAGTCGGGGGCGACGCCGAAGCCCGATTCCAGGCAGCGGCCATAGGCGTGCATGCACTCGGGGTCTCCGGCCAGGGCGCCGCCGGCGAAGATCTCGGCGGCGCGGGTCTCATCCCGTCGGGTGCCGAGTCCTTTGGCGTGCCGCACGGCGAGGTTGTAACAGGCGCGGGGATTTCCGGCATCGACCGCTTGTTGGAATCGATGGAGGGCGGCGACGGGATCGGGAGCGCAGCCAATGCCCTCGGCCAGGCATACGCCGAGCAGATCCAGGGCTCGCCCGTCTCCGGTGTCGGCGGCTTTTTGAAGATACTCGTGGGCGGCGACCGGATCGGCGTCGACGCCGCGGCCCTGGAGCAGGGCGGCGCCGTAGTAGAGGCAAGCCTCGGGATCGCCCTGGGCGGCGGAGCGCTCCAGCCAGAGGACCGCTTCGCTCATCTGCTCGGGTACCTCGGCGAGGAGGAGGCCGAGTTGACGTTGATGGCGCGGGTGACCGGTTTCGGCGGATTTTCGCAGCCATTGCAGTCCCAGGGGGCGATCAATGGCGAGGTGGTGGTCGGCCAGGGCGGCGATCTCGGCGGGATCCGTGGGGGCGGGATCGCCGGAGTCGGGGAGGTTCGCCGCGGGCGTCGCGCCGAGTGGATCTGCGCCCCGGAGGTAATCGGTCTGGATGAGGGGGGTGAAAGTCTCCGCCAGCGTCTGGCGCTCCACCGTCTCGGCGAAACTGACCAGGAGATAAGTCGCGCCCCAGAGCAACGCGGCCAGCCCCAGCCATTGTGTCAACTGACCCAGGCTCGGCGAGCTTTCTCCCGTCGGGGCGCACGGGTCGGCGGTGTTCTGTCCGGTGTTTTCCTCCGGTTCCTTCCGTAAACGTCGCCACCAGCTCCGGAGAGGCCGCCGTTCGGTGGACGGGGGCGGCGTTTCGTCTTTCCGCATCGCTTCGGATTCCGAGGCCGGCACGGATTCCGAGGCGAGGAAGGAGTAGAAGGACATCGATTCCGCTTCCGTGCCGGGGATGGGGGCGATCAGAGGCTCGGGCTCGGGCTCCGTCGTGGGCGCGGACTCGGGTTTCGGTGAATCCGTGAAGCCTTCGAACCAATCCGTTGTGGCGGTGGTGGTGGGGGGTGAGGGAGCGTCGTAGGCGGATTCGATGGACTCACGCACTGAGGCGGGCGATTCATCGAACACGGGTGAGGCATCCGCTTGGATTGCCGGATCGCGTCGGAAAAACAGGCGCTTTCTGACGCCGGGTTTGGGGGCCTCCTCCACGGCGGGGGGCGGCGTTTCCTCGATCAAGCTCGGCCGGTTGTCCTTGGAAAAGGGCGTCAGCGAGAGGCCGCCGGATTTTGATCGCGCGACGGTCATGTCGTCCGCGCGAGGCGCCACGGGCAGGTAAAAAGAGGGATCTTCGATGGAGCCGAGACTTTCGATTTCCCCGCTTTCCGTGAGATCGGGTCGCCGCGCGAAACTCCGGCGGCGCGGTCGACTGGAGAGATAGGTGGCGGGCGCGGTCGGGACGGGGGAAAGGGTGGCGGTGTCGGGGGCGTGCGGTTCCCCGTCGGTCTCAAACAGGGTGACCGGCTCCGAGACCATTCCCTCGCCGAGCGCGGATTCCGCGAAAGTCACCGTGTCGACGGGACCGATGAGGCGATCCAGCTCATGGGTGAGTGATTGGTGAATGTCGCGCGGATCGGCGATGAGGCGACGGCGGAAAGACTCCAGCGTGTCCAGCAGCTGTTCGGAAATGGTGACTCCCGCGGGACACTCCAGAGGACTCTCCCAATCCATCGTTTCCTTCCCGGTGAGCAATCGCCATAGCAGCGGCAGCAGCACGGCGCTGCGTCGACCGGCCTCGCCCTTCTTGCCGCCGACATTGGCGCGGTGGAGCAGGCTGTCGGGAAAAGTGAGGCCCTCGACGAGATCGTTCGCCGTCTGGTGCAGTCGCAGTCGCACCGGCAGGCGTTGCCAGGCGGCAGGGCCGTGGGCGGCCATTGCCGTAGTGAGACTGTCGGGCGAGGTGTCTCCGGTGACGAGGTAGACATTGCCCGCCGGGAGCCACCAGACGGGGGCGGCTCCGGTGGTCTTTTCCATGACATCGATGGCGGAGCTGATCTTTCTGGCCAGGGCGGCGGCATGCTCGGGCTCCAGCGGCCCCCGGGTGCGGGAGAGCGTCTCCAGGGACACGCCGGCCACGGGTTCTTCACCGATGAGCAGGCAGCGGCCGCGCGGTTCCAGCGAGGTGACTCCCAGCTGGTTGGGCAATGTCCTGCCCCCGCGCCGGAGAGAGGTGTGGTGCTGCTCCAGCCAACCCTCGCGCGGGATGGAATCCCAGTTCGGGAACAACTGAAAGCGGACGATGGCCCGCGACCCGAGGCGCTCGGCGATGGCGTCGCAGGCGAGAGACTGGTGATCGGCGGTCCCGGGCAGCATCCGATACTCGGGGCCGGGATCCAGCGATTCGATCCCGACTCCCTCGGTGAGCCATTGTTCCAGAAAACGATGGGGACGCGGGGCGGGCACGCGGTCCTCGCTTTCGGGAAGCAGGCTTCGCAGGGCGGAGGTGAAACTGGCCAGGGTCTGGACGCGCGCGTCGTCACTTTCGTTCAAACCCGCCGTCAGCAGTTCCCGCAAGGCCGGCGAAGTCTGGCCGGCCTCGTGAACGAAGAGCCGGCTCGGAGCGCCGCGAAAGACGAATCCGCCGAGCAGGTTGTAGAGATGCAAAGCCAGCCGCGGCACCAGCATGGCGGGTCGCTCCAGCGCGGGCTGGCCCCAGCCGGAGTAGTCGGAAAAATGCAACCGGAGGGCCGCGCCATCGTCGTGGTCTCCCGCCGTGACCATGAGATGACCGAGGTCGAAATTCTCCAACGCCGCCGGCCTGGGCGCGGTCACGAGGAGCAATTCCCCGATCTCCAGGGCCAGGCGCATCGCCTCGGCCTCGGGCAGTCCACCGGTCCGGCGGAGATAGTCACCAAGCGGCTCGCCATCAATGAAGCGCCGCACGTAGTACAGCTCCGTGTCGTCGCGACCGTGGCTCAGCAGCGGGGTCAGACAGGGGTTGTTCAGGCGGCTGAGGACCCGCATCTGCGCCTGGAAGGCGTCCTCCGCTCCCGCGGGCTCCGCCGCGCCCTCGAATAGGTGGAGTTCGGCGAGCCGATGCCGATGGCAGTCGAGCACCAGAAAGGCGCGCTCGCCCCGTCGCGCGGCGGGCAGTTCCGCCAGGGTTCCATCGGCATTCCGGGCGAATCGATAGCGATCAAACTCTGCGATGGGGGATTCGATGGAGAATGACATCTGGGCGCGCAGAAAAAATGGGTTTTCGCCAAGCAAAACGCCTCTCCTTCCCGAATTTTCGGAAAATTTGCCAAGCCTTGCCTGATCGCGTGGAAATTATGGCTTTTTTCAAAAGAAAGCGCCATCATTTTTTTCAAATACGCCAGACGGGATCAATAATTTTCTCAAGAATGAGTAGAAAACGCCAAGAAAGCCCCCGGATTAGTGTGGGGGAGGGCTCACGGGACCTGATCGGGATAGCCCGGGAGATGGGCGCGCGTGTCGCTTGTCTGTCGGCGCATACTGCCGACTTGCCCGGGGCTCAGCGTCGGTCCCGATCGCCGCGATTCGACGACGAGGAGGATGGGGGCGGGGTGCCACCGGAGGGGCGCGTGGTCCCGCCGCCGCTGGCGGCGGGATCGACCGCGATTTCGCCGCCATCCGATAGGCGCGTCATGGCTCCACGGATGAGATTGCCGCGCTCTTCCCGGCTCATGTCGGGGTAGCGCTGCATGGTCTGCCGGATGTATTCGCGGAGTTTCTCCTTCTTTTCCTCCGGCAACGCCTGATAGCGGGCGATATCCTCTTTCGAGGGGCCTTTGGGGCGATCGCCATCCTTCTGATCGGAGCCGCCGCTGCCGTGGTTGCCTGCCGAGGATCCGGGATTCTTCGGCTTGGGCGCGATGCGATCAGGTTCGAATTTCAGCTCCACCTCCTCGCCGGCCACGGCGATGGTGGCGCTCATGCCGATGAGGAAATCGTCGGCGCTGTTGCTGACTTCCATCAGCCGCATTTGTTCGGCATTGGCTTCGTGGGCGGTCACGAGCACGGATTTTTTCGTCTCGCGGTTGAACAAGGTGGCCACCGGCACCCCGTCGATTTCGGCGATGCCCCGGAGGGCGTAGGTTTCCGTCAGATTGAGCACGCGGAGGAAGGGGGAATTCCCCATCAACACCTCAAAGTGCCCCGCCTCCAGCGGCTTGGGCAGATCGGGATCCACCATGGCGACAGTTTCCTGGCCGCGTGTGGACGTCACCAAGAGCAGAGAGCCGAAGCAGAGGAGGAGGGCGCGCGCATTCATGGGAGATTTGCGGGGGGTGGAGGCGGTTGTCAGGAGCGTTCGGTCAATTCCAGTTTCTCGCCCGAGCCGCCGCCGTCCGGCGCGCTTTCCTCGGTCGGCTGGTCGGGGGCGGGCGGAGCCACCTCCTCCGGTCCCGGGGTATCGCCGGCGCTGGGGGCGAACCAGCGGGCCACGGTGATGTCGCATTCCGCCTGCGGCTCGACTTCGCGGGAGCGGCCGTCGAGTTCCAGCTCGATGTTCTTGATGACCTGAAACTTGTCCGGAGCCTGGAGCGTCGCCAGCCACCGGTTCACCTCGGCGGCGTTGCCCTCCACCCGGAAACTCACGGCCACCTCGTCGTAGAACGCCGTCGTCTGCGGCTCGACCAGGGTCTGGCGCTCGATCTCGAGGCGGCGACCGAGCACATCGTTCTGCAGCGTCTGCATCAGGTCGCCCTGGGCGTTGCCCACCGAGATGCGTTGGCGGACGAGCGACTCCGGCAGATTTTCATCCAGCCACGCGCGTCGCCGTTCCCAGAGATCCCGCTCCTCCAGCCACATCCGGTTTTCGGCCAGCTCGTTTTCCAACGCCTGGATCTTCGCCTTGCCACCGCCGAGCGAGCGGGCAATGGCGCGGGCGGCGAAAAGATTCGCCACCAGGAAGATCGACAGCAGGCAGAAGCCGAGCAGCCGTTTCTCTCTAGTTGTCAGTCCCCTCATGTTTCGGTTGGCCTTGAATACGATAGGTCACGGTGTTGTCCCGCTCCACCCGGGGTTGCGGCATGTTCCAGGTGTAGGCGCGGAAAAATTCGTTCTTCTCCAGATCCTCCTTCAGGCGGAATGCCATCTGGACGTCGCGGGCCCGTCCTTCGACGGTGATTTCCCGGCCCCGGGTGCGGAATTCGCGGACCACCACTCCGCTGCCCGGCATGGCGCGGGTGATCTCGTTGAGTTGCACCACCGGATAGTAGTGCAGGTCGAAGGCCGGCTCCAGCTCCCGCCAGCGGGCCTCGCTCTCCTGAATGGCGGCCACCTCGGGCCGGGTGGCTTCCACCTGGCGCGTGAGATCCGAGATCTCCGCCTCCCGGGCCCGGGCGTGAAGCCAGAGAAAACTCCCGGCCACCAGATAGACCAGGGCGGCGATGGCCCCGGCCACGATGCGTCGGCGGGTGGTGCCGCGCCGGCGCCGGGCGCGGACGACGGGAGCGGGGAGAAAGCCCTCGGCGAGCGCTCCGGCGGTGGCCTGGGCCGGGACGGGATCGCTCTGAAACTCCGCCGGCATCAAGAGCGCTTTTTCGAAAGCGTCGCGGTCGCCTTCGTCCGCATCGACCCAGGGTCCGGCGACCAGCAGCACCGGGGCGTCATTCACCAGGCCCTCGGCCTGGAGTGAGAGGGTGGTGAGATTGATCTCCTGCGCCGCCGCCAGATTCAGCGTGGGCTCGGCGCTGAGCGCCTGGACGTGGCAGAGTTCGCCATGATGCGTCACCGCCAGCACCAGGCGCTGATGTTCTCTCCATACCAGCAACCTGTCCTCCGGCAGCTTCAGCAGCCTGGCGGCGGGCGCGTAGCCGAGGGCGCGCGGCAGGCAGAGCGCCTCGGGAAAGTCCTCCGAGAGCACATCGATGCTCAGCAGGGTCTCGGAGCCCGATTGCTCGATGACGTGGTAGGCGTGCGGGGTGAGGGCGGCATCGCCGCGATGGGCGAGCCCGCGCTTTTCGATCTGCGAGGCGACCATGCTCGCGAAGAGGGAGGCATTGGTCGTGGGCAGGCGGATGGCGAAAGTGGTGGCGTGGGTGGCGGGCACGCCCACCACCGTGTCCGCGCCCTGCCCGGCCAGCTCCGCCAGCTCGCGGGACTCGCTCATGTGCCCACGACCGGCGTGGAGAGTCCACCCCCGCTTCTCATCGGGTAGGGCGACACGGTATCGGCTCATGGAGAGGGGGCGGGAATGACGGGATGCGGGGGGTGAATCAAGAGGGTCGAATCAGCGATCTAACCCTGTTGAGTCCGGGACGTTGCGCCCCAGTATCCGGCACACGACAAAAAAATGCGACCCCGAAAGCAGTCGCGATGGCGTGTCCCGTGCCGCCCCGCGTCATTCGCTGAGACGGGCGATCTGGGAGTCGTCCTCCTCCACCAGCACGATGAGCCGGTAGACGTGGGTATCGCCCACGGAGCCGGTGCTTTCGATCCGGCGGGTGGTGTTGGCCAGGGTCGCGGAGGCGGAGACGCGCTCCCATTGATCGCCGGACAGACCGAGCAGGGTGCGGATCTCGTCGAGACTGCGGAAGGAGTAATCGTCCTCGGTGTTTTCGAGAAGATCGTTTCCATAGCGCGTCGCCACCAGGCCGGCGGCGGCGTCAGGGGTGCAGCCGAAATAGGCCTCGATGAGATCGGCGGGCGCGGTGTTCACATCGATGCTGCCGTCCCCGTAGAGGGTGAAGTAGTCCCGCCAGCGGGGCTGGACTTTGGCCACCCGATCCATGCCGCGCACCAGCAGCATCTGGTCGAGACTGGTGAAGGCGGCGTTGGCCGGGAAATCGGGATACTCGAGGGTGGAGTAGTAGTCGCGCTCGGCTCCGCTGGGGCGGGCGTCGGAGTTGCCGTCGATCCAGTCGGCGAGCGACTCCGCCGCGATGGCCGCCTCGGTCGCGTCGAGCCCCCAGAGAATGAACAGCTCACGGGCGGTGTCGATGAAGAGCTCCTCGCTCAGCGTGCTGGCCAGGATGCGACCGCCCTCGCTGGAGATGCGAACCTCGATCCTGCGACCGTCGGGGAAATCGCGCCGCAGCAGGGGATCGCCCCGCTCGACCTCGGGATGCAGGGCGATGGCGACGCCGGATTCGGCGAGGAGTTTGGCCTGAAAGCGTCCGCGTTCCCGGGTACTCTCGTCCCAGCTGAAGCGCGAGACTTCCAGCAGCGATACCACGATGAGTCCGAGAAAAGTGACCGCGAAAATCACCAGCATCAGGGCGATGCCGCGGCGTGGCCCGCTGCCGGGGTGGTGACCGGAGAATTTCGATCTTGGGCGCGTGAGTTTCATCGTGGGGGGCCGCCTCCACCGGTGCTGCCTGTGCCGCCGCCCGGAGGTCCGCCGCCTCCGCCGCCGGGGGGACGACCGCCACCCTGGCCCGGACCCGGGCGCTGACCGCCACCGCCGGGAGGCGGGCCGCCACCGGGCCGCTGACCATCGCCCCCGCCACCGGGACGGAAGCCCGGTCGCTGCCCATCCCCGCCGTCCCCGCCACCGCCGGGGCGTTGGCCGTCTCCTCCTCCGGGACGCTGGAGTGGCGCGCCGCTGCCTCCACCTCCACCGCCGCTGGATGGGGCCGCCGTCTGGGTGTCGCTCTGGCTGGTGTCGGCGGCGGGGGGATTGGAGAGATGGGCGGGCACCTCGAACACGACGCGCAGGGGCGCGGGCCGGTAGCGATCATTGAGCGAAAGTTCCAGCATCTCGGGCATGCGGTCGTCCTGTTCCCAGAGATCGAGCCAATCCCGCTGCTCGGAATCCCAGAATCGCCAGCTCATGGCGGTGACATCATCGAGCACGGGCAGCCAGTAGCGGCCCTCCTCGTCGGCCTGGAGAAAGGCGTCGTCGGATCCGGCACGGAAGACCATGCCGTCTCCATCGGAATCGTCGGGGGCGAAATCCTCGCGGCTCACGGCGATTTCATAAAGCGGCGGGCTGTCGGCGGAAGGATCTTCCTCGAAGGTGGTATCGGTGGAGGGGCTGGTCTGGGGGCGCAGGCCGATGAGGGTCTCGCCGTTGCCCAGTTGCCGCTCGCCGAAGACGAAGGCGCTGGGCGCGTCGGAGATCGTCATTTCATAGAATCCGGTGCCCGTCTCCTCCGGCGGGGCCATCGTCATGGTGGCGCCGCTGGGCAAGGACTCGACCGTCTGTCGCAACAGGCTGAGAAACCGCGCCACCTGCTCGTCGCGGGTGTCGTAGGCGCGGATCTCCTCGGCGGCGTCCCCGGCTTTCCAGAGGATGGCGAATACGGTGCCGGACAGCAGGGCGAGGATGGCCATGGAGATGACGATCTCGAAGAGGGAGAAGGCGGAGTTCGCCTGTTCGCCGTGGCGGGTATGCCGGGATCGTTTCATCGTCGGCGGTCCTCCTCGGGTTGATGGATGGTGAGGCGGGCGGTTTCCACCTGTTCGCCCCCGCTGTCGGTGAAGGTGGCGGTGGCGGTGATTTCGTAGAGATCCTCGAGCGCTTCCCCGTCGATGTTGGCGAGGTTGAGCGCCTCGACGGAGGTGCGGAAGGTCACGTCGAGATCCTCGTCCAGTCGCTCGGTGTTCATCTCCTCCACGGGCCGGTGTTTCATCTCGGTGAGCAGCGACTCGAGTTGGTATTGGATGAGCCGATCCCGGGAGTAGCTGTTGGAGGTGTCGCTGATTTTCTGGAGCAGGGTCACGAGGCCCGCACCCCAGAACGCGAACACCGTCACCGCGAGGATGACGTCCAGCAGGGCGTAGCCTCGCCGGGATCGGGGATGGACTGGAAGGGATGTTCGCATGCGCCGGACCGGGGCCGGAAGTATCTTCCTTGTGGACCGGCAGGATTCAACCCGCGATCAGTCCCGGGGTTGCGGGTGGTGCCGCCGGATCACTTCGAGGAACGGCTCCAGATAGCGCTCGGCTTTTACCTCGCCGATGCCGCGGATGCGGAGACCGGCCTCCATGGTGGTGGGACGGAGGCGGGTGAGGAATTCGAGGGTCTGGTTGCCGAAGATGACGTAGGCGGGCACGCCGCCCGCTTCCTCGGCGAGACGCTGGCGGGTCTGGCGCAGTTTTTCGAAAAGGGCCTCGTCGAAGGCGAGTTCCTCCAGCGCGAGATCGGGGATGCCGCCATTGCCTCCTTTTGCCGATCCCGAAGCGCCACCCGTCGCCGCCAGCCGCGAGGCGTCGGGCCAGCGGAGTCGGAACGCGCGGTCGCCGCGCATGATCTCCGATCCCCGCGCCGTCAGGGTCAGCAGGGCGTAGTTTTCCTTCCGCTGCGTGGCGACCAGGCCGGCGGACTCCAGCGCCTTGAGCAGGGCGTGGACGAAGGCGCTGCCCTCGGATTTCAGCAAGCCATGCGTGCTGAGTCGATCCAGACCGGCTGAAAGGATGTCCTGCGACCGACTCCCGGTGAGCATGCCGACGATCTTT
The DNA here is from genome assembly GCA_964439145.1 of uncultured Verrucomicrobiales bacterium. GTDB lineage: Bacteria > Verrucomicrobiota > Verrucomicrobiia > Verrucomicrobiales > DEV007 > JAEUHH01. The sequence continues at coordinate 21,824 of CAYTNL010000097.1, forward strand.
CCCTTGCCGAAGCGGCCCTCCCAGCGTCCATCCGCCAGCCGTCGCGAGGCCCGGGCCACGCCGCTGAGGGCCTTCTGCACGAGGAGAAATTCGGCGTCGTCTTTCGGCTGACGGAGACCGCCACGATCCGTCTGGCGGGAGCAGACATCGCAGCTGCCGCATTCGGGCGCGTCCTTTTCACCGAAATAATCGAGGATCCACCGCTGTCGGCATTCATCGGCGTAGGCGAAGCGGATCATGGACTCCAGCTTCTGCCGGTCGCGGCGTTCTTTTTCCTCCAGCGCGGCGCGGTCCAGTTCCAGTTGTTCCGGCGGCACTTCCGGTCGCGGGAGCCTGGTGCCGCGGATGCGCTCGCCGACGATGTCGAAGCGTTCGATATAGCCCGCGCGGCCCAGGGAGGAGAGGGCGGAGCCGACCGCCATCTGGTTCTTGGCGCCGACGGTGTCGGTGAGTTCCCGGATCGGCATCATCACCTCGTGCTTGTCGTCGGCCAGCATTCGCAGGGTGCGGTAGACATCGCGAATGGTCTCGAAGCCCGGATTGTTTCCCTCGATGAAAAATTCCTGGGTCCGGGTGTCGGCGTAGTTGAAGAGCAACTCGCAGACCGAGGGTTCGCCGTCGCGCCCGGCGCGCCCCGCTTCTTGATAGTAGGCCTCGATGCTGCCGGGCGTTTCGAAGTGGATCACGAAACGGACATCGGAGCGGTCGATCCCCATTCCGAAGGCGTTGGTGGCGACGACGACGTCTTTCGACCGGTCGAGGAACGCGTTCTGAGCCCACTCGCGATCGCGATCCTCCATCCCGCCGTGGTAGGCGATGACCTTGATCCCCTGGGCGGCGAGGGAATCGGCGACTTCCTCGACTTTTTTTCGCGTCGCGCAGTAGATGATACCCGTGCGGTGCTCGCGGATGATCGCCTCGACGCGCTCGTGCTTTTCCCGGTTCCCGGCGACCTGGGAAACAGTGAGCGCCAGGTTGGGGCGCTCGAATCCGCTGACCGACACGAAGGGATCGCGCAGCGAGAGATGCTGGAGAATGTCGGCCCGCACCTCCGGAGTCGCCGTGGCGGTGAAGGCCGCCGTTTGCGGATGACCGAGCGCGGCGACCGCGTCCTTCAGACGGAGATAGTCGGGCCGGAAATCGTGTCCCCACTGCGAGAGGCAGTGCGCCTCGTCGACGGCGAAAAGCGCGATATCGACCGCCTTGAGCGCGTCGGTGAAACTGCGACTGCGGAAGCGTTCCGGCGCCACATAGACCAGCTTGTAGGCGCCCTCTCGCAGCAGGCGGATACGCTCCTGCTGCTCGCCGGGCGAGAGTGTGCTGTTGATCACGGTTGCCGCGATGCCCTTGCGCGCGAGTCCGTCGACCTGGTCCTTCATCAGCGCAATCAACGGACTGACCACCAGGGTGACGCCGTCCATGACCAGAGCCGGGAGCTGGTAGCAGAGAGATTTCCCGCCGCCGGTAGGCATGACCACGAGCGCGTCGCGTCCCGCGAGCAGGGAGGAGACGACCCGCTCCTGGCCGTCCTTGAATTCCCCGAAGCCGAAGTGCTTCTCCAGCGCCGCCCTCGCGTCACGAGTCGGGATCTCATCGCGGGCACCGTCGGGAATCGCGGCGGCGTCGGTTTCGGTGGCGGACATCGGGTTGAATCTTTGAACAGGAATCGGGGAAATTCAATGGAAAGAGCCCTTTCATCGGATTTCCGGAGAAACGGCGCGAGCATTCGTGGAACGGGTCTCCAGGCCCGTTCCTACCCTTCATTGGTCCACCTGGAGCTTCTCTCGCGCCTGCTCCAGTTCCCGTTTCTGCTCGGCGAGGGCTTGTTCCAGATTGGCGACCGCT
>CAYTNL010000098.1:0-22705 GCA_964439145.1 uncultured Verrucomicrobiales bacterium
ATTCTCGGGAAGCGACGGGATCGAAGTGGACATCGACGAGAGGCCATTTTCCGGTACCGCCGCCATGGTGATCGATCCCGGGGCCTCCATACCATCCCCCGCCGACCGCGCGACTCCCGGCTCGCGGATGGTCACCCCGTTCCCCGCCGACACCCCCCCGGGTCCGGGACGGTCACGACGGATGAGAAATACGCCCACCACGAGGGCGAGGAACACGAGCAGGATCAGTTTCCAGGATGACTTCATTCGAGGATAGAGACTGGTGGGAACGATAGCCCGGCTGGCATCCTCCACGAACTTGCCGAATCAGCTTCGGCATCCACATCCGGAACAAGCCACAGGTTAGTGAATCCCAACGCCTCCAGTCAAACGGATTCGTCCCTTATTTCCGCCATGGCCCGGCGTCGCCTCGCCGCGCGGATCAGTCCCGCTTCCCGTGAATGAACCAGAGATTCCGGATGTAGATGAGCCAACCCGTCGATTGTCCCAGGAACCCCACGATCTCTACCCGCCAGACGAAATAGGTCATCAGCATCGAGGAACCGATCAAGCTCAGCCACCAGAACATGGGCGGCACCACCGCCGACCTGGCCTTTTCACTGGCCCACCACTGCACCAGCATTCTGCCCATGAACAAGGCCTGCCCGAGGAAACCCAGGCCAACCCAGAAAAGCCCCGTCCAGGCGGTGATGTCCAGCACCCGAAAAAGCGGCGGCATCGTCTTGCTCCGGTCCATGATCTCACCCAGAAACTCGTCCCCCGTCAACACCAGCGCTTCGTCGCCCCCCTCCTCCGGCTCGAAGACCACCACCCGCCGACCGTCACGCTCCTCCACCACCAGCGCCGCCAGCCGGTCGGAAAGATTGAAGGGCGGCCGCAGTTTTTCCCCGGGCGCCGGGGCGATACCCGCGCGGTAGAGCCCCCACCAAAGCGCCGGCGGCAGCAGGACCACGGCGGTGATGACGACTATCAGAGTGCGACGACGAAAGGGCATGCGCCACTTTTCGGCCAAACCACCACGCACGGCAAGCGCCGCGTCCGGATCGCCGACCGCTCAGGCTTTCTCCTCGGTGATCACCACGGTGACGGGATCCACTTCAGACCCCGCTGGATCGGATTTCGGGGCCTCATCCCGGCTCGTCCTCGCGGCATGTATCCGCTTCGCGAAATTGATTTTGTTGGCCGCGTTGAAGGCCGCCACTTTGTAGCATTCCGCCAGCGTTGGAAAATTGAAGACGGTGTCCAGAAAGTAATCCAACCCTCCCCCCAATCCGATGACCGCCTGCCCCACATGCACCAACTCCGTCGCCCCGGATCCGATGCAGTGGGTACCCAGCAGACGCCCGTTTTCCCGGTGGAAGATCATTTTGAAAAACCCGGAGTCGTCTCCCAGAATCTGCCCCCGCGAGATCTCCCGGTAGCGCGCGATCCCGGTCTCATAAGGGACCTTCTTCTCGGTCAGTGTCTCCTCCGTCTCACCCACCATGGAGATCTCCGGGATGGCGTAGATCCCGATGGGAAAATGCTTCGCCATCGGTTTGGCGGCGGCGCCGAACATGTGGCATGCCGAGAGACGCCCCTGCTCGCTGGAGGTGGCGGCCAGCGCCGGGTAACCAATCACGTCCCCGGCGGCGTAGATGTTTTCCACCGCGGTTTGGAAGTGGTCGTTCACCTCGAGTCGCCCGCGCTCGTCGGCCTTCAATCCCGCCGACTCCAGATTCAACGCCTCCGTCGCCCCCGTGCGTCCCACGGAAAAGAGTATGACATCGGCGACAATGTGCTTGCCGGAGTCCAACTCGATGAGTCCCTCGCGACGGGTGCCGTCATCCACCAGTTCGATGCTGTGAACACCGTCCCCGCAACGAAACACCACATCCTGCTTCCGCATCTGATGGATCAACTCGTCGACAATCTCGTGATCCAGAAACTCCAGGGGCCGGGGGCGTTGATCGATGATCGTCACGCTCACCCCCAGGGCGGCGAACATGGAGGCGTATTCGATGCCGATGACTCCCGCGCCCACCACCGCGATCTTGCGCGGCATCTGGCGGAGATCCAGCACCTGGTCCGAGGTGATCACCACCTCCCCGTCGGCGATCACGCCCCGCGGATCCGCCGGCCGGGTGCCCACCGCGATCAGGATCTTGTCCGCCGTCACCGTGCGGTGCCCCTCCAGACCATCGATCTCGATGGCGTGCGCGTTGACAAAGGCGCCCTTCCCCCGGATCACCTCCACATCATTTCTCGCCAACGCGTCCTGCACCACTTCGGTTTCCCGCTGGATGACCTTGTCCACATGGGCGAGCAGTTGCTCCATGGTGGGGCGTTGCGGGGCGCGGTAGTGGTTCCCCAGATCGAATCCCGGTCGTGAATAGAAGCGTCTCACCGCCTCGCGAAAGGTCTTCGAGGGAATGGTGCCGGTCTCGATGCAGACACCGCCGATGCAGCGCTGCTTTTCTATGACCGCCACCCGCTTGCCCAGCTTGGCGGCCTGGATGGCGGCTCTCTGACCGGCGGGACCACTGCCGAGGCAGAGCAAATCGAAATCGTGGGTTTTCATGGGACTATGGGGTTGCGGCTGATGAAAGAAGCAATCTACCCGCCATCCAACCTCGTGAATGCGACAATCCTGATACTCAGACCGGCAGAGCCACCGCCCCCCGTCTGTTTGCTTCCCGACGGCTTTCCCGTAAGTTCCCCACTCTTTATCCCCGTCACCATGCTGCCCTGGTTCCAGAACGACCGATTCCCCCTCTATCTCGCGCCCATGGCGGGCGTGACGGATCGGGTGTTCCGCCGTCTCTGCAAAGAACTCGGAGCCGATGTCATGGTGACGGAGTTTGTCTCCGCCGAGGGTATCATGCAGGCCGACCACCGCACCCGGTCCTACACCGAGTTCGATGAGGATCAACGCCCGGTCGGCGTGCAGATCTTCGGCGCCGACGGTCCCCGGATGGCGGAAGCGGCGAACAAGATCGTCGACTGGAAAGCCCCCGACTTCATCGACATCAATTTCGGCTGCCCGGTGAAGAAGGTCGTCTCCAAGAACGGCGGCTCCAACCTGCTCCGCGATTGCCCCACTCTCACCGAGGTGGCTTCATCCCTCGTCAAAGGCGTCGGGCACCGCGTCCCCGTCACCGCCAAAATCCGCATCGGTTGGGACTCCAGTTCCATCAACGCCCCCCACATCTGCCGGATCCTCGAAGACTGCGGCATCCAGGCCATCGCCGTCCACGGGCGCACCCGTGCCCAGGGATATTCGGGCGAGGCGGATTGGGAAGTCATCGCCAAATGCGCCGCCAGCGTCTCCATCCCCGTCATCGGTAACGGCGACATCGCCACCGGGAGCGATGTGGCGAAACGCAAAACCTCCACCGGCGTCCGGGGCGTCATGATCGGCCGTGCCGCCATGACCAATCCCTGGGTATTCCGCGAGGCCAAGCACTACCTCGACACCGGCACCCATCTCCCGCCGGTCACTCCCGGGGAACGCTGGGATCACATCCTGCGGCACGTCAGACTGGCCATCGAGTGGGGCCGCTACGGGGGAGAACGACACACCCTCCAGTCCATGCGCTCCCGTCTCATGGCCTACTCCCGCGGGCTCCGCAACGGCAAGCTGCTACGGGCGCGCTTTACCACCGTCGAATCGGTCGCCGAGTTGGAGGACATCGCCGCCGCCTACCTCGCCTGGTGGTCGGAACACACCGAAACACCGACTCCGGAATGTCACGTTCCGGCCTGATACTTTCCCGGATAACCGGGAGCCACCGGTTTCAATATTATTGATACAATTCGGACTTCCCGAGCTATTCAGGCAATCGGAAATCCATTTCATTTTTTCTGAAACTATGCCATTGTATCAAAAATTTTGATACGTGAGCCAGCTTTCCAACATCCTTATGGCCGATGTCGTGGGCAGCCAGGACTTTTCCGGCACCCAGCTGCAACGCGCCCTTTCCCGATGGCTCGCGTCCACCAACGAAGCACGGAAACCCCTCCTGCTATCTCCCCTCACCAGCACCCTGGGAGATGAATTTCAAGGCGTCGTCTTCAACCTGAAAAGCGGTATCAACCTGATCATGCGTTTGGAGGAGTGGCGCCTCCGGGAGCGCCTGCCATTCTCCCTTCGCTACGTGCTTTATCAGGGGCGCATCGACACCAGAATCAATCCAGATATCGCCTACGGCATGATGGGAGATGGCCTGACCGAAGCCCGAAAAATATTGACCGACAAACGCCGCGACCGACCCAACATCCATTTCCACATCCATCAAGATCCGACACGAAGCCATCAGCTCAATCTTGCCGCCCGCGTACTCCACACCCTCCTGGCATCCTGGAACGCCCCGCGCGACGGAGGCATCATTTTCGACATGATCTCCACTGAGGACAACGAGGAGGTGGGCAGAAAACACGGGAAGAACCGATCACAGATCTGGAAACGGCGCCAAACACTCAGAATAGACGACTTCCACGCTCTCCGGGAATTGATCCACGACCTCGGCACCCTGGGAATGACGGGATCGGAACTGCGGGCTCTGCGGCGGCGCGTGGGAATGTCTCTCCATGAGGTGTCCCAAAAAATAGGGATCGCATCTGTTGATCTGTCCACCATCGAGAGGACCCGCGCCGAACCGCAAGCCCACGACTGGCAGCGGCGATTCGATCAAGCCATCGGGCTTGAAACTTCTTTCTCACCTCAGTAGGCTCCTCGCGCCTCCATGGATCCCGTTGCCCAACTGCTTGTCAGCCACCTCGCCGTGTTCATCGCCGGCGAGATTCTGGCGATACCCGTTTTCGCCGGGATACGACGATGGCTCGCCCCGGAACGGGAAAATCAGGAAACCAACCCCAAAGGCGCCAGAGCCGCCAGGCGCCGGGGAACGCTCGAGCGGTTGCTGCTCTATACAGGACTCCTGGCGGGCTATCCCCAGGTGTTGATCATGTTCGGCGCGTTGAAAGTCGCCACCCGACTGAAGGACGAAAATGGCGACCCCAACCTGAACCGCTACTTTCTCACCGGAAATTTTTCCTCCGTACTGCTGGTGTTGATCACCGCCGTTGTCGCCAAGTCAGACATCGTATTCCGGTTGTTTTTTGGCTGACACCAACTCACGCTCGCATGGACCTGTCGCAAATTTCAAACCTCGATCTCAAGGGCCAATTGGATCTCCTGCCTCCCGGCGCGCTGACCTGCCTTGGCGTCGCCATCGTGCTGTTCTGGGGCGTCTTCTGGGCCATCTTCGCGGCCATTTTTCAGAGAAACCTCCAGGCCATTCCCGAATCCCATCGACGCCTCAAACCCGGCGCCGCCTGGTGGCTTGTCCCTTTTCCCGTCACCATCGTGTTCCTGTTTGTCCTCGTCTCCCGTGTCTCCGATTCCTGGAAATCCCACCTCGGCGAAAGCCAACCCGGCTCCTGCGGCAAACGCGTCGGCCTCACCAGCGCCAGCCTCGCCCTGCTGTCGAACCTGCTCAGCATCCAACCCTTCCTCGGCGGAGGCGCCACCCTCACCACCATCTCGCAGATCACCGGCACCCTCGTCGGACTGGTCGGATTCATCCTCCTCGTCGTCTACGCGGTCATCCTCAACGACCTGAAACTCAAAGCCCACGCCGCCACCGAGGCATGAGACGACTCGCCGCGGCCCTCACCGCCACGCTCCTCCTCAGTCAGGGAAGCATCTTCGCGGAGACCTATCCCGCCCGACCCGTCCAGGTCATCGTCCCCTTCGGCGCCGGGGGCAACAGCGACACCATCGCCCGCGTCATCCAACGCGCCATGGCCGATCACGACCTGCTCGCCCAGCCACTCGTCATCCAGAACGTGCCCGGCGCCGGTGGCACCATCGGCGGACGCCGGGCCCTGCATGCCGAGCCAGATGGTTATACTCTGCTCTTTCTTCACGAGGGCATCATCACCGCCCGCTACTCCGGCGCGGCCTCGTGGGGCTGGCGCGACTTCGAGCCCATCGCCGCCACCGGACGCAACGGCGGCGTCATCGCCGTGGCCGGAGATTCCCGTTTCCGTAGCCTCGCCGACCTTACCGAGGCGATATCGGACAAACCCGACACCATCACCTTCGCCACCAACATGGGCGCGCCCGCGCATTTCTGGGCCATGCGGCTGGAAAACGAGAAACCCGGCGCGCGCTTCCGCTACGTCCAGTCCGGAGGCGGCGCGGCGCGGTTTCATGCCCTGACAGGCGGCCATGTCGAGGCCACCGCGTTTTCCGTCGCGGAATTCCTCTCCTACCGGGACGGCGGACTCCGCGCCCTCGCCCTGATGGCGGAGGAGCGCGACCCGGCACTCGCCGAAGTTCCCACCGCCCGCGAGCAGGGCATCGACCTGATCTCCAGCAATCTCCAATGCTGGTGGGCGCCGGCGGGCACACCGACCGATAGAATCACCCTCATCGCCGACGCCCTGCGCGCCGCCATGGAGACGCCCGAGTTCCGCGAGTTCGCCGCCACCCAACAGATCGAGCCCCTATTCCTCACCGGCGAAGACCTGGAATCCGAACTCGTGGCCCGCGAAACCGAGATCGCCCGGGTCGCGCCACGCGCCATCGCCGGTCTACCCAACCTGCCGCGACTACTCGCCATCCTCACCGCCCTCGTCGGCGTCGGCGCCTTCCTCATCCGGCCCGCGCGCACCCAACAGGGTCGAGTCGGCGACCCTACCCTCTTGACTCACCGCGCCCTCGGGCTGGTCGCGCTGACACTCGGCTACGCGCTGGCGCTGGGGATCGCCCGACTGCCCTTTTTCTGGCCCACCTTCACCTTTCTGCTCGCCGCCGGATGGCTCCTCGGCAATCGGCACCGGCTCGCCCTTGCGGCTTTCGCGGCCTTTGCGGCGCTGATCGCTTTCGGCCTGCCCTGGATCTTCGGCAACGTGTTCGGCGTCACCCTGCCATGAATGCCGACCTTTTCAGCCCCGCGATTCTCGGTCTCATCCTGCTGGGCACCGGATTGGGCATCGTGGTGGGCGCCATACCCGGACTTACCGGCGCCATGCTCATTGCCCTGACCTTGCCGCTGACCTTCGCCATGTCCGGAGACGCCGCGCTGGCGCTGCTGGTCAGCATGTATGTCGGTTCGGTCAGCGGCGGGCTCATCACCGCGACCTTGTTGAAAATGCCCGGCACCCCGGCCTCGGTCATCACCACCCTGGACGGCCATCCCATGGCCGCCTCCGGCCGACCCGGCCGCGCCCTCGGGCTCGGGATCGGCGCCTCGCTCGTCGGCGGGCTCCTCTCGTGGGTCTTCCTCGTGCTCCTCGCCCGCCCCGCCGCCACCTGGTCGACAAAGCTCTCGCCCTTCGACCTGTTCGCCCTCGTGCTCGTCGCGCTCGTGTCCATCGCCGCCATCAGCGAACGGGAACGCGGCGGACTCTGGCGCGGCCTCTTCTCCGCTCTGCTCGGCTGTCTCTTCGCCATGCCGGGACTCCATCCCGCCACCGGTGAGCCGCGCCTGACTTTCGGCTTCGTGGAAATGAACGACGGCTTCAAGCTGCTGCCCGTCCTCATCGGCCTCTTCGCCTTCAACCAGATCATCCAGGACACCCTCAAGCCCACCGCCGACGCCCAGGTCGCGACCGCGGCTACCCGCGACTCCTTGTTCCTCTCCTGCCGCGACTGGCTCAGACAAGGGGGCAACCTGATTCGTTCCTCCGTGCTCGGCACCCTCATCGGCATCCTGCCCGGCATCGGCGCCAACGTGGGCTCCACCGTGGCCTACGGGGCGACGCGTTCCCTGTCGAGAGAGCCGGAGAAATTCGGCACCGGTTGTGACGAGGGCATCGTCGCGTCCGAAGCCGCCAACAACGCCACCGTGGGCGGAGCCCTCATTCCCCTCATCGCGCTCGGCATACCCGGCAGCGTCATCGACGCCGTCCTCCTCGGAGCCTTCGTCATTCACGGACTCCAGCCCGGCCCGCTGCTGTTTCGCAATCATCCCGAGACCGTCCACATGGTGACGGGCAGTTACCTCGTCGCCAACGTCGTCATGTTCGCCCTCATGCTGGGAGCCGCCCGCTGGCTGGTGAAACTCAGCCGCGTCCCTCTCGCCTGGCTGGCACCGCCGGTGATCGTATTCTGCATCGTCGGCTCCTATGCCCTCGCCAACCGGATGTTCGATGTCTGGGTCATGCTCGCCTTCGGCCTGCTGGGGTTCGCCATGAACCGTCGGCGCATACCACTGGCACCTTTCGTGATCGGTTTTGTTCTCGCCCCGTTGGCGGAGGAAAACCTGTCCGCCGGCTTGATGGCTTCAGGAGGCAGTTGGCGCCCTCTCTTCACCGAACCCTTCGCCCTGGTCTGCCTTTTCATCGCCGTGATCGCCATGTTTTCCGCCGTGAAACGCCGCGCCGCCGCGTGAAATTTCCCCGCTCGCGTCCGGTTTCCGTTGCATCGCGAGCGCCTTCGCTCCTATTGATTGCCACCATGCCCCGCTCAACCCGTCGCGATATGCTGAAGCGCCGCCGGGAGGAGATGAAAGCCGATGACCGCCGAGGCCGACTCGTGTTTCTCGCCATCATCGGTTGCTTCCTCCTCGCCGCGGTCGCCGTGCTGGTCAAAAACCACCTCGCCTCCGGCCCCGTCGATCTCAACTCGGCCAGCCGCGAGCAACTGGAGTCGCTCCCCGGCATCGGCCCGGAGACAGCCAAGGCGATCATCGCCGGGCGGCCCTACGCGTCGGTGGACGAACTCGACAAGGTCAAGGGCATCGGCCCGGCCACCATCGAGAAGTTGCGCGAACGGGTCAAGGCGACGGATTGATCCGCGTCACTCCGGTATCCGGATGGGCACCACGGCGGTCAACTCATCGGGAATGTCGGCGGGTGTGTGATCAAACTCCAGATCTCGCAGCCAGTCGCGGGTGCGGTGAAAATGGGCGGTGGTCCGATCTATTTCCTCACCCATGGAATTGGGATCGCGCCGGGTCACGAGATCGGCCTGGATGAGTCGCACGGCGTCGTGGATGCGGTCGATCTCGGCATGGGTCAGGGCGAGGTCGGCCTCGGCCTTTCTCACATGCTCGCCACGTTGTCTCAGGCTTTCCAGGCGACTGCGGCGGGATTGCAGGAGCCGCTCCAGGCTGCCCGCTTCGGCGGCGTCGCCACTCTCCCGGGCGGCGCGCGCCTGTGCCTCCAGGGACTCGATCTCCGCGGCGGCGACCGTGATTTCCTCCCCGACGGCGGCGGAGCTCTCGCGCGCGCAGAAGTCGGACAGGGTCTGGCGGGTGAGCAGCAGTCGCAGACAGGTCCACGCCAACTGCCCCAGCCTCCCGGCATGGGGGCTATCCCCGCCCCCCGAGCCGACCCGAATTTCCTCGATGGCCCGGGCGAGGGAATCGTAATCGCGCCGGGCTTCCGCGCTCAGTTGACCATGAATCTCGGCCCGTTGCCGGCTAAACTCCACCGCCGTGGCCTCCGAGGCGGCGCTGCCGTCGGCATCGAGACGCCGCTGGAGCCAGCGCCGAAACCAGGGGGTATCCGGCAGAAAAATCCACCCCAGCGCGTAGGCCGCCGCGGCTATGATCATCCCGGGGACATTCGCGGTCGCCAGGCCCACCCCGAGGGTGAGGAGCCCCAGCCACGCGTGGTGGGGACTCCGCAGAAAGGCGCCGAGCCGTTGGATGCCGGTCATGCGATGCATTCTCGCCGTTTCACGGGCATTACTCCAGCGTGAACCACTGCACCTCGACCCGGCGATTCATCTCGGAATCGGTCCCGCTGGGCTCCTCCCAGCCGCGCCCGATCATCTCGACCCGCGAGGGATCCAGTCCGGGAAAGGCCGTCAGCAACTGCTGGCGCACCTCGTCGGCGCGCTTGGTAGAGAGATCGATGGCCGCCAGCGCCATCTTGCGCACCAGCGCCTCGCCCCCCTGCTGGAGAAACTCCTGTCGCCGCGCGTCATCGACATGACCGCGCAGCAGGACGATGGAGCCGGGGCTGACGCCGAGCAGACGATTCACGTCGCTGAGCAGTTTGCCATTGTCCGCGTTCGCCATGTCGAGCCGGTGATCGTTGGGCAGGAAGAAAAAGCGAATATCCCGGGTGAGCAGCGGATCATTCTCCAGCGGCACCTGCTCGGTGGTTTTGACCGGCTCGATGGACGCCACCTGTCCGGCGAGCCTGCCCGACGCGTCGATGGCCTCCAGCGCGGCGAGGCTGGCGAAGTGACTCGACGCCACCGGCCGCGGCATCAGCTCGGACCCATAGGCGAGGTTGGCGGACTGGTAGACGGAGGCGAACGAACCCGCCTCGCCGATGGCTCCGCGGAAAAAGGCGAGGTTTTCGGGCAGATTGCTCAGGTGCACGCGTGAAAGCTCGTCCTTGGCGTCCTCCGCGGTCCATTCGTAGGCGGAAAAGGCGGCCGCCAGAGCAGCCGCGTGACTGGCGGGATTGGCGCGAATTTCCTGATTCTTGAGCAGGGTGCCCTCGACGATCTTTTCCACGATCTCCGGGTGCTCGCCGGCGAAGGCTTTGTTGAACAGGAGAATATCGGCCACGATGAGCAGATTCCGGTTGTCCACCAACTGCCGCGCCTGCCCGCCGGAATTCTCCACAATCTCGGTGGTCTTGGGGGCCCAGGTCACGCAGCCGGCAAGCCGATCGCCTCCGTTCTCAAGATCGGCGGCAAAGGCGTCGCCGGCTTCAAAGGCGTCCTCGAGAAACACCAGGTTGATGGCGTCCGCCCGCGGCGCGGCGTCGATGCCATCGAGTCGCTCGACCGGCATGCCCGCCTCCTGCGCCAGGTAGCGAATGAAAAACTCGGCCTCGGTGAAGGGCGCGGTGGCGACCACCTTGCCTTTGAGGTCATTGATGCGGCGGATCTCCTTGCGCACGATGATGCCGTCGGCTCCGCGCGACCACGCGATCTGCATCGGCACGGTGGTCTGCCACTGGCGACCGTAATTTGCCAGCACATCGGCGGTGGTGGCGGTTGCGGCGATGCGCCCCTGCTGGAGATCGTCCCAACTGTCCTCCTCGCTGAGGGTGATCTTGAGTTTAAATCCCCCGTTCCGGGTGAACCAGGATTCCGCGTTCGGCTCCAGCCCATTGTTGGCGAGGATGATTCCGGCGTAACCGGCGTACTCGGAAAGATTCAGCACCACGGTGTCGTCGGTGAGTCGATAGGGCTGGGCCGCGCCCAGCTTCGGCGCCGGACCGGGCACCAGAAAGTCAAACTGCTCCGCGACTCCGCTCCCTTCCGCGGTCGGGGTGGTGTCCGCGCCGCCGGGGGATGACGCCGGCGCCTGGCCCATCCATCGATAGATGCCGAATCCCGCCAGCAGCAGCACGACGAGGGTGAAGAGGATTTTTCCCAGTTTGGTCATAGCGGGAAAAGGATAGTCCGTCGCCGTGGAATGGCGATTCCAAAGCGGGCCGAATTTTGCAACTGAGGATCACACCAGATCGAGCCCGTCCTCGTAGGCCTGGTTGATGAGGCAGGCCTCTCCCAGCGCCTCGGCCAGGGGATCGATCACCTTGGCGGAAAAGCCGAGGTGGGAATGTCGGCGCCAGCCTTCCGCGTGGCGGAACTTGCCCGACTGTTTACCGACCGCCTCGGACATCTCGTCCATGCTGATGAGGTAGCTGTCCATGCCCTGGCTCTTGTCGAGCCAGTCTTTCTGACTGCGGTGCGCGGCGAGCGCCTCGCGCTTGAGGTCGTGGACCGGCCCGGTGTCCACCCAGGCGCCCGCCACGACCCGGCGGCGCAACCCGTCGCGCAGCCCATGCGGCATGGCGTGGTAGAGGGTCGTCTCTCCCTCGACCGGGGATGTCGGCGGGGCGACGCGGAAATTCGGCATTCCCCGGGCAAAGGCCGCCGTCACCGCGAGACGCGAGGCGTTCATGTGATCCTCCATGTAATCTTGCGGGGAATGGGTCAGCACGATGCCCGGATTCACTTCCCGCACCACGGCGGCCACTTTGCGCAGCAGGTCGGGCGTGTAAACGATCTCCAGATCATCGCACACCGGGGGATGAAATCGGGCGCCGAGGATCTTTGCCGCGGCCCGCGCCTCCTTGGCGCGGATGATGCGGGTCTCCTGCGAGTCGGTCTCCAGACTGCCGCAGTTTCCCGAGGCCAGATTCATGTAGTGGATTTCCCAGCCCACCTCCTTGAGTCGCAGCAAGGTGCCGGCCATGACGAACTCAATGTCGTCGGGATGCGCGGCGATGGCGAGGGCAGAGGGCATGGGTTTTGTGGTTAGCTGTTAGCTGTTAGCTGTTAGCGAGGAAAAGCGAGTTTCCGAAGAGGTCCATGTGGAATCGAAGCTGATGTGTTTTCTTCCCAAACTCTTCACTTTTTACTTTTTACTTTTTACCCCTCACTCCATCTCACTGATTTTGACCGGACGCCCCTCGGCCACGGATTTGTCGCAGGCGAAGAGGACTTTGAAACTCTGAAAGGCCTCTTCCAGGCTGGTGTGGGGCATGTCTTCGCCCCGGTCGAGGGCGTCGAAAAAGGCCTGGAACTGCGCCTGATAGGGGTGGTCGGCGACGTCTCCTGAGTCCGCCAACGCCACCGGCAGCTCGGTCCAGGCTTTGTCGCGGAGGGAGAATTTGCTGGAGTAGATCTTGTTGTCGAGGATGGAACCCTCACTCCCCACCAGATGGGTGTGGAAGTAGTAGGGCTGCATGCAATCGATGACCGACGCGACTTTGGCGATCTTGCCGCTTTTGAACTTCAGCAGCGAGGCGGTGGTGGTGGGATATTCGTAGCGTTGGAAGATCTCGTTGCCCGACTGGGCGGCGTAGCTGGTGACTTCCTCCACATCGTTGCCGAGGCAGAGCATCGCGGCGTCGAGGGCGTGGCAACCGGCGGAGAGCAGGCTGGAGCCGCCGTTCTCCCGGGTGGTGTTCCATCGGTATTGACCATACCAGGGACCGATGCCGTGGTAGTAGTCGACCTCGCCGTAGTGGATATCGCCGATCATGCCGTCGTCGATGAGGGCTTTGAGAGTCTGGAACTGGCTGATGAAGCGCAGTTCAAAACAGACGCAGGCTTTGACGCCGTTGGCATTGACCGCTTCGCGGATGGCTTTGCAGTCTTCCCAGGTCAGGGCCATGGGCTTTTCGAGGATGATGTGTTTGCCGGCTTCGGCGGCCGCGACAGCCTGTTCGCGGTGCTGGTTCGGATAGCTGGTGATGGATACCACGTCGATGTCGGCCTCGGCCAGCATGGCGCCTATGTCCTGAAAGGCGCGAACCGTGCCGCCATGGGTGGCGGCAAGTTGGGCGTCCTCCAGTGGACGGGAAGAGTAAACGGCGGTGACTTCTCCTTGAGTGGTGCCGTTGATGGCGTCGATGTGGGCGGTCGCCGCCCAGCCGTATCCGATGATGCCTGTTTTGTATGCCATGATGGAATGATGGTTGTTCGGGGTTTCCCGAGTCTCGGTCGAAAATCGAATTGCCATCCTGACTGCCCCGCCGCGGAAGCGCAACGCGAAATCCCGTCGCTGGCCGAATCGCGTAGCGCGTTGGGCGTCCGCTCAGACATCCTGGCCGCTGGACACCTCGAAGGAGATGCCCACATAGCCTCCGCCGGAGTAAGTGCCTCCGAGTCGGGAGGGCATTTCCAGGTCGGGAAACAACACCGGCTTCGCCGCGAGTGAGTCGCGCCGCCACCACCACCAGCCGGTGCCCAGAAGACCCGAGAGAAAGGCGGCACCCAGCCCGAGGCCGAGCCAGGGCAGGGCCCGAAGTTTTTCCCCCACGACATCGGTCCGCGAATCGCGCGACTCGCGGGCGGCGGTGGATTGGCCTGGGGTCGCCATTTCCTGCCATTCGGGTCGGCTGAGTTCCTCATGGGTGGAGGCGATGGTCTCGCCGGCGGCCTGGCGCTCGATCAACTTGGCCAGCCAATAGAGGCGGATAGAGAGTTCGATGGCGAAGCGTTCCACCTGATCGTAGGCCGTCTCCGCCACCTGGGCCTCGCGAACGCAGCTCTGGAAGATCTGCTCGAACACCGCCGCCGCCAGCCGACCGCGCACCGTCTCGCCATAGATCACCTGGCTGCGCTCCGGATGTTCAAGAAAATAAGCCACCGTCACGACCGGCTCCGCGCCGAACCATTGGTCATGCACCCGCTGCAGGGAGACATCCGCCGGCACTTCCTGGGTACCGCCGAAGAGCATGAGGCAGATGTCGAACTCGGCTTCGTCGGCGTGATACTCGAGGAAGCGCTGCACATCGTGGGATTTCTGCTCCGTGAGCAGGTGCTGGGGATCCACGAGATGAGTCTCCGGGCGCGCCCCGAAATACCGTTGCCGCAGGTCACCCTCCACCGGTGGCAGTTCGTGGGCGTAGACTTCCTCGATTCTCAGCGGCATCAACATCGGCGAGGGCACCCGCAGCCCCACCACCGGCTTCAGTGACACCACTTCCGGAGCGTTTTCCCCGCTCCCGGCGGGTCTCGACACGGCGATGAGATCGCGGGCTCCTCCGGGATTGCTCAGAATGGGCGGCGGCGCGCCGGGGCTGACATCCACCGGCTCGCTCGTGGTGCCGCCGGAATCCTGAGCCGAGAGCGCCATTTCGATCTCGCCCGGGTCTCCCACCGCTCCCGCCGGCCAAAGTCCACCACCGAGGGTGTAGCCAGAGCTCTCGCCCCCTTCCCACTTCGGCAACTCGACACCCGCCACCAGTGCCGGTATCGACGACAGGACCAAGGCGAGCAGGCAGATGGGAGCCGGGGATTTCATGCGGGTGATCAGAATCAACCACGTTGCGGCAACGCGGCGTCGATCCGTTCGGGAGGCTGAGCGGTGAGATCGGTGGCGTCCCGTTCCCCCACCAGCGGCACCCCGCCACGGTGCCGGGCCGCCTTCTCCCACTCGGCCGGATGACGTTTCAGGTGCCGCGCTCTCCGGCTGAGGGATCGGCCGATCTTTCGGAACATCACCGCCAAGGCCTGGCCGTAGGCCGCGTTCACCAGGAAAGGTCGGGCGGACTGCAAGCATCGGTATCCCTCATCCTCCGTCAGCAGGATCTCGCTGAAATAACCGAGCGAAATGCCGGCCTGCTTGGTGTTCACATCGATGAGGACGAGGACGGCGTTCTCGTTGGGCCTCGCGAAATCGGCGCCCCGCACCTCGGCGTGGTTCAGCAGCCAGAATCCCAACTCGTTGAGCCTGACCTGATTCGTCAAAGCCCCGAGGTAGGCGCAGAACAGGAGCTGGGGAAAACGCATCTCCATCTGGTCGAGGATGTCCTCCAACACATCGCGCTCCGGCTTTCTCAGGCAATGGGCGGCATCGTGCAGCCGGTTCATCTGCACGAAATTCCTCCCGAAGATCGTCTCCGCCTTGGCCAAGGAATAGCCGCAGGAGTAACAGGTCTCCGCCTCGTGATCAACGGGCCGGGAACAGTGAGGACATTTCATGAACGAACCGGACGATGGGAATCTCGCAACAAAGCGAATCCTGTTGGATTTTCAATAATATTAACAAAGGTTAAGCAAATCAATCTTTTGCCCCGCTGATTTCGTCACGAATCCGGCCGGTTCAAGGCAGGCGTTCTCGAAACCACTCGGCCCCCACGTGGGCTCTGGTGACCGGGGGTGGATACTTTTCGGTGATTTCCGAGGGGATCTGATTGTCGGCGAAGATCTGATTTCGTTCCCAGACCCAGCCATCCGCGAGTCGCTCGCCGCCTTCCACCAGCGACTTGGGATCGACTCCCGAGAAGGTGTTGCCTCTGACCACCACGCCCCGGGGAATCTCCCGGCGACCGTCTTCCCCGAAGGCGGCGTCAAGTTTCACCGCCGGACCTTCGTTGGCGGCGAAAAGGTTTCTTTCGACAAGCACATCGCGCACCGGCTGGTAGCCATTCCGGGGCGCGTCCGCCTCGCCGGCCTGCAGGGCCAGCGCTCCCCCTCCCCGGCCGGTCAGCCCGATGAACAGATTGCCAGTGATCTGGTGCCGCTCCCCGTAGACCCGGACCCCGCCGGTGTGTTCGCGCCGCCGACCGGCGAAAAGATTGCCCGAAACGACAGAGCCATTTCCATGCCGCAGGGTCAGGGTGCCCTGGCATTCGAGAAAGGTGTTGCTCTCGAGGCGGCAACCGCCCGCCTTGATGGACACCGCCTCCATCTCGCCATCGCATTTCTCGAAAAGGTTGTGCCGGATCATCGTCCCGGAATCCGAGTTCCACTCGTCGCTGGTGCCAATCCGAATGCTCTCGTAGCCGTTGCCTTTCGCCCCCTTGGGACGGGTGTGAAAGTGATTCGCTTCAATCACATGATGGTCGGCCTGGTCGGTCTCCCGCCAGACGGTCAGCGTCACGCTCCGGGAGCGCTTGTTGTAAAAAGTGCAGTGATCGACCCGATGATGTCGCCCACGCAGGGCCACCCACTTGTCCTCGCGCGATTCCGGGGACTTCGGGAAATAGCCGTCGATCACCGTTTGCGTCAGACGCAGGTGACTCCCCTCCAGCGCAATCACCGTTTTCTCCGGCGCCTCGCCTTCGCGGAACCAGAGACCGTCCAGCACCAGATGATCACCCGAGAGCAGAATCCCCGAGCGTCCCGTCAGCACCACTCCGCCGGGGGTGGCGGCGCGGATTACGATGGGCGCCTCCTCGGTCCCCCGACCGGTCAATTCCAACACCTGATCGGCATGAACCCCGTCGGCAATCTCGATGAGGTTCCCGGGAGCCGCGTTTTTCACCGCCTTCTCCAAATCCCGAATCGCAACCACCTCGGCGGATCCCTGATCCGGACAAAGGCCCCACATCACCAGCGCGGCGAGAGGAAACACCGCCACCCTGTTGCCCATCCGGCCGGAAGGAGAAAAAAGCATGCGATGAGTATGCCCCGGAGGGTGGCTCTTGTCATCCGCCAGCCAACTCGCTCTATTGCTAAAGAGACATATATTGTATTGATTTCTTAATAAATCTTGGCATTGCTTCCCTGATGTCGCCTTTCTCTTCATTACCATTCACCGCCAGAATGCTGGTTTTGTGTCTGGTTTTGGCGATTGTGGGCAGTATAGCCAGCTTGGGTTTCATCTATTGGCAGGCACGAAAGACCGCCAAGGAAACGCTGGCAGACACCCTGTTGACGGCCACCGCCTCCGCCTCCCCATTCATTGACGGGAAGTTGGTTCAAAGCGCCGCCAAAGACCGCGACAGCGTCGCCCTTGCTCGCCTGTCACGGTCGCTTTCCGGCCTCTGGCAGACGCCGAGTCTCAACCGCATGACGCTCTCCTCGCGCATTCTCCAACTCGGCGACGAGGGCGATTTGAGCGATCTCATGAGCGTGTCCGCCACCCAATCGAGCCTCGACGACGATCCCACGGAGATCACGCCTTGGCTGAAATCGGCCACCGAAGGGCGGGCCTCGACCACCGGCCTGATCGATAACACCTCAGGAGCCCCGATGACGGATCGGCTTTCGCTCGCGCTTCGCGACGCCTTCGGTCGGGGAGGCGAGCGGAAAATGATCGCGGCCGCACCCATTCGCCTGGGTTCCGAGGTCATCGGCGTCATCGAGATCACCGGCGAGGTCCCGGCCAACGCCTTCGCCTGGCACGCCGTGCTGCGCCCCAGCGCCTTCCTGAGCCTCCTCGCCATCTATCCGGGACTCATCGTTCTGATGCTGATCGCGCGGGAGATCAGCCAACAACTGCGGCGACTTCGCCAAGCCATGCACACGGTCAGCGATGGCAATTACGCCTTCCGCCTCGGGGAGCGGGGCAACTCGGAGTTCCGCGCCGCGCGCCGGAGTTTCAACCGCATGGCGGAGGGCCTGCAAACCGCCGCCGTCCGTGTCAGCGAGTCCATGCGCGAACTCCAGAAGGCCCGGGCCGACTCGGAACAGGCCAAGGACGCCAAATCGGATTTCCTGGCCAACATGAGCCACGAGATCCGCACCCCGATGAACGGGATCATCGGCACCACCAGCCTCCTGCTGGAGACGCCGATCAACGAAGAGCAGCGCGAGATGCTCCAAATCATGCGGAGCAGCGGCCAGTCACTCGTCCACCTCGTCAACGATGTGCTGGATTTCTCCAAACTCGAGTCGGAGAAAATGGAGCTGGAGTCCGCGCCCGTCCATCTCCCCAAACTCATTGAGGAAACGGTGGAGATGTTCGCCTATTACGCCGCTGAGGGGAAAATCGAGCTGATTTACCATGTCGATCCCGCGGTCCCGGATCTCATCTTCGGGGATCGTGAACGGATCAAACAGATCCTCGTGAACCTGATCGGCAACGCCATGAAATTCACCGCCGAGGGCGAAGTGGTCGTCAGCGCGCACCCCCACACCGAGACCCGGGGCAATGAATCCATCACCCGACTGCGCGTCTCCGTCCGCGACACCGGCATCGGCATCCCGCTGGATCAACAGGAGCGCATCTTCGAGGCGTTCACCCAGGCCGACACCTCCACCACCCGACAGTTCGGCGGCACCGGTCTCGGCCTCGCCATTGGCCGAAAACTCAGCCGGCTCATGGGCGGCGAACTCACCCTGCGGAGCGAACCCGGTGTCGGCTCGGAGTTTGCCTTCGAACTCCCCGTCACCCGCCTCCCCGAGCAGTCCGGCCGGCGCCCCGAGGACTCCCCCGAATTGCGAGATCCTCTCCAGGGCAAACGAGTCGCCGTGTTCTGCGAGAATGCGAGTCTCGCCGGGCTCGTCATTCACTTCTGCCGTGGTTGGGGGATGGATGCCCACGCCCTCCCGAAACTGGCTCCGGACATCATCGGCAAGCTGCTGTCCTGGCATCCAGATGTGGTCGTCATCGATCCCAAACTACAGGACCGCGACCTCCTCCGCCAACTCGCCGTAGTCATGGAGCGGGCCGGAATTCCGTGGATCGTGCTGCAAAGCATCGGCGAGGAAAAATCCGCCTCCGTCATGGGCAATGGCCACGCTCGCGCCCGATTCATTTTCAAACCCGTAAACCCGCTGAAATTCATCGCCGTGTTGGTGGAGTTGCTGCCCCCCGATGGGGCCGAACGACTCCGGCGGGTATTGAGTGCCAGTCCCGGCATCTCCGCCTCCGCCGCCGATCCCGGGCTTTTTGCCGACCGCTACCCCGCCCGCATCCTCATCGTCGAAGACGTGCCCATGAATCAGAAAATCGTCGGCATGGTCCTGAAAAAACTCGGCTACCACTCTGTCACTTTCGCCGAGAACGGTCGCGAGGGCGTCGATTGCGTCGTCAACGGCGGCGTCGATCTCGTGTTCATGGACCTCCAGATGCCCGTGATGGGGGGCATTGAGGCCACCCAACTGATTCGCGACAACCACGGACTGCCGAGGCAACCCGTCATCGTGGCCCTCACCGGCCACGCCCTTTCGGGAGTCAAGGAGAGTTGCATCGCCGCGGGCATGGACGGCTACCTCACCAAACCCGTTAGCATCGACGACGTCAAAGGAGCCATCGAAGACTGCCACCACCTCATCGGCGGACAGCGACAGGCGCAAGCATCCGCCCCGGTCGCTTGAACCGCGCCGCATCGGAGTCGGCTTTTGACTTCCCGACGTTCCCGGCTTTTCTTGACCCTCCCGCCCCTCGCGCGGGATCACGTCTCCCAATCATCACTCATCCCCAAGAAAAGCCATGGCCAACGAAGACCTCAAAATCACCGCTTATCTGAAAACCTACTGCGGC
This sequence comes from uncultured Verrucomicrobiales bacterium, assembly GCA_964439145.1. GTDB lineage: Bacteria > Verrucomicrobiota > Verrucomicrobiia > Verrucomicrobiales > DEV007 > JAEUHH01. The sequence goes on from CAYTNL010000098.1 coordinate 19,629, forward strand.
TGGAGCGAAGGCGTCCGCGCCATCTTCCGCAAATACGGTATCGACTACGAGGAAAAGGACATCATTGCCAATCCCGCCTTCCGCTGGGAAATGGAACAGAAAAGCGGCCAACCCCTCTCCCCCTGCGTCGAAGTCAACGGCACCATGCTCGCCGATGTCTCCGGTGAGGAAGTGGAGCGGTGGATGCTCGCCGAGGGCCTTCTGGTCCCCAACGATGCCGAGCCCGATGCCCCCATCGACTCCTCCTGCACCGACGAGCAACACGCCGCCATGGCCGCCGAGGCTCTCCGCGCCCAGGCTGGTGGCAGCGGCGCCATACGCTTCGTCGACAACTGATCGACTCCCGACCTCTGATCCGCGCCGACTTTCAGCAGTCTGGAAATATTGTAAAATCCAGAGCTGAAAATCGGCGCCAGTCAGCGGTTCGGCGTTGATTCGCGGGCCAAAATCCCGAAGGTGGTTCATGATGAAAAAAGCCCTCGGCCGCGGACTCGATGCGCTGATCAAGACCCCGTCCAACGTCTCCGTCCAGAAAGGACAGCGCGGAGACGCCGTGGATCCCGCCACCGGCGAAGCCGTGCGCAGGGTGCCCATCCAACAAGTCATCCCTTCCCCCTTCCAGCCGCGGAAGAAGTTCAACGAGGAGCACCTCAAGGAACTGGTCGAGTCCATCCGTGAACACGGCATCATCCAGCCGCTCATCGTCCGGGATGTGGACGGCAATCTGGAACTCATCGCCGGCGAGCGCCGCTGGCGCGCCTGCCAGCGTCTCGACCTGCCCGAGGTGCCCGTCATCGTCCGCGAGGCCACCGACAAGGACGTCGTCGAGCTGGCCCTCATCGAGAACCTCCAGCGAGAAGATCTCAACCCCATCGAGGAAGCCGAGGCCTACGCCCGGCTCGCCCGCGAGTTCGGCCTCAAACAGGAGGAGATCGCCCAGCGCGTCGGCAAGAACCGCGCCACCGTGTCCAACGCCATCCGCCTCCTGGACCTCGAGATCGGCGTCCGCGACCTCGTCTCCCAGGGCTTGCTTACCACCGGCCACGCCAAAGCCATTCTCGGCGTCAAAGGCAAGGCCGAGCAGAAAATGATCGCCGACATGGTCCTGCGAAAGCAACTCAACGTGCGATCCACGGAAAAGCTGGTATCCGAACACCTCAACGGACACACCACCACCAAGAAACCCGCCTCCGGAAAGCTTCCCCAGCACGTCGAGACCTACGTGCGCGATATCGAGGACCGGCTGCGCAGCCGATTCGCGACCAATATCCACCTCAACCACGGCGACAAGAAGGGCAAGATCGAGATCGAATACTTTGGCAACGACGACCTCGGCCGCATCCTCGAGCTGCTCGGCATCCCCGTGGAATGAAAGCCCTCGTCACTTCCCTCGCTCTCCCCCTGGCTTTGCTCGTCGGCGGCTGCCAGCCCGCCGCCCCCGCCTTCGACGACGCCACCGCCGTCTGGCGCCAGTTCGACGGCGAGAAAGCGCTCGCCCACGTCGCCAGTATCGTGGAAATGGGTCCGCGTCCTCCCGGCTCCGAAGCCATCGAGAAAAGCCGCGTCTATCTCGAGGAACAACTCCGTGCCCAGGGCTGGCAAGTGCGGCGACAAGCCTTCACCAGGAAAACGCCCGTCGGCGAGATCGAATTCGTCAACCTCCGCGCCCGCTTCGCCGACACCGACAGCGATGGCCTGTGGAGCCGTCCCACCCACACTCTGCTCTGCTCCCACTACGACACCAAACTCTACCGCGACCTCGTCTTCGTCGGAGCCAATGATCCCGGCTCCAGCATGGGCGCCCTGCTCGAGGCCGCCCGCGTCCTTGCCATCCGGCCCGCGCTCGCGGTCGGAGTGGAGCTGGCCTTCTTTGATGGTGAGGAAGCCTTCGGTCCCAACATCACCCCCACCGACGGCCTCTATGGCAGCACCCACTACGCCGCCGCCATGCTCCAACTCAAGCCCGCCCAGCGCCCCCGCCGCGGCGTCCTCCTCGACATGGTGGGAGATCGCAATCTCGGCATCGACATCGCCGCCAAGCTCCCGCCCCTGTCCCTCCGCGAGCTGAAAGGCATCACCGGCGATCACCAGGCCATCGAGCGGGAGCGCGACATCATGACCCGCCACTGTCTCGAAGCCGCCGCGGACGCCGGACACCGACGCTACTTCAGCGTCACCTCCAGCTACATCACCGACGACCACGTTCCCCTCAATCAGGTCGCCGGCATCCCGACGATCGACCTCATCGATTTCGATTACGACTACTGGCACACCCCCAGCGACACCCTCGACAAGCTCAGCGCCGAGAGCCTTGACATCGTCGGCGAGACGACGCTGTTGCTGATCGAGAAATATCTGATGGAATAAGACCCCGGCCAACAGAAAACCGGGGAGCCCGAAACCGGAAAACCCTTTTCAAAACCACAGCCGCGCCTCCGTCAATTGCGTCAAGGACCGCGCCAGGTAGAGCCCGGCGTAGATCTTGAAATCGACCATCATCCCCTCGCGCTCGCGGTCGGCGCACCACTTCGGGACGTCTCCCACGGGGACGAAATGCACCCGAATGTCCTCGGTGTGATCCCCGCCTCCCTCGCCCATCTTCGTTAAACCGGTGGCGTAGAAAAAAGTGATCGTCTCGTTGGTCAGCCCGGCCGAGGAAGGCCCCTCGCGCAGCGCCTGCCAGTTCTTAGCCTCGTAGCCGGTTTCCTCCTTGAGTTCCCGGCGCGCTGCCGAGACGAGCGGCTCATCCTCCTGGTAGGGCAGATCGCCAGCGAGCCCGGCCGGCAGCTCGATCACTTTCTTCCCGACCGGCGGACGATACTGTTCCGTGAGAACCAGGCGCTTGTCGTCCGTGATCGCCACGATCGCCACCGTACCCTTCACCTTGTGGCGACGGACAAATTCCCAACCGCCAGAAGTCCGGCAATAATCGAGAAATTTTCCCTCGTGAATCAGTTCCGCGTCTTCCGGGCTATCATTGCGTGCCATCGGACGACTATCCGCCCCGACCCAACAGGGTCAAGTCCATTCGTGTAAACCTAAGACAGGCCAATGAGATTTGATTGGAGGATTTCATA
>CAYTNL010000099.1:0-22506 GCA_964439145.1 uncultured Verrucomicrobiales bacterium
TTTTCAACCCCGCCGTTCTGTCACCGCGCATCGCCCCGGGTTGGAGGGGGTGCAGGGGGAGGAAGGGGTGAAAAAGCTTCATTCCCCAAGATGTGACCGCAAATTTCCCCTTTCGTCAAGCATACGCGGAACATCGACCTGATCGAAGGGGTGTCCGCCCGCGATTCAGCTACGCGTGAACACACCCGTGCGGCCCCGGCTCGATTCAGAGTCGGAAATCGGCGGGTGATTTCCCCGGTGCCCGTCTCGACTCGGGTCAGTCCTCCCGATAGACGGGCCACTCGTCGGCGGGAAACGGGTCTTCGGCATCAAGGACGAGGACTTGCCCATCGTCGAGCGGAAGTTCGGGTGCCTGCCAGGCTGCCGCCTCTTCTCCCTTCCACCAATCTTCCGGCGGTGGTTCGATCTCGTCACTCCACCCCCATTGTGGCGGAACGTCGAGCGGCTCCATCGTGTCGATGTCGAAGGGAGGACGGGGCGGCGGTGGGAGAGCAAGAACCCCCTCCCACAGACCGTGAAGGCGCAGAAAGAACGCGACCTCATCCCTGCGGATCATCGTACCTGCCGTCTTCATCGTGCCCTTGCAGCACGGGCAGATCATCGGATCCTCTCCCCAGATCCTCCGGATGAGATCCCGCCAGAGGGGACGCAGGGCGCGACGGCTCTTCGGCTCCGGTGGTGGGAGAATGAAGAGGGTTTCGACGGCAGTCTGCGCCGGTTTCGGTTCCGCAGCCTCCCGCATCGTCGGGCGCTGCCGCCCCGAGCGAGCGTCCATGCCGCGGCGCTTGTTCGAGTAGAGTCCGTAGTAGCGCACCGTCTGCTGACCCTTCGGCGGAATGTGCTCCACGGCAGCGGCGAGGAAGTCGCTGACCTCGAAAATCTGGAAGTTTTTCTTGGTGTGCCAGCTGCGCTTGGAGCGGTAGATGACTTTCCGGGACGTTTCGTTCCAGGTGATCTTCTCCAGCGAGAACGGCGCACGCAGGAGATACTCCGCAAGTCGCCTGCGTCCGTCGATATCATGGGAGGCCACGGGTTTCTCTCCGGCGTCCAGGCTGAACCCGCTGTGAGTCCAGCCGAGCAGCTGACGGCCTTTCTTTTCGCTGATGAGCTTTTCCCGCCGAAGCAGGGCAAGGAAGCGATGGCGGAAGATTCAGGCTGGAGACTGGAGACCGCAGGCTGGAGGAATTCAGGAACGCCGCAACGCTCTCAACAGGCCATTGAGCACCTTGGCCGTTTCGCCAGATAACTGGCTCAATTCTTGAAAGGCCGTTTCAGATAGGAAGCCGAGACGATGCGAGAGGCCGATCTGATACTCGACCTCGCGAGCGGAACCGTAAGCGATATCGAGGAATCGGACGTACTCGGGTTCCGAATGCCGCGCACACCCCTCAACGATATTGGAGACCACCGAAACGGCAGCCCTCCGAAGCTGCGAGGTCAGTCCGAACATTTCCTCCTTGGGAAAAATGGCGGTGTGTTTGTAAACGAGGACGGCCAGATTGTCCGCGAGTTCAAAGGCGCGCAGTTTGGTGTGATCTCTCATTGATGAGAAACCTACAGCCTCCAGTCTCAAGCCTCCAGTCTTTCGGCTCAATGCACTCCAAAGGCAGCACATGTAAACGCCCTTCCCGATCCACCAGGCCGGTGGCGGCGAGGACGTGGAGATGGGGGTGGAAGTTCAGGTAATCGCCGAAGGTCTGCACGGCGGCGACGGCGGCGAGCTTCCCATCCGGTAGATCGAGCCGGGTGCGCATCCAGTCGCGCAGGCAGTCGATGCTGACTCGGAAGAGATGGTCGAGAAGCTTTCGCCGCTTGCGGAAGATGCCCCGCAGGGGCCGGGGCATCGTGAAGACGAACTGGCGGTGCGGCACCTCGAAGCAGACTTCGTGCGCGATCCAGTCTCCCAGAGCGCGGACGCGGCGCTGGTGGCAGCTGGGGCAGAAGTGCCGGGTCTTGCAGGTGAAGGCGAGCAGCTTTTCGTGGCCGCAGTCGGGGCACTGGAGACGGGTGAATCCGGCGGCGAGATCCCCGCAGCGGTAGAACTGATCGACCACGGACACGGTATCCCGACGCAGCGGGCCATGAGTCTTGCGATGGCGTTGCTCATACCCAGCGACAAAATCGGACCAGCAATGGTGAACGACTTGCCAGAGAGGCGAGGCTCGGGGGCGGCGGGGCCGGTAAATCGACGGCATGAACTGTTCATTAGAACATATTTCAACAACTTCAACTCATCCTTCGCCGAGGGTTGGGCACGGTCCTCACGAAACGAAGCGGAGCCAAAGTCCCACGAAGTGACAATTGCATCACGAATCCAGCTCACCCGACCGGCTATACTACCGCTCCCCTCCCTTTTTCCCGTCGAATTCCTTCAAGGACGATTCCCAGTGGTGCCGCCCTTCCGTTCGTGTTTTTCGTTCCGGCCACAGCCATTGTCGGTACCGTTTCCGCCTTCTCTGAATCTTCGCCCGCTGCCACGATGTCGGCATCGAAGGCAGTGATTCTCCGGCGCGGTAGGCACGCTCACTCAGGGAGTCCGCTCCCCGCCCTCATCGCTTCGCGCCCTGCCGTCCATGGCTTGGCTCGCGGCACACCGAGGTTTTTCGAGGTCCCTTTCAGCTTTCCGCGGTGGAAGCGGATTCCGTCGCCTCGCCCTCTTTCCCTTCCACCATGCGCTGGACCACGTAGTAGAGCATGGGGACGGCGGCGAGACTGAGGGCGGTGGCGGCGATCATGCCGCCGAAAACGGCGGTGCCGATGACGCGCTGGCTCTCGGCGCCGGCACCGGTGGCGATGAGCAGGGGGATGACTCCGAGGATGAATGAGAAGGCGGTCATCAACACGGCGCGGAAGCGGAGTCGGGTGGCCTCAAGCGCGGCATCGATGATGCTTTTTCCTTCTTCGCGGAGGACTTTGGCGAATTCGACGATGAGAATGGCGCTCTTGGTCGATAGTCCGATGAGCAGCACGATCCCGATCTGGGTGTAGACGTTGTTGTCCATCTGCCGCATCCAGATCGCCAGCACGGCGCCGAACAGGGCGGTGGGCACGGAAAGGACCACGGACACGGGGATGGACCAGCTTTCATACTGGGCCGCGAGGACCAGGTAAACCATGAGAATGGCAAAGACGAAAATGGCGGTGGTGCCGCCGGCGGCGACTTTCTCCTGGTAGGACAGCTCGGACCAACTGAAGCCCATGCTGTCGGGCAACTTGTCTTCGGCCATGTCCTCCATGATGGTGAGTGCCTCGCCGGAGCTGAAACCGGGCGCCGCCTGGCCGAGGATTTTCACGGAGGGATAGAGATTGAAGCGGGTCACGGTCTGGGGTCCGAAGGCGCTCTCGATATTGGCGAGGGAACCGAGCGGCACCATGTTCCCGGCGGCATTGCGGACCTGGAGGCGCCGGATGGCGGCGGGCTGATCGCGAAACTGGGCGTCGGCCTGGGCGGTGACTTTGAAAATGCGGCCGAAGAGGGTGAAGTCATTCACATAGGCCGATCCGAGATTCGCCTGGAGGGTATCGAAGACGGAGGAGAGCGAGGTGCCGCTGCGGAATACCTGTTCGCGGTCGATGTCGACAAAGAGTTGCGGCACGCTGGAGCGGAAGGTGGTATTGAGCCGTTCCAGTCCGGCCTGGGCGTTGCCGTCGGCGATGATCTCACCGGCCATCTCCTGGAGGGGCCCGAAGCCGACTCCGCCGCGATCCTGGAGCATGTAGGTGAAGCCGCCGGAGGAGCCGACCCCAGGTAGTGAGGGCATGGCGAAGGCGAAGGCCATGGCGTCGCGATAGCCGTAGAGGCGGCGGTTGAGCTGGTTGATGAGGGCGGACTGTTGCAGCTCGGGCGATTTGCGCTCGCTCCAGGGATCGAAGGTGACGACGAGGAAACCGGTATTGGAACTGGCGGCGCCGTCGATGATGGAATACCCGGCGATGGTGAGAAAGTCGCTGGTCCCCGCGACCTGGGAAACGATCTGGTTGATCTCGTTGAGTACCGTCCGGGTGCGCTGCAGGGAGGAGCCGTCGGGCAGCTGGACATTCACCATGCAGTAGCCCTCGTCCTCCTGCGGCACGAATCCCGAGGGCAGTTTGCCCATGCCGTAGACGGCGAGGCCGGCCATGCCGGCAAAGAGGATCACCGCGAGCGCGGCGCGGCGAATGGCGAGTCGGGTGACTCCGAGGTAGGCGTTGGTGGTTTTCTCAAGGCCGAGATTGAACCAACGGAACACGCCGCGCGGCTCCCTGGTCTGCTTGCGCAACAGCAGGGCGCTGAGCGCGGGACTGAGGGTGAGGGCGTTGATGGAACTGAAGACGGTGGCGATGGAGATCGTCACCGCGAACTGTTTGAACAGGGTGCCGGTGATGCCGCCCATGGCGAGGGTCGGGACGAACACCGCCAGCAGCACGAGGGTGGTGGCGATGACGGGTCCGGACACCTCGATCATGGCTTTCTCCGCCGCTTCACGGGGCTTGAGTCCCTCGCTGATCCAGCGGGTGGTGTTCTCGACCACAACGATGGCGTCGTCGACGACGATCCCGATGACGAGGACGAGCCCGAAGAGCGTCAACTGGTTCAGCGAAAATCCCAACGCCTGGAGCACGGCAAAAGTGCCGATGAGCGCCACGGGGATGGTGATGGACGGGATGATGGTGGCGCGGAAATCCTGGAGGAAGATGTAGACCGTGAAAATCACCAGGAGTAGCGCGGAGATCAGGGTGATGACGACATTGCGGATCGAGGCGCGGATGATGTCGGTGTTGTCGTAGACTAGGGTGTACTCGAGATCGTCGGGGAAGGTCTCGGACAGTTCCGCCAGCCGCGCGGTGATGCCCTCGGCCACGGCGATGATGTTGGACCCGGGTATCTGGTAGATCGCCACGGTGGCGGAGTCCTTTCCATTCAACTGGGATGAGATGCTGTAGCTGTCGGAGCCCAGTTCGACGCGCGCCACATCGCGCACGCGGACAAGTGCGCCATCCTCACCGGTCTTGACGACGATGCCCTCGAAGTCGATGCCCTCAGACAAGCGACCCGCGACATTGACGGTGTACTCGTAGGCCACACCGTCGAGCGCCGGGGCTCCGCCGACGCGTCCGCCGGCGACCTGAACATTCTGCTGGCGGATGGCGCCGATGACATCGGAGGCCGAGAGTCCGTAGGTCTCCAGCCGTTCCGGATTCAGCCAGATCCGCATGCTGAACTGCCCGGCGCCGAACACCTGAACATTGCCCACATCGGGCACACGGGCGAGTTCGTCCTTGACGCGCAGATTGACGAAGTTACTGAGAAACTGGTCGTCGTAGGTGCCGTTGGGCGAGGAGAATCCAATGTACATGACAACATCGGTCGACTGCTTTTTCACCGTGACTCCGGTCCGTTTCACTTCCTCCGGTAGCCGGGCCTCGGCGACGGCGACGCGGTTCTGGGTGAGGACGTTGGCGGTGTCGAGATCGGTGCCCGGCGCGAAGGTGACGGTCAGGTTCATGCTGCCGTCGTTGGCGCTGACACTGGACATGTAGATCATGCCCTCGACACCGTTCACCTCCTGCTCGATGGGGGTGGCGACAGTGTCGGCGACGGTGCGGGCGTCAGCCCCGGGATAGACGGCGCTGATCTTGACGGTCGGCGGCGCGATGTCCGGATAACGCGCCACCGGGAGCGTGGTCAGCGCCACCAGACCGACGACCACAATGACGATGGAAATGACCGCGGCAAATACGGGTCGGCGGATGAAGAAGATGCTGAACATGGTTCCTTTCCTGGGCAGGGCTTCGCGGGAAGGGCGGCGGCGTTCAGGCTTCCGGTTCGGGTGTTTCCGCCGGAGTCTCATGCGGCGGTGACACGGGGTTCACCGTGATTCCGGGTCGGGCGCGCTGGAGATTGCTGACGACGACGCGATCATCGGCGGTCAGTCCGGAGGCGATGACAGACTTTCCATCGACTTGGAACGGGGTGGTCCGCACCGGACGACGCTGGGCAACATTCCCCTCGCCCAGGACGATCACGAAATCGCCCGCCAAGTCACGCTGCAAGGCGGCGGCGGGGATGGTGATGGCGTTTTCGATGATCTCGGGAATACCGAGGCGAACAAACAACCCCGACGCGAGCGCTCCTTCGGGGTTGGGAAATTTCGCCCGCGCCTTGATGGTCCCGGTGGCGGGATCGACCTGATTGTCGATGAAGTCCATGTTGCCGGTCTCCGAATAGACACGCCCATCGGAGAGAATGAGCCGCAGTTGAATCTCCTTGAACGCCTCGGTGTAGTCGGGGTTGCCTTCTTTGGGGCGATAAGCCAGCTTGTCGAGCGCGTCGCGCTCGTTGCCCTCGAAATTCACGTAAATCGGATCGTCCTGGACCACGGTGGTCAGGAGCGTGGGGCCGTCGGCTCCGACGAGGTTGCCGACATCAACCACGGCATTGGAGACACGACCACCGATGGGAGTGGTCACCCGTGTGTAGGCCAGCGCCCGTTTCGCGTCGGCGAGGGCCGCGCCGGCGACCTCGACCTGGGCCTCGGCGGCCTTAGCCTCGGCCTCCGCGCTTTCCACATCGATCTTGGACACGGCCCCGCTCCGGGAGGCCTCTCGGCGCCGTGCCAGATTGGTGTCGGCGATACCTTTCTGCGCCTCGGCGGCTTTCAACTGGCCCTCGGCGGCGAGCACTGCGGCCTGAAACTCTTCCGGCTCGATCTCGAAGAGGAGATCACCCTCGGCGACAAACTTGCCGGGATCGAATTTCCGGGCTTTGAGAAATCCCTTCACCCGCGCGCGAATCTCCGCCCGGGAAAAGGCTGCGGTCCTTCCCGGGAAATCCACATGCACCGTCACGTCCCCGATGGTGGGTGAGACCACTTCCACCTCGGGCGGTGGAGGTGGCACGAAAGTGTTGCGCTCCCCGCATCCCCCGCAAAGCAGGGCCAAGGGCATCAAGAATAGCGTCGCCAGAAAAGTCTGACGCGGGATCCGGGTCGGGCGAGGTCTCATGGTTCCGTTGTGGTTGGCCGCTCCCGCGCTGGCGTTGGCGGAGGGATCAGCTCCATCTCCGTCCCGCCTCCCAGCGCCTTGTAGAGGGTGATGTAGTTCTTCGCGATCTGTCCGTGGCTAACGACCAGATCGTCCTCGACATTGAACTTGGTGCGCTCGGCATCCAGAACGTTCTGGAAATTCACGAGGCCGTTCTCGTAGTTGTCCTTGATCAGGATTACGGTCTCGTTGGCGGAGTCGACGGCGCGTTTCAGCGCGGCCAGACGATCCCACTCGTTGGCGACCGCCGCCATGCTGGTTTCCACCTCCTCGACCGCCAGCAGAACCGTGCTCTCGTAGCGATTCAATGCCTGACGCGTCCGGCTTTCCTCGGCGAGGACGGCGTTGCGAATGCGTCCGGCGCTGAAAATCTGCCACTGGAAGGAGGGACCGAAGGCGTAGGCGCGGCTGGCACTATCGACCAGATCCCCACTGCTGACCGCCTGGAGGTTGAAGTCGCCAAACAGGGTGAATCGAGGATAGAAATCCGCCTCGGCAATCCCGATGGCCGCCGTCTGGGCGGCCAATTCGCGCTCGGCACGCCGCACGTCGGGGCGAGCGCGGAGCAGGTCGGCGGGCAGGCCGGCGGAGTAGCCGGACTTTGGCAGGGGGATGTCGCGACGGCCCGCGAGCAGCTTCCCCACAGAGTCCGGGTAGCCCCCGGTCAGGGTGGCGACGCGATTTTTCGCGAACACCAGCTGGGAGCGCAGGGCGGGCAGCAGCGATTCGGAGATCGCGAGATTGGTTTCTGCCTGGGTGACGTCGATCTTGGGAACGAGGCCGTTGTCGAGACGGTTTCGGGTCAGTTTCACGGACTCCTTTTGCGATCCGATGTTCTGTTCCGCCACCCGGATTCGCTCCTGGATGGTGCGGTACTCGACGTAGTTGAGCGCAACCTCCGAGAACAGCGATACGAGCGCGTCGCGGTAGTTCTCCTCGGCGGCGCCGATCCCGGCCTCGGCCGACTCGACGGATCGGCGGATGCCCCCGAAGATGTCGATCTCCCATCCGGCGTCGAAACCGGCGGCATAGAGGTTGGACGGGTTGTCCGGGGGCGTCGGCCCGAGGAGGCTTTCGCTGGCCCGATTCCGGGTGTAGCCGCCCCCGGCATTGGCCTGGGGGAGTCCCTGGCTGACAGCGATGCCGCGCAGGGCCCGGGCCTCGGTCACCCGCTCTAGCGCGGCCTGGAGATCGGGGTTGGATTCTCGAGTCCGATCTATGAGCTGGTTCAGGACCGGATCGTTGAATCCCCGCCACCACTGTTCCAGGCTGGAGTCGGAGCGGTGGAGATCCCGGGAAAGCACCACCGCCCAGGCATCCGGCACCCCGGCGTTAGGCTTCTCAAAATCAACTCCCACCGTGACACATCCCGTCAGGAACATGACAGCGGCGGCTCCCAACGCACGCAGGTGCGCGATGCAATCGTGTTTCATGAATTCGCTGCCCTATCATCCCGATTCATGGCAGCTTGCAAAGTGAAATTGTCGGACCCGGATGGGAATAATCCGCGTCCGTGGCGTTCGGTACCCCCAATCCCCTGATCATGAGACTCTTCAAACCCAACGCGGCCGGCGAGCAATTGCGCTCCCTCATTCTGCTGGTGGCACTGGTCGCGGTAATCCTCACCTCATCGCGCTCGTCCGGTCACAAGATCATCGAAATCTTGGCCGGCCCTTTCTACACCGCAGTCTTCTGCGTCGCGGGATACCTCATCGGCGCTCGCCGTCGCTGGCTCACCGCCTACCTGGCTCTGGCGATTCCCGCATTCGTCTTTGGACTGGTGCTGGAATTCTTCCAGGCGCCCTCCTCCCTGGAGGTCGTCGACTCCCTGCTCGGTCTCGGTCTGCAAGTGTTGATGATCTTCCTGGTGTTTCGTTTTTCCCTCTTCGAATCAGGTGCCACACCTCTGGATCGCCTCTTTGCCGGCATCTGCGGCTACCTCATTCTGGCGCTGCTCTGGGCGAATCTCTACCAGCTTCACGAACTGCTCGCCCCGGGCGGTTTTCGCGGAGTCAGTGACCAGCCCGGGACCGTCGATGACGGCAGCCTGCTGTATTTCAGCCTGGTGACTCTCTCGACGCTGGGCTACGGCGACATCTCGCCGATCACGCCCCGGACCCGCATTCTCTCCGCGTTGGAGGCTGTCACCGGCACACTATATCTCGCCGTGTTCATCTCCAGCCTCATCTCCGGCACCCGGCGCGATCCCTCCTGACCCCCTCACTCCTTCCCTCTGTCATTTGACCGAAAAGGGCGTAAACTCTCCATCGTCATGCCCATCAAGCCTCCCCAGCCCTGGCGCTCCCCCAAGGTCTATCTGCTGCCCAATCTGATGACGGCCGGCAATCTGGCCTGCGGGTTCAGCGCCGTGTTCTTCATCTTTCAGGGCATGAAGGCGGAAGCCGCCGCCAGCGCCAACACCTACTACACCGCCATCGGCTTCATCCTGGCGGCCTGCTTTTTCGACGCTCTCGACGGGCGCATCGCCCGTCTCCGCGGGCAGGAATCGCTCTTCGGACGCGAGTTCGACTCCCTCGCCGACGTCGTGTCCTTCGGCATCGCCCCGGCGCTACTGGTCATGGACATCGTGCTCGACGGGTTCAACGACCGCCTCGCCTGGACCATCGCCTTCGTCTATCTGCTCTGTGGCACCATGCGGCTGGCACGCTTCAACTGCCTGGCGCAGGAGGAATCGGAAAACGGCTCGAAAGACTTCGTCGGTTTCCCCATTCCCGCCGCCGCCGGCCTCATCGCCTCGCTCACCGTCTTCATCCTGTGGCTCAACGAGGGCGACCGCGAGATCGGCCCGTGGCGCTACGTGCTGCTGGCCCTGGTGGTGGTGCTTTCCTACCTGATGCTGAGCGAGTTCAGCTACCCGAGCTTCAAGAATGTGAACTGGCGCACCCGTCGCTCCCTGCCCTGGGTGTTCGTGGCTATTCTCGTGTTCGTCTCGGCGATCAATTTCTGGAAATTCGTTCCCTTCATCCTCTTCCTCACCTACCTGACCTACGGCTTTGTCCGGCCCTGGATCTCACGCCGGTGGAGGAAGGAAATCGAGGAGGGCGACGACGATTTCGAGCCGCAGATGGTGCCCCGCGGGGAGACTCTCGCCGACGAGGACAACGACTCCGACGAGTCCGCCGCCTGACGCCCCCCTCTCAGCGGCCTTTCAAGCGTCGGAAGAAGCGCGAGAGGGAGCTTTCGTTTTCCGAAGCCGGACGCGGACGAGGTTGCGCCTCGGGTTCCTGATACTGCTCTTCGACCTGGGAATCCCGGAAAATGGAACCCGTCACTTCGGGGCGGTCGCCCCGCGAGGGCTCGACCTCTGCGAGGAGCGTTTTCATCTCGTCGGAGGACTCCTTGATCTCGGCGAGATTCTCCTCGTCGTCGAGATAGCGCTCCAGAAACTCGCCCACGATGGGTGCCGCGCTCTTGCCCCCGCCGACCACTTCGCCGGGATCGCCCTCGTAGACGACGGCAAAGGAAATCACCGGCGCGTCGGCCGGGGCAAATCCCGCGAACCAGGCGATATTCTGCTCCAGGGCGGGTTTCCACTGACCGGTACCGGTCTTTCCCGCCACGGAGATCTTGTCGTTGCCCGCCGCCCGTCCCGTGCCGCGCCCGCCGCTGACGACATCCTTCATCCCCTGCCGGACGATGTCCAGATAGTAGGGATCGATATCGAGTCGGCTGCGCTCGGTGACCGGCACGGTCTGGATGACGGCGCTGTTGTAGTCCTGGATCTGTTTGACGAGGCGCGGCTTCACCACCACCTGGCGATTGCCCACCGCCGCCATGGCGCGGGCCACCTGGAGCGGGCTGGTCTCGATCTGTCCCTGGCCGATGCAGATGTTGGCGAGATCGCCTTTCGACATGTAGTAGCCGTATTTCTCCCGCCACCAGCGGTTCGTCGGCACGATGCCGGCCGCCTCCGCCTTGAGCGGGATGCCGGTCTGCTCGCCCATCCCGAGCCGGCGCGCCATCATGGTCACGGCATCGGCCCCGGTCTGGGTGCCGACCTCGTAGAACCAGGTGTTGCAGGAGCGCATCAGGGCGGCGGTGACATTCATCGCCCCCTCGGGATCCTTGTTCCAATTTCGCATCACCACATCGCCCACCGACCACGAGGTCGGGCATCCATAAAGGGTGCTCGCGGTGACGGTGCCCTCCTCCAGGGCCGCCAGCGCCACCGACACCTTGAAGGTCGAGGCCGGCGGGTAAGCGCCGCGAAATGCGCGCGGATACATGGGTTTTTCCGGATCATTCTGCAGCCGCGAGTAGTCGGCCTGGGAAATGGACGGGATGAAATCGTTGGGATTGAACTGGGGAAAGGACGCCAGCACGAGGATATCACCGGTGCGCACATCCATCACCACCATGGCGCCACGCTTGGCCTTTTCGGACAACACCGCCTCGGCGATTTTCTGCATTTCGGCGTCGATGGAGGTGACGATGTTGTTGCCCGGGCGCGGGCGCCGCACCATCTCCTCGCGCAGTTTCGTGCCGTCGGCCTCGAACAGCATGTTGATCCGCCCCGGCTCACCAGTCAGCCAGGTGTCATAACTTTCCTCCAGTCCCTCCACGCCCATGCCCTCGCCCCAGAGCGGTTCGTTGGGCCGTATGGGACCCAGTTCACGCGGCGGACGCTTGCCGACGTAGCCGAGCACATGGGACAGGAACTCGCCGTGCGGGTAGTGCCGCAAATACACCGGATGCAGCATCAGTCCCTTCATCGGCGCCTCGCGTATCTGGTCCGCCTCGGCGTCGGTGAGGGGATCGGAAAACACCAGCGGCAACCAGCGACGGTTTTCATAATGGGGAATGACAACATCGGGGAACAGATCCCACTTCTTTGCCAGCAGTCGGTTCACATGCACGATGCGCTCCCCGGCGTAGCGCAGGATGGTGGTCTGGTCGGCGCCCTCCAGCAGCGGAAAGTTCACCGCCGCGTAGTAGACGACCCTGTTCTGCGCGAGCGGGTAGCCTTTCCGATCCAATATCTGCCCGCGCGGCGCCGGGACGGAGAGGGTGAAAGTCCGCGCCTCGGTCCGGGTGACAAAGGAGGAACCAATGCTGGAAGTGCCCGCGCTCTCCTTCTCCGACCCTTCTTCGGCGGGAGTCTCCACCGTCTTCAGTTTGCCCAGTGAGGAGAGGGGCTTCAGCCTATCCTCTTCGGTCTGACGGGTGATCGTCGGCGACTCCGTCCGCTCATCGACGGGCTTCGTCTCTTTTTCCTCCCCCGCCACACCCGTGCGGATCTCCTGCGCCCCCGACGGCATCGCCGCACAGAGCATCAGGGCTAGGACAAGGCACTCCGCCATCAGGCGGCCAGACTGGCGAAAACGGGGCATGCGGGAACGCGGAAAGGTCGGACTGCGGTAATTAAACACCACAATGCGACGCAAGACAGGGAGAAATACGTCACCTCTAAGCGTGAGTTTTCAGAAAATGGGCGATTTCCTCCGCCAATCGCCCGTTGATGCCCTCGATCTCCGCGATCTGCTCCGGGCTGGCCTTTCGCAGCCTGGCCACCGAGCCGAACCGCTTCAGTAGTCGCTGTTTGCGGGCCTGGCTGATGCCGGGGCAGTCATCGAGGATGCTCTCCTCCACCCGGCGTTTCATCAGCAACTGGTGGTAACCGTTGGCGAACCGGTGCGCCTCGTCGCGAATCCGCTGCAACAGGCGTAGCGCGCCGGTCTCGTGGGGCAACACCAGGGGTTCGCTCTCTCCGGGGCGGAAAATTTCCTCCCGTTGCTTGGCCAGGCCGATGATCGGCAGGTCATGCAACCCCAGCCGTTGCAGTTCTCTTACCGCCGAACTGAGCTGCCCTTTGCCGCCGTCGACGATCACGAGATCGGGCAGCCGGACGTAGGATTGGCGCTTCTTTAGCCCCTCGTCACGGGATTCCCAGT
The DNA here is from genome assembly GCA_964439145.1 of uncultured Verrucomicrobiales bacterium. Classification (GTDB taxonomy): domain Bacteria; phylum Verrucomicrobiota; class Verrucomicrobiia; order Verrucomicrobiales; family DEV007; genus JAEUHH01. The sequence goes on from CAYTNL010000099.1 coordinate 12,936, forward strand.
CCTTTTCCAGCCGACGCAGGGCCTCCATCGGATTCTCCTGGGTGGCGTCCGCCACCTCCTCGCCGGCCCGCTCGCGAGCCTCCAGCAGGATGCGTGAGTATCGCCGCCGCACCACCTCGGCCATGGACGCGAAATCATCCTGTCCCTCGACGGTCTTGATGCGATAGCGCCGGTAGTGGGCGTTGTCCGAGACACCGTTTCGGAACCGGACCATCGAGGCCACGATGTGGTTGGAGGAGATGTTGGAAATGTCGAAGCACTCCATCACCACCGGCGGAGCCTCCAGCCCGAGCGCTTCCTGGAGTTCGCTCACATCACCCTCCGGATTGATCGCCTTGCCCGGCACCCCGCGCTTGCGAAACTGCCGCGTGGGTTTCAGCGTCTTGCGCAGATTGTCGATCATGTCGCGCAACTCCGCCGCGCGCTCGAAATCCAGCGCCGCCGCCGCTTCCCGCATCTCCTCCTCGATGGACCGGATCAGGTCCTTGGCATGCCCCTGGAGAAAGTCGCAGGCCTGCTCCACCCGGGCCAGGTAATCCTCCCGCGTGATTTTCCCGACGCAGGGTGCGGAGCAGTTCTTGATGATGTCGTTGGAGCAATGCTGGTAGTCCTTCTCACCCGGATTCATCGGTCGACAGCTCCGCAGGCCGAACTCTTTGTTCATCCAGGAAATTGTTCGCCGCAACGCGCCCGAATGGGCGAAAGGACCGAAATAGCGCGCCCCGTCCTCCTTGCGCAACCGGGTCAGTTGGAACCGGGGCCACGGCTCCCCGGGATGGATCTTCACGAGCAGGAAGCGCTTGTCGTCACGGAAGCTGACGTTGTATTTCGGCCGGTATTCCTTGATCAGCTTGCCCTCGAGGAGCAGCGATTCCGGTTCGTTGCGGACCGTGTGGTATTCGAAATCCCAGATGCTCTCGATCAACGCCCGCGTCTTATGATCCGCCGTCCGGCTCCGCGAGGGCATGAAGTAAGACGCGAGGCGCTTGCGCAAATCCCGCGCCTTCCCCACATAGATCACCTTTCCAAAGCGATCCTTGTGCAGATACACCCCTGGCTGATGCGGCACATCGCGCAGCTTGGCTTGGAGATCGGGTTTGGCGGGGGTGGGCATGGGAAGAGGGAAAAGAAACCCCGGCGCTCCCACAAAGTCAAAGAAGCGGCGGCATCACCTTTTCCACCCGAAATCATCCGGCCGATACGGCACCACGTTTTCAGGAAATCCATCCCTCAACAACTGGACCGCTCGCGCGATCAGCGTGTCACGTTCCGCCGCCAGATCCTCGACTTGGAATGCAACCGTCTCGTGCGGAATCACCCCGATGCCCTCGATGCCCCGGCCTTCATTGAAGCGGCCCTTGTTCGAATAGACCGACACTCGCAGATTGAAGAGTCCCGACGGCAACGCGATCTCCGCTTTCCCCGAACTCATCCCCGCCGTCGGGCTCTCGCCGATCACGTAGGCGCGGCCGTCTTCCTTGAATATCCCCGACCCCGTCTCGCCGGCGCTCCGCGCCGTCGCATCGATAACGATAACGACCGGACCGCCGTACGGATTCGGTCCCGAGCTCTGGTAGGTTTTCCCCCAACGCGTCGATTTCCCTTTCGGAATGAATCGACCGAACAACGCGTCGTGATCAAAACCACCGCCCGAGTTTCCGCGCCAGTCGAGGATCAACCCCGGCACGTCCGCCAGCTCGGCCAACGCCTGATCCATATGCTCCGGCAGATCCCCTTTGCAGCGCCGCACATGCATGTAGCCAAAGCCTCCCTCTTCCTCGCTCAACCGACACCAATGCAGATCACTGTCACCACTCCACTTCGTCCCGGCCGCCGGTTCGGGAAAAAACGCGGGGCCATCGGGCACCTGGCTCACGCGCCCCTCGCAATCAATCTCCACACCCAGTTCCGCGCCCTCGGCATCCCGCAACGTCACTCGCACTTTCGATCCAACCTCACCGGTCAGTCCCCAATGCATCGCGCTGAACTCCGCCTGCTGCCTCGTCGAATGCCCGGCGATGTCGGATCGCTCCTCGATCCGTTTCTCCAACCACTGGACGGCGGGCAGGCCATCGACTTCGAGCACGCGCATCCCGGATTGGATGCCCCGGTCCTTCGCCTTCGCCCATGAGCGTTTCACGAAAATCCCGTCACCGATCCGCGTCCAGAACATGCCGAGTCCGGTTTGCGGTTTTTCCTCCACCCACTGAATATTCCGCGTTTTCTCCGTCTTCAGGACAGCCGCGTGCCCGTCCCTCAGCCGGGCCAGCATCCGCCAGAGCAACAGGTAGTGTTCCTGATCGCTGGCCACGGCTTTTGCCTCCTCCCGAAACTGATCCGAAACCGCCGACCATTCGATGCCCTTGAGTTCAAAAAAGTGTCCGCACTTCGCCTCGATCTGTTCGAGAGCAAACGAGACGTCCTCCTCGTAGTCCGATTCCGCGTTTGCTGTTCCTCCCCCGAGCACGAGGAGGAGACACCACCCGATCCCTGGAAACAGGGCGCCCGATGATCGGTTCGGATCCCGGAATCTGACGAGTTTCATCGACCGCATCGGGACGAGTTTCTCAAAATCCCGCCCCCGGGTCAACAGGGTAGGGTCACGGACTCAACCCTCTTCGATGGACCCGATCCCACCCGAAGCAGTATTGCCGACCATACTCGTGGCCGGCGGCCAGCGATCATTTGCAACCCCCCCCGTTCACTGGTAAACTTCCCTTGATTTTTTCCCTGGCTCCCGCCGCGGGCAGATCTCCCTGAACCCACCGCGCCGTGCCGCCTTCCCCGATCCGCTTCTATCTCCCCGCGATGAAACTGCTCCTCGCCTCCGCGGCATGCCTCCTCCTGTTCCACCCCGCGTCGCTCCTGGCGCAGGAAACCGGAAATGACGCCGCCCCGGCGGCAGCCGCCGCCTCCCAGGCCCAGCAGGCGACGGAGACCTTTCTCGACATCTTCATGAAAGGCGGCGTCGTGCTCATGGCTCCGTTGGCGGTGCTGTCCTTCCTCGCGGTGCTGCTGATTTTCTTCTACTTCCTCACCATCCGCCAAGGCACGGTGGTGAGTAACAAGTTCATGAACGCCGCCGATGCCCTCATCCGGAAACAGGACTATCTCGGCCTCATCGCGGTCTGCAACCGGGAGAACGAATGCATCGCCCGCATCGTCTACAAGACCCTGGACTTCGCCACGAAAAACCCCACCGCCAGCTTCGATGAAGTCCGCGAGGTCACCGAGGCCGAGGGCACCCGCCAGGCGAGCATTCTCAACAACCGCATTAGCTACCTCAACGACATCGGCCGCATCGCCCCCATGGTCGGCCTGCTCGGCACGGTCGTCGGGATGATAGAAGCCTTCAACGACATCGGCTCCGGCGTCCAGCACATGGAACTGGCGCCCGGCGTGTCGAAGGCTCTCATCACCACCGCCGCCGGACTCGTCATCGGGATTCCCTCCCTGATCTTCTACTCGATCTTCCGCGGCAAGGTGCAGAAACTCATCGCCGAACTGGAGGCCGCCATGACCCACATCATGGCCCTGCTGGCCGCCCAGTACAAACGGGCCAACTACCGCGCCTCGACCCGCCGGGAAAGCCACGACAACGCATGAAATTCCGCGACTACCACAGCCAGGCCCCCTCCGATCTGGAGCTCGCGCCCATGATCGACGTGGTCTTCCTGCTCCTGATCTTTTTCATCGTCACCTGGCAGTTCGCCCGCTTCGAGCGCAACATGGACATCGCCGTGCCGGCCGCCGAGGAAGTCGATGACAACGCCCGCACCGTCAACGAGATCATCATCAACGTGCAGGAAGACGGCACCGTGCTGCTCAACGAGCGCAAATACAGCCAGGACGAGCTGCTGGTCCGCCTCTCCACCATCGCCGAGGTGGACGAAAACCAGGCGGTGATCCTGCGCGGCGACTCGAAGGCGCACTTCCAGCACATCATCGACGTGCTCGACACCATCAAGAAGGCCGGCATCTGGAACGTGGCCTTCGCCGCCACGAAGCCCGAGGTATGATGATCACTTTCCGCACACGTGTCATCCACGGCCCCGTGGCCCTCACTCTGCTGGCGGCCGCCTTACTAACACCCGGACTGAGCCAGGAAACCGGCGCGCCCTCCGCCATCCGCGCCCAGCCCCTGGACCCGGGCGCCCAGCCCGGCAGCAACGCCGCCGCTCCCGCGAAGGAGGATCTCCTCGCCTACGCGGATCTGCTATTCTCCAAGGAGCAATACGCGCTCGCCGCGCGGCAATATCAGCTCTTCCTCCAACAGCATCCGAACAGTCCCAACGCGCAGTCCGGCTGGTTCCGCCTCGGGGAATGCTACCTCCAGGTCGGTCAGGAGGCGGACGCCGCGACCACTTTCCGCTACGTCATCGATACCTGGAAACAGGGCGCTTTCGTCGGTTCCTCCGCCTATCGACTCGCCGTTCTTCGCTACAATGCCAAGGATTTCGAGGGTGCCACGCCCTATTTCCAAAGCGCCGCCGCCCATCTGTCCAGCGCCGAAGCCGCTCTCCAGGCCCGTTTCTACCTGGCCCGCTGCCTTCAACTGATCGACAAACCCGACCAGGCCGCCGCCGCCTACCAATCCGTGCTCGACGCCAAGGCGCCCGATCCGGCCACGGCGGCGGATTGGGAAAACCCTTTCCGCGAGCGCAGCCTGCTGGAGCTGGCCCGTCTGCTATACGATGTCGGCAACGCGAAGGAGGCATTCGCGAAGTTCGAGGAACTCGCCGCCACCGCCGCCACGCCCGAATACCGGGAAGAGGCGCTCGCCCGGGCCGGTCTGCTGGCCTCGGAACTCGGCGAGTTGGAAAAGAGCAACGACTACCTGGCCAAAGCCCTGAACATCGAGGGCGAAAGTCCCTGGAAACCCCTCGCCACCGTGGGGCTGATCTTCAACCACTTCACTCTCGAACAATACGACGAGGTCATCGGCCTTTACTCCTCCTCCAGCTTCAACGCCCCCGACGATACCCGGCCCAAGATGCTCCTCATCGTGGGACACTCCTACCGGCTAACCGACAATCTCAAATCGGCGACGGAGATCTATGAACTCGTCGAGCAGAACTACCGCGACCGACCCGAGGGGGCCGAAGGCGGTTACCGACGCCTGCAATGCCTGAACCAGACCGGTGACGCCGGCTTCCCCCTGCACGTCAGTCGCTATGTGGAGCATCAGAAGACCCTCGATCCGGAGAGCGAATTCATCGATCTCTCGCTCCTGATGCGCGCCGAATGGTATTTCGCCAAGGCTCAGGTCGCCTCCGCCAACGGCGAGCGCAAGGAGGCGGCCGACCACTACGCCGAGGCCGCCGTCGATTACGCCGAGGTTCGGGGAGACAAGGTCCCGGAGAAATACCTGGAACAGCGTCTCTACAAACTCGGCTGGTCCCAGTCAGAATCCGGCGACGCCAGCGGCGCGGTGATCACCCTGGGAGAATTTTCCCGCGCCTTCCCCAACAGCGATCTGATGGCCTCGGCCCTGGCGAAACGCGCCGAGACCTACCAATCGCTGCAGGACTACACCGCCGCCCTGGAAGATTACCGGTCCATCGCGGACGAATACCCCGACGCCACCGAGGCCGAGTTTTCCCTCCAGCAGATCGCCCGCATCCACGGGCACCGGCGCGAAGTGCCGCAGATGATCGCCGCTTACCAGAAATTGTTGGAAAAGCATCCCCAATCCCCCGCCGCGCCCGAGGCGCACTACTGGATCGGCGTCGGTCTCTTCGATGAGGAAAAATACGGCGAAGCCGTGCCCGAACTGATCAAGGCGCGGGAGATTGACCCGGAAAACTTCGGCGCCAAGGCCTCGCTCCGTATCGTCCTTTGCCATTACCAGTCCGAGAATCTCGACGATCTCGCGAAAGAAGCCGGCGACTACCTGGATCGGGCGGAGAAGGACGAGAAGACTCCCCCCATCCCACCCCAGGTCCTCGGTTACCTCGGTCGGCGGCTTTTTGATCGCCAGGACCACGAGCCCGCCGAACGCTTTCTGTCCGCCACCGCGACTCCGGACGATCCCACCGCCACCACCGCCGAGGTCTGGGATCTGCTGGGTCAGTCGCGGATGAAACTCAAGCGCTTCGCCGACGCCATCGATCCGCTCACCCACTACCTCTCCATGACCCAACGCCCCAGCCTGCGGGCCCAGGCGCAATTGGAACTCGGTCGCGCCTATCTGGAGACCAAGCACTACGACAAAGCCTCCGAGAGCGCCCGGGAATCCCTCAGTTCGCTCAAGGAAGGTCGCACCAACGCCGAGGCCCGCCTCCTCGTGGGCGACATCGCCGCCGCTCAGGGCGATCCCGCCGCCGCCGGTCGCGAATACCTCGTGGTCAGTCAGATTTTCGTCGATCCCGAGATCACCCCCGCCGCGTTGACCAAAGCCGCGAAGGCATTCCGCCAGGCGGGTGACGAGGCCCAGGCCGAGAAGCTGGAGCAACAGCTCAAACGGGACTTTCCCGACCACCGCCCCTGAGATCCCGCCCGAGAATTTCCCGGGCCAGAAAGCGATTGTCTCGTCGGCGGGATTGGCCGTAGGCTCTGGCCCATGTCACTCAAGCATCCCCTACACGCCCTGCTGGCGTTGGCCTTCCTTGCCGGGCTTGCCCGCGCCGATGATCGGCCCAACATCCTCTACATCATCGTCGATGATCAGTCCCCTTTCGATCTCAAAGCCTACCGTCCGGACTCGGAACTCGATACACCCCACATCGACCGCCTCGCGAAAGGCGGCATCGTGCTCGACGGCGCCTACCAGATGGGCGCCTTCGTCGGCGCGGTCTGTACCCCGTCCCGGCACATGGTCATGAGCGGTCGCACGGTCTGGCACCTGCCCATCGGCCCCAATGCCAGGACCCATTGCCCGCCCGATATCGAGGAAAACACCCTCGCCGCCGTCTTCAACCGCGCCGGGTACGACACCATGCGCACCTGCAAGATCGGCAACAGCTACGAGGGAGCCAACAAGCGGTTCACCGTCCGGCACGATGCCACCAGGCGCGGGGGCGACGCCGAGTCTGGAAGCGAATGGCACGGCAAACAGGTCCTCGACTATCTGGCCGAGCGGGAGGCGTCGAAAGACGAGGATCCTTTCCTCATTTACTTCGGTTTTTCCCATCCCCACGACACCCGCGACGGCACCCCGGAACTGCTCGCCAAATACGGCGCCGTGAATCACACCGACAAGGACTCGCCGCCTCCCGCGAATCCCCGACAGCCCGCCCTGCCGGGCAACTGGCTCCCCGGTCACCCGTTTCACCACGGTCACCCCGGCCTGCGCGACGAGGTCGCCGTGAGCGGGGTCTGGGAACGCCGCGACCCCCTCACGATTCGCAACGAATACGGCCGCGAGTTCGCCTGTTCGGAAAACATCGACATCCAGATCGGCAAAGTGCTGGCGAAACTGGAGGCCATGGGCGAACTCGACAACACCTACGTCTTCTACACCGCCGATCATGGCATGGCCATCGGTCGCCACGGACTCCAGGGAAAACAGAACCTCTACCAGCACACCTGGCGCGTGCCCTTCCTCGCCATGGGTCCGGGCATCGAAGCCGGCACCCGTGCCGAGGGCAATGTCTACCTGCTCGACACCCTCGCCACTCTCTGCGATTTCGCCGGCATCGAGGCACCCGACTCGAATGAGGGCCTCAGCATGAAACCGGTCCTGACCGGCGAAAAAGAAGCGGTCCGCGAGACTCTCTACGGCGTCTACAACGGCGGCACCAAGCCCGGCATGCGCAGCGTGAAGAAGGGCGACTGGAAGCTGATCAAATACGACGTCATGGACGGCGCCGTCCGCGAGACGCAGCTCTTCAACCTCGCGGAGAACCCCCACGAATTTCTGGCCGAGCATCATCAGCCGGAAGTCATCGGGAAAACCGGCGTCACGCCAGAGCCCGGCCAGGTCAACTTGGCCTCCGACCCGAAACACGCCGACAAGCTCGCCGAGATGGAGGCGCTGCTGCTCGCCGAGATGCGCCGCCTCGATGATCCCTGGCGCCTCTGGGATCAGCCCGACGACGGTCTCCCGGCAGTCCCCGAACCCGCCCCGCGGAAGCCAAAACAAGAAAAAGGCCGATAAGAACCGGTAGATGTCCGAATTCGACACGCCGGGAGCGCGCTGATACCCGCGATCAATCCGGGTAGTTCGCAAAAATCTCGTCCAACCGCGCCGCCAGGCGCACGCCCGCTTGCGACAATCGGGAGCGGAGCAGTTCCATGTTGTCGGCACGGTACTGGTAACTCAGCGTGGGCGGGGTCTTCACGTTGAGGAAGTATTCGCCACGCTGGGGGCCGAAATCGTAGACCTGATCGCGCGCCGCCTTCGATTCCTTCGCCCAGTCGAGCGGGTCACCGGCCGTCCATTCCCTCCGCGCTTCCTCCGGGATACGATTCAGGAAATTGGCGAGTTCGGTGTAACTCAGTTGCAGGGAATCTATCATGAGTTCGTCCCACACCTTGTGCAGGCTGACCTCCTCGCCGAACCACTCCACCCCGATGCGGTTCCCTCCCAGATCGTCGGCCCTCCCGACGTGAAGCGGCTGGTGGAGGTCGCCGATGAAATGCACGTATAGAGCGAGCGCCTCGCGCTTGCCGATCTCCTTGGTTTGTCCGGGAGCGAGGCCGGCGCCCCGCTTCTTGACCTGACCTTTCAAAGTCAGTCGATCAGCCTTCGGGTCCGCGAGGAACGATTCCAGCATTGGGATGATCTCCAGGATCGAGTTCACCGCCTCATCCTTCGCCTCGGACTCGAGGATCTCCTCCCAAGGCTGTTCGTCCTCGATGGACACGTAGTGCCAGGGCTCGACGAAATCCCACTCCGGGTCCGAGCGGATCTCGTCACCCCAGGTCGAGATCTCCGCCAGGGTGACGGGGCCGAGAATCTTGCTTAGTTCGGCGCGGCTTTTCCCGCCGAGACGACGCTCCGCGATCTCGGCGATGACCCGGTGGCCATTCTGTCCCCAGCCGAAGGCGTCGCTCCCTCCGACGACCGTGAGAATTCCCAGGATGAGGCAAATCGATTTCATGAGTCAGCGTAGTTCCGGCGGCAGGTAACAGAACTCGACCACGTGCCGGTCGGGATCTTCGATGAAAATCTGCCTCGCCCCGTCGGGCCGCAGATTGATGTTGATGATGTTGGCGCCCCTGCTTTCGAGATGCGCCTGGCAGGTCTCGAAATCGGCCACCTCCATCGCGAAATGATTGCCGCGAGGATGTTCGTGGACCGGCGTGTTCAGTCCCTCCAGCAGGTGAAGTTCCCGCGTTTCACCGAGGGCGAACCAAGCCCCGTCGAAATCGAAGGCTGGACGCGGCTTTCGCTTCAGGCCGACAACATCTTCGTAAAAGGCGATGCTGCGCGGCACGTCGCTGACGCCGAGCGCCACGTGATTGAGATCGAGAATTTCCATGAGCAATCACATGATTCCGCCTGCGAGGTCCGATCTCCAGAAAAATCTGGTGTCGATCCTGACTTCCGAGCCTCAACAGGGTCGGGTCAGCGACCCAAGCCCATTCGTGTAAACCTAAGACAGGCCAATGAGATTTGATTGGAGGA
>CAYTNL010000100.1:0-22030 GCA_964439145.1 uncultured Verrucomicrobiales bacterium
CGATTCGCCAATCCCGCTAGAATTCAACAGGGGCCGCGTTTACCCCGCTTACCTTGTACCGGAATGGAGTCGAGCCATACTCCTATTTTGAGGTCGATAACTCACCTTGGGGCGCTCCGCTAGGGGTCAGGGGCGCTCCGCTAGGGGGCAGGCATTGGAATCTTGACAAATGCCCTCTTTAATTAAGACGTCCGGTGAGGGCGGAACGCGCGGCCTGTCGGTGAAGCGGACGATCCACCCAAGCTGTCCGGCAAATCGGCTCCGTCAGACATCCGGTTTATCAATCGATAGGACGAATCTCGCACGGCACGAGATACCGCGATACGTCCGCGCGCTCGTCACTTCAGTTTGGAGAGGCCGTGCGTTTGGGTGAAAACTTGCAAAAAACAAGTAATAACACTTGCAAATTGCAAGCGTATGCCGGATATGCTTGGGTCATGAGTATGTCTCCCGATCCTGTTTCCCGCACGTCTGCCGTGTTTCAGCTCGCTCCTCCCGGTGCCGGCTTGCCGGCTCTGGAATTGGCCATTGGTCGCCGTTTGTTTGCGCTCGCCCGTCGGCGGGGGGATCGCGACAGCTTCCTAGGCCAAATCGCCGGGGAGCGTGACGCGATCCTTGGATTGGTGGCGGCTTGTCCCCTGGAGAAACGCGCCCTCCCGGTCCTGATTCCGCGACCGCGTGGCCTGGAGGACAGCAGCCGCCAGTGGTCGATCTGTATGACGCTGGATCATCTCGTCATCACGAACCGCCTCATGACCGGTGTCATTCAAAGTCTCGCCGCGGGCCGTGTCCCGGGCGGTGTCGCCAGCACGGCGGCGGTGAAACCCTCCCCATTGGCGGGGGAAGCGGGAGAACGGGATTTTCGAGACTGCTGTGATCAACTGATGGATACTGCGACAGGGATCGCCAATCTCCGCACGGAGGCAAGCTATGCCCATCCCTGGTTCGGGCCTCTGGATGCCCATGGCTGGCTGGCCATGGCGGCGACGCATCTGAAACTGCATCGGAAACAAATCGAAGCCATCCGGGCCCGTCTGCCGTGACCGGAGACACGGTCGTGATGGCTTGCGAAAGAAGCGATTCGACGGGAGGCTGTGGCGCTTCGATGGCTCGCAAACCTCTTTCCCATCCCGACTCCGATCCCGGACCGGCGCGGCGTTCACCTTGTCCGGTGGCCTGCGTGCTCGACATCATGGGTGACAAGTGGACCCTGCTCGTGGTGCGCGATCTGCTGCTCGGCGCCTCCCGGTTCAAGGATTTCACCGCCTCGCCGGAAGGCATCCCCACCAACATCCTCAGTGATCGCCTGGAACGCCTCGCGCGGCATGGGGTCGTCCGCAAGGTGCCCGCCGCCGAGGGCGGACGACGGCACGCCTACCAACTGACCGAGAAGGGAGAGGCGCTCCGTCCCGTGTTGCGGGAGATGCGCGAATGGGGACTGACCTGGGAGCCGGGAACGAGGGTCGGTATCGATCCATAGAGTCCCCGGCCCGAGCGAGCGTTAGTCAAGCGTGTCGAGAAAGCGTCGGGCGTTCCGGCGATGGGCGTCGAGCTTTTCCCGTCCCATGCGGTCGAGGTTTTTTGTCATCATGGAGAGTCGGTAGTGGCCGCGGAAAAAGTCCGCGTAATCGGCGATGAAGGTCCAGAAGAGGCCATCCCAGGTATCGCACCAATCGCCCGGTCGGTAGTCGGACATCTTTCTGACGTAGTTCGATCCGGAGAGGTAGGGCTTGGTGGTGAAGAGGCCGCCGTCGGCGAACTGGCTCATGCCATAGACGTTGGGCACCATGACCCAATCGTGGGCGTCGACAAAAAGTTCCATGAACCAGCGATAGACGCGTGTCGGGTGGAAACGGCAGAGCAGCATGAAATTGCCGATCAGCATGAGCCGCTCGATGTGGTGACACCAGCCGTGGGAGAGGGCGCGCCGGATGGCGTCGTCGAGGGGCGGAATGCCCGTTTCGCCGGTATAGAACGCCGCCGGTATGGGCCGGTCGTCGAAACCCCAGAAATTCCCGTTCCGCATCTCGACGCCGTGACGCCGGTACATGGCGCCCATGAACTCCCGCCAGCCGACGATCTGACGGATGAAGCCCTCGAGTGAATTGAGGGGAACCTCGCGCTCGGCGGCGTATTCCAGGGTGCGATCAATGATCCGGCCGGGAGTGAGCAGGCCGATGTTCAGCATCGGCGTCAGGATGCTGTGCCACATGATCCGGTGTCGGGAACTGATGGCGTCCTCGTAGTCGCCGAACATCTCAAGCCGCCGCTCCAGAAAGCGGTCGAGCCAGTTGATCGCCGCGCCATGGGTGACGGCGTAGGAAAAGGAATCAGTCGTGCCAAGATAATCGGCGTAGTGGGTGTCCACATGTGTCATCGCCTCATCCACCTCCCGAGTGGGCGCGGCTCGGGGCGGGGCTGGCACCTCGATGCCTCGGGGGAGTTTCTTGCGGTTCTCCACATCGAAACTCCAGCGGCCGCCCACGGGGCCGCCGTCGTCGTCCAGGAGCAGGTGCATCCGTTTTCGCTGCGCCTCGTAGAACTTCGCCATGAAGGGCTTTTTTCCCGAGCCGAAGTGTTCATCGATGAAGGCCGGCGGCGTCAGAAACTGGGGCGTGTCCGCAATCCTCAGCCTCACCCCGTGCCGGTCGGCGTAGCGGTGGAGTCGGCGCGAAAGGACGTCATCGACCGGATCGGCGAGGTGATAGACGCCGAAGCCCCTCGATTTCGCCAGGGCGTCGAGATGATCCGCGACAGTCGCGTGGCGGAGGTGATCGCGGTAGATGACACGATGGCCCGTCTTTTCCAGCGCGGCCGCCCAGGCTTTCATGGCGGCGCGTTGCAGGACGATCTTCTGCCGGTGCATCTTAGGTCCCCACACCGGATCATCGCCGAAACACAAACCGTCCTCGATCAGGACCACGGGCCGCTCCCGGGCAATCGAGGGGTGTCTCTCGAAGAGCTGGTGAGGGAAGACGAGGGTGGCGGCGTCCATGGTGACTGGACAGGGTAGGGTCGGCGGCCCGACCCTGTTGAGTCGGGTGGGTCAGAGCAAGCGGAGGCGGGACAGCCCGCCGTCGAGCGCGAGCACTTGGCCGGTCATGAATCGTGATTCCTCGCCGAGCAGGAACTCGACGGCGGCGGCGACATCGGCCGGATCGCCGATCTCCTGAAGCGGGTGGCGCATTTTCGAGGCTTCGATTCTTTCCTCGCTGGCGAGCAGTGAGGAGGCCAGGGGGGTGCGCGTGAGAGACGGGGCGATGGCATTGACGCGGATCTTCGGCGCCAGCTCGGCCGCGAGAGAACGGGTGAGAGCTTCAACCGCCCCCTTGGCGGCGGCGATGCTGCTGTGGAACGGCATGCCAGTGGCGACGGCGACGGTGGAGAACAGCACGATCCCGGCGTGGTCCGATTGTTTCAAACTCGGGAGCGCAGCCCGCAGCATGCGGACCGCTCCCAGAAAGTTGATTTGCCAGTCGAGGAGGAAATCGTCGTCGGTGAGCCGATGGAAGGGCTTCAGGGTGATGGTGCCTGGAAAGTAGACAAAGCCGTCGAGACGCTCGGGGAGGGGAGCGGGGAGGCTGGCGGGATCGGTCGCGTCGAAGGGGAAAGTTTCCACCCCGTCCATCACGGCGAGAGGACCGGGTTGGCGGACGGCGCAGAGGAGGCGGGTGTCGTCATGGCGACGGAGTCGCCGGATGGTTTCCAGGCCGATGCCGGAATTGCCGCCGGCGATGAGAAATGTGCGTGACATGCTGGCCGAGGTTACGGGCCAGCGGGGCGGGGTGGATGAGCGCGAAGTGTCTCAGCGGATCAGAGCCCGCACGGCTCATGTCACTCGGCTTTCGGGGCATCCAGATTCCGCCACTGGATGTTCCGGTACTGCGAGCGAGTCATGAAACTGGCGATGCCGATGGGCACGCAGAGTTCGATGTCGCCGGGGCGCAGGCTGATTTTCTTGTCGGCCAGTTCGAGATCGACCATCTGGCGGTCATCGATCCAGGCCTCGATCTTGGCGTCGGTGACGCGGACTTTGACGCGGTACCAGACCCCGGTCTCGAAACCTTCGACGTTCATGGTCTCGTTTTCCGAGGCGTCGAGATCATCGATGCTGGAGATGCCCACGATCCCGCCGCCCCAGCCGCCGATCACGAAGGTGGCGTGGCTGTCCTTGACCGGGAAGGTCAGGGCGCAGAAGAAGTCGTTGCCATCGAGCTTCATGGCGTCGAGTTCTAATTCGTAGTTGCTGAGTCTGGGGGGCTCTTCCTTCCATTTCACCCCGGTCATGATGGCGCCGAAATCGAACTCGAGGTGGCCTTCCTCGTTGACGAGCACTTCCCCCTCGCCGCCGAACTGGATGGACTCCCAGTTGCCGAGGGTTTTGCCGTCAAACAGGGGGTGGAGATTCGGATCCTTCGGGGGCTGGGGAGGCGAGGGAGCCTCCTCTTTCTCCGCCGCGGCGGGCGGAGTGGAATCCGCGGCGGGGGCCACGGTCTCCGTGATCGCCAGGCTGGCGTCCGCCGCGGGAATGGAGGCGGTGCGAACGATGCTCATGCCGTCATCTCCGCGATGGGCTGACCATTCGAAGATGCCGATGGAATGGTAGCGGGCGAAGTGGTAGGCGTTGCCGACGAGCAGCAGGCCGATGAGGAGCCAGAGAGAGATACGGAGGGCTTTCACGGCGGCCATCGTCTCCGAGGGGCGCGGGAGGCGCAAGTGATTTCCCCAGCGGGGTCGCGTCCGTCCTCAGAGGGAGAGCACGGTGTCCATCGCCCGTTTCACTTCCTTGAGCCGGGCGAGGTCACCGCCGCGAACTTCGGCGCTGCCCCAGCCGCCCCGGTAGTCGATCTCGACCAGCGCGTCCATGACCGCTTTCCAATCGACACTGCCCTGACCGATCTCGTTGGTAAAGCCTTTCCAGAGGCCCTCCTTCGACATGATGTCGCGGTCGAATTCCTTGATGTCGAGCTTGAAGATCCGGGGGCCGAGGATGCGTATCCACTGCTCCGGCCAGCCGTAGCGGACGACGTTGCCGATGTCGAAAAACCACCCCACCCAGGGACTGTCGAAGCCGTCGATGAAATCGCGGGTCTCGACGGGGCTGACGAAGATATTGTTCCACACATTCTCGCAGGCGATCTTGATGCCCGTTTCCTCGGCCACTGGGATGAGTTCGCGGATGGATTTCTGGAGGGTGGCGTAGACTTTGTCGTAGGGGCGCTCCGCGTCGACCGCGCCCGGATACATCAGCACGGTGGTGCCGCCGAGTTCCGCGGAGTGGCGCAGGGCCAGGGCGAACTCCGCCACGCCTTCCCGGCGCTCGGCTTCGTCGAGGCTGCCGCATTTCCGGCCCGAGGAGCCGGCCACCAGACCGGGGATCTCCAGGCCGAGATCGGCCTTCGCTTTCAGGATCTCGGCGACCTGGGCGGCCTCGAGCGGGGTATTGTCGAACTCGACGCCGTCGAAACCCGCTTCCTTGGCCAGTGCCATCTTGGCGGTGATGGTTTCGACACCGTCGGCTTTGATCATGGAAAACTTCAGCGCTTTCTTGATTGCCAACCGGGGGGCGGCGGCGCGGATGGAATCGAGTGAGAGCGCGCCGGCGGCGACGGAGGCGGCTCCGGCGAGCAGGACACGGCGGCGGGAAGGGGTGGTCGTCATGACGCGTCATCTAACACGCCCGAAGCCGGACCACAACGGACGCGATCAACCCCAATCATGCCTGAAAATGAGAGCGGGACGTCCCCGCCATAGCGAGAGCGCCCCGTTCGGTGAGGATTCGGACCGGCCCGAGTCGAAAGACTCAGACGCTCTGAGTTTCGGCCACTCCGGGAATGGGCGTGGGACGGACGGGCAGTTCAGCGGCCCAGTCGATGACATCGGGAACGAGTTTCTCGCCGCTGTTGATGACATCATCCCAGGTGACCATCTTCCCGGTGTAGGCGGCCTGGCGGGCCATGATGCCGAGCAGGGTGCTGTGGGCCACCCACTCCTCGTCGGCGTGGCGCTGTCCCTTGCGGAGGTTGGCGAAGAACTCGTCGTGCTCGGTCTGGTACATGTTCCGCGCGCCGGTGCGGGGCTTGCGCCAGGTCCAGGATTTCTCGCCGGTGATGGCGGCGTTGCCGATGTCGAAGGTGGCGAGACCTTTCTCTCCCACGATGAAGTCTTTGTCCTCCTTGTGAACCCCGGCGCCGTACTGGCTCCAGTCGATGTGGAAACGGAGGCCGTTTTCCCACTCGTAGCAGACGCTGTAATGGTCGTAAGTGTTGCCGTTGTTGTTGGGACGCTGGCGCCCGCCCTGGGCGTAGCAGGCGACGGGGATGGGTTTGTCGACGCCGGTCATGGTGGACATCAGCCAGGCCATCTTGTCGACTTTGTGGATGGCCTGCTCGACGTAGCCGTCGCCGCTGAGCCAGGTGAAGTTGTACCAATTCCGGATCTGCCACTCGGTATCGCTCATGCCGGAGGGGCGGTCGGCCTCGGGGGGCATGGGCTTGACGATGTTGGCGAAGTAGGTGGAGTGCACCGCGCGGATGGCGCCGATGTCACCGGCGGGCAGCCGCTGCTCGAATAGTTCGCGTCCGTGATCGGAGTAGCGGTAGCAGAATCCGCAGAGGACGGAGACGCCTTTTTCGCGGGCGATCTTGCCGGTCTCGAGAAAGTCCATGACGCCGGCCACGTCGGAGGCGCAGGGTTTTTCCACGAAGGCGTGGATGCCGCGGCTCACGGCTTCCTTGAAGTGGGTGGGCCGAAATCCGGGAGGAGTGGTCAGCAGCACCACGTCGACGCCGGAGTCCATCACTTTCTGGTAGGCGTCGAGGCCGCCGAAGACATTCTTGGTGCTCTGGACGTCGGCGCCGATCTTGGCGGCGGACTTGCGGTCGCGGGCGAGGACGCGGAGCTGGGTGAGCGCCTGGTTTTCGTAGACGTCACCCATGGCGTGGAGCTCGATGTTGTCATCGGCGGCGAGGGCCTGGGCGGCGGCTCCGGTGCCCCGGCCGCCGCAACCGATGAGACCGACTTTCAGCTTCTTCTTGTCATCCTGCCCGAAGGTGATGGAGGGAAAGCCGATGGTGGAAGCCGCGCCCGCCGCCGTGGCGACCGCGCCGGTGCGGGCCATGAAATCGCGGCGAGTGGCGGGGTCGCCGGTGGCGGGAAGGGGAGAGTTTTCGAGGTCGCTCATGCGTGGGGACTTGTTATGACTGGGGTGGGTGAATGTGCGGCTGGTTTTCCATCTTCCGGCAAGTTGACCTCAAAGTCAAAACCACGTGATGAAGGGAGGATAGGAGGGGAAGGTCAAAAAAATTTTGAAATTCTGCCAAATAGGCTTGCGATCCGCGAGGGGATTTATTATGATAATTATAGATTTTGTTTACGGCACGACTTCAATCTCGTTGGTTGGATCGAGACGGTTGTTCGAGTTGTTGCTTCCCGAGCGCGGGCTCTTTTGTCTGAGTGGCAGAAGAGCCCGTCGCTTTTTTTACTGACGTGGATTCGGGCTGGCAATGGTTCCGGTGACTCTCTATGGTGAGAGATGGGTCCAAATCCAAGACCTTCCCGTGGCGCTGCCCCGGGGAGGTGTGGGCTTGGTTTTCGTCCTCCATCTTCAGCCGCCTCAACTCATGGACTTCTGGTTTCTTTTTAAAAAAGGACTGTCCATCTACATTCATCCTCTCACCATCGCGATGGAACTCATCGTCGCCGGGGTGGTGTTGATCGGCCTTTCCCGCCGTCGCACGCGCAAGGAGCCGGGCAAATTCGGTCGCTGGCTGAAACGGGCTTCGGGGGATTTCGGGGTCGCGGGGGTCATCGCCGGGGTCCTGTTTCTCTTTCTGGCAAGCATCAAGCCGGTGGCGGATCCCCTGGTGTTCACTCTGGAGAAGCAGTATCCGCCACTGCGGCTCGACCAGATGAGCGAGGAGGAGATCGTGGCGGTGGCGCCGGAGTTCATCGTGGTGCTGGCGGGTGGCGAACGTTTCGATCCGGAGAAACCTCCCACCTCCCAGTTGTCCTACGCCGCGCTGGCTCGGGTGAATGAGGGCGTGCGACTGTCGCGGGTGTTTCCCCGGGCCACGATGGTTTTCACCGGCCAGCCGGACGAAGTGCGGGCCATGACGGAGGCGGTGATCGATCTGGGGGTGGCCCGTGAGCGCATCCAGTCAGAGAGCGAGTCGCGGGACACAAAGGATCACCCCCGCTACCTGCGTCCCATCCTGGGCGAGGCGCGTTTTCTTCTGGTCACCTCGGGCACGCACATGCCGCGGGCGATGATCCTTTTCAAAGCCGAGGGCTACGAGCCGATCGCCGCCGCGTGCGATCTCTGGGGGTGGCCCAGGTTTGGCGACATCAGCCCCTATGAACCGGAGAATTTCATTCCCAAGGTGGAATGTCTCTGGATGACGCATACCGCGTTTCATGAATTGCTGGGCCTGGCCTGGGCGCGCTTTGCGGAGGCTCGCGACGCTCCGCTGGCATTGAGAGGAGGGGCGCCGGAGGAGCCCGGAGTGGAGGCGGCTATGCCCGGGGAAAAAACCCCACTCCCCGAAGTCGAGTCCCAGACTCCGGCAACCGTGCCCTTGCCGCTGCCGAGGCGTTCCGCGTCGGAGGAGGAGCCGGCGCCGGAGGTGGAGAAAGAACGCACCATGCCGCCCTCCCCGCCGACCCGGGAGACGGGACGTACGGCTCCCGCCTTCCTCTGAAGACGTCACTCACGCGGCGCGCCGGAAACGCGCCGGGCCTTTTCGGTTGCCCGAGGGGTGATTTCTGGCTTTGCTCGCCCTCTGTCTGTCATGAAATACCGAAGCATCCCCCGCACCGATCTCTCCGTCAGCCTCATCGGTCTCGGCACCATGACCTGGGGGCAGCAGAACACGGAGGCGGAGGGACATGAGCAGATGGACTACGCGCTGGAGCGGGGCGTGAATCTGTTCGATGTCGCCGAGATGTATCCCGTGCCGCCGATGGCGGAGACCTGCCACGAGACCGAGCGCATCATGGGCACCTGGTTCGCCTCGCGACCGGGCGCGCGCGACCGGGTCATTCTCGCCACCAAGGTGGTGGGGCCGGGACCGCACGTGACCCATGTCAGACCCGACGCGCGGCTGGACCGCAAGAACATCGAGGCGGCCATCGAGGGCAGCCTGCGGCGCCTGCGGACGGACCGGATCGATCTCTATCAACTGCATTGGCCGGATCGCCCGGTGCCCTTGTTCGGGAAACGCGATTACGAGGAGCCGGAGGCTCATGACTGGGTGCCGATCGAGGATACGCTCGCGGTGCTGCGGGATCTGAAAGAATCCGGAAAAGTTCGCCACTTCGGCCTGTCGAACGAGACCCCCTGGGGCACGATGAAATTTCTCCACACCGCCGAGCAGCGCGGGCTGCCCCGCATGGTGACGATCCAGAACTCCTACAACCTGCTGAATCGCTGCTTCGACGGTGGCCTGTCCGAGATCTGCCATCGCGAGGATCTGCGGCTGCTGGCCTATTCGCCGCTCGCCTTCGGTCGTCTCTCGGGCAAATACCGCCATGGAGCGCGGCCCGAGGGCGCGCGCTGCACTCTCTGGGAGCGCTTTGCCCGCTACAACGGACCGAATGCCGACGCCGCCATCGAGGAGTATTGCCGCATCGCGGAAGAGTCGGGACTCGATCCCGCCCGGATGGCGCTGGCCTGGATCAATGCCCGACCGCATGTGGCCAGCAATCTCATCGGGGCGACGACCATGGCCCAACTGAAGTCGAACATCGACAGCGTCGATCTGGAGCTTTCCCCCGAAGTGATGTCCGCCATCGAGGCGGTTCATGGTCGCTATCCCAACCCCTGTCCCTGAACGCCATTTTTTCAGGGGCGCCGCGAGGTTTTCGCTGATACGGTCACCACCGGAACCATGGATAGCGGTGCAAGCAGCAAGAGATCCCGATGGGGTGGGGGGCGAATATCGTGGCTCGCCGCTTTTCTGGGCTGGGCGGCGTTTTCGGTCGCCTCCGTTGCCGAAGAGCCGATCTACCGGAATTTCACCAACAAAGAAGGCAAGCAGATTGAGGCCCGCATCATGTCGGTGTCGACGGATCGGAAGACGGTGAAAATCGCCCAGCGCGACGGGCGGGAGTTCGATCTCGAAATCGTGCTGCTCAGTCTGGACGACCAGCAGGTGCTGCGCGAATGGCTGCTCACCCGTCCCGCCGCGGCGGATGTGCGCCTGGAGGTGGCCATCGACAAGATCTCCGAGCGCTCCTCGAAACGGGAACGGGACCGCCAGGGCTACTACCGATTCACCACCGAATATCCCCAGTACCGGGTCACGATGACCAATCTGGACCGGGCCACGGTGATCAAACCGGTGCTGGAATACTGCGTGCTCCACCGGGAGCGGCTCTCCATCTTGTACAGCGAGGATCTGCGCGATTGGGTCTACTCCACCATTGGCGGTGACGATGGCCGGGTGATGAAAACCCAGGGCAAGATCGAGCTGGAGGATCTGGTCTTCAATCGCGAGCAGATCGCCTCGACACCGATGATGGTGATCGAGCGCGCGCTCGGCGATGGGAACTATGTCTACGGGGAGGATGAACTGATCGGCTTGTTGGTGCGCGTCACCGATAGCCAGGGCAACCCCTTGGGGACATGGACCAGCGCCGATACCGAGATCGCAAAATACCCCTGGGATAGGGCCGTCACCTTCGACGACGCTCCCGAACCGGCGGCGGCGGCCCAGGATCGGTGACGCGAAGCGGCCATCAGGCGGACGTTGACCGGTAGTGCGGCGCGTCGCTACATTCGGCGCATGAGTGAAACCCCATCCCGCCGGAATTTTCTGAAACAGTCATCGACCCTCATCACCGGAGCCGCCGCCGTGGCGGCCGCCTCGGGACCGAATCTCCTGCTCGGTCAGGCCAAAGGGGCCAACGAGCGATTCCGTGTCGGCGTCATGGGACTCGGCCGGGGCCGGGGACACATCAACGGCTATCTGGATGTCCCCAACACCGAAGTCGCCTACGTGTGCGATGTGGACGATGCCCGGCTCGCCTCCGGTTTCAAGACCATGGAGGGCAAACAGGAAAAGATGCCGGAGAAGGTCAACGATTTCCGGCGCATCCTCGATGATCCCGAGATCGACGCCATCTCCATCGCCGCGCCCAATTTCTGGCACGCGCCCGCCGCCATTCTCGCCTGCCAGGCGGGCAAACACGTCTATGTCGAAAAGCCCGGCAGCTACGATGCCTGGGAGTCACGTCGCATGGTGCAGGTGGCCAAGGAGACCGGTCGCCAGGTCCAGATGGGCACCCAGCGTCGCAGCTATCCCGGCATGATCGAGGGGGTGCGGAAACTCCGCGAGGGCGTCATCGGCAGGCTCCTCTACGCCCGTTGCTACTATTTCAACAGCCGTCCCTCCATTGGTAAAGGCACGGTGACGACACCACCCGCGGGACTGAATTGGGAACTCTGGCAGGGACCCCTGCCAGAGCGGCCTTTCAAGGACAATCTCGTGCACTACAACTGGCACTGGCACTGGTTCTACGGCGGCGGCGAACTCGCCAACAACGGCGTCCACGCCCTCGACGTGGCCCGCTGGGCCATGGGCGTCGACTACCCCGAGCGCGTCACCTGCAACGGCGGTCGCTATCATTTCGACGATGATCAGGAGACCCCGGACACCTGTTACGCGGTCTACGACTACGGAGACAAAGGCGGACTCAGTTGGGAAGGCAGCAGTTGCCATCGGCGCAAACCCGAGTCGCCGGCCTTCGTGTCAGTGGTTGGCGAAGGCGGCAAGATGGACTTCAGCAGCGCCAACTACACCGTCTACGACAACGACGGCAAGGAAATCGCCCAGAATCGCGAGGCTCCCAGCGATGTGCCGCACTTCACCAATTTCGCCAATGCCGTACGCGAGGCCGAGACGCTGAATCAGCCCATCGCCGACGGTCAGATCAGCGCCATGCTCTGTCACTACGGCAACATGGCTTATCGAACCAGCGGCGCCGTGCGGGTGAATCCCGAGACCGGCGAACTCGTGGATGCTCCCGAAGCCCAGAAACTGTGGGGACGCGAGGCCTACCGCGAAGGCTGGAAGCTCTGACGCTTCCCGGCGGATCAGTCACGCCCCGCCCGGTGTCGCTTGAAGATCTCGAGGGTGCGCTCACGCTCGGTTTTGTGATCGACCATCGGCGCGGGGTAATCCGGGGCGAGGGGATCGAGCGGCTCGGGCGCGCGGTGAAAGCGTTTGGGATCGACCTTGGCCAGTTCGGGCACCCAGCGCTTGATGTATTCACCACGCGGATCGTGCCGTTCCGTCTGTGTCCAGGGATTCTGGATGCGGAAATAGGGCGCGGCGTCGGCCCCGGTCCCGGCTGACCACTGCCAGCCACCGTTGTTGTTGGCGATCTCCCCGTCGACCAGGTGCCGCATGAAATGGGATTCGCCGAGCCGCCAATGGAGGTGGAGATCCTTGGTCAGGAACATGGCCACGATCATGCGGACCCGATTGTGCATGTAGCCGGTGGCCAACAATTGCCGCATACCGGCATCGACGATCGGAAAGCCGGTGCGCCCCTCGCGCCAGCGTTCGAAACGATCCTGTTTCCCGGGGTCGTCCCAGGCCAGGCCCCGCCAGGTCGGGTTGAATTCCTCGTCGAGCACATTGGGAAAATGCCCGAGGATGGCCATGAAGAATTCCCGCCAGGCGAGTTGCTTCTGGAAGGTGTGGAGCGACTTCCGGTGGTTGGCGCTGTCGGTCTCGTCGGCGGCTTTCCGCGCCCGATGGAACACCTCGCGAACCGAGATGGTGCCGAAGCGGAGGTCGGGTCCGAGGCGGGAGGTCGATTCGGCCGAGGGATCGTTGCGCTTGTCGGCGTAGCGGAGCAGGGGACCGTCGAGGGCTTTCTTGAGGCGATCGCGGGCGGCGCGCTCACCGGGTGGGACGAGATCGAGATCGCGATCCAGCGAGAGCTTCCAAGTGTCGAGCGTCGGCAGCGGCAGCGAATCGATGCCATGTGGAGTCGTGATCGTTCGCGGGCGCCCCAGTGGCTCGTCCTTGTTTTGATCGAACCACGTCTTCGAGTAGGGAGTGTAGACCTTGTAGGGATCGCCGGATCCGGTGAGAACTTCCCCGGGTTCGTGGAGGACGGCGTCCTTGTGCGAGTGAAAATCGACGCCCAGCGAGCGACAACGTTCCTGCACCTTCTTTTCCATCTCGTGACCGTGGGGATCGGGATCTCGATTGAAGAAGACCGCGTCCGCCTCGGTATCCTTGATCAGTTGCTCCAGTTCATCGGCGGCATCACCCTGGCGAATGATCAGCTTCGCGCCGGTGGTCTCCAGGTTCTTCGCCAGCGACTCGAGGCAACCACAGAGGAACTGCTGCCTTCCGGGACCGGTCCAGTGATGCTCCCCGGTCCAGTCACTCAGGATGTAGACCGGCACCACGGACTCGGAACTTTGGCTGGCGTGCCAGAGGGCGGTATTGTCGGAGAGGCGGAGGTCACGGCGGAACCAGTGGATGGCGGTGCGGTAAGTGGCTGACATTGTCCGAGGTTACGCTGCGAGCAGTCCATCCGGACCGTGGCAATTCACGGGAAACGCAGGGAGGCACAGGAACGAACCGCGACCGTGTGAGCTGGAAACGATTGTGTTTTTCTGAAAAGATTGAAAGGAATTCAGTGGAAAAGAGTCAAATATAACTGTATAGCGATTTAGAATTATGTGGTGGAGGACTCGAATCAATCAGGTCGCCTTGTGGCTGGCGGCGTTCGCGGCTTTTTCCGGGCCGGCGAAAGCCGGGGAAGCGTGGACGCTCGAGCGCGCGCTCGCCCACGTCGGGGAGCACGCTCCCGATGCTCGGATGGCCCAGCTCCGATTTGAAAAGGCGCAGGCGCAACTCGAGGAGGCCCGGTCCCAGTGGGTGCCGAAGCTCACCGCCGAAACCGGCTACTCGGCGACCGACAATCCCACGCAGGCCTTCATGTTCCTGCTCAACCAGCGCCAGTTGACCTTCGGAGGTGATTTCAACGATCCGGATGTCACCGACAACTGGGGCAGTGAGATTCGCCTGGAATACCCGCTCTACACCGGCGGCGCTCGCGAGGCCGGCCAGAAGGCGGCCGACGCGGGCGTGGCGGCGTCAGAGTTCGAGTTGGCGGCCGTGCAGCGACAGCTGGAATTCGAGGTGGCCAAATCCTATTTCACCGTGCTGCGCGCCCGGGCGGTCGTTGAAGCGGCGAAGGCCTCGCTGGAAAGCCAGCGATCGAATCTCGACCTGGCCGAGGAATTGGTCGAGGGCGGCAAGGCCCTGCAGACGGCGGTTCTCGACCTGGAGACTCGGGTCGCCGGAGCCGAAGCCGATGTCGTCTCGGCCGAGAACCAGCGCGATCTGGCCATCGCCATGCTGCAGACCCTGCTCGGGCTCGACGACAACGAGGCGGGAGATTTCCAGGTCGCCGACGCGTGGACATCCATCGAGTATCCCGGCGAAGTGATCGGCACCTCGGAGCGGGCGGAGTTGCGGGCTCTCGACGAGCGGGCCGAGCAGGCCGAGGCCGGGATCGAGATCGCCAAATCGGGCAAGCGCCCCACGGTCGCCGCCTTCGCCTCGGCGCGGCACGACGAGGGATTCACCGAACCCGACGGCGGCAACTCCTGGATCGCCGGAGTCATGATTCGGCTGCGTCTCTTCGACGGTGGCGAGGTCAACGCCCAGGTCGCCCAAGCCGAGGCGGACCGGGCTCTGATCGACGAGCAGTATCGGAAGCAGCGCCAGCAGATCGAGTTGCAGGTAAAGACCGCCAAACTCAACCTGGAGACCGCTCGCAAACGGATCGCCTTGGCGGAAAAAGCGATCACCAGCGCCGAAAAAAGCCTGGAGTTGACCCGGACGCGTTTCCAAGAGGGCATCGCCCTCAGCACGCAACTCATCGACGCCGAGGCCGCCCTGACCGGTGCCCGTGTCCGGCATTCCGGTGCTCGCGCCGAGGAACGGATTGCACTTGCCGCCTACCGGCATGCGCTTGGTCTGCCGATTCGAGAACCCAAGGAAAGTTCGAAATGAAAACCGGATCCCTCATCCTTATCGCGATTGTCCCGCCCCTCCTGCTGGCGTCGTGTGGTGGACACCATGACGCCCCGGAGATCGAGTCGCTGCCGCCGGTTTCGGTGGAAACGGTGACCGTGGAAGCGCATGACGTGCCCGTGTTCGAGGAAGTGGTCGGCACGGTGCGTCCCCGCAAGGAAGCCCAGGTCGCCGCCAAGGTGACGGGCCGCGTGTTGGAGATGAAGGCGGTTCCCGGCCTCGAGGTCGAACAGGGCGAGGTGTTGGCCAAGCTCGAAGTCGGCGAACTGGAAGCCGCCCTGCAGCGCGCCGAGGCGGCCTTGGCGCAGGCGGACCGCGAACTGGAGCGCTACCGGAAACTTCGCCAGACCGGCGCCGCCACCGAGGCGGAGTTCGAGCAGGTCGAAAGCCAGCGCCGCATCGCCGCGGCCACCGTCGCGGAGACACGCACGATGGTCGAGAACGCCACGGTCACGGCGCCTTTCGACGGCACCGTCACACGCAAGTTGCTCGAACCGGGCGACCTCGCTTCTCCGGGGCGACCGCTTTTCGCGATGGAGGATTCCTCGCTCCTGCGCCTGGAGATCAACGTGGCCGAGTCGCTGGCCGGTGGGCTCTCCCTCGGCGATTCCTTTCGCGTCGAGGTCGCCGGAGCCGGAGCGGACCTGGAGGGCAGCGTGAGCGAGATCGCCCCGTCCGCCGATGTCGGAAGCCGTACGTTTTCCGTGAAGCTGGACCTGCCCGAGAACGACCAACTCCGCGCGGGTCAATTCGGCCGAGCTTTTCTCCCCCGCGGCGAGCGGCAGGCCCTGACCGTTCCCGACGGGGCCGTCGTGTCCCGTGGACAGATGGACTACGTGTTCGTCGTCGAGGACGGCGCCGTGCGTCTTCGCATCGTTCGCACCGGGGCCAGCCGCGACGGCGAAATCGAGATTCTCGCCGGTCTCGACGGCGGGGAAGCGATTGTCCCCGCGCCGCCCGCCGAATTGCGGGACGGGCAGCCGACTCAAGAGGGTTGAGTCCGGGAACCTACCCTGTCACATGAGCGAACTTTCCCACAGTCCCGAAGCCCACGGTCTCGCCGGCAAGCTGGCGGGCAACTTCATCGACTCCAAGTTGACGCCGCTCATCGTGGTGGCCTCGGTGCTGTTGGGCGTTTTTGCGGTGATCATGCTCCCACGCGAGGAGGAACCGCAGATCAAGGTGCCCATGATCGACGTCATGGTCGCGATGCCGGGCGCCTCGGCCAAGGAGGTCGAGGAAAGGGTGACCAACCCGATGGAAAAACTGCTCTGGGAAATCTCGGGCGTGGAATACGTCTACTCGATCTCGAGTCCCGGACAGAGCCTGGTCATCGTGCGCTTCGAGGTGGGGCACGATGTCGAGACCGCCCTGGTGCGGCTGAACCAGAAGCTCCAGTCGAACTTCGATCGCATCCCGCCCGGCGTCACCCCGCCGCTGATCAAGGCCAAGTCCATCGACGACGTGCCCATCCTCGCGCTGACGCTTCACAGCGATCGCTACGACGCCGTCACCCTGCGCCGCCTCGCGGCCGAGCTGGAGGACGCGGTCAAGCAGGTGCCCGACGTCGCCGAGACCACCCTGATCGGAGGTCAACGTCGCACCATCCTGGCCTCCATCGACCCGGCGAAATTGGCGGCGCGAAACCTGAGCCTGGCCGGGATCGTGCCCGTGCTGCAGCAGGCGAATCGTCAGTATCGGGCCGGGGAACTCCATTCCGGCAACGAGCAGGTCCTGATCGAGAGCGGCGCCTTCCTTCATTCCGCCGAGGAAGCCGGGGAAGTGGTCCTCGGAGCCTTCGGCGGCAAACCGGTCTACCTCCGAGACGTGGCCGAGTTGAGCGACGGCGCCGACGATCCGGATCACTACGTGCTCTTCGGTCACGGTGCCGCCTCGGGCGAAGTCGGGGACGAGGAGACCGCGGTTACCCTGACGGTGGCGAAGCGACCCGGCACCAACGCCATTTCCCTGGCCGAGGAAATCCTGGCCAAGGTCGATGCCTTGAAGGGACGCGTCATTCCCGATGATGTCGAGGTCTCCATCACCCGCCACTACGGTGAAACGGCGGCGGAGAAGTCGAACGAACTGCTCTTTCACATGGCCATCGCCGTGGTCAGCGTTTCTTTGCTGATTCTCTTCATGCTCGGCTGGCGGGAGTCGCTGGTGGTCGCCATCGCCATTCCCTCGACGTTGGCCCTGACGCTCCTTGTCTTCTACCTCTACGGATTCACCCTGAACCGGATCACGCTCTTCGCGCTGATCTTTTCCATCGGCATCCTCGTCGATGACGCCATCGTGGTGGTGGAGAACATCGTGCGCCACTACCGGCTGCCGGAGACGCGCGACAAGCCAGCGCTGAAAGTCGCGATCGAGGCCGTCAGCGAGGTGGGAAATCCCACCGTCCTCGCCACGTGGGCGGTGATCGCGGCCATCGTGCCCATGGCCTTCGTCGGTGGACTGATGGGACCCTACATGCGACCGATTCCCATCGGGGCGAGCGCGGCGATGATCTTCTCGCTTCTCATCGCCTTCATCGTCACGCCCTGGGCGGCGGTCCGGATCCTGAAGCGGAAACAACCTGGCGAAAAGGGCCAGGACAGCCACGACAAGGAAGGGCTGATGACCCGGCTCTACCGGCGCTACATGCACTGGCTGCTGGAGGGACACCTGCACCAATGGGGATTCCTGGCCATCGTGGTGGCGCTCCTGTTGGGAAGCTTTGCGCTGGTCGGGATCGGGTTCGTGAAGGTCAAGATGCTGCCCTTCGACAACAAGAGCGAGTTCCAAGTCATCATCGACATGCCCGAGGGATCGACTCTCGAGCAGACGGCCAGGGCCGCGCGGGAGATGGCGGCGCAAATCGCGGTCGAGCCGGAGGTGACCGACTACCAGGTCTACGCCGGCACCGCGTCGCCCTTCAACTTCAACGGACTGGTCCGGCACTACTTTATGCGCAGTGGCGCCAATGTCGCGGATATCCAGGTGAACTTGCTGTCCAAGCACGATAGGGACGCCGACAGCCACGATATCGCCAAGCGGGTGCGTCCCAAGCTGCAGCCCATTGCCGAGAAATACGGGGCCGCCATCGCCGTGGCCGAGGTTCCCCCGGGACCGCCGGTGCTGCAAACCCTGGTGGCGGAAGTGTACGGACACGATCGCGAGAACCGCGAGGGGCTGGCCCGCGAGGTGAAGCGGGTCTTCGAGGAAACGCCGGGCGTGGTAGATGTCGACTGGTACGGCGAGGACGATCAGCCCCGCTATCGCTTCCGGATCGACAAGGAAAAGGCGGCCCTCAACGGGATCACCGCGGAAACCATTTCCCAGACTCTGAAGTTGGCGGTGGACGGGATCAATGTCGACCTGGCCCACTTCCCCCGCGAGCGTGAGCCGGTGGTGGTGCGGGTGAAGCTGCCCCGCGAGTCACGCACCGATGCTCGCCAGTTGCTTGGTCTGCGTGTTCGCTCCGGCGACGCCAACGCCCTTCCCGAGCCCGGCGGCCAGCCCGCTCCGCCCGCCCTGGTGCCGCTGGGTGAGCTGGTGACCATCGAGGAGGACGTCATCGACAAGAGCATCTACCACAAGAACCTCCTCCCGGTGACTTACGTGACCGGTGACGTGGCCGACGTGAAGGAGAGCCCGGTCTACGCCATTCTCGAGATGAACGAAAAGCTGGCCGAACTCGACGTCACGAAGTTCGGCGCCACCGAGCCGGAGCTGAAGATCCTCAACGCGACCCAGCCTTTTCTCGACGTGGAACCGTCGATGAAGTGGGACGGTGAATGGCACATCACCATCGAGGTCTTCCGCGATCTCGGGATCGCCTTCGCGGCGGTGCTGGTGCTGATCTACATCCTGATGGTCGGCTGGTTCAAGTCCTTCGTCACGCCGATGATCGTGATGGTGGCGATCCCGTTCTCCCTCATCGGGGTACTGCCCGCCCACGGAATGATGGGCGCCTTCTTCTCGGCGACCTCGATGATCGGCTTCATGGCCGGCGGCGGAATCGTGGTGCGAAACTCCATCATTCTCGTCGATTTCATCCAGCTGCGCCTCAGGCAGGGGATGCCGTTGCGCGAGGCCGTCGTCGATGCCGGCGCGGTGCGCTTTCGCCCCATGTTGCTCACCGCCATGGCCGTGGTCGTCGGCGCCAGCGTGATCCTGATGGACCCGATCTTCCAAGGGCTCGCCATCGCCCTCATGGCCGGTGAGATCGCCTCGCTGCTCGTCAGCCGCATCGCGGTTCCCGTGATCTACTTCATGGTGAACCGGACGGATTGAGTGGAGCGATCAACGGTCGTCTTTTCGCGAACCGAAAACCCTGAACCCTGAACCGCCCAACCGATGAAAATGAACGACTGGATTCGAGCTATCGCGGGGACCTTCATCCTCGCTTCCCTGGCCCTGGCTCACTACGTGAATCCCAACTGGCTCTGGTTCACCGCCTTCGTCGGCGCGAATCTCCTCCAGTCCGCATTCACCAAGTGGTGTCTGATGGAAAAGATCCTCGCCAAAGCGGGTGTGAAAGCCTGAGACCAGGGGGCGGTTTTGCGTCGCGCTGTGGGCTGGCCTCCAGGCCCGTGGGTACCTAGGATGACCGCATGATTCGCCACGCCATCCCCTCCCTCTGCCTGTTATTCGCCGTCTGCATGCCGCTGATGGCGGAGGATAAGACCGGGGTCGAGCCGAAGTACAACGTCCTTTTCATCATCTCCGATGACCTCACCCTCACCGCGCTCTCCTGCTACGGCAACGAGGTCTGCCGGACGCCGCACATCGACGCCCTCGCCGCCGAGGGCGTGCGCTTCACCCGCGCCTATTGCCAGGGCACCTATTGCGGGCCGTCGCGGGCGTCTTTCATGTCCGGCTACTACCCCCACGCCACCGGCGTGCTCGGCTACACCAATCCACGCCCCCGGATCGGGGTTCGCGCCACCTGGTCCCAGCATTTCAAGAACCACGGCGCCTACACCGCCCGCGTCAGCAAGATCTTTCACATGGGCGTGCCCGGCGGGGTCGAGTACGGACACGAGCATGTGCCGGACCACTACCATCAGGCCGACGACGCCCTCTCCTGGACCGAGCGCTTCAACAGCCCAGGCCCCGAATGGATGGCCGAGGGCGACGGCGAGACCCTCGAGGGCAATCCCGACGGCAAGAAACCCGTCGTCGGCGGCAACACCTTCGTCGTCGTCGAGGCCGACGGCGACGACCTCGTCCACTCCGATGGCAAGACCGCCCGCAAGGCCGCGGAATTGATCGCGCGGCACAAAGACGAGCGCTTCTGGCTCGGCGTCGGTTTCGTCCGTCCCCACGTGCCCTTCGTGGCCCCGCGGAAATACTACCCGCCCTTCCAGCCCTACGAAAAACTGGAGCTGCCGCCCAAGATCGAGGGGGATTGGGACGACATCCCCAAGCCCGGCATCAACTACAAGACCAGCGAGAACATGAAGATGGATCTCCGCCGTCAGAAGAAGGCCCTCGGCGGCTACTATGCCAGCGTCGCCTACATGGACGCCCAGGTCGGCGTGGTCATGGACGCGCTCCGGCGGGCCGGCATCGAGGACGAGACCATTGTCATCTTCACCAGCGACCACGGGTATCACCTCGGCGAGCACGACTTCTGGGCCAAAGTCAGCCTGCGCGACGAGTCCTCCGGCGTGCCCCTCATCATCAAAGTGCCCGGCAAAAAACCCGCCGTCTGCCATTCCCTCGTCGAGTTGCTCGACCTCTATCCCACCACCGCCGCCCTCTGCGGACTGCCCGTGCCCGGGCGCCTGCAGGGAAAAGACATTTCACCGCTGCTCGACGACCCGACCGCGTCTGTCCGCGATGCCGCCTTCAGCGTCGCCCCCATGCGGCAGGGCTTTCTGCTGCGCGAGCGAGACTGGACCTATATCCAGTACGGAGAGCATGCCGAGAACGGGATCGAACTCTATGATGTCCAAGCCGACCCCCACGGCTACACCAATCTCGCCACCCATCCCGCCCACGCCGGGCGCGTCGCCGAGTTCCAGGCCAGGATGGCCGCCAAACTTCGAGCCGTGCGGGAAAATGACCTCTGAATGGGCGCCCCGGATGCGCTCTTTAATCAGTCCGCGCTCGTGGCCAGGTGACGCGATAGGGCCGACAGGCGCCGTTTTGTTTCGTGGCGCAGCGCCAGCAGCATCAGCGGCTCCATCAACCAGCGCAGATAGCGGGGGCGCGACCTGAAACGGAACCGGTAAGTCACCGTCGATCCCGTCGCGGTATCATCGTGACGGATACTGGCCGCGAAGGACTCGAAGAAGGGAGGTCTGTTGACCAGGCTCACCGCCGCGACCACACCGGGAGTATAGGTCAGGTAGACGGTTTCCATGCCCAACCAACCGAACAGCGGTCTTCCCACACACAGCGTTGTGGCCCCGACCTTCGCGCGGGTGTGGTCGCCGGTGAATCGCGCCTCCCGCAGCAGCGTGTCCCACTCGAGACGGCGCGAATAGTCGTGTAGTCGCTCAAAGACTACAGCCGCCCGGCAGGGCATCGGTTCGGTGATCGCCGCGGATGGCACGGGAGGAAAATCGGGGTGGGATGAATGGCCTCGCGATCCCCGCCTGGATCGTCCGACTCGGGGAACCTTACTCTCACCCTGATCGGAACACCAGACGTGTCGTCATGGAGGACTTAGGTAGATGAAGTGGTTTGAGAAAATTACATTGGAAATCCCGCGCCTGACGGATCAACCGCGTGGCTACGCGGCGCAATCTGTGTGGCAGCCTCCGGTGAGTCGGCTCTGTTACCGCGTCCGGGCGATGAACCCGCAGGGCGAGCGGGTGTGTGGAGCGATCAGGCGAGCAGCATCGTGCCCAGAGCAGAGGATCGGTGTCTGGATGATACCCTCTTGGGTCGTTGAGCCAACCCCATTCGTGTAAATCTAAGACAGGCCAATGAGATTTGATTGGAGGATTTCATAGAGGGCGGTGCGCCCC
>CAYTNL010000101.1:0-21704 GCA_964439145.1 uncultured Verrucomicrobiales bacterium
TGGTGACTTTCACACCACAAGAAGCGCCTCGCTTCGCTCGGCGCACAACAGTATTAATTATCCCATTCGGATATCGATATCATTCTGGCGAAATCGAATGGGATGGCATTGGCAGCATGAAGCACCGCCCTTTTTGTGTCAAGGGTTTCCCGCTATTTTGGAGCCAATGTTCTGGGGGGCTTTTCCATTCGCTTTTCAAGATGGTCAGGAAATGTCAATGACCCGTTATCAGGACGTATCCTACCCATATCACGGCGGTTTTGCCCTGCCTTGATTTTTTGGATATACGAAGGAACTCACTTTTTCTTTGACACACGCTTTTTTACTGAGGTAAATGATGTCATCATGAACACTGCACATACAAACTACCCCCACCCTTGGAGCCATGACCTCGCCGCATCGCGCGATGTGGATGATCGACAGAAGGCCGGCTTCGATTTCGTTCTCAGCTGGTTCGAGCAATGGCGCACGCGCAAGGAGCTGCCTCCCTCGATGGACTCGGCCCGACGCTTCTGGAGGGAGCAGGGCCGGGCCAAACCCCGCACCGACTGGCAACTGGGCCAGTGGGCCGAGGCCTTTCGATGGTATGAGAACTGGCTCCACTGGGCCACGCGGACCGGCGCGCCAACCGCGACGCTGGAGGAGCGGGTGCGCGAGGCGGTGAACCGCAAGGGCGCCCAACGGGGTCTGCTATTGGCCACCCGGCGTGTGTACAAAAGCTGGGCGGGACGTTTCGCCAGATCGGTGAGCAGCCCCCGCGAGGCGATGGACCCGGAGCGGGCGCGGGAGTTTCTGGCGAGCCTCGTGAGCGATGGCAAGGTGAGCTTTTCCACCCAGAAACAGGCGCTCAACGCGCTGGCGTTCTTTTTCCGGGATGTCTGCGGAATGGAGGAAGTGGAAGGTCGGGTGACCAGCCACGCGATGCGCCACTCCTTCGCCACCCACCTGCTGGAGGGCGGCACCGACATCCGCACCTTGCAAGAGTTGCTGGGCCACGCGGATGTCTCCACCACGATGATCTACACCCACGTGGCGAAAAACCTCAGCCACAGCGGCACGCGCAGTCCGCTGGACCGGCTGGCGGAGAGGGGGCGGGAGACGCTCTGACGCCTTGCCAGGAGGCCGGATTGGCGGGAGGTTGGCGAGCGCAGCGGCGTGGGCCGGTCTCCGTCGCTGTCTTGATCGTCGTTTTCCTGCCATACTCTCCCGGTATCATGCCCGCTCATCAGTTCCTCCACCGCCGCCGCGTCGAGTTCGCCGACACCGATGTGGCGGGGATCGTGCATTTCTCGAATTTTTTCCGTTACATGGAGAGTTGCGAGCACGCGTTCTACCGGTCGCTGGGTTTTTCGGTGCATGATTTCCGGCCGCGGCCGGGGGCGGACCCGATCGGGTGGCCGCGGGTGCATGCCTCGGCGGACTATCGACTGCCGCTGTTCTTCGAGGAGGAGATCGAGATCGAGCTGTTGATCGAGCAGATCCGGGGCAAGACGATCCATTATTTTTTCCGGTTCTGGAAGTATCCGGACGACGCGGAGCGGCGGGTGGTGGCGGCGACGGGGCGCTTTGTGGTGGTGTGCGTGACGTTTGGCGAGGGCAGCAGTCCTGGGGGCCACGGGCACAGCGGGCGGCGCATGAAAGCGGTTGCCATCCCGGAGGAAGTGCGCGAGAGGATCGAGGCCGCGCCCGAGGGGGTGATCCCGCTGGTGCTGGACAAGGAAGCCTGAAATGAACAAGACAATGGGAAGCAATGCCTGGCTGATTTTCGCCCTGGGAACGGTGGCCACCTGGGGGCTCTACGGGATATTCCTGCATTCGGGCCAGATGGCGATGGCGGACCGGGAGAACGGTCGCTACAAGGCGTTCCTGTTCGTGGGCATCGCGTATTTCATCACGGCGGTGCTGGCGCCGGCGGCGGTGCTGTGGTTCAACAAGGCGACGTGGTCGTTTCCGGCCAAGGGGCTGTGGCTGTCGCTGTTCGCGGGGGTGCTGGGGGCGATCGGGGCTTTTTTCGTGCTGCTGGCTCTGGGGGCGGCGATCGGGCAGAAGATCCAGAACGCGCCGGGGGTGGTGATGTCGATCATTTTCGCGGGGGCGCCCATCGTGAACGCGGTGGTGGCGATCTCGATGGCCCACGACTGGGGCAAGATCCGCTGGCCTTTTGTGCTGGGGCTGGTGTTGGCGGCGACGGGCGGCTGTCTGGTGACGATTTTCAAGCCGGTGCACGGACCGCCACCGACGAAGCAGGCGGAGACGGCCCAGGTGACGACGGAGTCGGGTGGCCCGGCGACGAAGCGCGATCCTTTCGCGAAGCAGTGAGGGAGGCAGTGCGATGTCCGGCCGCGCGGAAATAGAGGCCCTGCAGGTGGAGCGCCTGCGCGCTCTGCTGCCGGACTTGCTCAAGGGCAACGCGTTTTACCGCAGCCGGCTGGAGGAGGCGGGCTTTCGCGAGGCGGCGGACATCGTATCGCTGGCGGATTTTGTCGCCCGCATGCCTTTCACCACCAAGATGGATCTGGTGTGGGATCGGGAGGAGTTCCCGCCCTACGGGACGAATCTGACCTACCCGCTCGGGCGTTACGCGCGGTATTGCCAGAGCAGTGGCACGACGAGTGTGCCGCTGCCATGGCTGGACACGCCGGAGAGCTGGTCGGCGATGCTGGACTGCTGGGACCGGGTCTACGAGGCGGCGGAGGTGGGTCCGTCGGAGGTGGTGTTTTTCGCGTTCAGTTTCGGCCCGTTTCTCGGGTTCTGGACGGCGTTCGACGCGGCGACGCGGCGGGGCAACCTGGCCATCCCCAGCGGGGGGCTCGGCAGCCAGGCGCGCCTGCAGATGATGGCGACGAACCGGGCCACGGTGCTCTGCTGCACGCCCACCTACGCGCTGCGCCTGGGCGAGGTGCTGGCGGAGCAGGACGCGGTGGAGCCGGGCGAGATCCCGCTGCGGAAAATCATCGTCGCCGGCGAACCCGGGGGCAGCATCCCGGAGGTGCGGGAGCGCATCGAAGCGCTCTGGCGGGGGGCCAAGGTCTACGATCACCACGGGATGACGGAGGTGGGGCCGGTGACCTACGAGACTCCGGGCCGACCGCTGAGTCTCTGTGTGATCGAGGAGGCCTACTTCGCGGAGATCCTGGATCGCGACACGGAGCAGGAAGTGGCGCCGGGCGAGCGGGGGGAGCTGGTGCTGACCACGCTGACCCGGGCCGCCTGTCCCCTGCTCCGCTATCGCACCGGCGATCTGGTGCAGAAGAGCTGGAGCGACGATGCCGACGGTCGCCGCCGCCTGACTCTGGAGGGCGGCATCCTGGGCCGGGTGGACGAGATGGTGGTGATCCGCGGGGTGAATGTCTACCCGACGGCGGTGGAGAAGATCATCCGCGGTTTTCCCGAGGTGGCCGAGTTTCAGGTGACCGAGACCACGCGGCAGTCGATGGCCGAGCTGGAGATCGCGGTGGAGCCGCACGCGGACCCGTCGCCGCCGCCGAATCTGGAGCAACTGATCTCCAAGGCGCTCTCGAACGCCTTCGCCCTTCGCATCCCGGTGCGGCTGGTGGAGCCTGGATCGCTGCCGCGTTTCGAGTTCAAATCGCGTCGCTGGGTGAAGCGCAACGCGGAGAAGTGAGGGCGCGGGCCGCAACATCCCCTATCGCGGGATTTGCGTCGGCGGGGAATCTCGGCTTGCTTGCCGGGTCCCGGCCTCGTCGGCCCGCTTTACCCATGTCCGATACCATTGTCCAACTGAACGCCGTCTCGAAATGGTACGCCTCCGATCCCGACCGCCGGGTGCTGGACGGGATCGATCTCCGCGTCGGCGAGGGGGAGCGATTCGCCATCGTCGGCCCCTCGGGCTGCGGCAAGAGCACGCTGCTCAACATCCTGGGTCTGCTGGACGATCCCAGCGAGGGCGACGTCACCGTGGGAGGAACGGCCCTGGCGGATTGCGATGAGAAAACGGTGGCCGCGCTGCGCTGCCGGGAGATCGGTTTCATCTTTCAGCTCCATCATCTGCTGCCGCAGTGCACGGCCCTGGAGAATGTGCTCGTCCCCACCCTGGCCCGCGCCGAGCGCGCCGATCCCGCCGAGATGCGGGCGCGGGCGCGGGAGCTGATGGAGCGGGTGGGACTGGCCGGGAAGCTCGACAGCCGTCCGGCCCAGCTCTCGGGCGGCGAACGCCAGCGGGTGGCCGTGGTCCGGGCGCTGATCAACCGCCCCCGGCTGCTGTTGGCCGATGAACCCACCGGGGCGCTCGACGAGACCAACGCCGCGCGGCTGGTGGATCTGCTGATCGAGCTGAACGATTCGGCGGAGGAAAATCTCGCCCTGGTGATGGTAACCCACGACCTGGACCTGGCCAGGCGTCTCGGCGATGTGCGCACGCTGCGTGACGGTCGATTCGCCGACTGATCGCGCCCGGCGCCGAACGCATTTTTTCCCCCTCTCTCCCCTGGCATGACCGTCCCGCGTCTCATCCTCGCTTCCCTCCGGCATTACCGGGGGCTGAATTTCGCCGTGCTGGCGGGCGTGGCCCTGACCTCCGCCATTCTCAGTGGCGCGCTGGTGGTGGGCGATTCGGTGAAGGAGAGCCTGCGACGCAACGCCGAGTCCCGTGTCTCGGGAGCGGGACCGGTACTGGTCGGCGGGGAGCGATTTTTCACCACCGAACTGAGGGAGCGCGTCCGCTCGGGTGCCGGACTGGCGGGACCGCTGGCGCCGGTGCTGCAACTGGAGGGCACTGTCACCGTGCAGGGTGGCGCCCGTCGGCTGAACGCGGTCCAGATCCTCGGCGTGACGGAGGATTTCTGGAAACTTTCCCGGGCCGGCACCGCGCCTCCGGAGCTGGCGGAGAAATCCGGCGACTGGTTCGCCATCAACGAGGCCGCCGCCCGACGGCTCGAGGTCGGCGTGGGGGATCGGGTCATCGCCCGGATGGAAAAGCCCGGCGCCCTCAGCCGCGACGCGCCCCTGTCCGGTGAATCCGAGCAAACCGTGCCGCTCACCGGAACCATCGACGCCGTGATCGACCCCGCCCACTTCGGTCGCTACAGTCTCAAAGCCGAGCAGGTGCCGGCGGCGACGGTGTTCGTGCCTCTGGAGAAGTTGCAGTTGCTGGTCGACAAGCCCGGACGCGTCAACGTGCTGCTGGCGGGGGCGGAGGCCGATCCTGCCACCTTCGCCGGGAGCGTGGAGCGAGCTTGGACCCTCTCCGACGCGGAGCTGCACCTGGCCCCGGTGGGTCCCGGCGGCTCCCTCTGGCAACTGAGCACCGCCCGCGTATTCCTCGATCCCGTCATCGAGACCAGGGCGCGAGCCATCGTTGGCGAAGAGCGATCCGACAGCGTGCTCACCTATCTGGTCAACGCCATCCGCCACGGCGAGCGCATGACCCCCTACTCCATGGTGGCCGCCACCGGGCACGCGAACCACGGGCTGGTGCCTCCGGACCTGGAGCCCGGCGAGATCGTGGTCACCGACTGGCTGGCGGAGGATCTCGGCTTGCGCAACGGCGACGCCATCACTCTGGAGTATTTCGTCGTCGATGCCGGCCGCCAGTTGCGCGAGGAGACCTCGGAGTTCCGCGTTCGGGCCATCACGCCGCTGGATCAGCCGCAGATCGATCAATCCTGGACCCCGGAATTTCCCGGCGTCCTGGAGGTGGACTCCATGGACGAGTGGGAACCCGGCATTCCCATCGACAACGACCGCATTCGGAAAAAGGACGATGACTACTGGCAGGACTACCGCGCGACGCCGAAGGCCTTCATCGGCATCGCCCCCGGGCGTCAGCTCTGGGGCAATCGCTTCGGCGACACCACCTCGGTGCGTTTTCCGGCGGACGCAATCACCGCGGACGATTTCGAGACGGGCCTGAAAGCCGAACTCGGGCTCGCCGATCTCGGTTGGACGGTGCGGAATCTCCCCGCCGAGGCCGGGGCGGCGGTGGCGGACTCCTTCGACTTCGGCCAGCTCTTCGCTTACATGAGCTTTTTCCTCATCGTCGCCGCGCTCATTCTCACCGGGCTGGTCTTCGTCTTCGGCATCGAGCAGCGGGCCAGCCAGATCGGTCTGCTGATGGCGATGGGATTCCCGGCGGGCCGGGTGCGGCGATTCTTTCTCGGCGAAGCCGTCATTCTCTCCCTCCTTGGCGCCGGGCTGGGACTGGTGGGCGGTTGGATCTACACCCAGCTCGCCCTGCTGGGTATGTCCGGTGCCTGGCGGGCGGCGGCCTCCGGCATCGAGTTCGTCTATCACGTCAGGCCCGTCAGCCTGGCGATCGCCTTTGCCATCACCGTGGCCATGGCGCTGGGAGTGGTATGGTTCGCCAGTCGGCTCGTCACCCGGGTGCGCCCCAGCCACCTCATCGCCGGTGGCGAAGCCCTCGGCGGCGAGGTCGGCGCGGCACCGAAGCCGCTGGCGCGCTCCTGGAGCCTGTGGCTGGGCCTGCTCACCCTGCTCGCCGGCATCGGCTGCCTGGCCGCGCCCAAAGTCCCCGGCTCCATGGCGGAGCAGGGCATGTTCTTCGGGGCCGGTTTTCTCCTCACCATCGCGGGGGTCTGCGCCTGCGCTCTGGGACTGCGCCGACTGGAACGCCCCGGCACCCCGCTCAACAGCCTGGCCGCGCTCGGCCGACAGAATGCCGTGCGACGCAAGGGCCGCAGCCTCGCCGTCATCGGACTCATGGCCGCCGGCGTCTTCATGGTCACCGCCATCAACTCCTTCCGCCTCGAGGGACAGCGCGGCTCGGAACGCCGCGGCTCCGGCACGGGCGGCTTCGCCCACGTCGGGGAGACCACTCTGCCGATCTACGAGGATCTCAACTCCGCCCAGGGACGCGAGAAATACGGCCTCGATCCGGCGGGCGACTGGTCCCTGCTGCAGTTCCGCGTCAGCGACGGTGACGACGCCAGTTGCCTGAACCTCAACCGCGCCCAGCGCCCGCGATTGCTGGGGGTGGATACCGCGCGCGTCGCGGCGCTCGACCCGTTCACGTTTTCCCAAAAATACGAAGCCTATCCGGATGCGGACCCGGCCTGGGGACTGCTCGATCTCGCGCTCGATGACCGGGGGGAAATCCCGCTCATCCCGGGTGTCATCGACATGAACACCGCCACCTACGCGCTGAAAAAAGGGCTCGGAGACATCATCGAGTATGAAACCGCCGGTGGCGAGCGATTCGGCGTCCAGTTGGTGGGCCTGCTTGAAACCTCCATCCTGCAGGGCAGCATCATCGTGTCCGAGAGCGCCTTCATCGCGAAATTTCCCGACGCCGGAGGCTACCGCTACTTCCTCCTCGACGCCCCCGCGGCGGAGGTCGCGGCGCCCGTGTCCGAAAGCCTCACCCGCATGCTCGGAGATCGCGGGCTGGAGATGCAGCCCGCCTGGCGACGGCTCAACGAGTTCAACGCCGTGCAAAACACCTACCTCAGCATCTTCTCCACTCTCGGCGGCCTCGGGCTCCTGCTCGGCACCATCGGACTGGCCGTCGTCGTCGGCCGCAACGTCCTCGAGCGGCGCGGACAGCTGGGGCTCATGCGCGCCGTGGGTTTCACCCGCCAATCCCTCGCCGGCATGGTGCTCGACGAGCATTGGTTTCTCCACGTCCTCGGCGTGTTGCTGGGCGTGACCGCCGCCGCCGTCGCCGTACTGCCCAAAATCCTGAGCCGCGCATCGGATCTCCCCTTCGGCCTGCTCCTGGGCATCAACGGCGCCATCCTCCTCGGTGGGCTCGTCTTCTGCGCCGTCGCCGCCCGGGCCGTCCTGCGCGGCTCGCTGGTGGAGGCCCTGCGCTCGGAGTGAACCGCCAATGCCCCATTATTCCATCCCGCCCATGATAAAGACCCATCCCCTGCTCTCCCTGTTGCCACTGCTGGCCTGCGCCGCCCATGGCGAGGAAAAAACCGCAGATCCCGGGCGCCTGTTTCACGCCGATTTCGAGGACCAGAAAACCGGCGATGTTCCCGGCGATTACTTCGTGATCGAGGGCGACTGGTCCGTGGTCGAGATCGACGGCGGCAAAGCCCTGAAACTCTCCGAGGCTCCGCTGATCGAATCCCAGATCCAACTGGGCGACTCGCTCCGGGACACCGGCGGACTCGTCACCGCGCGCGTCAAGGCGGACAAGAAACGGCGCAGTTTCCCGAGGTTCGGCATCGGCCTGCACGGCATGTCGGGCTATCGGCTGCGCCTTTTCCCGGTGCAGAACCGGCTGGAGCTGGTGAAAAGCGAGGAAGTGGTGACCACCGCCGACATCCAATGGACAGCGGACGACTGGTGGCGACTCGAATTGAGCGTCGAACCGGATGGCGATGCCTGGGTGGTGCGCGGACGCGCCTGGCCGGAGACCGGCGACCGCCCGGAAGCGCCCCAGATCGAGCTGCGCTCCGAGGAAAGCAAATTTTCCGGCAAAGCCTCCGTCACCGGCACCGCCTACGCCGGTCTACCCATCTACTTCGACGACATCGAGGTGCGCCGGGTCGCATCCCCCGAAAAGGCGGAGCCCGATGGGGAGAAAAAGTGAGGCTCAGCGCGCCGGTTTCACCGTGTAGAGACCGGTCGTCATCGCGAAAGCCTGGTCCATCGGCATCCGCTTGGCCTCGTGGCCGGCGCCCCAACTGTCCGTGTAGATCAGCTCTCCCTTGCCCTGGTTGTAGCCGATGATGAGCCGCATGTGGCCGCCGCGGGCCTGCGGGATGTCCTCCTCCGGAAACAGCCCGAGATACACGCCCCAGAGCAGCGGCACGCCGTCATCGATCGTTTTCATCACCTCGGTCTTGAACCCGTTGAAGTAGTTGCCCCGATTCGCCTTCACCGACAGATAGACCTCCGGGTCGAGCGCCTCGTAGACCTCGTCGAGGTAGACGATACGCCGCGGATCATCGGGGGCCAGGGCCGCTCCCTGCTTTTTGGCTTCGCGATTGTAGGCCTCGATCCAGCCGAAGAACTCGCGGGTCTCAAACTGGATGATGTCGTAGACCCGCAACTGCACCCCGTTGCTGGCGGTCTTGAGCGCCTCGTACATCATGCGTTGGCTGGTGCCGCCCGCCGACGAGGAACTCGCCAACTGCGCCATCTCATGTTGATCCGTCTCCAGCCCGTAGTAGCGGAACACCCGCTCCGCGCTCGCCACCGCGCAGTAGCCCTTCGGCCCCTGGTCCACCATCGGCACCCCCTGGATCATCACGTCGCCCGTCTCGGTGCGGCCCACATTCCGCCGCAGATCGCCCCGCAACACCTGCTGATGCACCCGACCGGTGGTGTTCCCAAGATAGAAGGCACCTTTCGGCTTCGGGGCCAGTCGCAGTCGGATGAACTCCGGCCCGATGCGGCTGACACTCGACTCCAGCAGGATCGCGCTGTCGGCCGTGTACCAGAGGACCCGCTTCAACCCCACAGCCGCGTCCTTGGCGTCACTGCTGTCCTCCGGCTTCGTTTTCGTCGCCTCCGTCACATGACCCTGCCAACGCTCCAGGGCGCCCCGAAAATCCCCCGAACTCATGCTGCCCTGGTCGCCTCGGTTGAATATCGAGATGTCCACGCGATGCACCAGGCCCTCGTTGCTCCGGACGATGGTCTCCCCGATTTTTTCTCCAAAGAGGGTCAGCTCCTCATTCACCGAGCGGAGCGCGGCCTGATTGTTGGACAACCATTGGAAACCGTGTTTCTCGAAATGCTGATGAAACACCTCGATTTTGGTTTGCCAAAGCTGCCCGCCCACCTGAATCACCGGATCGAGCGAGGCTTCCTCCTCGGCTTGGACTCGACCGGTCAACGCCAATCCCAAGGTCATGAAGATGCAAGCGGACAGTTTCATGGGAACAGCATGCGGGAAAAGCCGCGCCAAGGCCAGCCCCAAATCATCAAACAGGACGGCGAAACGCATCGCGCGGCTTGACCCCGATCACAAAGCGGGAGAATCGTCCCCACACTCAACCCTGTCGGGTCGGTGACCACACCCTCTTTGGAGGCTGTCGAATAACTCTGAAACGAAAAATCCATGGGAAAAGAACAGGGATGTTTGCGGCTTCGCCGAGAGGGATTTCCGTTGCCCCTTCGGGCCGCAGCCCTTTTGCCCGCTGGCTTCGTTGCGATACAGTCAGGTAGCCGGGCTACCTTCCTTCACCGCGACTCGCAACGTCCAAAATGACTCGCGGTTTTTCATCCCAGCCTTTATCAACAGTCTCTTGGATGTGGAAAACTACCCGTAGGGGGGATCCCCAGGCCCGCATCTCCGGCCAGCGCCACCGAAGACGAACGGGAACGAAGCACTTTCCCATTGAGAGAGATTACATGTCGATCTAAATATAATTTCCATAAATACTTACATGGTTGATTGCATCCTCAATGTTTACCAAATCATCCCCCGCTTCCACAGTCACCCCACCTCTCAAACTCACCTTCGGCGACGGGATCAATCTCGCTCTCGCCCTGGGGATCATTGGGATGGTGATCCATTTCGCCGCCGAGTATTTTCTGTCGGATCAGGCCGTTTCCCATCTGGAGGCGGATGTGCGGGCGGTGAACGAGGCCGTCTACCTGTTTCGGGTAAGTGGCGGCGATCTCTCCGGAGCGCATACTCCCGAGCAGGTCATCGCCATGATGCAATCGGTGGAGGAAGATTCTCTGGCGCTGAAGATCCACTCCATCCTCGACACGGCGGGACGGCACGCGGTGTTTCAGTCTTCGGCGGAATCCCTGCGCCGCGCCGAGCGCGCCTATTGGGACGCGGATCGGCAGCGATTCAGGGTGGCGGAGGAGGGTCCCCGGGGTATCAAGGACTTTCGCGGCGGGGCGAAGTCAGCGAAGGATCCGGCCCGCTGAGACGTCTCACCGCGCGATGGGGTCGCGGGTGTATTCGCCGTCGACCAGCCGCAGGATGCCGCGCGGATTGTCGTCGCGGAGCTCGGCGGGGAGTTGCGACTGGGGCCAGCCCTGGTAACAGAGCGGGCGCACGAAGCGATAAATGCAGCGGGTGCCGATGCTGGTGAAGTAGCTGTGTGCGGAGGCGGGATAGGGGCCGCCGTGATGCATGGCGTGGCATACTTCGATGCCGGTGGGATAACCGTTGAAAATCAATCGCCCCACCCGCTCCTCAAGCAGATCGATGAGGCCGCGATGCTCGGCGAGATCGGCCTCGGTGCCGTGGATGGTGGCGGTGAGGGAACCCTCCAACTGGGCGGCGAACTCCTCGAGATCGGCCGGAGACGGGCATCTCACCACGGTGGACACGGGGCCGAAGACTTCCTCGTATAGCTCGGGATTGGCCCGCAGTCCGTCGGCGTCGGTCTCGAACACGTAGCAGGCGGCCTCGGACCGGGCGGGATCGGCGGGGGCGGTGGATTCCGCGGCGAGAGTCAGGCCGGAGCGCTGCCGCATCGTGGTCACGCCCTCGACGTAGGCGTGATGGATGCCGGCGTGCAGCATGGTGGCGGGGGCGGCTTTCCTGGCGCCCTCGATGGCACCGGAGACGAATGCCCCCATCTCGTCGGACTCCAGCCCGAAGACGAGCCCGGGATTGGTGCAGAACTGTCCGACGCCGAGGGTGAGGGACTGGATGTAGCCGGCGGCGATGTCGGCGGCGCGCTCCCTGAGGGCGCCGGGGAGAATGAAGACGGGATTCACGCTGCCCATCTCGGCGTAGAACGGGATGGGCGCGGGACGCGCGTTGGCGGCATCGTAAAGAGCGCGGCCTCCGCGGAGTGATCCGGTGAAGGCGGCGGCGGCGGTGCGGGGATGCTGGACGAGCCCGACTCCGACGGCGTTGGTGCGGCCATGAACCATGGAGAACACGCCCTCGGGCATGCCGGTCTTCTCGGCGGCGGCGAGGATGGCGCGGGCCACCAATTCGCAGGTGGCGGGGTGGGCGGGGTGGGCTTTGACGACCACGGGGCAGCCGGCGGCGAAGGCGGAGACGGTGTCCGCGCCGAACACGGAGATGGCGAGAGGAAAATTGCTGGCGCCGAACACGACCACCGGGCCCACCGGCGCCATGAGGCTGCGCACGTCAGGCTTGGGCAGGGGCTGCCGGTCCGGCTGCGGGAGATCGATGCGGGCATCGACCCAGGAGCCCTCGCGAATGAGGGAGGCGAACATCCGGGCCTGGCCGGTGGCGCGGCCGCGCTCTCCCAGGCAGCGGGGTTCGGGATGGCCGGTCTCGGCCATGGTGGTCTCGATGAGCTGGCCGCCGAGCGCCTCGACCTCGTCGGCACAGGCCTCGAGAAAGCGGGCACGATCCTCGACCGATGTCTGCCGGAAGGCGACAAAGGCGCCGGAGGCGAGACTGAGAGCGCGATCAATCTCGGTCTCGCTGGCCTCGCGAAACACGGTGGGCAGGGTCTCGCCGGTGGCGGGATTGCAGGCCTGGAAAGTGAGGGACGATTCGGCGCTGGTGTCGCGGCCGATGAGGTGTTTGCCGTGGAGTTCGAGCATGGGTCTGAAAACGGGTGGAGTCTGGGGGAGGTCAGGCGTTGAGGAGATTCACCGCCGCTTCCCTGACACGCCGGCGATCGGATTCGCCGAGATTGCTGAGCAGTGGCAGGGCCGGGCCGGTATCGGCGATGCCGGCGAGGGCGACGGCGTCATGCAGCACACGGACGGGATTGATCT
Organism: uncultured Verrucomicrobiales bacterium; assembly: GCA_964439145.1. Lineage (GTDB taxonomy): Bacteria > Verrucomicrobiota > Verrucomicrobiia > Verrucomicrobiales > DEV007 > JAEUHH01. The sequence goes on from CAYTNL010000101.1 coordinate 12,604, forward strand.
CGTTGCGCAGATCCTCGAGCGGGCGGAAGCCGGCGCGCAGAGTCTCGGCGGTAGCGTAGTCGCCCGCGACGATGGCCTCGAGCATGCGCTGGCTGAGATCGGGACGCACGCAAACGCAGCCGGCGGTGAAGCCGTTGATGCCGAAGTCGCGGAGGTGAATGATGGCGGGTTGTTCGCCGATGCCACTGACGATGAGACCGGGGTCGACGATGCCGATCAGCTCGCTGAGGTAGGGATCATTCAGTGGATCCTCGCGAACGATGGCGTATTTGATCCACGAGACGAGTCCTTCATCGACGAGGGCGGCGGCGGCGGCGGGGTCGATGAATCCCTCGTGCTTGATGTAGAGGACGATGGGTTTGCCATAGGCCTCGGCGAACCGGCGCAGGCCGGTGGCAACGCCGGCGGAGGTGGTCAGGCCCTGCATGGGCAGCGCCATGACGGTGGGAAAATCGAAATCCCTCAGGATGACCGCCTGATCCATCATGGTGCCCCAGGCCGGCCCCACCGAGGGGATGACGAGCGTATCCGTAGCCGCCGTCTCGGCCAGGGCGCCGAGAATGTCGGCGTATTCGCTGACGGCGGTGTGGTAGAAATTGGCGTTGCCTCCGTAGAGGAGGATGTCCACCCCGCCGGCCTCGATATGGCGGATGAGGCGGGCGTTCTCCTCGGGAGCGTATTTCAGCGCGGCATCACGCGCCATCGGAGGGACGGCGATGACGGATGAGCGGAGGCGTTCTGGGGTGACGGGTGCGGTTTGCATGCGGCGGCGTTAGACTTGCCGCAAGCCACCGGCAGCGTCAACGGAGAATCGCGCCCGCGGCGCGGGACTCTCAGGCGCGCGGGAGGAGCGAGGCGGTGCTCCCCACCTCGGAGGCGACGGGGACGGCGCCCGGTTTCGCCCGTCTCTGGCGGAGACCGGACCAGACGAGATCCGCCGCCAACGCGAGCAGGGCAAGCGCTCCGGCCAGGACCATGCCCAACCAGACCACCAGATAGCCCGGTCCCGGTGTGGTTCCGCCGCCCTCGAATCGCAGGGCGTCACTGATCAGGAATACCGTCACGGCCACCACGACCGCCAGGCAAAGCGCGCAGCGGAATCGACGTTTTCTGGGGTGGTGGCTCATGATGTGATCGTCGGAGGTGCAAGGAACGTGCCATATCATGCCGGAAGCCGGCGACAGGGTAAACCCGCACGAACACGCGCCGCGCAACCGCGCCAGTGACATGGTCGCGGTGATGGCCGGAAAACAGGATCGTCATTGTCTTGCGGCCTTCTTCTGCTACACAGTTACGCACTCTACACTATGGACGCACTCTTTGGAATCATCGCCGTCGGCAGTCTCGCGGGCTGGATCGCGACCCGCTACTCGATCTGGTGTCTGCCGCTCGTGGTATCGCTGGCGATCCTGGCGGAGGACGACTTCTATCCCCTCTCCTTCTTCCCGATGTATTCCGATCCGGACGAAAGCGAGAACTACCTCTACGTGGCGACCTGGGAGAGCGATCCCCGGCAGAACGAGGCCATCCCCATCCATAATTTCACTGGACTGAGCGCGCCGAAGGTGAAGAAAATGTGGAAGAGCTACTCCCGCGACTTCGCCGACGATCTCGACAAAAAGGACACCGAACTGACCGAGAGCGAGCTGAACGAGGCCGCCGGCATCCTGCTCTCGGAATTCCAGAAAGTGGCCCGTGACCGCGACACGGCCCTGCCGGAAAAACTTTCCCTGATGGAAGTCTGGATTGAAGCCACGGACAAGGGCGGCTGGACCGAGACTCCCCGGATGCTCGGCGCGGTGCCCGCCACTCCCGCCCCCTGATCCCCGTCACCCCCCATCCCTTTCCCGCATGATCCCGGCCTTCTCCACTCTCCGCGACAAGATCGCCCATTTCCCCCCCGTTTCCCGCCTCCGGCGCTGGTTGGCGCCGGTGGCACGCCAGTTCGACGGGCCGCGGCTGCACCGTTTCGAGGTGGTCTTCATCCGAGTCCTTTTCGCGGTGGTGGTCTATCAGTCGATGCCTCTGGGAGCGCCCTTTTCCCGCGGGGCGATGTGGCTGACCGACCGGGTGGCTCCGGGCAAACTCCAGGCCATCGTCAGCGATCCCGTGCTGGACAACCGGCTGCGCCCGCCGCTGCTGCCGATCTCCCAGATGCTGCCCAACTCCGAGGCGGCCCTGACCTACCAGGATCAGAACAAGCCCAACGGCATCGCGAATTTCATCGACCTGACTTTTTTCTCCGATCCCGGCTTCATCGGGATCCTGCCATGGATTGTCATCCCCTGTCTGCTGTGTTACGCCGCCGGAGTCGGGCTGCCGGTGGCGCTGCCTATCCTGGTCTTCATCAGCATCGGCAGTCGCACGCTCTACAACTCCCAGGGCTACATCCACCACGGCTACCAGATGCTCTCCCTCATCCTCGTCGCCCAGATGGGGGTGGTGTGGTGGCACACCATCCGGGGCGATTGGCGCGCGGCCTTCGGCCTGCGGCGGGCCGAGCCGGTGAGGGGGCGCACCCTGTGGGACTGGCTGGTACGCTATTCGCAGTGGATGATCGTGATCTGCTACGTCATCGCCGGCGTCATCAAGCCCATCCGTTCGGACGGAGAATGGTTCAAAAACAGCCACTACATCGGCATCCAGGTGGTGAAGACCCATCGGCAGAACTACTACAGCGCCCTGGAGGAAAAGTGGAACGTGCCCGAGCCCGAGGTGGCGAAATTCATGCTCAAAGATCACCCGAATCTTGTCCGACTGTTCCTGAGCTGCGGGGTGCTGCTGGAGATCTTCGCCTTTCTCGCCCTCTACAATCGTTTCCTCTCCCTCATCATCGGCTTCTCACTGGTCATCTTCCACTATTTCAACGACCTCATGATGGGGCTCTATTTCTACGGGAACGAGAAACTCGACTGGATCTTCCTCATCAACGTGCCCTTCTGGATCTGGTGGCTCTGTTTCCGCGGGCCGAAGGCGCGACAGGAACAGGAAGTCGGCGAAGTCGAGCCCGCAGCCGCCGTCTGACGCCACGCCGCCAAGGACGGGGGAATCCGCTTGCGCTTCACCCGCCCCTGAAAGACAGGTTGCCGCCCCGACAGCAGCATGAAGGAAAAAACGCTCCAGGCACTTTTCACCTTTCTCAAGGGCGCCGCCATGGGCGCGGCCAACGTGATCCCCGGAGTCTCCGGAGGCACCGTCGCCTTCATCACCGGCATCTACGAGAGGCTCATCAACGGCATCAAGGCCTTTGGCCCGCGCTCGCTCAAACTGCTGCTGACAGGCCGGTTCGCGGAGTTCGCGAAGGCGACCGATTTCTGGTTTCTCAGCGCGCTGGGATCCGGCGTCATTCTCAGCATTCTCTCCCTGGCCAAGCTGCTGGAGTTTCTCTTCGAAAAACACGCCGTCCATGTCTGGGCATTCTTCTTCGGGCTCATCCTGGCCTCCATCCTGTTCGTCGGCGCCAAGGTCGGACGCTGGAGCCTCGGACCCCTGATCGGTTTCGTGATCGGCGCCACCGTGGCCGTGTCCATCGCCCTGCTCAAACCGGCCTCGGAGAATGCCTCACCGCTCTATCTCCTGCTCTGCGGAGTCATCGCCATGGCCAGCATGATCATGCCCGGCCTGTCCGGATCCTTCGTTCTGCTCCTGCTGGGAAACTACCAGCTCATCATGATCGATTCGGTGTCAAAACTCACCGACCTCGACCTCTCGGCCCTGCGCATCCTCATCCCTGTCGGCATCGGCGCCGTCATCGGGCTTATCTCCCTCAGCCACCTGCTCTCCTGGGTGTTCCGGCGGTTTCACGACCTCGCGGTGGCGATGCTGACCGGATTCGTCGCCGGTTCGCTGCTCATCATCTGGCCGTGGAAAAACGAACTCACCGAGACCTTCGGCATCGGTGACGCGGCGAAAACCAAGGTCATCGGCTACTCCTGGCATCTCCCCGATCTGAACACCGAGACCTGGCTGGCCTTCGGCTTCATCGTCGTCGGTTTCGCACTGGTCTGGGTGATGGAAAAAGTCAGCGGCGTCCCCCGCCCCGGCGCCGACACCCCGAAAGTCTGACCCCGCCCCGCTCCCATGAATGCCCGCCTTCGCGGACTCCTCGCCACCCTCGCCTTGTCCGCGGCTCTGACCGCCTGCGGCCCCTCGGCGGACGAACCCGACACCCTCGTAGTCGGGATGGAAATGGCCTACCCGCCCTTCGAGATGCGGGGCACCGACAATCTCCCCGACGGCATCAGCGTGCGCATGGCCGAGTCCCTAGCCACCCACCTGGGACGCCCGCTGCGGCTCGAGGACGTCGCCTGGGACGGCATCATCCCGGCGCTCCAGAGCGGCAAGATCGATCTCATCATCTCCTCCATGACCCGCACCGAGGAGCGCGCCCAGGCGATCGCCTTTTCCGACGGCTACGTCACCAACGGTCTCTGCATGCTGGTGCGGAAAGATTCCGCCATCCAGAGCGTCGACGATCTCCCCGAGAGCAACGCCAAAGTCGCGGTGAAGCTCGGCACCACCGGCCATCTCTGGGCCCAGGGACATCTGGAGGGAGTCGAACTCATCGTCCTCGACGAGGCCGGCGTCTGCGCCCTGGAAGTCGCCCAGGGCAAGGCCGACGCCTTCATCTACGACCAGATCTCCATCTATCACCAGTGGAAGACCCACCCCGAGACCACCCGCCCCATCCTCCACCCCATCCGCGAGGAGACCTGGGCCATCGGCGTCCGCAAAAGCGACGACGCCCTGCTCGCGGAAGTCAACGCCTGGCTGACCGCCTATCGCGCCGCTGGAAAATTCGACGAACTCGCCGAGCGCTACATGGCCGAGGAGAAAAAGACCTTCGAGTCCATGGGCGTGCCGTTCATCTTTCACTGAAACGCCCCCACCCTCCCTCGCCATGAAAGTCATCAAAGTGAAATACGCCCTCTGGGCAGCCGACATGGATCGCGCCATCCGGTTCTACCGCGATCTGTTCGGCGGTGAACTCTCCTTTCGCACCGATGTCTGGAGCGAAGTCGTCGTCTGCGGCGCCACCATCGGCATCCATGGCGACGGCGAGGGCAAGCGCACCTGGACCGGCCTCAGCTTTCAGGTCGATGATCTCCACGAAGGCGTCGAACGCCTCCTCGCCTGCGGCGGCGAACTCGCCCGCCCGCTCGACGAGTCCGGCGAAGAGGAACTCCACCTCGCCATGTGCGTCGATCCCGAGGGCAACGAGTTCATGATGACGAAGAAGCGGGAGAGTTGAAAGGAGGGGCGACAATCTTGTCGCCTCTTTTGGGATGATCAGGGCGACAAGATTGTCGCCCCTCCTTTCCCTACCTTTCCAACACCTTCTCGATCTCCCCCGCCACCTTGTCGGCGAGGTGCTCCGAGCCGGCGGGTTCGTAGTGAAGATCCCGCGGCTTCTGGAGTTCCTCGAAGCGCGGGAGCATCCAGGCGTGGAGATCGTTGATCGGGATGTTGTTTTCCTTCATCACCTCCGCGGCGATGGCGTTGTATTCGGTCTCGTCGCCGAAAGTCCGCGCCGGTTGCAACGGAGGCTCGGGAATCGGGGTGATCGTCGCCCAGATCAGCTTTGCTCCCGTCGCTTTCAGTTTCGCCACCAGGGCGCGGAGATTCTTTTCGTAGTCGGCGGGCTCGACCTGGCGTTTGCCATCGTCCATGTGACGCAGATCGTGAATGCCCCAGTTGAAATGGATCACGTCCCAGTCGCCCTCGCCCAGCCACTTGTCGATGCTCTCCAGCCCGCGTGTCGTGGGACCGCCATTGGCCGGGATGCGATGCACGTTGGCCTTGCCCCTCAGCCGTTCGCGCACGGGAAGAGTGTAGCCCATGGAAATCGAGTCGCCGATCAGGAGGACGCGCGGCAGCCCGGGCACATCCTCGATTTTCTCGAGCGAGGGATTCGGTGGCGCCTTCTTTTTGGCCGCATTCTGGGCGGTCACCGGCCCGGCGAACACCAACGCCAGCCCGCACATCCATGACAGAAAATATTCCGGTTTCATCGCGGGATACTGGGTAAGCGGTCTCCGACTGGCAAATCAAAAAAAGCTCGGCCACGCGTGACCCTACCGCCCCTTGACAGCGTCCATTCACTCCATAACCATGAGCGTAACCATTCACCGATATCGTAATCATGTCTGACGACGCCGCCAAGCCCGAGGATACACCGCCACCGCCACCGCCGATCAAACTGCCGACTCCGGACGGTTTTGGCGACATCAACCGGGCCACGAAGATCTCCAAAGAGAAGGCCAAGGGGGAGAAGAAGAATAAGAAGGAGCGACGTCATCCCAAGGACCCCTACGCGACGGTCAAGAACCGGCGCGGCGGCTGTGGGTGCCTGCTCGCCCTGCTGTTCCTCGTCGTCCTCCCGGTGGGCGGCGCCTTCCTCTGGATCAATCATCTGAAGACCGAGTTGACCAGTCAGGGCTACTCGTGGGTTACCGTTTCAGGGAAGAATCTGACCGAGGCGCCCGCCGAAAAGACCGCCTATTTCGGGGGCCAGGTACTCTACGAAGCGCCTGAAACCCGCGCCGAGGTCGCCTTTGTCGGTGGTACCTGGTGGCTGGGGGGCACTTTCCACGAAAAGGTCACCTTCCGCGGCGCCCAGCTCAACCTCGAGCCGGGAGCGGTGTTCCTGAAGGGCCTGGATGTCCAGGCCGCCAAGTTCGACATGGGCAGCGCCCGCGTGGAAGGGGAAATCACCGGAAAGATCCTCCAACAGACGGCCGCCCCCTGAGCGGTCCCGACGCCGCCGACTCAAGAGGGTTGAGTCGTTGACTCAACAGGGTCAGGTGGGATGCGGGGCAGCTTTTGATTGAGCCTCCCCGGCCTTCCGGGTAGGCTGGGGATCATGGCAGAAGTACCCTCCACTTTCCAACTGGCGCGCGGCGCCGAGGCTCCGGACTTCACTCTCGTGGACGGTCTCGGCAACGCCTACTCGCTCGATCAACTGGCCAGCGACCGCCGCGCGGTGGTAGTGGCCTTTGTCTGCAATCACTGCCCTTTCGTGGTCCATCTCGCCGACGCCCTCGCTGTGTGCGCCCGCGAATACCTGGCCCGGGGCGTGCAGTTCATCGCCATCAGCGCGAATGACGCGGAGAGCTATCCGGCCGACGCGCCGGACAAGATGGCGGCCTTCGCCCAGGAGCACGGTTGGGATTTCCCCTATCTCCACGATGAGACCCAGGAAGTGGCCAAAGCCTACGCGGCGGCTTGCACGCCGGATTTCTACGTGTTCGACGGTGAGCGTCGGCTCGCCTACGCGGGTCAGTTCGATGCCACCCGCCCCGGCCGGGGAGACGCGCCGACGGGGGCGGATCTGCGGGCGGCGCTCGACGCGGTGATCGAGACGGGTGAGGGACCGGAGCAACCCTGGCAACCGAGCTCGGGGTGCAACATCAAGTGGAAGGCCGGTAATGCGCCGGATTACTTCTGAAAGTGACTCATCGGGCGCCGATCAACTGATCAGGGCGGGACGTTCGTGCTCCAGGGCGGCGAGGGATTCTCCGACGGAGAGACGCTCGCGGCACCAGTTTTTGGCTCCCTTCAATCCATACACCGTGCGGTAGGCGGCCATTTTCGGGAGATTGGCGAGTCGCCTGGGGATGATCTGGAAACGCCAGACTTCGTAAAAAGAGGTGGCCCAGCGGCTCTTGTAGCTTTCCTCTCCGCTGAGCAGGTCGAAGCGAAGGTGATCGCCCTCCATTCTCTCGGCGCAATGGCTGAGGGTGTCGATGAGCAGTTTCCGTCCCGGAGAGAGGGCGGCGTGCCCGGCATCGTAGGCGGTCAGGTAGTAATAGTAGGTGTCGCCGGTGAAGTAGCCGAGATTGAAGGCCACCACGGGGCCGCCGGCCCGCTCCCGCAGCAGACAAAGCATCAAGGGCTCATCAGTCGCCGCCTGGCGCAGCAGGAACTCGCTGAAACCGGGATCGCTGAACACGGATTGGCCTTTTTTCCGACACTGACTCGAGCGATGCAATTCCGCCGCCGCCTCGATGGCCTCGGAACTGATCGCCGAACCGAGCCGATGCTCGATCACATGATCCGGCATGGCTTCCCGAACGCGGCGAGTGGCGTTGTTGTAGTCTTTCCGCTGGCGAGCGGTGAGCGCCCCCGCCAGGACACCGGGCTCGGGAAGTCGGAATCCCGTATGGGGGCAGACGCTCCAGTAGCGGCGCTGCACGGAGGCGAGCGACGCGATGCGGGGATCGGAGAGAAGGGAAAATAGCCGGGAATGCTCGGCTACTTTGCCGAAAGTCAGGGAAAGCCCCGCGGCCCCCTCCCTCTCAATGATGGCTTGGACCAGGGCACACGCGGCGGCGTCAGAGTCGGCGGCGATATCCTGATAGTCGAGGTGGCATTCCGTGGCCAGATGCAGGTTGGGCCCCTGACGGTAGAGCGGCAGCAGGGCCACCAGGCGCTCATCCTCACGGAGTTCATAAACCAGGGGCCGGAACTCGGGGAAGGCCTCATACCAGGCCAGCCACACTTCCGCGCGACAAAATGGCGACGCCAGTGAGCAACTCCCGACGAAGCGTTGCCACTCGGCGCGTCGCTCGAGGCAATGAGCGATTTGATCGATTCGTCGGACTTGGAATGCCATCTGATAGAGAGATGGGATAAATTACGGTTTTTATGATTTTTATCAATTGTTTTCCTTGAGTGCCATTCCATACGTCTCCAGTCTTGCCAGGCTGGCACGATCATCGTTACAGTTGAGACATGCGTTGTTTCATTCGGGTCCTACTGGTTCTCATCACCGCGGTCATCATTCTCCTGGGAGCACTGTTTCTTTTCACCAAACCGGATGTGCGCGTGGAGCGATCCGTGGTGATGCAGGCGCCGCCGGAGAAAATTTTTCCCCTGATCAACAACCTCGAGGCGACGCTGGCCTGGTCGCCCTGGAAAGAGATGGATCCAGAGATGAAGGTCACCTTCGAAGGTCCAGAGTCCGGGGTGGGCGCCATCTCCCGCTGGGAAAGCGAGACTCAGGGCACCGGCTCCCAGACCATCACCGCAAGCGTGCCCAACGAGAGCTTGGTGACGGCGCTGGATTTTGGTCCCATGGGTAAGGCGACCTCGGATTGGAC